>JACKLQ010000001.1:0-600000 GCA_024235835.1 Thiobacillus sp. | reverse complement strand
TGGGCGGCCTGGTGGCTTCCACCCTGGATCTTACCGATGCCGACTTTCTTGGAGGCAACTACCGCTTTCAAGGGCAAGCCACGGTCAAGGTGGTCAACGACGGCACGATCACGGCTGCTCCCGGCGGCTACGTGGCCTTCATCGGCCGGCGCGTGGAGAACAACGGCAGCATCAGTACCCCCGGCGGCACCACCGCCCTGGGAGCGGGCAGCAGGGTGGATCTCACCCTGGCGGGCAACAGCCTCCTGAGCTTCAACGTCAACGCCGGGCAACTGAACGCCCTGGCCAGGAACGGTGGCGTGATCCAGGCCGACGGAGGACGGGTCATTCTGACTGCCCAGGCCAAGGACGCGCTGCTCAATACCGTGGTGAACAATACCGGCATCATCCGGGCCCAGACCGTGGCAGAGCGCGACGGGATCATCGAATTGCTGGGGGGGGACGAAGGCGTTACCCGGGTGTCCGGCACCCTGGACGCTTCCGCGCCGCACGGCGGCGACGGCGGATTCATCGAAACCTCGGGTGCCCACCTCAGGGTGAAGAACGGCACGGTCATCACCACCCGGGCCGCCGGCGGCCGGGACGGCACCTGGCTCATCGATCCGGACGGCTTCACCATCGCCGCCAGCGGCGGTGACCTGAGCGGCGCCACGCTGTCCGCCAGCCTGGGCAACGGCAACGTGACCATCGAGAGCGTCAACGGCAGTGGTACGGGCGGCGACATCCTGGTGAACGACACGGTGTCCTGGAGCGCCAATACCCTGACGCTGGACGCCACCAACGACATACTTATCAACGCCGAGATGTTCGGTTCAGGCACAGCCAGCCTGGCCCTGGAATACGGCCAGGGGGCGGTGGCGGCGGGCAACATGGCCACCTACCACGTCAACGCCCCGGTGAACCTGCCGGCAGGCAACAACTTCAGCACCAGGCTGGGCAGCGACGGCGTCACCCTTGGCTACACGGTCATCACCGGCCTGGGGGCCGAGGGCAGCACGACGGCGACGGACCTGCAGGGGATCAACGGCGGCCTGGGCGGCCGTTACGTGCTGGGCGCGGATATCGACGCCACGGCCACCTCGGGCTGGAACGCCGGCGAGGGATTCGCACCCATCGGCAGCAGCGCCACCAAGTTCACCGGAACCCTGGACGGTCTGGGGCATGTCATTACAGGACTGAGCATCGCGCGTGCCAGCACGGACAACGTGGGCCTGTTCGGCTACGTGAACGGCGGCAACATCCGCAACCTGGGCCTGGCGGGCGGCAGCGTCGACGGCAACGACAACGTGGGCGCACTGGCGGGATACATCAACAACGGCAGCGTCAGCAACGTCCATGCCTCGGTCAACGTCAGCGGCAACCTGGTTGTGGGCGGGATGGTGGGAGAGCATGGCGGTGGCTCGATCAGCGACGCCTTTGCCACGGGCAGCGTCATCGGCAAGAACGAGGTCGGCGGACTCGTGGGAATCAATTCCGGCGGCGGCGCCATCCGCGACGCCTACGCCACCGGCGACGTCACGGGCACCGGCCTGGACGTGGGCGGCCTGGTGGGGTACCTGGCCGACGCCAGCACCATCAGCCATGCCTACGCCACCGGCACCGTGTCCGGGAACGGGAAGTTCGTTGGCGGACTGGTGGGCTACAGCAACGCCGGCAGCGCCATCAGCGACGCCTACGCCACCGGCGCCGTCGTAGGGGGCAACGATTACGTGGGCGGCCTGGTGGGGTACAACGCCGACAGCTCCATCAGCGACGCATACGCCACCGGTAGCGTTACGGGCAACGACTACTACGTGGGCGGCCTGGTGGGCACGAACGATGGCGGGCAGATTAGTACCTCTTACGCAACTGGCCTTGTCGATGGCGCAAACACCTTAGTCGGTGGCCTGGTCGGCCAGAACAGGAACAGCGTGAACAACGATGGCACCATCACCAACTCCTACTGGGACAAGAACACGACAGGCAAATTCATCGGCGTCGGCATCGGCACCTCCACTGGCGCCACGGGCCTGTTCAGCGACGAGATGAAGCAGCAGGCCAAGTTCGGCGGGTTCGACTTCACCAACGACTGGTTCGTTTACGAGGGCCGCACCACTCCCCTGCTCAGGAGCTACCTCACACCTGTGAACCTGATGCCCAAGTTCAACGGCAACACCCAGACCCTCAATCGCATCGGCGACTACGTCACCAACCTGGCCGGGGCGGATACCAGCCACATCTTCCGTTCCTCCTCCAACCTGACCTTGAGCAGTACCACCACGGCCGGGCGTGAAGTGGCCCAATTGGTGGGGGAATTCTGGAGCGACCAGCGGGGTTATCTCATCACCGTGAAGAGCCGCACCATCACTGGTACCGGCAGTGCCGCCAACAACCTGACCATCAAGAATCCCCTCACCTGGACCAGCGGCACCCTGACCCTGAACGCCAAGGGGGCCATCCAGCTCAACGGCAACGTCCAGGGCGCCATCATCACGGCCACCGCAAAGGGCGGCGCCATCACCCAGGCCACGGGCAAGACCCTGAAGCTCACCGGGGCCAGCACTTTCAAGGCGGACAACGGTCTCTCCGGTGCGAGCAACGTGCGCTACAACGTCACCCTGAACCGGGCCGGCAACAACTTCTCCACCGTGTCGGCCACCGGCAAGAGCATCAACGTACGGGACGACACCGGGGCCCTCAACCTGAAGACGGTGGATGCCAAGGGCACCCTGGTGGTGAAGGCCACCAAGGGCGCCATCGGCTCGGTGACCGGCGCCTCGGTGAAGGCCACCGGGGCCACCACCCTCACGGCGGACAACGGCGTGGGCGGGGCGGGCAACGTGCGCTACAACATCACCCTGAACCGGACCGGCAACAAGTTGGCCACCGTGACCGCCAAGGGCAAGAGCGTCAACCTGCGGGACGACAACGCCCTGACGGCCAAGCTGGACGCCAAGGGCACCGGCACCCTGAGGGCCGGTGGGGCCCTGGTGGTGTCCGGCACCGTGACGGGCAACCTGACCACCACCACCACCGGCACCAATTCGCCCACCACCTTCGGCGCCACCACCGTGGGCAGCAATCTCACCATCACCAGCACCGGCGCCGTGAAGAAGCAGAGCGCGAGTACCGTGGTGAGCGTGGGTGGCACCACCACCATCAATGGCAGCCTGGGGTCACTTTGATGCGGTCCTCCCGTTGAGGACATGGCTTGCGGACTCGGCTGGACGCGGTTGCCCGCCGTAGGTGTCTGGCTGGAATCAGACTCGATAGGCAGAGGTGCATGGCGCTGCAGGTCGTACTTCAGTCCGACACGGCTGGGGGCGTGTTACCATGCGCCGCGTTCCTGCGCTGGAGTGTGTTTGGATGTGGACGCAAATGAAAAAAGCCGGCAGGAAAGCCGGCTTTTCTTTATTGCCTGGTGCCCAGAAGAGGACTCGAACCTCCACACCCTTGCGGGCGCTAGGACCTGAACCTAGTGCGTCTACCAATTCCGCCATCTGGGCAACGAAGGCGCGCATATTAGCGATCTCAACAAACACATGTCAACGAAAAAAACCACCGATACCCAATCCAAAGACCAAGCAAAAACCAAGTCCGACAAAGGTGCCCACCGTGGCCTGAAGGGAGCCAGGAAGGCCCTGCGCTGGCAGGACCCCTACCTGGAGCGGGAACGCGAGAAGTACGGCCAGGCCATGCCCAGCCGCGAGTTCGTCCTGCAACTCCTGGAAGAGGCGGGCGAGCCAGTGGACGCCGAGGACCTGGCCTTCCGCCTGGGCCTGGAGACCGAGGAATACGACACCTTCTTCAACCGCCTGCGGGCCATGCAGCGGGATGGCCAATTGCTGTTCAACCGCCGGGGCGCTTTGTGCCTGCCGGAGAAGATCGAGGTCAAGAGCGGCCGGGTTGAAGGCCATCAGGACGGCTTCGGGTTCTTTGTGCCCGACGACAAATCCGGCGACATGTATTTGCCCGAGAAGGAGATGCGCGGCGTCCTGCATGGTGACCGGGTCATGGTGCGGGAGCACGGCCAGGACCGGCGGGGCCGCAAGGAAGGCAAGGTGGTGGAAATCCTGGAGCATGCCAATACCACCCTGGTGGGCCGCCTGTACCGGGAACGGGGCTACCAGTGGGTGGTGGCGGAGAACAAGAAGATCAGCCAGGACATCCTCATTCCGGACCACGCGGACATGGGCGCCAGTTCCGGCCAGGTGGTGATGCTGGAGGTCACTGCCCAGCCCACCAAGCAGGCTCCGCCCGTGGGCAAGGTGACCCAGATCCTGGGCAACTATGCCGACCCGGGCATGGAGATCGAGATTGCCCTGCGCAAGCACGACCTGCCCCACGACTTTCCGGAGGACGTGCTGGCCCAGGCCAGGAAGCTGCCCAAGAGCGTGGTGAAGAAGGACCTGGCTCCCGAGGCTGGCCTGGAGCGGGAAGACGTGAGGGAACTGCCCCTGGTGACCATAGACGGCGAGGACGCCCGTGACTTCGACGACGCCGTCTACTGCCAGCCCGAGGGCAGGGGATTCCGCCTGTGGGTGGCCATCGCCGACGTGTCCCACTACGTGAAGCCTGGCGCCCCCCTGGACCGGGAGGCCTACGACCGGGGCAACTCCGTGTACTTTCCCCGCCGGGTCATCCCCATGTTGCCGGAGGAACTCTCCAACGGGCTCTGTTCGCTCAATCCCAAGGTGGATCGTCTGTGCATGGTTTGCGAGATGGAGGTGGCCAGCACCGGCAGCATCAAGAAATACCGCTTCTACCCGGCGGTGATGCATTCCAAGGCACGGCTCACCTACACCCAGGTGTGGGACTGGCTGTCCGACGCCAGCAAGCCGCCCAAGGACCAGGCCTGGCTGCTGCCCAACCTGGAGAACCTGTACAAGCTGTTCAAGGTGCTGCTCAAGGCCCGGAGCAAGCGGGGGGCCATCGACTTCGAGACCCTGGAAACCAAGATGCTGTTCGACGAGCAAGACAAGATCGAGCGCATCATCCCCTACGCCCGCAACGACGCCCACAAGGTCATCGAGGAATGCATGCTGGCGGCCAACGTGTGCGCCTCCGACTTCCTGCAGAAGAAGAAGCACCCGGCCCTGTACCGGGTCCACGAGGGCCCCACGCCGGACAAGCTCAAGGCCCTGCAGGAGTTCATGGCGGAATTCGGCTTCTTCCTCACAGGCGGGGAAGACCCCCACGCCAAGGACTATGCAGAGCTGCTGGCCAAGATCAAGGGACGGCCCGACGAGCAGTTGCTCCAGACCGTGTTGCTGCGTTCCCTGCGCCAGGCCCAATACAGCCCGGAGAACGTGGGCCATTTCGGTCTGGCCTACGAGTCCTACACCCACTTTACCTCACCCATCCGCCGCTACCCGGACCTGATGGTGCACCGGGGCATCAAGGCCTGCCTGAGGAACGAGACCTACGCCCCCGGCGACTGGGAAAACATCGGCGCCCACTGTTCCATGACCGAGCGCCGGGCCGACGACGCCACCCGGGACGTGGTGGCCTGGCTCAAGTGCTACTTCATGCAGGACAAGATCAACGAGGAGTTCGACGGCGTCATCTCCGCCGTGGTGAGCTTCGGCGTGTTCGTCGCCCTGAACGAGGTGTTCGTGGAGGGCCTGGTCCACGTGTCAGAGCTAGGCTCCGACTACTTCCACTTCGACGCCGCCCGCCACCAGATGATGGGCGAGCGCACCGGCCGCCGCTATCGGCTGGGGGACAAGGTGCGCATCCGCGTGGTAAGCGTGGACATCGAGACATCCCGTATCGATTTCGCCCTGGTGGAGGAGGGGAGTGGCCTTAAACCTGACTCTGCCGCGAAGCGTAAACGGCGGCAAAATAGGTGAAAATCCGAGTGTGACTTCGACGAGGTGCGACATGCAGGCGGTGGAATTCAAGAGCACACCCCATGACAATGTGGTTGACCTTCCTCCTGACTTGGCACCATGGAATGGACGCAAGGTCAGGGTTATCCTCCTGGCAGAGGACGATCCGGGCAAGACGGCTCCTGCGCCAACTTTCAAGGCAATTTCCTTGAACACTCGCGGGTTCAAGTTTGACCGGGAAGAGGCCAATGACCGTTAAGGTATTCGTCGACAGCAACATTGCCATCTACCTTTACTCTGGAGACGAGCCGGATAGACGCACGGTCGCTGAATCCCTGATGCGTGCGCATGAAAGGCCCTGGGTCAGCACCCAGGTACTTTCGGAACTAGCCAACGTTCTGCGGCGCAAGTTCAAGCTGGACTACGAAGCGATTTCGGAGGTTGTGAAGGAAGTCGGAAGTGCCTGTGCTGTCCATTTGGTAACCCAGGCTACTATCGCCCATGCACTGCGGCTTGGTGTCAGATATGGCTATTCCTACTATGACAGCCTGATCCTGGCTGCTGCCCTTGAATGTGGCGCCGAAACCCTGGTAAGCGAGGACATGCAGCACGATCAGGTGATCGAATCCAGGCTATTGATCAAGAATCCATTCGCATGACCCCAAGCACCCTGACCCACGGCTTTGGCTGCGGCCGCTCCCCAAGCTTGGTTAACCTGCCCGCCGGCAGGTTGGCTTTCACCGAAACTTCCCCTCATTGTCATAAGCGCCCTCGCTAGGGCAGGACTTATCGAGAAATCATGAGCCAGCGGTCTCTCATACACGGTTTTCACGCCATTACAGCCCGTCTGCGGCATCACCCGGAAAGCCTCCAGGTCATCTACCTGGACGAGGCCCGCAAGGACAAGCGGGCCAAGGAGTTCCACAAACTCGCAGAGGACAAGGGCGTGCGGGTAGTGATGGCCCCCGCCGCGCGAATAGAAGAGATGGCCCGGGGCAAGTCCCAGGGCGTGGTAGCCATGGCCGACCCCATCCAGCTGGCCAAAGACCTGGACGAGGTGCTGGAAGGTCTGGCCGAGCCGGCCCTGCTCATGGTGCTGGACGGGGTCACGGACCCCCACAACCTGGGGGCCTGCCTGCGCAGCGCCGATGCCTTTGGCGTCCATGCCGTCATCGCCCCCAAGGACCGTTCCGCCGGCCTCTCCGCCGTGGCCATGAAGGCCGCCAGCGGCGCGGCGGATTCCGTGCCCTACATCACCGTCACCAACCTGGCCCGCACCCTGCGGGAGTTGAAGGACAAGGGCGTCCTGCTCATCGGCACCGACGATTCCGCACCCGCAACCCTCATGGACGCGGACTTTTCCGTGCCCGCCGCCCTGGTGCTGGGTGCCGAGGGCGCGGGCATGCGACGCCTTACCCGGGAGCATTGCGACATGCTGGTGCGCATCCCCATGTTCGGCCAGGTGGAAAGCCTGAACGTCTCTGTTTCCGCCGGCGTCTGCCTCTACGAGGCCCGGCGCCAGCGCAGCATTTTGTGAACATGGATCGCAACATGGCCTGGAACCTGATCAACAAGGCGGACCTGCTGGTGGGGGCCACGGAAATCGAGTTGGCCCTGGACCGCCTGGCCGCCCGTATCACCGACGCACTGGCGGACCGCATGCCCCTGGCCCTGTGCGTCATGGGGGGCGCCGTGGTCTTCGCCGGCAAGCTGCTGCCGCGCCTGGCATTTCCCCTGGAGTTCGACTACCTGCACGCTACCCGTTACCGGAACGGCACCCGGGGCGGCGAGATCGAGTGGTCGGCACTGCCGAAGAAGGAAGTCAAGGGGCGCTGCGTGCTGCTCATGGACGATATCCTGGACGAGGGCCATACCCTGGCGGCGGCCAAGGCCAAGCTGCTGGACATGGGCGCGGCGGAGGTGTGGATCGCCGTGCTGGCGGAGAAGGACCTGGGGCACGAGAAACCCGTGCAGGCGGAATTCGTGGGCCTGACCCTGCCCAACCGCTACGTGTTCGGCATGGGCATGGACGCCTACGGCCTATGGCGCAACCTGCCCGCCATCTACGCTTTGAGGGAAGAATGAACAACATGCTCGGCATCATCGGCGGCACTGGTCTCACCAAACTGCCCGGCCTGTCGGTCACCCACAGGCAGGTCATCCGCACACCCTACGGCGAGCCTTCAGGCCCACTGACCTTCGGTGACCTGGACGGACATCCCATCGTCTTCCTGGCCAGACACGGCTATGGCCACACCATTCCGCCCCATCTGGTGAACTACCGCGCCAACATCTGGGCCCTGCACAACCAGGGGGTGAGCCACGTGGTGTCCGTGGCCACTGTGGGTGGCATCCACCCTGACCTGGGGCCGGGGCGGCTCTGTCTGCCGGACCAGATCGTCGATTACACCCACGGGCGGGAATCCACCTTTGCCGAATACGACGGCAAGCCCGTGAGTCACGAGGATTTCACCTGGCCCTACTGCCAGGACATGCGCCAGCGCTGCGGGGCTGCCCTGGACCGGGCCGGGGAAGTCTATCTGGACGGTGGGGTGTATGCCGCCGTGCAGGGACCGCGCCTGGAAACCAAGGCGGAGATCGACCGCCTGGCCCGGGACGGCGCCGACATGGTGGGCATGACAGGGATGCCAGAGGCCTATCTGGCGAAGGAAATTGGTCTCTGCTATGCCGCCGTGGCGGTATCGGTGAACTGGGCCGCGGGTCGGGGCGACAGCGCCCAGGGCATATCCCCGGAGGTGATCGAATCCACTCTGGCCAACGTCATGGAGCGCCTGCGGGCCGTGCTGAAGAACCTGGCCTGCATGGAATATGGCAAGGCCGTGGCGGTGATTCCGGGCGGGGCCTGCGACGTTTGAAAGGTAGTTGCAAGGGGCAAGGTCGGCGCTACGCGCCCGCAAGTTTCAAGTAAAACCCATAGCATCTGGCCATATCACGGTCATTCAGGCACAGGCCGGTTCAAGGCAAACAGAAGATCACAACCCCGGCCTTCGCCGGGGCAACTACGCATTTACTTGCAACTTGCAACTACCTTATTCCACCTTGGCTTCCGCCCGCAGGGCCTGGAGATGCCGGCGGATGGCCAGTTGCTGCAGCTGGCCGGCGATGCGCCCCTTGATCTGGTCATAAGGGGGGAAGGCCAGGTCCCTCACGTCGTCCAGGCGGATGATGTGCCAGCCGAACTTGGTCTGGACCGGCACGGATGACGTCTCCCCTTTCTTCAGGGCGGTCATGGCCTGGGCGAATTCCGGCACCAGGTTGGCGGGCAGGGTCCAGTCCAGGTCTCCCCCGTTCTTGGCGGAGCTGTCCTTCGAATACTTCCTGGCCAGATCCTCGAACTTGACCTTGGGTTTCTTCAGCTGGGCCAGGAGCGTCTTCGCTTCCTTTTCGGTTTTTACCAGTATATGGCGTGCGCGATATTCCTTCTCGCCGGCCTTGACCTTGGCCTTGTCGTATTCGGCCTGGACGAGTTCCTCGCTCACCGGGTTCTTGCGGGCGTAGTCTTCCAGGGCGGCCTTGCCCAGAATTTCCCGGCGCTGGAACTCCAGGGCGGCGGCCACGGTGGGTTCCTTGTCCAGGCCCTTTTTCAATGCCTCCTGGACCATCAGTTCCGAAGCCACCAAGGCTTCCCGCAGGGATTCCTCCGAGAGCAGTTCAGCGGGCATGTTGCGGGCCAGGCGGTTCTGGCGCACGAATTCGGCGTAGATGGCGGGGATGGCCACGCCGTTCACCACGGCGAATGGGGCCTTGGGATCTGCCTCCTGCCGGGCGGGGGCGTCGGCGGCCAGGGCGGAGAAGGCCAGGCTGGCCAGGAGGGGCACTGCTAGAAGCGAACGGTGCATGGTGTTCCTTTGCATGGGAAAAACAATGTCTGCGGGATGGACGTCTATTGGGCCTGGGAGTTCCGGCGGGGCTAGAGTTCTTCCGGCGTCAGGGCGGTGATGGACAGGGCGTGGACGCGGCCGCGCATCAGGTCTCCCAGGGCCTGGTAGATCAGGCGGTGGCGGCCCACGGCGTTCTGCCCGGCGAAGGCGGCGGAGATGATGGTGAGCTGGTAATGCCCGCCACCGGAACGGGCCCCGGCGTGGCCCGCGTGGAGGGCGGATTCGTCCACGACCTCCACATGCTGGGGGTCGAGGCCGGCCAGGCGGGCCTTCATTTCCGTGATGGTGTCCGTTGCTGGCGCGGTCAAGGCAACACCCGCTTGAAGGGTTTCACGCTTACGCGGGCATATACCCCCGCTGCCATGTAGGGGTCGGCGTCAGCCCAGGCCTGGGCCGCTTCCAGGCTTTCGAAGGCAGCGACGATGAGGCTGCCGGAAAAGCCGGCGGGCCCCGGGTCCGGGCTGTCGATGGCGGGGAAGGGGCCGGCCAGCAGCAGGCGGCCTTCGTCCTTCAACCTGTTCAGGCGTTCCAGGTGGGCGGGTCGGGCGGAAAGCCGCATTTCCAGACTGTCGGGCACGTCCTCGCCGACGATGGCGTAAAACAGGTTCATTCCTTTTCCTTTATGCCTTCTTTTTCATCCATGGCATCCATGTGCCGGGAAAGGTACAGGGTCTGGCCGATCACGAAGACCAGCATGAGCCCCAGGGAGCCGAACATCTTGAAGTTGACCCAGGCGTCCGTGGAGTAGTTGAGGGCCACGTAAAGGTTGGCCACGCCCATGAAGGCGAAGAAACCTGCCCAGCCCAGGTTGAGCTTGGCCCACACCTCGTCAGGCAGGCTGAGCTGCTTTTCCATCATCACGCGGATCAGGTTGCGCTCGAAAAGCAGTGGCGCCAGGCCCAGGGCCAGGGCGAAGATCCAGTACAGCACCGTGGGCTTCCACTTGATGAAGGTCTCGTCGTGGAGGAACAGGGTCAGGCCGCCAAACCCGACGATGAGCACCAGGGACACCCAGAGCATGGTGTCGATCTTGCGGTATTTGAGCCAGGCCCAGCCCAGCTGGATGAAGGTGGCCGCGATGGCCACCAGGGTGGCCAGGAACACGCCGGGCTTGGTGGCGCTTTCCAGTTGCACGCCCAGGGCCAGCAGGATGGCGTTGGCCTGTTCCGGGAACATCTCGCCCAGTTCGTAGGCGACGAAGAACAGGATGATGGGGAATAGATCGAACAGGAATTTCAACTGGATCACCGCTGAATGTTGGAAAACGCCCACGCTGTAACGGGCGGGCGCGGGCATTTTGCTATGATTGCCAGCTCAGTCACAAGGGCGCGGCCGGGAATTGTCCGGGGCCGCGTGTTCATGCCGGTATACGACCTACATTGCCATTCCACCGCCTCGGACGGTGTCCTGACCCCCGTGGCCCTGGTGCAGCGGGCCATCGCCCAGGGGGTGGACTTCCTGGCCCTAACGGATCACGACGAGCTTGCCGGGCTGGGAAATGCGCGCAAGGCCACGGAAGGAAGTGCCCTGAAGCTGGTGCCCGGGGTGGAAATCTCCATCACCTGGGGCAAGGCCACGGTACACATCGTGGGCCTGCACGTTAACCCGGAGGACGCCGTTCTCCGACAGGGCCTGGCGCAGAACCGGGGCGGCCGCCGCCTGCGGGCCCAGCGCATGGCCCAGGAACTGGCCAGGATCGGCATCCATGGCGCCCTGGAGGGTGCCTATGCCCAGGCCATCAACCCGGAGCTCATCGGCCGGACGCATTTCGCCCGCTTCCTGGTGGAAGAGGGGGTGGTGAAGGACGTGAAGACCGTGTTCAGGAAATACCTGGTCAAGGGCAAGCCGGGCTACGTGTCCCACGAATGGGCCAGCCTGGAGGAGGCCGTGAACTGGATCCACGCCGCCGGCGGCCAGGCAGTCATCGCCCACCCGGGGCGCTACAAGTTCGGTTCAGAAAAACTTCGTCTGCTGCTGGCCGAGTTCCGGGACGCGGGCGGAGAGGGCATCGAGGTGGTCACGGGCAGCCAGCCCTCCGACCAGGTGCCTTATTTTGCCGACCTGGCGGTGGAATTCGGTTTGCTGGCCTCCGTGGGCTCGGATTTCCACGCCCCCGGGGAAGGCGGCCGGGAGCTGGGCAGCATCATGGGGCAGCCCATGCACCTGCCTTCCCGCTGCACCCCCGTCTGGTCCCGTTGGTGAGTGGTGCGGCAGCCATGGGACAGACCTTCAACCTGCATCCGGACAACCCCCAGGAGCGGTTCATCAAGGAGGCGGTGCGCATCCTGCGTCGCGGCGGCGTCATGGTCTATCCCACGGACTCCTGCTATGCCCTGGGCTGCATGATCGGCAACAAGGAAGGCATGGAGCGAATCCGCCTCATCCGGGGCGTGGACGACCGGCACCATTTCACCCTGGTATGCAGGGACCTGTCGGAGATCGCCCGCTATGCCCGGGTGGACAACAAGCAGTACCGCATCCTCAAGGCGGCCACCCCCGGTGGCTACACCTTCATCCTGGAAGCCACCCGGGAAGTGCCCCGCCGCCTGCAGCACCCCAAGCGCAGCACCATCGGCCTGCGGGTGCCGGATAACCATGTGGTGGCCATGCTCCTGGAGGAGTTGGGAGAACCCATCCTGTCCGTGACCCTGCAGCTGCCGGGGGACGAGTACCCTCTCAATGACCCGGACGAGATCAACGAACGGCTGGGCAACCGGGTGGATGTCATACTGGAGTCCGGGTTCTGCAGCCTGACTCCCACCACGGTCATCGACCTCCACGTGGACCCGCCGGAATTGCTCCGCACAGGGGCAGGTGATCCGGAAAAACTTGGCTTTTAACAAGGGTTTATAGTTGGAACTTAACCTGATACAAAAGATTGCGGTGTTCGCATTGCCGGTGATCTTCGCCATCACCCTGCACGAGGCGGCTCACGGTTATGCCGCCCTGCGCTTCGGCGACCGCACCGCCCAGATGATGGGCCGCATCAGCGTGAATCCCCTGCGCCACATCGACCTGGTGGGCACCATCATCGTCCCCGCCATCACCATCGTCCTGGGAGGCATCCTGTTCGGTTGGGCCAAGCCCGTGCCGGTGAACTTCGGCAACCTGCGCAATCCCAAGAAAGACATGTTCTGGGTAGCGGCGGCGGGGCCCCTGGCAAACCTGGCCATGGCCGTGTTCTGGGCCGCCATGATCAAGTTCGCCTTTTCCGTGCCCAGCGCCTACTCCCACCCCCTGGCCCTCATGGGCATGGCGGGCGTGACCATCAACGCCATCCTGGCCACCCTGAACCTGTTGCCCATTCCACCCCTGGACGGTGGGCGCATCGCCGTGAGCCTGCTGCCCCACAAATGGTCCTACAAGCTGGCCCAGGTGGAGCCCTATGGCCTGTTCATTCTCATCGGCCTGCTGGCCACCGGTGTTTTGGGCCTGATCATCGGCCCCTTCTACCAGACGGTGGAGCAAGTGCTTTTGAAAATTTTCAATATCATTCCCTAACCCGCTGAATACATTATGTATGCTGATCGCGTTCTCTCAGGCATGCGCCCCACGGGCAGCCTCCACCTGGGCCACTACCACGGCGTCCTGAAAAACTGGATCCGCCTCCAGCACGAGTACGAGTGCCTGTTCTTCGTGGCCGACTGGCATGCCCTCACCACCCACTACGACAACCCCCTCACCATCCACGACAGCACCTGGGAAATGGTCATCGACTGGCTGGCCGCCGGCGTGGATCCCTCCAAGGCCACCCTGTTCATCCAGTCCGAGGTCATCGAGCACGCGGAACTGCACCTTCTGCTGTCCATGATGACCCCCCTGGGCTGGCTGGAAAGGGTGCCTACCTACAAGGACCAGCAGGAAAAACTCACGGAAAAGGATCTGTCCACCTACGGCTTCCTGGGCTACCCCCTGCTGCAATCCGCGGACATTCTCATCTACCGGGCCAACCAGGTGCCCGTGGGGGAGGACCAGGTGCCCCATATCGAGTTCGCCCGGGAAATCGCCCGCCGCTTCAACCACCTTTATGGCAAGGAGCCGGGCTATGAGGAGAAAGCCCAGGCGGCGGTGAAGAAACTTGGCGGCAAGAAGGCCAAGCTGTACCAGGAGTTGAAGACCCGCTACCAGCAGGAGGGGGACGACGAGGCCCTGGACTCCGCCAAGGCCATGCTGGCCGAAACCCAGAACCTGAGCCTGGGGGACAAGGAGCGCCTGTACGGCTACCTGGAGGGGGGCGGCAAGATGATCCTCACCGAGCCCGAGGCCCTGCTTACGGCCGCATCCAGGATGCCCGGCCTGGACGGCCAGAAGATGTCCAAGTCCTACAACAACACCATTTCCCTGCGGGAAGACCCGGAAGCGGTGAACAAGAAGATCCGCACCATGCCCACGGACCCGGCCCGGGTGCGCCGCACCGACCCGGGCGAGCCCGGACGCTGCCCGGTCTGGCAGCTGCACGAGGTCTACTCCGGCGAGGACGTGAAGGCCTGGGTGCGCCAGGGCTGCACCACCGCCGGCATCGGCTGCATCGAGTGCAAGCAGCCGGTCATCGACGCCGTGCTGAAGGAACTGGCTCCCATCCAGGAGCGGGCCCGGGCCTATACCCAGGACCCTGACACGGTGAAGAATGTCATCGCCGACGGCTGCGAGAAGGCCCGGGACCTGGCCCGGGAGACCATGCGGGACGTGCGGGAATCCATGGGGTTGTACTACGGCTGACAGGTGAGGAGTCGGTGCTACACTGATACCGTGAATATGTGAGTCTGTGAATCTGCGAGTGATCATGAAGAACATCACGGTTTCAATCGATGACGAGGTCTATCGCCAGGCACGCATAGCCGCAGCGGAACGGGATACCTCCGTGAGTGCCTTGGTGCGGGATTTTCTCGTCGGCCTCGGCCGTTCTCGTGGTGACGAGGTTGAAGCCGCGAACAGTCTGTTCGCAGCCCTGGATCAAGCCCGCGAGTTTCGCGCCGGTGACCGCTTGAGCCGGGACGAGTCCCATGCCCGCTAGCTTCGTCGACACCAATATCCTTCTGTACGCCATTTCCACGGACCCCGCCGAGGCCCTCAAGAAGCGGGTTGCCAGAGATATTCTTGCGGGCTCGGGCTGGGGTTTGTCCGTCCAGGTGCTGCAGGAGTTCTTCGTCAATGCCACGCGGGGTTCTGCACCTGCCATGACACATGAGGACGCGGAGTCCGCGATACGTCAGCTGGCCCTGCGTCCGATGGTGGAAAACGATGTTGCGCTGATGCTGGAGGCGCTGCGCGTCAAGGCGCGCTACCGGATAGCTTATTGGGACGCCGCCATTGTCGCAGCAGCAACACGCCTGGGCGCTACGGTCCTCTATTCGGAAGACCTGGGCGATGGCCAGGATTATGGTGGGGTGAAAGCTGTTAATCCTTTCGGTGCACGGCTGGCTTGAAACACCGCCCTTCGGCCATACCCATGTAACTGGCACAGCCTACAAATAGAAGCATGACCGAAGACACCACCCCCATCGAAGGCGAGATCGTCGGACCGGCCGAGGAGGGCAGCGGCACGCCCAACCTGCCGGCCCAGACCCTGCCTTCCGCCATCTATATCCTGCCCCTGACGGAGAAGCCCTTCTTCCCGGCCCAGACCCTGCCCCTGATCATGAACGAGGGGCCCTGGATGGAATCCGTGAAGCGCATCGGCGACGCCGGCCACCACCTGGTGGGCCTGGTGTGCGTGCATGGAGATTCCTCCGACGACGCCCGGCCGGAGGATTTTTATGGCGTGGGCACCCTGGTGCGCATGCATCACCCCATGCGCTCCGAGGGCAAGATCCAGTTCATCGCCGAAGGCATCACCCGCTTCAAGGTGCAGGAATGGCTGTCGCCCAAGCCACCCTATTTCGCCCGGGTGACCTATCCGGCCGAATCGCGCCAGCTCAACACCACGGAGGAGGAGACCAAGGCCTACGCCCTGGCCATCATCAACGCCATCAAGGAGTTGATGCCCCTCAACCCCCTTTATTCAGAGGAACTCAAGTTTTTCCTCAACCGGTTTTCGCCCAATGAGCCGGCCCTGCTCACGGACTTTGCCGCCAGCCTCACCACCGCCCCCAAGGAAAAGCTCCAGGAGGTGCTGGAGGCCTTCAACCTGCGCAAGCGCATGCAGAAGGTGCTGGTGCTGATCAAGAAGGAACTGGAGGTGGCCAAGCTCCAGACCCAGATCCGCGCCAAGGTGGAAGAGAAGATGACCCAGCAGCAGCGGGAGTTCTTCCTGCGCCAGCAGCTGAAGGCCATCCAGCAGGAACTGGGCATCGCCAAAGACGACCGCACCGTGGACCTGGACCTGTACCGGGGCCGGGTGAAGAAGCTGAAGCTGCCGCCCCATGCGGAGAAGAAGATCGACGAGGAGATGACCAAGCTCTCGGGCCTGGAGCACGGCTCCCCCGAGTACACCGTCACCCGCAACTACCTGGACTGGCTCACCTGCCTGCCCTGGGGCAAGTACACCCGCGACAAGCTGGACCTGGCCCGGGCCCGCAAGATCCTGGACGCCGACCACGACGGCCTGGACGACGTGAAGGAACGCATCATCGAGTTCCTGGCCGTGGGCGCCATGAAGGGGGAGGTGGCGGGCTCCATCCTGTTGCTGGTGGGGCCGCCGGGGGTGGGCAAGACCTCCATCGGCCGGTCCGTGGCCCGGGCCCTGGGGCGCAAGTTCTATCGCTTTTCCGTGGGCGGCATGCGGGACGAGGCCGAGATCAAGGGCCACCGCCGCACCTACATCGGCGCCCTGCCGGGCAAGTTCATCCAGGCCATCAAGGAGGTGGAGTCCCAGAACCCGGTGATCATGCTGGACGAGGTGGACAAGATCGGCGCCTCCTACCAGGGGGACCCGGCCAGCGCCCTGCTGGAGGTGCTGGACCCGGAGCAGAACAGCGAATTCCTGGACCACTACCTGGACGTGCGCTTCGACCTTTCGAAGACCCTGTTCATCTGCACAGCCAACCAGCTGGACACCATTCCAGCGCCTTTGCTGGACCGCATGGAGACCATCCGCCTCTCCGGCTATCTCATGGAGGAGAAGGTGGCCATCGCCCGCCACCACCTGTGGCCCAAACAGCTCAAGAAGTCGGGGCTCAAGCGGGGCCAGGTCAGCATCACCGCCGCCGCCATACGCAAGATCATCGAGGGCTACGCCCGGGAAGCGGGGGTGCGCCAGCTGGAGATGAACCTGGGCAAGGTCATCCGCAAGTCCGTGGTGAAGATCGTGCGCCAGGAAGCGGACAAACTCCACGTCAACACCGACAACCTGGACACCTTCCTCACCGACCCGCCCTACCTGCCGGAGAAGCCCATGACCGGCGTGGGCGTCATCACCGGCCTGGCCTGGACGCCCCTGGGGGGCGCCACCCTCACCATCGAGGCCACCAAGGTCCACACCCTCAACCGGGGCTTCAAGCTCACCGGCCAGCTGGGGGACGTGATGAAGGAATCCGCCGAAATCGCCTACAGCTACATCTCCAGCCACTTGAAGCTTTACCAGGCGGACGTGAAGTTCTTCGACGAGGCCTTCGTGCACCTGCACGTGCCGGAAGGCGCCACCCCCAAGGATGGGCCCAGCGCCGGCATCACCATGGCCACGGCTCTGCTGTCCCTGGCCCGCAACCAGAAGATCGATCGCCCCCTGGCCATGACCGGCGAGCTCACCCTCACCGGCAAGGTGCTGCCCGTGGGGGGCATCCGGGAGAAGGTCATCGCCGCCAAGCGGGTCGGCATCCACGAGCTGATCCTGCCCGCCGCCAACCAGCCGGACTTCGAGCGCCTGCCGGATTACGTGAAGGCGGGCCTGGAAGCCCACTTCGTCAAGCATTACCGGGACGTGGCCAGGCTGGTGTTTGCCGGCTGACATCCCATGTCCTGGCTCCATCCCAGCGGCGGCCTGGTCTATCACCTGCGCGCCTGGCGCCATGGCAAGGGCCTGTGGCGCCCTTTCCATGACCAGGTGCGCCAGTGGCTGTCCCGCTGGCGGCCCGCCGAGTCCCATCTGGTGCTGGTGGGCCCCAGCGGGGGCTACGCCCTGGACCTGGCGTTCCTGAGCCGCTTTGACCGCGTCACGGCTCTGGAGCCCGACGGCCTTGCCCGGTTCATCCTGTCACGGCGCTTTCCCGGCCTGGGCATTCGCTTCAATTCGGACTTCCAGGTGGCCCGGCCCCAGGGCTTCACTCGTCTTGCCCAGGCATATCCGGACGCCGCCTTCCTGTTCTGCAACCTGCTGGGCCAGCAACTGGTGGGGCAGCGCGCTGATTTTCAGCGCCGTGCCTGGCTGGGCGACATGGCCGGGGACCTGGCCGGACGCACCTGGGCCAGCTGGCATGACCTGGCCTCCGCCCACAGGGCGCCGGACGGTCGGGATTGTCTTCGCCTGGAAAAGTCCGAGCCCCTGGAGGACGTTCTGGGCCATTTCTGGCAGGGCGGTGAACTGGCCATCCACGACCACGAAGTCGGTGGCCTGGTGCCGGCGCTACCCAGGGAATACGCCCTCTGGCAGCTCAGGCCGGGCCAATACCATCTGGTGGAATGGCTGGCGTCCACGCCGGACGGGGGGGAGGAACTTGCATTTGTTCTGCGTCTCCCTAAAGTTCTATCCGGCAAGTGCCGATAGGTCAGGCACTCCCTCCAAGGAGTGTCTCCATGTAGTCACACCTCTCCCGGCCTCGCGCCGGGATTTTTTTGCCGGCTTCGCTGATCCCAATACTTTTGCGGCCCTACCGACCCGTGCCTTTCCGCCCAACGCTGCTCCCAAGACTCAAGGATCGCCAGCCGCGCATCCCCGCCACGGGCCTGCTCATCGCCGCAAACTGCCTGGTCTTCGCCGCCATGGTATGGGCTGGGGCAGGGTATTGGCATACCTCCAACGACGTCCAGCTTGCCTGGGGGGCCAATTTCGGCCCCGCCACCAAGGACGGAGAATGGTGGCGCCTGGGCAGTGCCCTGTTCCTGCACTTCGGCCTGTTCCACCTGGGCATGAACATGCTCTCGCTATGGGACGGCGGCAGACTGGTGGAGCGGATGTACGGCAGCGGCCGGTTCTTGCTGGTGTATTTCGCCTCCGGTCTGGCGGGCAACCTCCTGTCCCTCATCATCCAGGGCGACCGGGCCGTTTCCGGCGGCGCCTCGGGCGCCATCTTCGGCATCTACGGCGCCCTCATGGTCCACCTTTGGCTGACCAAGCACAGGAACGAATCCCGCGAACATCGGCAATTGCTCTGGGGTGCAGCCCTATTTTCCGCCTTTGCCATCCTGCTGGGTTTCACCATCGAGGGCATCGACAACGCCGCCCACATCGGTGGCCTGCTGGGCGGACTGCTGACTGGGGTGGTCCTGGCCAGGGCAAGCAATGGCGATAGGGTCGCGCCTGCCCGTAGCCGTTGGGCGGCCGCTACCTTGTTCTCGCTATGGGTTGTCCTCATGGTCGGGTTCATGCCCCAGCCCCGTTACCGCTGGAGCGAAGAAGTCCAGGCCCGGGGCGAAATCCACGCTTTTATTGGGGAAGATGCCCGCATCGCCGCCCAACTCGAAGCCATCCTGGGCAGCGCTCGCCAAGGGGCCAGCTTTGACGAACTGGCCGGCCGGGTCGAATCCAGCGTCGCCAGCCCATACGCCGACAGTTTCCATAGCCTGTCCAGGTTGCACCTGGACCCCACCGCGCCCTCGGCCTCCGCTCTCGCCCGGGTACGCCAATACGCGGAAGAGCGGCGCGACGCTTCGCTAGCCCTGGCGGAAGGCCTGCGTGCCAAGGACTGGGAGCAGATCAGGGAAGCCCTGGAGAAGGTCACCCAGGCAGGCCGACAGGCCGGTGCGAAAGCAAGGAGCCAATCCGAGGACCAGATTGGTGAGCCGGCCGAATAGAATGAGGGCGTAACTGCTGATCTGCCAAGGCAATTACATGCAAAGCTAACCCTTAACGCTTTCCCCAACTCTAGTGAACTGCAACGGGTGGGCAGGTCACATCGGGCAATTGGCATGTACCCCCTGGTGATGATCTAGAGTTCTACTATCAACCTGCCCAGGTCAGTAACAGCTTTTCGTAATCCCCCAGAATCTTCTCCCAGGTAAAGGCTTCTGCATGGCGAGCCCGGCTTGCCGCCTGCAACCGGCCTAACAACTCTGGGTCGCCCAGCAGACGCGTAATGGCCTGGGCACAGGTTTGCGCATCCTTGAAATACACCCCGGCAACCCCCGCCACCCAGCGGTTATAGGGGTTGTCGTGGCCCAGAACCCCATTGCCCGCACCCAGCGCTTCCACCAGGGAGGGATTGGTGCCCCCCACCTGGTGGCCATGCACATAAAACCGGGCATGGAAGCGCAAGGCCTGAACAACCGCCTTGTCGTAGATGGCGCCAGGGAACAGCACTTCATCCGATGCTGCATCCTTAACCGCCCTTTGGTAAGCATGGTTCGGGTCGTACTTGCCCAGCACCACCAGCTTGCAATTCCGCTTTTCACTCGACCAGGCCTGCACCACTTCCAGAATCGAGTTTTCCGGCTCGGCCCGGGCGATAAGGATGGCATAGGTACCGGGAGTCAGCCCATATGGCGCAATGGGCTCCGGGCTGGCTATATCCACTCGGTCAGAGCCATAGGGAATCATGGTGATCTTGCCGAGGCGTACCCGGGTACTGAGATGGCGCTTGATTTCAGGGTGGTCTGCAACCAAATGGTTGCCCAGCCAGCAGCCAGCCCAGTCGTTAAGCCAGAACCATAGCTTGGCAACACTACCCCATTTCTGGCGGCGCCACTCCACACCATCCATATTGATGACGTTGCGCAAGCCCTTGAGGCGGTACAACGCGGAGAAAGCCGCCGTGTTGTAGCCCAGGGTCAGCAGCAGACCTTTTTCCCTTGCAGCATGCACGGTGGATTTCCAGTCGAAAACAATAGTGCCGGCAGCCCCCTGGGTGGCAACGGGCATGCGCACCCGGCGCACGCCATGCCAGTCATCCTCAAAAACCGGGCCGGTGCCGTCTTCCTGGCAATACACCGTCACCAGCCAACCGTGATCCACCAGATAAGGCGCCAGATGTTCGGCGAAGGTTTCAAAGCCACCATGGGCAGCGGGCACGCCACGCGTGCCCAGAATACGTAATACTCGTTCATTCATTGAGCGGGATTTCCAAAAACATCACGTACTTGTTCGAGGAAACTGAAGCCCATATTTTCAGTCGGCTCTATGAAAGACCCCTCCCCGTACTCATTCCAACAACAAATAACCCCCATACCTCGAGTTATTGTCGGATTGGAATCAATAAATGCCTTAGCAGCCTCCAAATGTTTTCTGAACTCCACAGGCTTGGCCAAAGAATTGTCATGCCAAGGGTCTTTGCTCCCCCCCCAGGGACGTTTGTCCCAGCCAGACGTCATTGGAACAATTAGTGGCAGGTTTCCCACCTCAGCAAATCGTTTCCAATGCCCTCGATACCCTTTATCAAGCTCTTCATAACTATGGGAAGGCAACAAATCGTTTGGCCCACGATGGAAGTTATACGCAGAGAATGCCTCGTAACCTGCAGCCTTAGCATATGAATTAATCATCGGCGTGCTAGCGCCTGTTCCAGCAACAAAGTTTATACCGGGGAAGCCTGCTGCCCGAGCCAATTCTTGTGCATTATCGAATAATTCTTTGGTTGATATTCCAAAAGAAGCCGCTTGCTGCTTTAGATAATCCGCATAAAAAATGTATACGACGGGTTTTTCATCTAAACGGAAAAACTCTGGGCGTGGGAAGTAATATTTCACCCAATATTTGACCATCGATTCCCAATGCGCTTTACTTTTAAGCGCTTTGCCATGATTGGACCAGAGAATGGAGAATTTCACGCGATCACGGTTAGGCGCACGTAAATAAGCTGCAAGCGCATGTTCCAGATATGCCTTGTTATCTGAACCAAAATACCAATCAAACACGACATAATCAATACCGTAGGAATGCATCCAATCGAGTTGCTGGCGCATTACATCATCGTTGCTTTCGTCATACCAGCCTAGCAATGGCTTCCGATCAGGAAATTTTGTTATTGGCAACCATGGATAATCAGAAGGTGCGCCGAGTTGTTTGTTTTTCCATCCGGGAAAATAATAAACACCAATCTTATAGGTTGAGTTAGGTAAGGCACTGCCAGAGTTTTCAGTTGCACATGCAGGCAACATAGTTGCCAGCATTAACACCAGCCACCATTTAAAAACATTCTTCATAAAGCGCCTCCCCCAATTTGCGTCAAGTACTGTTTTCTTACACGGTGCGCTGACTCCTGCCAGCTGAATTGTTTCGATTGAAGTAAACCCTGACTGACAAGCCTAAGAGCCAAAGATGGATTACCCAATACCTTACGCATTGCCTCTGTCAATGCGGATTCGTCATTTGGCTCAACAAGCAGTCCGGCGTTCCCCACGACTTCTGGCATTGACGTAGAGTTTGAGCACACAACGGGCACCCCAGAAGCTAGTGCTTCTAATGGCGGCATGCCAAATCCCTCAGCAAGCGCTGGGTAGACAAACAGAAGAGCATTGCGGTAAAGGGCGGGTAATTCCCGATCATCGGCATCCTCAAATATTAAAACTTGGCCCGAAAGATCTAGCCTACTTACTTCTTTGAATAACTCCCCGTAAGAAAAATCCCTCTGCCCAACGATAACTAGTGGCGGGGCATTATTGCCTAATTGTTTATAGGCACGCACCAGCATTGCATGGTTCTTGCGTGGCTCTAGTCGGCCCACGCTCAATATATAATTACGCGGGCTTAGGCCGCGCGCCATCACATGCTCATACCCTGCATCGCCAGGGAAAAATCTATTAGGATCAGCTGCATTAGGTATCACAGTAATTTTGTCAGCAGTCACATCATATCGCCGAGCAATTTCATCTCGGGAATACTCGCTAACAGTGAATATATGCGCAGCTTTTTTTGCCGAATACCGCATAAAAATCATTGAGCGCAGACGAAAAAAATACTGGAAGAATTGTGGGTGCGACTCGAACAATACATCATGTATTGTTACCATTCCTTTGCAATCAAAGAATATAGGCAGAATATATTGTGTGTGAATAACATCTAGACTGTATTTTTTCTGCATATCTGGCAGCTGTTTAATCAAACGTGCAACGGGATTTGTATGTGGCATTCTTACCCGTACAACATTGAAGAAAGAAAACACTGGGGATATGTTTATCAACTCATCTGGATTGTCTAATAATAGATAGAACTGTATATCCGGTGACTGCCGGATAACTTCTGCAAATAGCTCTAACACATGCGTGCGTGAACCTTGGAACTTTCCATCTACTACGTGAAAGTCAATTCCTACCCGCAGGGAAAAAGAATGGCTCACTTAAATTCCCCTGCCTGTGTATTTGGCACCTTTTCTGACCTAAATCGCTCGACCTCACTTAGCATCACGCCAATCAGCCTATTTACCTGTAAAGACACGAAAATACTTCGCACCTGAACCCGCTCCATATCGTAATCACCAATCGGAGCATCGAGACCATCTAATACCGCCGCAATAAATGCCTCTGACGTATCCGCACGGCGGAAATGCTGGGTTACCTCTTTTGGCAAACCTGCTAGCCCCTGATTGGTAGATACCAGTTGTGCCGGGCTAAACAACATCTCCACCGTTTTGATATTGACACCGCTACCCGCAAACACAGGATTCACCAGTACCCGCGAACTTTTCAGCAACGGCGCCATGTTTTCTGGGTTGGCGACCAACTTCACCTTCAAGCGTGCGGTGGCGTCCACGATCTGCGCCACAGGTCTGGAACCTGCGACACAAATTCGCAGACTAGGCCGAATCACACGTAACTGACTAACCACCTTCTCCAACCACCAGAGCACACCATCCACATTGTTTGGCGTGTTCAGATTCCCGAAATAGAGAACGTCAATAGAGTCATCATGGGCGGCAGAACCGCTCATTGCCCGGACAAAATCATCATCGACTAGGGGCGGCAACCATTCCACGTGCTTATGCCCTTGCGCTTGCCAGAATTGCAGGTCATCCAGAGAAATATCAAATACGCGCTTGGCTGCGCGGATGATCCCCCGCTCAAACCGTGCAAGGCCAACCAGATTGGCCAAGAGCCCGAGTCGTCGAGATAAGTTCAACTCCCGTTCATATTGCTCACGCATGTACCGATGCTCAATGTTGTGGGAGCGAAACAGCAGAGGCACTTGAAGCCGCTTGCTCAGCCACAACGCCACAGCCCCTCCATAAAGGCCATCAAGCAAGATTGCATTGGGCTTAAAAGCCTGCGCCCATGAAATCAGCGCCGCATGATCGGTGGTTACCCAACGTGCAGCTGCGTGCGAGGGCATGCGCCACAAATTCAGTAAACGCGAGAACACTTCGGAGAAAGAGCGGCGAATTGGCTGCACCTTTACTTGAGCGCACACGTTACCCAATTCACCCAATAGATCCGCTGAAGGCGGTTGAGACCGCCCCACGTCATACCAACACAGCAGCGCAAGTTCCACGCCCCCCGCTTTCAATGCCTGCAAACGGCGCCAGACATCTACCCGACCACCTGAGTTCGCAGGCAGAGGAATATCACTGGCGATACAAAGTAAGCGAATGGGGGTTAATCCCATGGGAGTGGTTTAAAATCAGACACTTGAATTACTCCCAGAAAGGCCCAAAAGGATGCCTTGAAAAGCTGCATAGGCATGCTTGAAACGGCCTTTAAGCATCAGCTTGATCGGCTGTTTAATTGCGTTCACAAGCACCAGGGGCATGTAATAACCCGGTAGAAAACGGTGAGCAAACAATAACCGACTCCGGTTTAAGTGCTTGAGCGACAGCGCCGATCCACCTGACGGATCGGTACCAATAGAAGCCCCTTCCTTGTGCAGGATCACGCAGGATGGTGCGAAACCGAGTGGCAGAAGGCCACGTGCCTGTTCTGCCCAATCCAGTTCCTCGTAATAAAGAAAGTAGCGTTCTGAAAGCAGGCCCACGCGGTCCAGCCATGCCCGAGTGGCGAACATCGATGCCCCCAGGACATAGGCCATTTCCGCCTCAACTTCAGCTACAAAAGCGGCATCGCTGCGTACCTCCGTTAATGGCAGGAATGCGCGCAGATGATGTGTCTCAGCGGTGTATCGATTGACGCCTCCCCCACCCAAGGCCTGCACAACATCTGGGCGGTCGTGATAAACCACGGTACAGCCCCACAGCCCCACCTCGGGACGTTGCTTGGCTGCCTCGCAAAGCGCATCGAGGGCATCCGTGCGCACTTCGGTATCGTTATTCAACAGCCAGAAATAGCCGATGCGATTGTTCCGCTGTGCCAAGCGCAGACCAACGTTATTCCCTGCCGCAAAACCCAGGTTGCCCTGGTTGTCCACCAATACGATAGGCGCTTGGCATGAACTGCCTGCCTCAATGGCCACCCGGTCTGTTTCGGCTAGTGACAAATCAACGGTTCGCCCCCATCCGCACCATGCTTCTGCATAACGAGGCAGGCGCTGGTTTAGCCCTTGGCGCAATTGTTCCAGTGAGGCATCCGTTGATCCGTTGTCACACACCAGCAACTGGTCGAACGGAGTATTCATGGCAAACAGGCTGTCGATACAGGTAAGCGTGTCACGCCAGCCGTTGTAGTTGAGCAGAACGATGGCCACACCCTGACCTGCCAATCCAGCGGGTGAGGCGCTCACACCCCTCTCCCCAAACGCCTGTAGGTTCCCCACATGTTGCGGAGTACGGGTAACCAACCGCCACGGGTAGCACACTTTAAAAGTCGCAGGCCTTTGAAACGCGGCCAGACACCCCGTCGCAAAAACAGTGCAAACAACCGGCCGAGTACAACACGCTTTCGGGTTAGCTGGTACGGCTGCATGAGTGCAACCTCTGCCACAGAACTTTCCTCAACGTAGAGCGCACCCGCCAGAATTGCAGCACTGACAATTTCCTCGCCCAATGTGGTTCGGCTCAAAATCAGGCTGCGCCCTTCCCGTTCCGTGAAATCGGGGTAGCCACTTGCCCCATACCAGGCATCGGCACAAACCACATCTGCAAATTCACCTGTACCGTCCGGACACAATTTGCAACGCAACTGCAAATGCTTGCCGAGTATCTTTCCCCATGAGCTGTTGTAATCCATGGTCAATTCAAGACCGTCACGCGTCACCGCAGTAGCGAAACCAGGCCATCCGTTACCCCGGTAGTTGAATCGCACCAGTTCCTTAGCTTCAGTACCTAACGCTGCCAAGACCTCATGGGTGCCGACTAGGCTCGGCACACCGGCACACATAAAGGAAACCATTGCCACCACTTGGCTTGCTCGTTCAGGCTGTACATGGATAAAAGCCCGCAGTGCAGCGACATCGCAGGGCTTACCCACAAAGGCAAAGCGTTCGCCGCTGGCAAACAGGCTTTCGATATCCTCCAGCGGAGCAGCTGGAGCATAGCGCGACCCTGCACCAGTCAATATCTCGGCACGGGTTCGGCTTATGCGCCGGACATTCAGCAAAGGGTCATTCGGCGACACAGCGACATGGGCGACGAAATCCGCTCGGCCGGATTCCACTAAGAAAACCAGTAGCGCAGAAATTCCGCCGCCAGAAGAACCCCGGAAGCGGATTTCGGTATCCGTAGCCCAGCCTGTGCGGACAAAGTGAACCGGCCCCCATTCTGAATGTATCTGCTTCCCATCGGGTCGAAAGTCATCTGGCAACTGCAAGTGCACGCCTGGGCAGATTTTTGAAAATACACGCAGTTCCAAGTCTGAAAGCGCACCACTCATGACCGGACGGAGACAACCATCCGCACCCAACTGCATGTGAACCTTGCCAATGGCACCGTTTGCCGCACAAGCGCCGCAGCCCATGCAAAGACCTGTACTGACAACCTTATCGATACTAATGAGCATGGTTGCCCTTGAACAAACCAGCCAAAAAATCTTCGTAACGCTGAAGTTTTTCTTGCGCCAACGCATTTCCCTGGGCCACTTCGTCGCGAAGCAACTGCCGATTATCCAGGCCATGCAAGATTTTCAACCAAGCCTGTTCAGCGTCTTCCGCCTTGAGATCGGCGATATGCATGTAACCCAGTGAGTTGAACAAGCCATTGAATTTACGGCTGTAGGCCTGGGGTACCACCGGCACTCCGGCAGAAAATGCCGCAATGCAGGCATGCATACGCGCACCTGTAAAAAAATCCATGGCCGCGATATAGCTTTTGGCAGCACTCGCCGAACTGAAGAGCGGTGCAACAATTACCCGAGGGAAACGCGCTTGGAGCTTGAGTAAAACGGCATAGTCATCCTCTACAGGCATGCTTTCTGATTGCACATGGGCAACCAGATGAACCTCGCAATCTTCCCTGGCGGCGAGGCGCTCAACCAGAGTCTCAATGAATTTCTTGTATTCCAGTTTCAGTCCGAACTGATTGTTCCGGGTATAGCCCCCGTTATAGAGCAGGCCAGAAACATTCACGCCCACCCGTATCTTGGGGGAGGGTGTCAATACCAGCCTTTGAAATGGCAACCTAAAAGCCACGTCCGTCACTTGCTCAGCATTGAACGTCAAGCCGTTTGCAACCAAATAGGACTGCGAAAGGCCATCCCGTGTGAAGATTCGGGTCGCTCGTCGCATCAACCAAGCGGCGACAGTGCGGCACCAACGGCGTTCAAATGGCCCAATCGTCTGTGGACAAAGTACAAGTTTTCGATTTGCGACGAGCGCCAACAACTTCGTGAACGATAAAAAGAAAAAGCGTTTTTCACCATAAATATCCGAGAAGCTGTCTCCTTCCCCAATATCAAGCACCACATCACATGTTCGTAGAAACTGAAAATACTTAGACTTACCCAATAGCATACGTTTTATCGACAGTGGGTCGGCAAAAGTAAGTTCATACCCTCCCTGGTCGGCAGGAATTCTTCCATTATTTGGGCAGAATTCAACGAAACGAACATGCATATTCGCACGTTCGGCTGCACGCTTGGCGATAGCCATATTGGATTCAGCCAAAGCACGCACACCCAGGTTATCGGAAGCAATGGTTTGCCATGCGACACCTAACACTAAAGTTTTATAATTCATCTTATTTAAATGGTTGACTTGTATTTGAGGGCAAGCTGGCCGCACAAGCCAAACCAACGAACAAGTAAAATAATGGGAAATTATGCGGTGTACCGAGAACGGCTTTGACTGACCAGAAAGCAACCAAACCCGTACCAATACTGGCATAGAGCCATGCACGCTTTGGATCTTGATCGCCAATCAAGCGAAGACTCTTGATAAATGCGGCAAGTGCTAGGGAAATTAATATTATCAAATAGGGGACACCCGACTCAAGTGCCGCCGCCAAATAATAATTATCAAGCGTGATAATGTCATATGTATTGGCGAATCCTAAAGTGCGGGCGCCAAGGCCGGGCCCATACCCAAGAAGGGGTTCTTTTGCAACCAAAGGAAGGCCTTGATCAAGCATTTGAATTCGCGCTAAAGAACTACCATATTCAACATTCGTGCGGCCTTTTAAAATTTCCTGCATAGGCCCGGAAAATAACACTGCCGTAAAAATCGCCAACGGAAATAAAAATATTGCACCAATCATTGGCCAAGGATTCCGCCCGCCACTTTTTGCATTACGCAAAACAGCAATAAACAACAAGAGTGCCAAAACAATCATTGAAGCAGCCAGTGACGAACGAGAGTTGGTAAAAACAAGAGCTCCACCAGCCAAGGCAATAATCATTGCAATAAACCAGCGTTTCTTGCGTAACACCAAAAAACTGGCAATAGCCCATGGCAAAATTGTTACGATAAATTCCGAGAAGGTGAGTGGGTGATCAAACGCTGATTGCGATCGATAAATGCCACCACGAAATTTTGCCGCAGTTACCAAACTGGCCTGAACTGGGTCAACTATATCCAAAGTACTAATGCTTTCAAAAAGATTTCGTTTGAACATGACCTCTGGTACGGCATACAAGCTGGTTACAACAAGCGCGGCAAGCAGCCAATTCATAATCGTGCGTACATCTTCACCACATCGCACCATCGACATAACAACCGGCAACAAGATGTAGTAGGTGAGAAAATCATCAGTAAACCGGAAAAAGGAAAAAAGCGGCTCTTCAGAGGTAAAGACCGTAACAAATCGCCATAAAACCAAACTCACCCATAACCAAACTATGGTTCTATTGTTTACAAATGAAACATAGAACTGCCGACGCATTTCGCCACTCTTAACCAAAAAAGCAAACCACAAAACCAAGAAAATTATATACAGAATCTTTTGAGGGTGCTTTACTGGTAATGCTTCAATTGGAATGAATACGTTTTTTGGCCAGGCGAAATAGAGAAATAGGCAAAGACCAAGAGTGCCTATGAAATACCTATAAGGTACCGACTTTACCGATGGCAACGCCAACAACACTGCTCCGCCGATAGGGAGCAGCAATAGCATTGAAAAAACCATTGAGATAGTTAAAGGCAACAATGCCACTGCAAGACCAACAAGTGGTGCTGCTATCATAAACAATAAGATCAATGGGATTTGGTTTGTTGATTTGATCATCGGTGCATGGTTTGTTAAAAAAACCTAAATTAATGATACTTCACGATATTCACCATGGCATTTGCATTGCCATTGGCAATGGTTCTCAATTTTATCAACTTACAACGAAACCAATAATCAGTTATGTAAAATTGGCATAAATGCGATACCGGCCACCACTGTCATCGCCACAACCTTCCAAGGCGAGTTGACACGTCTTGCGCCACGCAAAGCATAAAGAAACCCAAGCAATCCGTTACCGATGATCACTGCGATCAGCCATCCTGCTATTCCCATGCCGGGTACCAGAATTGAAGCAATACCTCCAATCAATATCCAGTGAGCGATCGTGGCGAATGTTCGATATCGTTGCTCCCCTCCTGCCGTTAGAACGACACCCCACGCTGCAGCCGCAAACCGAACAAAAAAGAGTAGACCGAAGAGAGGTAATAGTTCGACCAAATCACCGTAAGCCGGACCAAAAAGAATTTGAACAATGGGGCCAGAAAATATGCCTAGCGCGATACCAAAGGCTGCACCGAATGCAAGAAAGGCCATTTGAATTCTCATGCTCTCCTCACCAAATGCTGTAGCACTTTTTTCTTTTGCAGCTGCACGCGGCAAAAAAACATTCGCAAGCACCTGCACTGCCGTAGCCCCACCTTGAAACACCCTCATACCCGCTTGGTGCAAGCCAACAGCAACCGGGCCAATGAAGTAATTGAGAACTACGCTATCTATCTGCCCGAACAAGCTTTGGAAACCAAAGTCGATTGCGTAATTTATCGACTTGCGCAGGCGTGTAATAGACACCCCAATATCCGCCAGCCGAGGAGCAGCAAAATACCGTGCAACAGCAGGCACGGTAATGGCAAGAACTACCAGCCGAGAAGCGGCATACGCTAACGCGGCGGCTTCTACCGTTGGTTGGACAAAGACAACACCGGTCACTATTACGGCATGCGAAAAAGATGTGGCCGTAGCAATTCGTGTTTCAGCATCGAAGCGGTCTCGAGCGCGAAACCCAGCGTTCAAAAATTCGGAAAAGGTGTCAGCAACCGAAGCGACCAGCAAGCAAAGAAATACTTGTTTGAGCTCGAACTCAAAGCCCCAGGCTGCGACGATGGCACAAGCAAAAACAAGTGCCGAGAGAAACAGTTTTCCGGTGAGTCCTTCATTGATGATGGCTTCTGCCGAAGCCGGGTTGGCCCCGATTTCCCGTAGGACGTATGGCGTCAGCCCATAGTTGGTAATTATTGAAAGCAACGCCGAGACCGAGAGCCACAGCATCAGAACACCGAATGATTCCGGCCCGAGCAGCCTGGCAAGAATCGCGAATGTTAATATACCCGTACCAAGACGGAGCACGGTGGAAAACCCCATAAACGCGAGGTTTTTCTTGAGCCCGGCCGGAGATTTCATGAATTTATAATTGTGTATCTGTGCACTGAATTTACCCGGCAAAACCAGCAAGCCGTAATCTGCCCTGCGGGGTCAGCGCTCTGATCAAGTCCTGTATGAAGGCTTCATGGTCACGATATGTTTGCTCGGTGTCATAACTGATACTGGACATGCGCACCAGCATGCCGTCGGGTATCAGCCCTTTGAAGCTGTAGCGCATTTCGTTGACTTTCTTTTGGAGCCCCTTACTCGTTTGGTAGGCGCCCACCATGGTCCAGTAGGTAATGGGTTCGTTGCGTGGGCCTGTGGTCATGACCAGGCGTTTGACGTTTATGGTGCCGTGGGGGGTGGCGATCTTCGCCTCACTTGCCGCTTTTTGCTGGAACCCCTGGGCGGGGTAGCAGACTTCCGGGTAATGCACGTCCATGCCGTCCCGCTGGTCGTCGCCGTAGGCAATGGAAAGCATAATCCGGCGGCCCTTCGAATCTACATAAGTGCGGCTGAGGGTTTCGGTGTAGATGGTTTGCAGGTTGCGCAGCATTTGTGGGTCTGCCACCACAACGCCATCAGTATCTTGACCCCGCCAGTCTCCAAAATTCATGGGTATGAGGGTGGCCAGTTTTTCCCGGCGTTCCAAGTCGGCCAGTTTGGTGGTGGGCTTGATGGCGACGGCAAATACGCTGGAAGCCACCATCAGGGCCAGGAGTATCAGGGCAGTTGGTTTCATGATCCGGACTCTTGGGGCTGGACTTATGCGCTGGCCGGGGCGGGATGTTTCTTGCCCCGGTTGATGAACCACTGGATCAGTGAATCCATCGCCATGATGAGGAGCAGGGCGCTGATGAAGAGCACCATGCCGGCAAAGCCGTGCAGGAAACCCTGGCCAGCTTCGTCGCCGAAATAGTAGGTGATGAGGGAAAGGCTGAGCACCCTGATGGTGTTGGCGGTCAGGGAAATGGGAATGATGAGGATGGCCAGGCTGACATTGCGCACCCAGCTTTCATGCTTGGTGAGGTGCAGGTAGAGCAGGCCCAGGGCTTCCAGCGAGAACAGGGTATGCAGGCCGGCACAGGCATCGGCCACCAGGAGCATGTATTGGCCCAATTGCAGGGTGACGCCGCTGCGGGAGATGGGGTAGCCCAGGGCGAACAGGATGTGTTCCGTGGCCCAGGAAACGAAGGTCTTCATGGGCAGGGTGAGGGCGTCCACGACTGGACCCGGCAGGGGCACCATGAAGGCCATGAAGAAGATGGGGAACCAGCAGGCCTTGAGGGCGGTGCTGCCGCGCCAGATCAGGATTAGGGCGGGCAGGATCATGACCACGGAACCCAGTTCCAGCAGGATGACGCTTTGGGATCGGCCCAGGACGTAGCTCAGCAGGCCGATGACAAGCAGGGGCCAGCCGATGAGTGGCAGGGGCTTGACGGGGGCGTCCCTGAGGGTTTCCTTGAGGGTCCAGAACAGGTAGAGGGTGACCGAGAGGATGATGGGGCCATGAAATTGCTCGTCCGTAGCCCACACTCCATGGAAGAGGTCCCAGACGGTGGGCACGTACAGCGCCGCAAGCCCCAGGAAGATGGGCCAGGAAGGGGGGAGTCGGTTGAGGGTCTGCACGGTGGGGTCTAGGGCGGGTGCTATTTACCGGGCCAGGGCGTGGCGGACTGGATTCCCGCTTGCGCTGGAATGAAGGGAAACAATCTATGCAGTGCCCTGGCCATGCCTTACACCTCGTTCAGCACCGCGCCCACGGTTTCTGCACCGGCGGCGGTGATCATGGCCTTGATGCCGGCGGCGTCGTTCAGGCGTGTCTTGTGCTTGCGGGTGACCAGCAGGGCGCCCCGGGTGCGGGCGGCCACGGCCTGGAAGTCGGCGGCTTCGGTGGCGGGGGGGGTGTCGATGAGGATGACGTCGTACTCCCCGGCCAGCACCAGCAGCAGGTCTTGCATCTTTTCACGGGCGAGGAGTTCGGCGGGGTTGGGGGCCTCGGTGCCGGCGGGGAGTACTGACAGGTCCACGAAGGCGGGAATGCGGGTGATGGCAGAAACGTCTGTCCGGTCAGCCAGCAGGTCAGACAGGCCCATCCGGTTTGCCAGCTTGAACAGGGGGCTGACCTGGGGGGTACGCAGGTTGGCGTCAATGAGCAGGGTGCGTTCGCCCAGTTGGGAAAAGACCACGGCCAGGTTGGCGGTGAGGCGGCTGGCGCCGTCGGTGGCGGCGGCGCTGGTTATGGCCAGGGCTTTGTTGTGGCTGAACCAGCGCAGCATGAGCTGGCCCCGGAGGGCCCGCAGGGCTTCCACCTGGGGACTGAAGGGTTCGTAGGCGGCCACCAGTTCGGGGCTCAGGTCACCGCTGCCGGGGGCCAGATAGGGGTAGTCGAATTGCTGGGCCAGGGCCTGGCGCATGTCGGCATCGGTCACTAGGCCCAGTTGCACGGCGGCTTCGCCGAAACGCAGGTTCTTTTCTTTTTGCAGGCGCAGCACCCGTTCGGCATCCTGGGCGTTGAGCTTGCCCTGCTCCAGGAGGATGCGGCCCAGGGTGAGTTCGGCCCGGGGGGCGATTTGGGAAAATGATTGAAGTGTGTTCATTGTTGGGGGCTCCATGTGTGGATGGCGGGCCTGGGGTGGGTGTGGAGCGTCAGCGTCATGCCCGCGCAGGCGGGCATCCAGAACCGGTTTTGGGCTGGGCTCCCGCCTGCGCGGGAACGACGGGCATAAGTCACTGGAGGAACCTCAGGCGGTGGCGCGGGCAAACATGCGACGGCCCCGGGGTTTCCAGCTCAACTCGCCCAGAACGGGAATGTCCAGGCCGGTGGCCAGGTCTTCCGCGGAGCGCACCCGCCGGTCGATCATTTCCATAAGGAAGGCCAGGCCCACGCCCAGCAGGGCGCCCAGGAATACGGCCAGGATGGTGTTCAGCAGCACCTTGGGGCTTGAGGCTTCCAGGGGCGCCACGGCTGGATTGAGCACGGCGATGTCGGTCTGGTTGGCCAGCGATTCCATACGGCTCTGGCCGGCCCGTTGCATGGCGGCGTCGTAAAGGGCCTGGGCGTTGGCCACTTCGCGGATCAGCACGGAGGCTTCATCCCGCTGCCTTTTCAGGGCCATGACCTTGGATTTCTGGGCGGCCAGGGCACCTCGTATTTCGCCTTCCCGGCTTTGCGCGACCCTGGCGGTGGTGCCCACGGAGCGGGTGGCCAGCTTGATCTCGCTGTTGAGCTTTTCCCGAATGACGGTTACCTGGGCCTGGGCGGCCTGGTACTGGGGATGGTTCTTGCCCATCTTTTCGGCCATCTGGGACAGGTTGGCTTCCGCCACGGACAGATCCCGCTTCAGCCCTTGCACCAGGGGGTTTTGTTCCACTTCGGCCAGGGCGTTACCGCTTTGTACCTGGCGGGAGGTGCTGTCGTAGGTTTGGGCCTGGGCGGCCACCAGCTGGCTTGAAAGCTCGGCCAGGCGGGCGGTTTCAACATCGATGCTGCGTTCGTCACCCACCACCAGGCCTTTATCGCGCTGGTAGTCGGTAAGGGCGGTCTGGGCTTTTTCCAGGTACTCGCGCAGTTGCTTGAGCTGGCCTTCGTACCAGGCGTTGACCTGCTTGGCGGGTTCCACGCGCAGGTCCAGGTTGGCTTGCACGTAGGCCTGGGCGAAGGCGTTGGCGATGGCGGCGGCGAAGCGGGGGTCGGAGCCGGAAAAGCTGACCTGGATGACGCTGGATTCCCGGCTGGGAGTGACTTCCAGCTTCTTCAGCAGCAGTTCGGCCATCCACTGGCGGATATCGCCCTGGCCATCTGTGCTGGCCTGGAAATCCTGCTGCACGGCCGGAAAGGTCGTGAGCTTGAGTCCATCCACCACCCGCAGGGCCACGTTCTGGCTCTGGATGATGTCCACCTGGGTAGCCAGGTAACCGGGCAGAAGCTGGCTGGGCAGCATCATGCCGGTGACGGGGTCCTTGGATTTTGAGTCCACCACCAGGGAGACGGTGGCGGTGTAGTTCTTGGGCAGAATGAGACTGACCACCAGGGTGGTGGCCACCGTGACGGCCAGGGCCAGGGTAGCCACCAGCCAGCGGGCACGCAGGATGAGCAGGAATTGGGTGAAGTTCATGGTGTTTCGCTCCGGGTCAGAACAGGCTTTCCTTGACGTGGATCACGTCGTCCGGCTTGAGTTGGTCGGCCAGCCTGGCATCCAGGGTCTGCAGGCTGCCGTTTTCGCTCCGGCGCAGGATCTGCATGCCTTTCTGGGTGCCCCGGGGTGTCAGGCCGCCGCCCACGGAAAGTGCCTGCACCACGGTCATGTTCTGCTCCAGGCGGAAGGCGCCAGGCCGTTGCACCTCGCCGTAAATGTAGAAGAGGGGCTGACGGGGCACGTACAGGATGTCGTTGTTGCCAATCTCCGCATTCATGGCATCACCGCCGTTGCCGAACAGCGCCAGCAGATCGATCTCCCGACGGGTGGTCTTGCCATCCACGGAACTGATGAGGACCAGCGTATCGGCGGCGGCGGCATTGCTGCCACCGGCCATGGCCATCACGTCGGTGATGCGGCTGGCCTTTTGCAGGGGGAACTTGCCCGGGCGGTTGACCTGGCCCAGGACGGAGACTTCCTGGCCCTTGAAGTCCAGCACCACCAGGTTGACCTGGGCGTTCTTGACGAAGCCGCCTTCCTGCAAGGCTTGGGAGATGCGGGAAGAGGCTTCGGTGGCGGTGAGTCCCTTCACGTTCATGCTGCCCACCAGGGGAAAGAGGATGGCGCCGCTTTCGTTGACCCTGGTTTCGGTGGTGAGGTCGGGCTGATCATAGACGGTGACCCGCACCAGGTCGCCGGTGGCCAGGGCGTAGTCGTTGGCGGCATGGACGGCGCCGGCGGCAAACAGGCCCAGCACGGTCATCAGGAGCAGAAAGAAGCGTGTGTATGGCGACATGGTTTTCATGGGTGGGTTTTGGTTTCCGCAGAGGTTAAGGTGGCTAGGTTACAGAAATGAAAGCAAGCGATGTGCCTGTGGGGGGGTAACCCTGGGTCCCCCGCTGCGCGGGGACGGCGGACCAGGCAGCAAACGCTGTCATTGCTGCGCGAGGGGGAACCCGGCTTGACGTGCGTTTGGGTGGGTTGGATAGGGTGCAGGTCATGGTGCAGGTCATGGTGCGGGTCATGGTCAGTAGGCCTTGGCGTCCTTGAAGACGAGCCAGACGGTCCGGAATATGATGATGAGGTCCAGGCTGAGAGACCAGTTGCGCAGGTAGTCCAGGTCGTACTGGACGCGGCTGGCCATTTTCTCCACGGTATCGGTTTCTCCCCGGTAGCCATTGACCTGAGCCCAGCCGGTAATGCCGGGTTTGACCTTGTGGCGCAGCATGTATCCTGAGATCTGCTTGCGGTAGAGCTCATTGTGGGCCACGGCGTGGGGGCGGGGCCCCACGATGCTCATGCGTCCTTGCAGCACGTTGATGAACTGGGGCAGTTCGTCCATGGAAGTCTTGCGCAGGAAGCGGCCCAGGGGGGTGATGCGGTCGTCCTCCTGGGTAGCCTGGCGGATCTGGTCGCCGTCTTCGCAAACTCGCATGGAGCGAAACTTGTAGACCAGGATTTCCTCTCCGTTCAGGCCGTAGCGACGCTGCTTGAAGATGATCGGGCCACTGGAACTAAGCTTGACCCCCAGGGCGATCAGCAGCATGAGGGGCGAGATCAGGGTGAGGATGACCAGGGAGACTACGATGTCCTCAATATGCTTCTTGAAGGCGTTGAGACTGGTGAAGGGGGTTTCCAGGATGGCGATGATGGGCACGCTGCCCACCCGGTCGATGCGGGCCTGGATCAGGTCGAAAGTGAAGATGTCCGGCACCAGGTAGACGGAGGCGGTGGTGTCCTTGAGCAGGTTCAGGAGGTTTGAGATGCGGTCCTTCTGGCTGATGGGCAGGGCGATGTAGACCACCTCCACGTTGTTATTCACCACGTAGTCCATCAGGTCACGGGTATGGCCCAGATACCGGGCGTGGCAGGGCGGGTCAAGTCGGTCCGGTCGGCGGTCATCGAAGTAACCGACGAATTCGGTGAGCAGGTCTTCGTTGTCGCTCAATCTTTGGGCCAAGCGCTCACCCACCGGGTTTCCACCCACGATGATGGCTCGACGCACTGCGCCGGAACTGTGCAACTTGCGCACGTGGGCTCGCAACGCGACATGGGCGATGAAGAGCGCCACGGGGCTGGCGAAGAACCAGGTTTCCATGACTGGCATGTAGTAGTGATGCTGCAAGCGGGAAAGGTTGCCCAGCAGGACCACACTTCCCACGGTTAGGCCCCAGGCCAGGAGCACGCCGGCAAAGCCCCGCCACAATGGGCCTCCGGAGGGCTGACTGATGGAGAGGTCGTCAAACAGGTAGGAGGCAAGGAAGAAGGCGATGACGGCCAGTACCAGGTAGTAGCCGTCCATGGGCTCGTCGTGATAAGCCAGGCTGGCCAGCAGGACCAGCACCACAAGGATGGGATTCATCAAGCGGCGCATCAGCGCCAGGGTGGGATTCTCGGAGTACATGGGTATTCAAAAACGCACCAATGTCAAAATTTCACCTGTGCGCTCAAGCCGAGCACGGTGGCATCGAATTCCCTGGTTGTTATGTTTGATCTGCGTTGCTGCTTGGTCAGGCTTAGGGTGATGTCCGCCCCCGGCCAGGGTTGATAGGTGGCGGACACGCCGGCGGTATTGATGTCTTCATCAAGCACCGTGCCGTTGTAGCGGTTTTGTTCAAGGGTGAGGTTGGCATTCAGGATGACCTTGGCCAGGGGCTGCCACAGCAGGTTGCCCTTCAGCCCGGTCGTCGTGACGGAATCGGCGCCAGCAAGTTCGGAGTTTTCCTGGGTGCGGTAGGCGGCCAGGTTGGCCAGGGACTTTCCACCCAGCGTCCAGTCGACGTCTACGCGGGCGTTCAGGCCTGAATAGTCGCGTTGGGCCGCGGCGTTGTCCTTGCGGCTGATGTGGCCGATGCGGGACTTCAGGCGGGTTTTGCCGGTGGGCAGCCAGTTGGCCACCAGGTAGATCGATTCCCGGTCAAAGCGTGTGGCGAGGGGCGCGGTGCGGTCCGGGTAGCGGCCGTCCTGGGTGCTGAATTCCACGCCCAGGCGTTCCATTTGCCCGCCCCGGTAGAAGAGACCCAGGGCGATGTCGTCGTATTCGTAGTTGCTGCCGATCTGGGCCGGGTCGCTGTAGTTCATGGAGAAACGGTTGTAACGCACTTCGGCGTCCCAGTTGCTGTGGAACCACCAGGTGCCGGTGGCGTAATGCTTGCGCTGGGTGCGAACGTTACCCACCAGGCCGGTGACGTCCAGATAGGTGCCCTGGTAGACGCTGTAGTCCGTTCCAAGGGCACCCCGCAGCCGGTTGCCCAGTTGCCATTTCCATTCCGCGGTGGCGTCTTCGCCGTCGTAGTCCAACTGCGTGTATTTATTGAATTGGGTCTGGCTGGCCAGGGCGCTGACCAAAACCTGCTGTCGGCCTTGCTTCCAGTCCAGGTCGAACCCGGCGCCCATGGTCTGGTAGCTGTCGCCGCGTCCTTGGGCAAAGGGGAGGGTGCTGTCCGCCAGGCGAAAAAGATTGTCGTCTCGTGCGTAGTTGTATAGCAATACTGGGCGGAAGGTGTCACCTTCTCCAGCCATTCCATGCGGAGCCCACAAGACCAGTGGCAGCAGCAGGGCGAAGGGTTTTAAGAATGATGTGCTCTCCGCCGTTGGCGGGGCAGCCCGTGTGAGCCTGCAGGGGCGCTTAAAGCTGTCAATTCCCTGATCTGTTGTTTTCTTATTGTCTTTCATCTCACCAGTACCACCAGTTACCCGTGCCAAGTACCCAGAGTCCCAGGACACCGTTGGTGACACCGTGGGCGACGATGGGCGGCCAGAGGCTGCCGCTGGCTCGGTAAAGCCACCCGTAGGCCAGGCCGGCAAGGATTCCGGCAAACCACAGGGTGTGTTCCAGGCCGAAAATCAGGCTGGAGACTAGCATGGCCTTGGCCGAGATAGCTGCCGGGGCCAGGGCCAGGAAGTCGCTCTGGGTGATCCAGCGCATCAGGAAGGAACGCCAGAAGAGTTCTTCGATGATAGGCACCAGCAGGGCTGAGCCGGCCAGGCGCGTGAGGGCCAGTGGCCAATGAAGTTCTCCGGTTTCGGGGTCGCGGGGGTTGTAGCCCGGAGCGTCCGGATCGGCCAGGTTGAGCCAGCCGAAATCCAGGTTGATCCACAACACAAAAACGACCAAACCGACGAACGGAGCCCATAGCCAGAGCCATTTTCTGTTCGCAGGGAGTGTCCTGAGCTCTTCCATCCTGCGCCAGAGCAAGGCCAGCAGTAAGGTCACCAGCATCACCTTGAAGGGATAGATATAGCGCGGGTCGAAATCCGCAAGGCCGGGTACGCCCTGTACGAGGTCTGCCACCAGGATGAAGGCAACAAAGACCGCAAAGGGCAGCGTACGAACTACGCCGGGATGGGACAGGTACATGCCGGGTTCAGTCATCGGGTCCCCGACCATGGCGGCAGGGACCCGTGCCGTAGGGTTACTTCAAGCCTTGCAGGCCCTTGTCCATGGCGGCCTGGGTGTCGTCGACTGGCTCGGGAGTGGTGGCGGCAGGAGCCGTGGGAGGGGCAGCCTGGGCTATGTCCTGGTTGGCGTATTCCCCCTTGTATTCGATCTTGGCCTTCTTCTTCAGGTCCTGAAGTTTTGCTTCGGCAATTTCCCGCTTGCGGGAGCCCGATAGATAACGCTCGATCAAAGGTTTGGCCTGTTGGGCGTTGAGGGGTTCAGTCTTGGCGTCGGCGATGATGAGAATGGTGAACTGGCCGTTTCCGGTCATGGTGATTGACTGCCCTGGTTTAAGAGCCTGGAGGCGAGGCAGCAGTTCCAAGGGCAACTGCTCGGCAGGCTTGACGCTCTGGGCGGCGCGGGCGGGAATTTGCTCCGCCTTGAGCCATTCCACCAGTTCGTTGAGGCTTCGGCTGTTGCTCAGCCGGGCTTTCAAGGCCTCAGCCTTGTCCGCTGGGGGGCGGATTACAAGTTCCTGCAGCTTGTAGATGCGCCGCTGGGAGAACAGGGCAGGATTCTTGTCGTAGTAATTCTGGATTTCAGTGTCCGTGGGTTTGGCGGCATTGGCGGTGAGGCGTTCGACGTAGGCGTTGGCCAGGAGCTGGCGACGGCCTTCCTCCAGGGCCTGGGCCACTTGCGGGTCTCGATCCAGCTTGTCCTCCAGGGCCTGTTGCACCAGGAGCTGCTTGTCCACCAGCCCTTTTAGTACTTGTATGGAAGTCTCTTTTGCCTGTTCCGGCGCAACGTTGCTCATCCGTTGCATGGCGAAATTGATCTGGTGGACGGTGATCTCCTCACCGTTGACCTGGGCTGCCACCTGCGTGGCAGTCTTTTCGTCTTTGTCGCCGCAACCAGCTAGCACTAAGGCGATGATCAGGGCGCCAGCATAGGGACGAACGAAGGAGGTGTTTTTCATTGGAGCCTTGGACGGAAGGAGGTTGAAAATCCTGGAAAGTATATCAACCGATTATTTACAAAATGCTGCAATAGACTGCCTGAATCCGACTGATCGCCTTCTTTCACCATCCTCCTGATCTGCCAGGTTTCAGTGCATCCAAACAGGGTTTTGCGAGTATGAAGGGACGGGAATCCCGAGTGCTGACGGCGCACAGTAGCCTGGCTCGCACCAGAATGGTGAGGTGTGGTTGCGGGGACTTTGTGACCAGTGTGTGCAACGCATGAATTGCAAACTTCCCAGGATTGCGGACCGGTACAGGCACCCCGATGGGGCGTCGGATATTTTTACACATTTGTTACATGAGGCCGACCAGAAACCATAAACTTCAATGTAAACAGATGACTGAGTGAATGGCGTGAATATTGCTTCCAAAAAAAATTGATGTCTGACACGTAAGAAATCGTTGTACTGATGAACTGGCACAAAGAATGCTTTAAGTACAACAGTCAGTTTCTTCGGTAAATTTTTTGATATCCAATGGGAGTTTTTATGATAACGAAATCAGCCTTGGTGGCCTTGTGCCTGGGACTGGGACTGGGGGTGAATGGCACGGCAGTGGCGACGGTTCCCGCTCCTACGTCTTTTTCCAGCACTTCCCTCTCCGTGGGCGGGCTTCCCTACAATTTCTCCACTTCCAAGAGTTTCTCCGCCGGCACTAGTTTCCAGGACACCTGGGGTTTCAACTTCGCCAGCGCAGCCAACGTGTTTGGCCTTATCGCAGACATGGAAATCCCTGGGGTTTATGACATCTCCGATTTTGAGATCAACCTGGATGGCCTGGGCTGGGTAAGCCTATCTCCCGATTTTCTTAGCGGAACTTCTGTAGTGGATGCCGGGCTGCATACCCTGGCTGTGAAAGGCACGGCCACGGGTTCCATGGGTGGCGGCTACACCTTCAGTTTCAGTGCCGTGCCCGTGCCCGAAGCAGAAACCTGGGCCATGTTGCTGGCGGGTTTGGGCCTGGTGGTCCTGGGGGTGCGAAGGCAGATGAAGAAAGCCGAGCGCCTGGTTGGCTGATCCCCCCCCGCATGAAAAAACGGGTCCTTCGGTGCCCGTTTTTCATTAGCTGGTGCGTTCTTCCCGCAAACCAGACGGGTTCATTGCACTGGTGAGGTCAGAGGGTTAACTCCCCCGCCCTCCTGTCAACAGGGGGACTCCAGATAGGGAATGGGTCCACTATGCATACAATAGGCTGGGCCGGGGATGGTCTACTGGGTGTTGTAAGTACCCCATGCGATAAAAAGCGCATGGTTGAGGCCATTCTGGCGGAGAGGGGGGGATTCGAACCCCCGATACGGTAAACCGTATGCCGGATTTCGAATCCGGTGCATTCGACCACTCTGCCACCTCTCCGGGTCGGGATTTTCCGGCCGGGCTGGTCATGGCCTGGAAAGGGCGGCATTCTAACCCCAATCGACTGAAGTCTGGACGGAGCACGATGCGCCGGATCATCAACTGGGCAGTGTTGACCGTGGTGTTCGCCATGGCCTTGGCGGGTTGCGGCCCGGGCCAGTTGCAGGCCCCGGACCTTACGGGCGAGCTGGTGGTGGGCATGCGCAACAGCCCCACCACCTATTACACCGACCAGGCGGGGGAGCCCACGGGCTTCGAGTATGACCTGGCGGCCCACTTCGCCCAAAAGCACGGCTGGCGCATGCGCCTGGTGCTGGAGGATGACCTGGAGGCCCTGCTGGAGGCTGTTCGGGCAGGGCGAGTGCACATGGCCGCCGCAGGCCTGACCGCCACGGAGGAACGCAAGCGCAGGCTGGCTTTCGGCCCCGCCTACGGCGAGGTAAAGGAATGGGTGGTGTGCAACGCCAACGTTCAGCCGCCCAGGAGCCTGGTGAACATGGCGGACCTGCGTCTTGAGGTGGTGGCGGAAAGCAGCCACGCGGACTACCTGAAGTCCCTGGCCAGGAAATACCCTGACCTGCGCTGGGTGGAAATCAAGACCCAGGGTTCGGAGGAATTGCTGGAGCGGGTGGACCTGGGCCTGTCGGATTGCACGGTGTCCGATTCGGACAGCCTGGCGGTGGCCCACAATTTCCATCCCAACCTGCGGGATGCCTTTGTCCTGCGGGCAGGCATGCCCCAGGCCTGGGCCATGCGGCAGGGCGTGGACGTGGGTTTTTCCCGCAAGGTCAGCACCTTCTTCCGGGACATCCGCAAGTCGGGCGAAGTGGACACCTTGCGGGAGCGCTACTTCGGTCACGTCGATCGTCTGCGGGACGCGGACGTGATCGGCATCCTGGAACGCCGCACTACCCAGCTGCGGGAACTGGTAGCCCACTTCCATGAGGCGCAGCGGGAAACGGGCCTGGATTGGCGGCTGCTGGCAGCCATCGCCTACCAGGAGTCCCAGTGGGACGCCCACGCCGTCTCCCCCACGGGGGTGCGGGGGATCATGATGCTGACCGAGGACACCGCCGACCGCATGGGGGTGAAGAACAGGCTGGACGCCCGGGAGAGCATTCTAGGGGGCGCCCGCTACATCATCCTGCTGCGGGACGGTCTGCCGGAAGACATCCCCGAACCGGATCGCACCTGGCTGGCCCTGGCGGCCTACAACATCGGCCAGGGCCATCTGGAGGATGCCCGCCGCCTGGCGCGCAAGCTGGGGCGTGATCCCGACAACTGGCGCGACATGAAGGCCACCCTGCCGCTGCTGGCGCGCAGTCAGTACAACTCGACTCTGAAGTATGGCTTCGCCCGGGGCGGCGAGGCCCGGGCCTTCGCCGAGAACGTGCGCATCTATTACGACATTCTCAGTCGTTACGAGAAGCCCTACCGTGATATCTGGTCCTTCAGTCTCAAATAGCCTGTCGTGGAAGGAGGAGCCGTGAGTGTTTCCAGGGATGTGCCTTCAGCACCGTCATCCAGCCGGACAACCCTCCGCCTCTTGTTGATGCGAGGCCTTTCGGGCTTGATGCTGGTCTCGCTGCTGGTGGGATGCAACGTGTTGCGGCCCTTGCCGGACCAGGCTCCTTCCCACGCCGTGGAGCCGGACCCAGCCAGTCGGCTGGGCCGCGAGGCGCGGGGCCTGGCGATTCCAGCCGGGGGCGAGTCCCTGTTCCGCCTGCTGGAGTCCGGCCGCGCCGCCCTGGTGGCCCGCCTGGCCCTGGCGGAACGGGCGGACAGGACCCTGGACCTGCAGTACTACCTGTTCCATGGGGATACCAGCGGCCGCCTGCTGGCCCAGGCCCTCTTGCGGGCGGCGGACCGGGGCGTGCGGGTGCGCCTGCTGCTGGACGACGTGGACACAGGGGGGCACGAGGCGGCCATCATCGGCCTGGACGCCCACCCCAACATCCAGATCCGCCTGTTCAACCCCTTTTCCTTGCGGGGGGACAACCCCATTGGAAGGGCGGCCCAGTTCCTCGGGGATGACCGCCTCAACCACCGCATGCACAACAAGCTTTTCGTGGCCGACAACCTCATGGCCATCGCCGGGGGGCGCAACATCGGCGACGAGTATTTCCAGGCGGACAGCACGGTGGACTTCCACGACCTGGACGTGGTGGTGGCGGGCCCGGTGGTGCGAGACATGTCCGCGTCCTTCGACGCTTACTGGAACAGTCCCCATGCCGTATCGGCGCGGGCCCTCCCCAGCCCTGACAGGCGCCAGCGCCTGCTGGACCGGGTGCGGCAGGCCCTGGAAAAATCCCTGGCGGAGCTGGACCAGGACACCCTGTTCGAATACATGAACCTGGACGCCCTGAACGGGCAGGCCGAAAGCGAGCTCAGTCCCTGGCTGCCGGGGCGGGCGGAGTTCCTCAGCGATCCGCCGCAGAAAGTCGAGCGGACCGCCACCCCGTCCCAGTTGCCCCTGGCACGCCTGCTGGACAAGATCTTGGGCGTGCGCGGGGAAGTCCTCATCGCCTCGCCGTATTTCGTGCCGGGCCAGGTGGGGGTGGACCTGCTGGGTCATCTCCATGGCCGGGGGGTGACGGTGAAGGTGCTCACCAATTCCATCGGCGCCACGGATGTCCTGGTGGTGCACGCTGGCTACGCCAAGTACCGGTTGCCCATGCTCCACAGGGGCATCGAGCTGTACGAGCTCAAGCCCGCGCGGGCGCGGCACAAGTTCTTCCGGCGCCTGGCGGGCGGGTCTTCCCGCGCGAGCCTGCACAGCAAGGTCATGGTGTTCGGCCAGGAGACGGTCTACATCGGCTCCATGAACCTGGATCCCCGCTCCCTGTTGCTCAATACGGAATCGGGTCTGTTGATCCATGGCCCCGGGGTCGCGTCGGCGGCCGCCGACTTCATAGAGCGCAAAATGCAGCCCCAGTCCAGTTACAGGGTCCGGCTGGGGGAAAGCCCCGAAGGAGACAAGCCTATCCTCGTCTGGCATGACGGCGACCGGAAACTGACGCAGGAACCGAATCTTGGCTTTTGGGCCCGACTGCTCATGGGACTGATCTCGAACTCCAGATGGGAGGAAATGCTGTGAAGCGATTTTTTGGTGTTGCTTGGCTTTGTCAGTCACGCCATCAGGCAGCGGGCATGCGCATAGGTCGGCAATGCCCGGCTTTCCAACGCACGGCCTGCATGCCGGGCTGGCGTTGAATGCCGCTCGGCACGTAAGCTTCCACCTCACTTCACTTGCATCGCTAGCGCCATGCAATCATTGGGTCTGCACCTCCGCACCGCCACATTACTGATCGCGGCGTTGTTGTATTCGGGCACCGCCTTGGCCGCGGCGTCTGCCAGGGACGACTACTCGTTCGTGGATCTCCCCACCGACTACCAGGACGACCACCCGGACTGGTTCAAGGCCAGTTTCTACAATCTGCCGGAGGATCTCGACGATGCGCTTTCGTCCGGCAAGAGGGGGTTGATCGTCTATTTCGGACAGAAGCATTGCGCCTACTGCCAGGCGCTGGTGAAGGACAACCTGTCCAGGGGCGACCTGGTGCATTACCTGCGACGGCATTTCGACGTGGTGGGGCTGAACACCCACAGCATCGAAAGGATCACTGGCATGGATGACAAGTCCATGCCCATCAACGAGTTCGCCATCACCCAGAAGGCCCAGCTGACGCCCACGCTGCTGTTCTACGTCAAGGGGCGCAAGCAGGCGCTGAAGCTGGTGGGCTACCACCCTCCCTACAAGATGCGCGCAGCACTCGAATATGTCGCCGACGGGCACTACAAGACCAGGAATTTCGGCGAGTACCTGGAACAGGCCGATCCGCCCCCGCTTTTCGCCGACGAAACCCTGACTCCCGATCCGATATTCACGCCGCCGCCCTACGCGCTGGACCGCAGCCGATTCCCGGCCCGCAAGCCGCTTCTGGTGATCTTCGAACAGCCCCGTTGCCATGCCTGCGACGTATTGCATTCGGAGCCCATGCAAAACCCCCTCGTGCGCAAGCGCCTGCAGGCCTTCGAGGTGGCGCAGCTCAACGTCTGGGATGAGGGGACGCCGGTGCTGACTCCGGACGGCAGGCGCATGACGTCTCGCCAGTGGGCGCGGGATCTCGGATTGTTCTACGCGCCGACCCTGGTGTTCTTCGACGAAGGGGGCAAGGAAGTCTTCCGCGTCGATTCGGTGGTGCAGTTCTTCCGCCTGGCCAACGTGCTGCGCTACGTGGCCGACAAGGCGTACCTCAAGTATCCGCTCTTCCAGCTGTGGAACCGGGACCACGCCGGCGAGGAAACCCGTTCGCAGCACGCTGTGGGCGTGGGCAGGTAAGGGCGCGGCAGGGGCCCGGCGGGGAACGTGTCCCCAGGGTGTGCCCCTGAAGGGACGGAGGGTAAAATTCGCCCACCCATTGATCCGCCCGCCCATGACCGAAGCCTCCGCCCAGCCGAAGTTCATCCACCTGCGCCTGCACAGCGAATACTCCATCCAGGATGGCCTGATGCGGGTGGACGGGGCGGTGAAGATGGCCCAGGCGGACGGCATGCCCGCCCTGGCCCTGACCGACCTGTCCAACGTATTCGGCCTCATCAAGTTCTATACCGCCTGCCGCAAGAAGGGCATCAAGCCCATCGCCGGTTGCGACGTCTGGGTCGCCAACCCGGATGCCCTGGACAAGCTTTCCCGCCTGCTGCTGCTCGTGCAGGACCGGAAGGGTTGGCACAACCTGTGTGAATTGCTCACCAGGGCCTACCGCACCCACATGCACCGGGGCAGGGCCATTCTGGTGCCGGAATGGTTCGATGGCGGAGCCAGTGAGGGATTGATCGCGTTGTCCGGAGGGCACCTGGGGGACGTGGGCCAGGCCCTGGTCAACGAATCCCTGGACACCGCCCGGGCCCTGGCCCGGGCCTGGGCGGAGCGTTTTCCCGGGCGCTATTACCTGGAGGTGCAGCGGGACGGTCGGCCCGAGTGCGAGGTGCACCTGGCCAATGCGCTGGCCGTGGCGGAGGAGCTGGACCTGCCCGTGGTGGCCACCCACCCGGTGGAATTCCCCACCAGGGATGACTTCACCGCCCACGAGACCCGGGTGTGCATCGCCGAGGGATACACCCTGGGCGACAAGCGTCGCCCCAAGGTCTTCACCCCCGAGGACTATTTCAAGCGGCAGGCGGAAATGGCGGTATTGTTCGCCGACCTGCCGGAGGCCCTGGAAAACTCGGTGGAAATCGCCCGCCGCTGCAATCTGACCCTGGAGCTGGGCAAGAGCAAGCTGCCGGACTTTCCCACCCCAGGCGGCATGCCCCTGGACGACTACCTGCGCCAGTTCGCCCGGGAAGGACTGGAAAAACGCCTGCGAGGCTTGTACCCGGGCGAGGCGGAGCGGGAGAAGCAGCGCCCCGTCTATGCGGCCCGCCTGGAACTGGAACTGGATACCATCATCCAGATGGGCTTCCCCGGCTATTTCCTCATCGTCGCGGACTTCATCAACTGGGGTAAGCACAACGGCGTGCCCGTGGGGCCAGGACGGGGCTCCGGCGCAGGCTCTCTGGTGGCGTACTCCATCGGCATTACCGATTTGGATCCATTGGCTTACGCATTGTTGTTCGAGCGGTTTCTAAACCCTGAACGGGTCTCCATGCCCGACTTCGACATCGACTTCTGCCAGGACAATCGCTGGCGGGTGATCGAATACGTGCGGGACAAGTACGGCGCCGATGCCGTGTCCCAGATCGCCACCTTCGGCGCCATGGCGGCCCGGGCGGTGATCCGTGACGTGGGCCGGGTGCTGGACCTGTCCTACAACTTCTGCGACCAGCTTTCCAAGATGATTCCTTCGGCGCCGGGCAAGAACGTGACCCTGGACGAGGCCCTGGAACAGGTGCCGGAGCTCAAGCAGCGCTATGAGCAGGAAGAAGAGGTGAAGGAGCTCTTCGACCTGGCCCGCAAGCTGGAGGGCCTGACCCGCAACGTGGGCATGCACGCCGGCGGCGTGCTCATCGCCCCCGGCAAGCTCACGGACTTCTGCCCCCTGTACAACGCCGAGGGCTCCGATTCGGTGGTGTCCCAGTTCGACAAGGACGACGTGGAGAAGGCCGGCCTGGTGAAGTTCGACTTCCTGGGCCTGCGCAACCTCACCATCATCGATCTGGCGGTGAAGTACATCAAACAGCTGGACCCGGATTCGGACCTGGACCTGAACACCCTGCCGTTCACCGACCCGGCCGCCTACGACATCCTGAAGAAAGCGAACACCACCGCCATCTTCCAGGTGGAATCGGAGGGCATGAAGAAGCTGCTGGCCAAGCTGGAGCCGGACCGCTTCGAGGACATCATCGCCGTGCTGGCCCTGTACCGGCCGGGTCCGTTAGGCTCCGGCATGGTGGACGACTTCATCCTGCGCAAGAAGGGCAAGCAGGCCATCGACTACTTCCACCCGGACCTGAAAGCCTGCCTGGAGCCCACCTACGGCGTCATCGTCTACCAGGAACAGGTGATGCAGATCTCCCAGATCATCGGCGGCTACACCCTGGGGGGGGCGGACCTGCTGCGCCGGGCCATGGGCAAGAAGAAGGCCGAGGAGATGGCCAAGCACCGGGAAATCATGGGCGAGGGTGCCGCGAAGAAGGGCTACGACCCGGCCCTGGCCATGCGCCTGTTCGATCTGATGGAAAAGTTCGCGGAATACGGCTTCAACAAGTCCCACACCGCCGCCTATGCCGTGGTCACCTACCACACCGCCTGGCTCAAGGCCCACCACACCGCCGCCTTCATGGCCGCCACCATTTCCTCGGACCTGGACAACACGGACAGCGTCAAGGTGTTCGTGGACGATGCCCTGAAGAACAAGCTGGTCATCCTGCCGCCGGACATCAACCAGTCCAGCTATCGCTTCGTGCCCGTGGACCGCAAACAGGTGCGCTATGGCCTGGGGGCGGTGAAGGGCACGGGGGAGGGAGCCATCGCCAATATCGTGGCCTGCCGAAAGGAGGGCGGTGCCTTCACTGACCTGTTCAACTTCTGCCGCCGGGTGGACCGCCGCATCGTCAACCGCCGGGTCATCGAGGCCCTGGTGCGGGCCGGGGCCTTCGACGGTCTTCACGCCAGCCGCAACGCCACCCTCATGAGCGTGGGCCTGGCCATGGAATGGGCCGAGACCCAGCAGGCCCACGCGGCCCAGGATTCCCTGTTCGGCGACACGGCCCTGGAGGCAGCGCCGGATCTGGTGGCCGTGCCCGCCTGGTCCCTGAGGGAACAGCTTGCCCAGGAAAAGGTGGCCCTGGGCTACTACCTGTCCGGCCACCCCTTCGAGGCGGACCGCCCCCTGCTCAAGGGCCTGGTGGACAAGTCGCTGAAGGACGTGAAGCCCCAGCCGGGGCCCCAGCTCATGGCGGGGGTGGTGGCCGCCATTCGCACCCAGATGACCCGTCGCGGCAAGATGGCCTTCGTCACCCTGGATGACGGCCAGGCCCAGGTGGAGGTGGCTGTGTTCAACGAGGCCTTCGATGCCAATCGCCAGCGCATCAAGGAAGACAAGCTGCTGGTCATCGCCGGCAAGGCCAGCCATGACGACTATTCCGGCGGCATGAGGGTCACGGCCGACGAGATCCTGGACCTGGAAGGGGCCCGTACCCGTTTCGCCACCCAGTTGCGTCTGGTGCTGAACGACGGCCCCGACGCGGAGCGCCTCATGGCCGCCCTGGCCCCCTACCGGGATGACACGGGCTGCCCCGTGAGCCTGGGCTACCGCAACGACAACGCCAGCTGTGACCTGACCCTGGGGCCTGGCTGGAAGGTGCGTCTGGCGGAGGAATTGCTGGAGGCCCTGGCTGGCCTTGGCGAGGTGAGGACGGCCTTTAGCGTGGTGCTGAAGAGTGGCCGTGAGCGGGAGCGTACCCAGTCGGGCATAAAGGCGGCGGCATGAGGGACATAAACGATTCCCTCTTTCCCCGGGAGCGGGGGAATGCTCAGCCATGACTGAAGCCATCGCCGAACCCGAACGGGTCGAACAGGCGGAGGAGGAGGTCCGCCACCTGGCCAAGGTCCAGGGTGAACTGTGGACCGATCTGCCCACGGACCTGTATATCCCCCCTGATGCCCTGGAGGTGATCCTGGAGGCCTTCGAGGGGCCCCTGGACCTGTTGCTCTGGCTGATCCGCCGCAACAACCTGAACGTGCTGGACATCAACATGACCCAGCTCACCCGCCAGTACATCGACTACGTGGAGATCATGCGGCGCAAGCGCCTGGAACTGGCCGCGGAGTACCTGGTGATGGCGGCCATGCTCATCGAGATCAAGTCCCGCATGCTGCTGCCCCGGCCGGAGAAGGCCGACGAGGAAGGAGAGGAACACGATCCCCGGGCCGAACTGGTGCGCCGCCTGCTGGAATACGAGCAGATGAAGCTGGCCGCCCGGGGCCTGGACGGCATTCCCCAGCTGGGCCGGGACTTCCTGTCCGTGGGCGTGCACATTCCCGACCTGGCCGTACGACGCCTGCCACAAGTACAGGCCGAGGACCTGCTGGAGGCCTGGCGGGCCATCCTCAAGCGGGCCAAGCTGGACCAGCACCACCGCATCGGCCGCCAGGAGCTGTCGGTGCGGGAGCACATGAGCCGGGTGCTGAAACATTTGCAGGCGCATGGCCGCACCCTGTTCGAGGTCTTGTTCGACCCTTCGACGGGCCGTTCCGCCCTGGTGGTCACTTTCCTGGCCCTGATGGAGTTGGTGCGGGAGCGCCTGGTGGACATCGTGCAGAACGAGCCCTTCGCCCCCATCTACGCCCAGGTGGCCCAGGCCGGCCTTACCGACGAATCCCAGGAAGCCGACGATGACGGAAACAGCGCCCACGACGCCGATCCCCTCCCAGCCTAGCGAGGGCCTCAACCTGCCCGAGATCAAGCGGGTGCTGGAGACGGTCCTGCTCTCCGGCTCCGCCCCCATGACCCTGGCGGAGTTGAAGAAGGTCTTTTCCGTGGAGTTGAACAACGAGCTTCTGCGCCTGGCCCTGGATGAACTGCGGTCCGACTGGCAGGGCAGGGGCGTTGAACTGGTGCAGCTGGCGGAGGGCTGGCGCTTCCAGACCCGGCTGGAATACCAGCAATACCTGGACCGCCTCAATCCGGAAAAGCCGCCCCGCTATTCCCGTGCCACCCTGGAGACCCTGGCGGTCATCGCCTACCGCCAGCCGGTGACCCGGGGGGACATCGAGGATATCCGCGGCGTGGCGGTGAACACCCAGATCGTCAGGACCCTGGAGGAGCGGGGCTGGATCGAGGTGGTGGGCCACAAGGAAGTGCCCGGGCGTCCCGGTCTCTACGCCACCACCAGACAGTTCCTCTCGGACCTGGGACTGCGGGCTCTCTCGGAGCTGCCGCCCCTGCCGGAACTGGCCAAGGACCTGGTGGTCAGCCTGGAGGGGCGGGCCGAGGAGGGTGACCTGATCCGGAGCGTGGCGGGGGAAATGCCTCCCACCGAATGAGGGACGCCCGGAGTCAGGCCTCCGCGGCCCGTTCGTGTACGTCTTCCACGTATTCCTGCTGTTCGTCCCGGGCGATGCCCAGTTCCTCCAGGGTTGCCATTTCCTGTTCCGGCCAATCGCTGTCGTCCTTGCCGGCGTACAGGTTGTAGACATGGGTGGCCAGGTGCAGGATAGCCGCCAGGGTGGTGGCCCTGGCGTTGACGTTCACCGGGTCGTGGTGCCAGCGCACCGCCTGGCAAACGTAGTCCGGCATCTTCCAGTGGCGGGCGGCCAGAAAGCCCACCACGGCGTGGTCCGTATCGAAGTTGGCGTCCTCCGCCAGGACGTTGGGCCAGATGTATCCGTCGGCCGTGGTGAAGGGGTATTCGTATTTCTCGATATGCTGGATCAGGATGGGCACGCCGCAGTCCATGAACAGGGCCGCCAGCTGGGCGTGTTCCGGGAAGATGTTGCACACGCTGCGCTGCTTCCAGGCGATGACGCGGGCGTAGCTGGCGATTTCGTTGGCCCGTTCCCAGAACCAGGGGTAGAACCTGGACTCGCCGTAGATGGCCGCTTCCAGGCTCAGTCCCTTGGTCAGTTCCGCCACGGTGTTCAGGCCCACCAGGGAGACGGCCTGGTTCACGGTTTCCGGGGGCTTGCGCAGGCCGTAGCAGGGCTTGGAAAGGGTGCGGTACAGGCGAGAGGTGAGCCCCGCGTCGGACTGGACCACCCTGGCGATGTCCTCCATTTCAGATCTGGGGTCTTCCAGCAGGGCGTGCAATTCGTCCAGCAGTGGAGGCGGCGAGGGAATCCGAACGGCCATGGGCAGGGCGGGGTCGGTGAATTCCTGGTAGGTATGGGACATTGGGCAGGTGCGTTTGGGTTGTTGTGATGGCGGGTAAGCGACGGATTGGCGCGAAGCCCCAAGTTTGTAGGCACGACGCGTGCCCACCCGGTTAATATCGGCTCATACCCATAAATATTTAGACGACGCCATGCCGCGCTATTCCTACATGGGTCGCCCGCTGAAGGCCGACCCCGAAGACACCGAAGAACACAGCGAGAAGCTCCACAAGGCCCTGGCCACCGCCGGCCTGGGTTCCCGTCGGGAGATGGAACTTCTCATCAGCGAGGGCCGGATCAGCATCAACGGCATGACCGCCAAGGTGGGAGACCGGGTCAAGCCCGGCGACCTGGTGAAGATCAACGGCAAGCTGGTGCGCCTGCAGTGGAAGAAGCAGATGCCCCGGGTGCTCCTCTACCACAAGCCGGAAGGGGAGATCGTCTCCCGGGACGATCCGGAGGGCCGCCCCAGCGTGTTCGCCGGCCTGCCAGGCATACGGGGCGGGCGCTGGGTGAGCGTGGGTCGCCTGGACATCAACACCGAGGGCCTGCTCATCTTCACCACCAGCGGCGAGCTGGCCAACCGCCTGTCCCATCCCCGCTACGAGGTGGAGCGTGAATACGCCGTGCGGATCCTGGGCACCCTGACCCAGGAACAGACCGATGCCCTGCTGCAGGGGGTCGAACTGGAGGACGGCTCGGCCAGGCTGGAGAACATCGTTCCCGCCGGAGGCGAGGGCGTGAACCAGTGGTACCACGTCATCATCCTGGAGGGCCGCAACCGGGAAGTGCGGCGTATCTTCGAGCACCTGGGCCTCACCGTCAGCCGTCTCATCCGCGTGCGCTACGGCCCCATCGCCATGCCGCCGCGCCTGAAGCGGGGCATGCGGGAGGAACTGACGGAGCAGGAGGTGGCCAGCCTCATGCAGTGGTGTGGCCTGGAAAAGGCGCCCGTCAGCAAGAACACGGCCCGCAAGAGCCGGGGCGAGGAACAGAATCGGGACGACGCCTTCCGTCCACCCCGGAGCCAGCCGGCTGCCAAGGCGGCCCATCCCTTCCGCCGCGGCTTCACCGGCAAGGGGCGGGGCGGTTAGGGACCAGCCGTGCTGAAGTGGCTGCTGACCCTGGTGGTGGCCCTGCTGCTCAGCGGCTTGTTGTCCCATGGCCTGCGGCGCATGGGCCTCGACCGCCTGCCCGGTGATTTCGAGTTCAAGAGCCGCAACGGCCGTTTCGTGCTGCCCCTGGCCAGCAGCCTGTTGCTGTCAGCTCTGCTGGGGGCTTTCGTCTTCCTGGTCTGACGGGTTACTGCCAGCGCGTGAATGGCGCCCGCCCGGGCGCGCTTCGTCACCGCGCCTGACCGAGTTGGGCTGACGCAAAAAAATGGCCAGGCAGTGCCTGGCCGATGCGTTGGCTTGCGGGGATAAATGGGCCAGCCTAGGTTTCCAGGCTGAGGGGGGCGCCCACCCGTTGCCAGGCAAGCTGTTGAGGTTGCTGGGGCGCCTGGGCGGTCCGGGCCGGTTCAGGGGCGTTCTGCGCCTGGATGGCCGGTTCCGAGTCGGCGGCTAAGGCCGGGTTGCCCAACAGCAGCAACAGGCCGGCGAGGGTGATGAGCTTGGCGGTCATGGTCTGTCCTCCAGGCATCAGTTCACCGCGTTGGCGGAGGTAGGCTGGGCGTAAGCCTCGCGCACCGCGTCGTAGGCGTCGTCACCCATGACCTTCCGCTTCACGGCCGCGCTGCCCAATACCTCGGTGAGGTCGTGCAGCAGGCCGTACTGGACTTCCTTGGAAAGGGGCACGCGGCAGGCCACTTCCAGGGCGTTCCACTTGTAGGCCGGATGCTGGTCCCTGGCGTAGAGGCGTTGGCAGGCCTCCATGAGATACCAGCCCCGCTGGTGCCTCTCCTCGCCCTCGGTCTGGTTCATCAGGTCCTCGAACTGGCTGCCCAGGATCTCGTTTTCGATGGCTGCGGAGATGCCGTTGCCCTGGGTTCCCAATGCCTTCAGGGCGGCGTTCTGGTATTCCTTGGCCTTGGCCGATATCGGATCGGCGATGCTGTGGGCCAGGCCTGCCCAGTGCAGCAGGCGGGGGCGTTCCGGATCATCCTGGGGCAGGGTGGTGAGCAGGTAGTCCGCCAGGCCCTGGGCGCTGACGTCCTTGTTGGCGGTGAGCAGGTCATACAGCGCGCGGATGGTGGGTGGGCAGGGCTCCATCAGGGTCACGTGGGACTTGATCCACAGTTCCCGGTCGATGTCCCGCAGGCGGTCCTGGTTGTGGGGGGCGATGTTCTTGCGGCTGGCGGGGTTTTCCCAGTTCTGCACCGTGGTGACGGAAACGCTGGCCATCATGGCCAGGGCCTCCTGGGACAGGCTGTGGCGACGGCGCATGCCCCCCACCCAGTCCGCCTCGAATTCCCGCTGGCTGCTGTAGCGGCGACGGGGGTTCAGTTGGCGGCTCTGGGCCAGCCATTGTTCTTGCAGGAAAGGCATGAAACTTCCTCCTATTCGCATCTCACGGTGTTCAGGTTAGCGGGGCCGGTGGGGGCTCGCTACCAACCAGGTTGGCCTACCGGGGCGGTCAACCAGGTTCCAACTGAGTCAGTAACGGCAAATCGGCGGGAAACATAAATTCGGAAGCGTCCGGCAAGTGCCGGCATACGTTTCGGAGGTACACCATGTTTTCCGAGCAACTCGCCATCATGCTGTTCCTGGCCGCCACCCACGCGACCAATCCCCAGGCCATGGTTCCCTCAGGCCCCGCGGTGGAAGATGCACGACACGCCGTGATGCGGGCGGTGAAGGAACCTGAACTGGTGGCTGCCCTGAGCCTCAGGGTCAAGCGGCTGGGCCTGCGCAAGCGTAATGCCGTGTCCAGCCAGACCATGCTGGCCAGCGTTGAATGATTGGGGGAGGCGACAGCGTGACGCTTGCTCCAACCCAATCCAAGGCGACTGCACGGGCTTCGGAGATGTCGGCCACGAAGGGGAACATGCCATTTTCTCCACCCCTGAGGATTGGCGGTCCCGTGGTGGTCAAGGGGACAAGTGCTGCCACGGTGCCCGTGTCCGACTTCAATCCCTCGATTGTTGAACGGACTGGCTCGTCTCAAATGGAGAAAGTGGACTTTGCCGCGTTCTTCCAGCGCTGGGGTGACTGAGATGCGCGCTGTCAGCGCTGCCTACATGGCCATGGCCACCGGGATTCGCCGCGCGCCGAATGCCTTGTCGAAATGCCGGTATCGTCCGGCGATGGCGGTGCCGCAGTGGGGGCAATGGCCGTCGTCCGTGAGGTGGTACTCGGGTATCTCGTACCAGTCCCGCACGATGACGGCCTTATGGCATTTCGGGCAGAAGGTGGTGCCGCCCTCGGGGTCGTGGACGTTGCCCGTGTAGACATGATGCAGGCCTGTTTCCAGGGCGATCTTCCGGGCCCGGCTGAGGGTGGCGGCCGGGGTAGGGGGCAGGTCCGTCATCTTCCAGTCCGGGTGGAAGGCCGTGAAATGCAGTGGCACGTCGGGGCCCAGTTCCTTGCCAATCCATTCCGACAACCTGCGAATCTCGGCTTCGGAGTCGTTAAGGGTGGGGATCAGGAGGGTGGTGATCTCCACCCAGACCTGGGTTTCCTTCACCAGGTACACCAGGGTTTCCAGCACGGGGTCCAGCCTGCCCGCGCAGTATTTGACATAAAAATCGTTCGTGAAGCCTTTCAGGTCCACGTTGGCCGCGTCCATGGTGGCGTAGAACTCGGCGCCGGGTTCCTTGTGCATGAAGCCGGCGGTGACGGCCACGTTCTTCAGGCCCAGGGCGCTGGAGGACCGGGCAGTGTCCATGGCGTACTCGGCGAAGATGACCGGGTCGTTGTAGGTGTAGGCCACGCTGAGGCATCCCATGTCCCTGGCGCGGCGGGCGATCTCGTCCGGGCTGGCGGCATCCATGAGCCGGTCCATGTCCTTGGACTTGGAGATATCCCAGTTCTGGCAGAACTTGCAGGCCAGATTGCAGCCGGCGGTGCCGAAGGAGAAGACCGAGGTGCCGGGGTAGAAGTGGTTGAGGGGTTTCTTCTCGATGGGGTCCACGCAGAAGCCGGAGCTGCGACCGTAGGTGGTGAGGATCATGCGCCCACCTTCCATCTTGCGTACGAAGCAGGCGCCTCTTTGCCCTTCATGCAGCTTGCAGTCCCGGGGGCACAGGTCGCACTGGATGCGGTTCTCGTCCAGCTTGTGCCACCAGCGGGCGGGATAGCGGGATTCCTCGACTTTCATGATGGGTGCTCCTGGATTTCTTCCTTGTACTTTTCCACCGTGTAGCGGGACAGGCGCACGTCATCGGACCAGTAGTCGGGCGCCAGCCCTGCCTTGCGCTTCAGGTGGGCCATGAATTCCCCCGGGTCGGGCAGTTGCTCCCACACCTGGGGCAGGAAGGTGGACCGGTGCCAGCCGGATTCCAGGATCACGCCGTCCACGCCGGGCCGCAGCTGGGCCAGGGCGTCGGCTTCATCGCGGAAGCGCATGGGCTCGGGCCTGGAAAGGATGGAGACTTCCACCCGGGTATGTTCCAGTTCCTTTTCGCCCAGGGGAGGAAAGCGGGGGTCTTCGAAGGCGGCGGCCCGGGCGTTGTGCTCCAGGTCTTCCGCCAGGGGGCGATGGGCCTCCAGGGTGCCGATGCAGCCTCGCAACTGGCCGTCCTGGGTCAGGGTGACGAAGGTGGCTCCGGACTGGAACAGCCACTCGGGCAGGGCCGGACGCTGGACGCTTTGCCCGAAGGCCTGGGCGATGGCCCCCCGGGCCAGGGTGGTCAACAGGCGGCCCTTGTCGGCGGAGGATGTCATGGCATTTCCGTGAAGGCGAAGGCCCCGTAGCCCACCACCCGATCCCGGTCCCCGGCAGTGTCGCCGGAATTGCGCAGATCCAGCAGATGGGGCCGCAGGCCATGATGCTTCGCGGCCAGCAACAGGCCGTTGATGGGATGGGCGCCGCAGGCCTGCTCGCCCACCAGGTCTGTGCGCAGGTCCAGGATGGCCCGGGCCGTGCCCTTGTCCATGTTGCTGCCTGTCTGGTAGGGCAGGTAGTGGGAAAGGTCGGAACTCACCACGATGAGGGTTTCGTCGCCGCCCCACAGGCGATCCAGCACCTGGGCCACCTGTTGGGGCGTGGCGCCACCCACGGCCAGGGGCACCAGGCTGAAGTCGCCCAGAACCACCTGCAGGAAGGGTAAATGCACTTCCAGGGAATGCTCCTGGGCGTGGGCGGCGGCCAGGGTTTCCACCTGGGGCAGGCCGGCTAATGCAGTCATGGCCTCCTGGTCCAGGGAGATGGAACCCAAGGGGGTCTCGAAGGCCTCCACCCCAGGCAGGGCCAGGCCCTGCACCCAGACCCGGTGCACGGGCCCCAGCAGCACCACACGCTTGATCAAGCCGCGCAGGGGCTCCAGCAACCGGTAGGCGCTGGCGGCGATGGGGGCCGAGTAGATATAGCCCGCATGGGGCGCGATGATGGCCTTGGGCCGGTAGTGGAATTCCCTGGCCTGGGACAGATACTGCCTAACCTCCGCGCCCAGGGTGTCTGCATCGGCTGGGTAGAAGAGGCCAGCCACAGCGGGGGGTCTGATGTTCGGCATCTCGACTTTCCTCTTCAAAGTAAGGGCTCAATTAAAATCTAGGGCACGCCACCGCATACACCAACATGGATCGCTCATGCCCAAGCACTTCGCCCTCTTGCCCGCCGCCGGCGTTGGCGCCCGAATGGGGGCCGAACACCCCAAGCAGTACCTGGACATCCATGGCCAGCCCATGATCTGGCATGCCGCCCGGGCCTTCGAGGACCATGGGGCCATCGGCTGCGTGTATGTGGTGCTCTCCCCGGAGGATGGTTGGTGGGACGGCTACGACTGGTCCGGCTTCTCCCGCCTGACGGTGTTGAGATGCGGGGGGGCTACCCGGGCCGAAAGTGTGCTCAACGGCCTCCAGGCCATGGCGGGCGAAGTTGCGGCCGATGACTGGGTGCTGGTGCACGATGCCGCCCGTCCCTGCCTGTCGCGGCGCCTGCTGGACAAGCTGTTCGCCCAGGTGGATGGCGACGCAGTGGGGGGAATCCTGGCGGCGCCGGTGGCGGATACCCTGAAACGGGAAGGGGAGGGGGGGCGCATCCAAGAGACCGTGTCCCGGGAAAGGCTCTGGGGCGCCCAGACCCCCCAGATGTTTCCCCATGGCCTGCTGACCCGGGCCCTGCTTCAGGCGGGCACGGGGGTGACGGACGAGGCGTCGGCCATCGAGGCCCTGGGATTGTCTCCACGGCTCGTGGAGAGTGATCTGACCAACCTGAAGGTCACCTATCCCCGGGACCTGGAGGTGGCTGCCTGGCTGCTGGGCAGCCGGTCGTGATTATTTCCTGTTGGGGATGACGGCCCGGACCTCGAAGCGGTAGGTGTCGTGGCAGCCGGAGCAATAGGTCATGGTCTCGGCCAGATGGCCCTGGACCGCCGACATGTCCTTGGCTTGTTCCGCGTCCTTGGCCAGGGCTTCGATGGCTTCCCGCAGGGCGATGCTGAGCTGGATGTATTCCTCTGGCAGACGCTCCCGCAGGGATGCGGGCGTGTTGTCGAGCAGGGCGCCCATGGGCCGGGCCGCCACGGCGGCGGCCTTGAAATCGTTCCTGGACAGGGCCAGATGTATGTTGAACAGGTTGTGCAGCAGTTCCCGCATTTCGAACAGATACTGATTGTGTTCCTTGGCGGTGACGGGAATGGGCTGGCGGTTATCCCTGGCGGTGTAGCTGTCAGACCGGGCGACCGAACATGCACCGATCAAAAGCAGTGCCAGGATGATTTGAAAAATTCTTTGGGGCATATCTCTCTCCTTGATGTGTCTGGTTTAAACCGCCTGAACGGTTGATTTGTGACAAGAATATCCTGATATTCCAACATATGGATAGACGCAGTCCTATTTGCGGCGAGTGAATTCCACCCCGCGAACATGGCCGACACGGGCAAGGCAACGGGTCAGCTGGGCTACGTCCGCCACCTCCAGGGTGAACTCCATGAAGGCGGTTTCCTGTTGGGAAACGGTGTTGACCCTCACCACGTTGACTTTCTCCTGGGCCAGTATCTCCGTCACGTCCTTCAGCAGGCCAGAACGGTCCCGGGCCACCACTTCCATGTCCACGGCAAAGGTGGTGCCGGATTTGTCGCCCCAGTCGGCCTGCAGCAGGCGCCCCTGGCGTTCATCCGGCAGGTGCAGGATGACGGGGCAGTCAGTCCGGTGGATCGTGACGCCGTGGCCCTGGGTGATGTAACCCACGATGGCATCCGGCGGCGCAGGCTTGCAGCAGCCGGCCATCTGGGTGAGCAGGCCCGGTTCCCCTTCCACCAGCACGCCGGCGGCCTCGGTTCTGCGCCTGGGAGCCGTGACCAGGGGCTTTTCCTGGGGCGGAACAAATTCGTCCTGGAGGGTGCGGTCCAGTTGGGTAGCCCCCACGTCTCCCCGCCCCAGGGCGGCGAAGAGTTCCTCTGGCTTGGCGAACTTGAGCCGGACCGCCAGCTTTTCCAGGTTCACGTTGGTTAGGTTGAGGCGGTGGATTTCCCTGTCCAGCAGGGCGCGGCCTTCCTGGATGTGGGTGTCCAGGTCCTGCTGCTTGAACCACTGGCGCACCTTGGCCTTGGCCCGGCCGGTCTTGAGTACGCCCAGGTGGGGGTTGAGCCAGTCCCGGCTGGGCCCTCCCTGCTTGACGGTGAGGATTTCCACCCGCTGGCCCGTGGCCAGGGGCGTATCCAGGGACACCAGGCTGCCGTCCACCTTGGCGCCCCGGCAGCGGTGGCCCAGTTCCGTATGCACCGCGTAAGCGAAATCCAGGGGCGTGGCGCCCGCCGCCAGGGCGATGACCTTGCCCTGGGGGGTGAGCACGAAGACCTCGTCCTGGAACAGCTCGTTCTTGAAGTGCTGGGCCAGATCGGAGCTGCTTCCATCATCGGAGCTGTCCCCGACCTCCTGGCGCCAGGCCAGCAGCTGGCGCAGCCAGGCGATTTTGTCCTGCAGTCCCCCGGTCTTGTCCCCGCCCTTGCCCCCTTCCTTGTAACGCCAGTGGGCGGCCACGCCCATCTCCGCCTCCTGGTGCATGTCGAAGGTGCGGATCTGGACTTCCAGGGCCTTGTTCTCCGGACCCACCACGGCGGTGTGCAGGGACTTGTAGCCGTTGCCCTTGGGACGGGAGATGTAATCGTCGAACTGGCCGGGAATGGGTTGCCAGAGGCTGTGCACCAGGCCCAGTACGTGGAAGCAGTCCTTCACGTCCTTCACCAGCACCCGCACGGCGCGCACGTCGTACACCTCGTCGAAGGACAGGTGCTTCTTGCGCATCTTGGCCAGGATGCTGGAGATGTGCTTGGGCCGGCCGGTGATGGAATAGCCGGACAGGCCGTCGCCCGCCAGGGCCTCCCCCAGCACCTTCACCACGTGCTCGATGTACCACTCCCGGTCCAGGCGGCGTTCGTCCAGGAGCTTGGCGATGTGGCGGTAGGTCTCGGTTTCCAGGTAGCGGCAGGACAGGTCCTCCAGCTCCCACTTCAGCTGCCAGACCCCCAGGCGGTTGGCCAGGGGGGCGTAGAGCTCCCGCACCTCGCTGGCGGTCTTGCGGCGCAGTTCCGGGTCCCCCAGGGCCAGCTCCCGCAGGGCCTGGGTGCGCTCCGCCAGCTTGATGAACACCACGCGGATGTCGTCCGTCATGGCCAGCAGCATCTGGCGCAGGGCCTCGCTCTGGCCGCCCTCGGCGTGCAACTCGGTGAACAGGTGGTCCATGCGCGCCAGCTTGGTAGCACTTTCCACCAGGGCGGCCAGGTGGGCGCCGAAACGGTGGGCCAGGGTCTCCCGCTTGATGGCCTTTTCCGGCAGGCCGAAGAGCAGGGCGGCGGCCAGGGTCTCGGTGTCGAACTGCATGCCCGCCAGGATGGCGGCGGTGCCCAGGGCGTGGCTCACCAGGGGCGCCCCCGTGTCCGCCGTGGACTCTGCGCCGTGCACTTCCAGCCAGGCAACGGCCTGGTTCAGCAGTTCCCACTTATCGTCGGGGAACTTACCTGCCAGGGCCTCCAGCCAGGCTACGCTGCTGTCGGGGGTGGCTGTAAGAGCGTGTGAAACCACCCCTTAGTCCTGGCTCTGGATCTCCCAGAACCGCCACCAGGGGCGATCTTTCTTCAGGTCCTTGCCGGTGAGGTAGGGGCTGTCGGGGAAGTTCTTCTTGATCACCCGCAGGGTGTCTTCCTTGAGGTCGGTCAGGCCCATCTGCTCGTAGCTGCGGGCCATGACCACCAGGGCTTCCTCCAGGGCGGGGGACTGCTGGTAGTGCTCCAGCACGTATTTGCCCCGGTTGGCGGCGGCCACGTAGGCGCCGCGCTTGTAGTAGTAGCGGCCCACGTGGACCTCGTGGGCCGCCAGGGCGTTGACCAGGTACTTCATGCGCGAGACGGCGTCTGGCGTGTACTTGCTCTCGGGGAAGCGGATGGACAGTTCCCGGAAGGCCTCGAAGGCCTCCCGAGCCGCCTTGGGATCCCGTTCGCTCATGTCCTGGTCGCTGAAGCGGGCCAGGAAGGTCTGGTCCTCCACGAAATTGGCCAGGCCCTTCAGGTAGTAGGCGTAGTCCACGTTGGGGTGCTGGGGATGGAGCTTGATGAAGCGTTCGCAGGCGGCCACGGCTGAGAGGGGCTCGTTGTCCCGGTAGTAGGCATAGGCCACTTCCAGCTGGGCCTGCTGGGCAAAAGCCCCATAAGGGTAGCGGGCTTCCAGCTTTTCATAGAGCTTCACCGCCTTTTCGTAATCGCCCTCGTTCAAGGCTTCCTTGGCGCTGTAATACAGCTTGGAGGCGGACCAGCTCTTGGTCTCGTCGATCTCGTCCGGCAACAGGCTGCAACCCGTCAGGAAACCGAAAAGCATCAGGAAAACAAGCCGAAGGCGCAGTTTCGGCGAAGCCAAAGCTAGAATTCGCTGCATATTCATCCCCATAAAGACGCGCGGATTATACCTGCGCCCTTATGTCCAAACCCTTGTCCGCACCGCTCAGCCTGACCATACCCCCCGAACACGCCGGTCGCCGCCTGGACCAGAGCCTGGCGGAACTGCTGCCCGATTTTTCCCGCAGCCGCCTGGCCGCCTGGATCGATGCCGGGCGGGTACGGGTGAACGACGGCCCCGCCAGCCGAAAGCAGAAGGTCTGGGGCGGCGAGGCCGTGGCCGTGGAGCCGGAACTCCTTCCTGAAGAAACCAGTCACCGGGCCGAGGCCATGGACCTGGACATCGTCTACGAGGATGGGGACATCCTGGTGATCAACAAGCCCGCCGGCCTGGTCACCCATCCGGGCGCGGGCAACTGGGAAGGCACCCTGCTGAACGCCCTGCTGCACCATACCCCCCAGGCGGCAGGATTGCCCCGGGCGGGCATCGTCCACCGCCTGGACAAGGACACCTCGGGCCTCATGGTGGTGGCCAAGACCCTGGAGGCCCAGACCCAGCTGGTACGGGACCTCCAGGCCCGCACGGTGAAACGGGTGTACTGGGCCGTGGCCCGGGGCGTGTTCGATCGCAAGGCCGGCGATGTGGAGGCCCCCATCGGCCGCCATCCCACCCAGCGCACCAGGATGGCCGTGGTGGACGAGGACCGCCCCACGGGCAAGCCGGCCCTGACCCATTGGGCGGTGCTGGAGCAGTTCGGCCAATGTGCCTGGGTGGAATGCCGCCTGGCTACGGGCCGTACCCACCAGATCCGGGTCCACCTTGCCCATATCGGCCACCCCCTGGTGGGGGATTCGGTCTATGGCGGCAGGAACTGGGCGGGGCAGATCCCGTTTCATCGCCAGGCCCTGCATGCCGTGCGCCTGGGCCTGGCCCATCCCCGGACCGGCGAGGCCATGGAATGGGAGGCTCCGCCCCCCGCCGACTTCCAGGAACTCATCGAATCCCTGAGGAACCCCCATGCATCCTGACTGGATACTCCCCGACTGGCCTGCGCCGGCCAAAGTCCGCGCCCTGATGACCACCCGGGCCGGCGGCGTCGGCTCGGCGCCCTATGACAGCTTCAACACCGCCACCCATGTGGGCGACGATCCGGGGGCGGTGGCGGAGAACCGCCGCCTGCTGAGGCAGGGGTTGCCCAGCGAGCCGCTATGGCTGAACCAGGTGCACGGCAACCGGGTGTTCGAGCTGCCCATCCCCCATTCCAAAATGGGGGAGATCACCCCCGAGGCGGACGCCTGCATGACCCGGGAACCCGGCCAGGTCTGCGTGGTGCAGACCGCCGACTGCTTGCCGGTGCTGTTCTGCGACGAGGCCGGCACCGTGGTGGCGGCGGCCCATGCGGGCTGGCGGGGCCTTGCGGGCGGGGTGCTGGAGGAAACCGTCCGGACCATGGGGGTGGCCCCGGAACGTATCCTGGCCTGGCTGGGGGCAGCCATCGGCCCCGACACCTTTGAGGTGGGGGACGAGGTGCGGGAGGCCTTCGTCAGCCAGCATGCCCTGGCGGGCATTGCCTTCCGTCCCGCCCTGCCGGGCACCCTGGACGAGACGCCGCGCAAGTGGCTGGCTGACATCTACGCCCTGGCCCGCATCCGTCTCGCCGCCGTGGGAGTGGAACGGGTCTATGGCGGCGGACTGTGCACCTACAAGGACATGGAGCGCTTCTTTTCCTATCGCCGGGATCGAAATACTGGTCGCATGGCCAGCCTGATCTGGCTGCAAGACCAGTAGAATTCGGGCCTTCCACAGATTTCCCCCGCCGCCCCATGAGCCTGTTGTCCATGATCCTCCTCGCCAGTGCCGCGGGCGGCCTGCTTTCGGTGCTGCTGGCCAGCGTGGCCCTCAGGATGCGGGCGGAATGGGTGCCGGTGATGGTGAGCTATGCCATCGGCGCCCTGCTGGGGGCGGTATTCCTGGAAATCCTGCCCCATGCCGTGGAGCACGCCGGAAATTTCCAGACCATGGGGGCCGTGGTGCTGGTCGGCATACTGGGTTTCTTCATCCTGGAAAAACTGGTGCTCTGGCGCCATTGCCACACGGAGCATTGCGAGGCCCATGGCACGCCATCCCACGGCCATGACCATGGCCGCTCCGGCTTGATGATCACCGTGGGCGACACGGTGCACAACTTCGTGGACGGGGTGATGATCGCCGCCGCCTTCCTGGTGGACGTGAAGCTGGGGGTGGTGACTGCCTTCGCCATCGCCGCCCACGAGGTGCCCCAGGAACTGGGGGACTTCCTCATCCTGCTCCATTCCGGCTACGGCAAGACCCAGGCCCTGATGCTGAACCTGCTCTCCAGCGCGGCCATGCTGGCGGGAGCCCTGATCGGCTACTTCCTGTTGGCGGACATGCAGGAGTTCCTTCCCTACATGCTGGCCATCGCCGCCTCGGGCATGATCTACGTGGCGGTGGCGGACCTGATCCCCGGCCTGCACAAGCGGGTGGAACTGGCCCACACGGCCCAGCAGGTGCTACTGATTGGCCTGGGTGTCCTCACCGTCTGGGGCGCGGGCACCCTGGCGGAGTCCTACATGGAGACGTCGGCGGGGCACGGCCTTCACGAACACCCACAAGGGCAGCACGCCGAGGAACACGGCGATGGCCAGGCCCTTCAGCCAATCCCCGGCCGCGATGACCACTAGGGTCACCATCAGGATTACGTAGGCATAGCCGATGGCGATGATGTACATGGCGGAAATATCAGGAGGAGGTCGTTATGGCCATTGAACTTTACAACGACGGCAAGCATGTCTGCCTCATGTTCAACGATCTGGTGGACGACAGTGGCGGTGCCGCGGTGCAGGCCAACCAGTTCCTCATCGTCTCGGACGGGGAGGGGGCCTTGATCGATCCGGCGGGCAACATGACCTACAACGCCCTCCTCATGGCCATGCACAAGTACTTCCCCTTCAAGGACCTGAAGTACATCTTCGCCTCCCACCAGGACCCGGACATCGTCGCATCCCTCGGCAAGTGGCTCACTGCGACCGAATGTTCCCTGTATATCTCGGCCCTGTGGGAACGCTTTGTACCCCACTTCTGCACGATCAACCGCACCGAGGGCCGTATCCTGGGTATACCCGACCAGGGCACTGTCATTTCCATGCGGGACACGAAGATCGTGGCCGTGCCGGCCCACTTCCTCCATGCGGAGGGCAATTTCCAATTCTACGACACCAGGTCGAAGATTCTGTTTTCCGGCGACCTGGGCGCCTCCCTGGTGCACCATGACGCCATCCTGGAGCCCATCACCACCAGGGCCCAGTTCCTGGCCCACGTGCCCCGGATGGAAGGCTTCCACCGCCGCTACATGGTGTCCAACAAGGTCTGCCGCTTCTGGGCCAACATGGTGCGCACCATGGAGGTGGACATGCTGGTGCCCCAGCACGGCCGCTGGTTCAAGGGCCCCGAGGCCATCGGCGCCTTCCTGGACTGGATTCAGGACCTGCATTGCGGCATCGACCTGTTCAGCCAGGACAACTACAAACTACCCACATGAGTTCACTTCCCAAAGTCGGCTTCGTCAGCCTGGGCTGCCCGAAAAACAGCTACGATTCCGAGCGCATCCTGACTCAGCTCCGGGCAGAGGGTTACCTCATCGTGCCCACCTACCAGGACGCGGACCTGGTGGTGGTTAATACCTGCGGTTTCATCGACGCCGCCGTGGAGGAGAGCCTGGACGCCATCGGCGAGGCACTGCGGGAGAACGGCAAGGTCATCGTCACCGGCTGCCTGGGTGCCAGGGAATCCGTGGTCAAGGACGCCCATCCCAGCGTACTGGCGGTCACCGGCCCCCATGCTACCGAGGCGGTCATGACCGCCGTCCACGGTGCCCTGCCCAAGCCCCACGACCCCTTCGCCGACCTGATCCCCCCCGGCGGCCTCAAGCTCACACCCCGGCACTACGCCTACCTGAAGATTTCCGAGGGCTGCAACCACCGCTGCACGTTCTGCATCATCCCCAGCCTGCGGGGCGACCTGGTGTCCCGGCCCATCGGCGACGTGCTCAATGAGGCCGAGGCCCTGGTGAAGGCGGGGGTGAAGGAGCTCCTGGTAATTTCACAAGATACAAGCGCTTACGGCGTGGACTTGAAGTATCGCACCGGGTTCTACAACGGCCGCCCCGTGAAGACCCGCATGCTTGAACTGGTGCAGGAACTGGCCAAACTGGGCATCTGGGTGCGCCTGCATTACGTCTACCCCTATCCCAGCGTGGACGACGTCATCCCATTGATGGCCGAAGGCAAGGTGCTGCCCTACCTGGACGTGCCTTTCCAGCACGCCAGCCGCCGTATCCTCAAGGCCATGAAGCGCCCGGCCCACGCAGAGAACGTCCTGCGCCGCATCGAGAAGTGGCGGGAGATCTGCCCTGACCTGGCCATCCGCAGCACCTTCATCGTGGGCTTCCCCGGCGAGACGGAAGAAGACTTCGACGAGCTGCTGGACTTTCTGGAAGCCGCCCAGCTGGACCGGGTGGGGGCCTTTGCCTATTCCCCCGTGGACGGCGCCAAGGCCAACGAGCTGCCGGACCCGGTGGACGAGGATATCCAGCAGGACCGCCTGGCCCGCTTCATGGACGTGCAGGCGGACATCAGCGCCGCCCGGCTGAAGGCCCGAGTGGGCACGGAAACCACCGTGTTGGTGGATGAGGTCGGTGGAGGCCGTGCCATCGCCCGTTCCCATGCCGACGCCCCGGAGATCGACGGCGTGGTGCACATCGCCCAGGGCAAAGGCCTGCAACCCGGCGACTTCGTGAAGGTGAAGATCACCCGCTCCGACGACTACGACCTGTGGGGCAAGCCCGTATGAGTGAAACCGTGTGGAAACCCCACGTGGTGGTGGCCGCCGTCATCGAGGAGGACGGCAAATTCCTGCTGGTGGAGGAGGAGACCAACGAAGGCCTGCGCTTCAACCAGCCCGCCGGCCACCTGGAGGACGGCGAATCCCTGGTGGACGCCGTGCGCCGGGAGGTGTTCGAGGAAACCGCCCACCACTTCGAGCCCACCGCCTTGCTGGGCGTGTACCGCTGGCGCCATCCCGACAAGGGGCACACCTACATGCGCTTCGCCTTCACCGGCACCATCCTGGGCTTCGACCCCACGGCGCCCCTGGACGAAGGCATCCTGCGGGCCGTGTGGATGACGCCCGAGGAAATCCAGGCCAACGCCCATCGCCACCGCAGCCCCCTCCTGTCCAAATGCCTGGAGGACTACCTGGCCGGCCGCGAATATCCGCTGGAAATGCTCATCGACTTCGGAGAGGGACAGGTTTTTACTGGCGGTGAGGAGGAATAAACCCGGTGAACCCCCGCAAAGCAGCCCGCCCGGTATTTCCTCCCTCAGAAGCCGCCCCTCCGGTTTTCCCCCCCTTTGGTAAAGGGGGGCAGGGGGGATTTGACAGCCTGTCCTGGGAGCATGCGCCCCTAAATCCCCCTCACTCCCCCTTTGAGAAAGGGGGGAGTGGTTTGCCGCCGCTCGCCACCAAGGGTAGTCAATCTGGATGTATTGGCTCCAATGGGGACAAGGCAAGCCCATGAGCCCCATGCGCCGCATCGTTGTAGGTCTCTCCGGCGGCGTGGATTCCGCCGTCACCGCCTGGCTGCTCAAGCAGCAGGGCCATGAAGTGGTAGGCGTGTTCATGAAGAACTGGGAGGCGGACGACCTGGAGGAAGACTGCCCCATCGCCCAGGACTACAAGGACGTGCTGGCCGTCGCCGAGGTGCTGGGCATCGAGGTGCAGCTGGTCAACTTCAGCAGGGAATACCAGGACCGGGTCTTCGCCTATTTCCTGCAGGAATACAAAGCGGGCCGCACCCCCAACCCGGATGTGCTGTGCAACGCCGAGATCAAGTTCAAGGCCTTCCTGGACCACGCCCTCACCCTGGGGGCGGACCACATCGCCACAGGCCATTACGCCCGCCTGGAAGGGGCCTACCCCAACCGCCGTTTGCTCAAGGGCGTGGACCCCAACAAGGACCAGAGCTACTTCCTCTACCGCCTGAACCAGCGGCAGATCGAGCACGCCCTGTTCCCCATCGGCCACCTGCCCAAGCCCCAGGTGCGGGAACTGGCCCGGGAGGCTGGACTACCCGTGGCCGAGAAGAAGGACAGCACCGGCATCTGCTTCATCGGCGAGCGGCCCTTCCGGGAATTCCTGCAACGCTACATGCCCATCCAGCCCGGCGAGATGATCACCCCCGAAGGCCGGGTGTTGGGCCGCCACCAGGGCCTCATGTACTACACCCTGGGCCAGCGCCAGGGCCTGGGCATCGGCGGCGTGAAAGGGGCGGAGGAGGGCGTGCCCTGGTTCGTGGCGGGCAAGGACCTGGAGAAGAACCAGCTCATCGTCGTCCAGGGCCACGAACACCCGCTGCTGCTGTCCGCCACCCTGGAAGCGGCGGACCTCACCTGGGTGGTGGCCCCCCCCAAGGCCGGCGGCCGCTACACCGCCAAGACCCGCTACAGGCAGCAGGACGCAGCCTGCACCGTGGAGGCCATCGAGGCCAACCGCCTGGTGCTGCGCTTCGACGAGGACCAGTGGGCGGTCACGTCCGGGCAGTCGGTGGTGGTGTACGAAGGGGAGAACTGCCTGGGGGGCGGGGTGATACAGAGAGGTGGCTATGGATTGCTCAAAAGTAAGCGCACCGCCGTGCTGGCCGACTTCGATCCAGCCAGCATCCTGAAGCCGTGATTGTCCATGCGGCATTTGCCGGGGCTGCCCCATTTCACAGTCGAGGATAGAGCGGCGGTTGAATAGGCTTTGTCCCCCACGAAGCCGGTCTGGATTTCGCAGACGCGCTGCATCTGGCCAGTTACCGTGAATGCAACGCCATGGCGTCATTCGATGACCGCAAGTTCACCCGCCGGGCCAAACGAATGAATCTGGCTCCAAAAATGATTATCCCCGCGTGATTGTTATTGGTCCGGCGTAAATGTTGTTGAATTGCCACTTCCCCCCAGCCCCTCCCCCGCAAGCGGGGGAGGGGTGCGCGGCAGCGCGGGAGAGGGACGACGTTCAACTTCACCCAGGAGGCCGCCATGACCACCAGCACCGTTTTCACCAACAACCGAACCCAGACCGTCCGCCTGCCGGCCGAGTTGCGCTTCCCAGATAGCGTCAAGAAGGTGGACGTGTGCCAAATAGGTCAGGAACTGGAGTTTCCTTGAGCACCACCTGCTCGGACGCTTCCCATGGGCTGTCCTGGGGCAAGAGGGCCCTGTAATCAAACACTCACATAAGTGTCACTCATATTCGGAGTCATTTGTCTACGATCAAGAACAGGTAATGCACTTGATTGAAAAAAATGGGCTCGCGGCGGGGCTTTTGGTGGTTGGTCGTTTTTCTGGTGCTGGTTATTCCGCAACCGTCCCGTGCTGGCTGGGACGATGCTTGGTCTTACCGCATCAAGATCAACCTGGACAACACCCAGGTTTCCCAGCAGCTGACACAGGTGCCCTTGGCCGTGCGTCTGCATGCGGGCAACTTCCCCTTCAGTGCCAGCAACCCAGACGGCTCTGACCTGCGCTTCGTCGCCGCCGACGACAAGACCCAGTTGCCGTTCCACATCGACAAATATGATGCCACTTATGGCATTGCATTGGTCTGGGTGCAGGTGCCCACCCTGGGAGGCAATGCTGCCCCCCAGCATTTCTGGCTCTACTATGGCAACCCGGAGGCGCCGCCTGCCCAGAACCCCGGCGGCACCTATGACAAGCAATTCGGCCTGGTTTTTCATTTCGATGAGCGTGAGGAGAGTCCCAAGGACAGCACGGCCAACGGCAATCATGCCCAGCCCTCCGCAGCCACCATTTCTACGGCCGGGGCCATAAATGCAGCCGCCCGGTTTGATGGCAAGGCAGGGATCAAGGTATTGGCCTCGCCCTCCTTGAAGCTGACCGCAAATCAAGGATTCTCACTGTCTTTCTGGCTCAAGCCGGATGCCCGGCAACAGGAAGCCGTGCTCTTCGAGCAACGGGATGGAAAACGCGCCGTGTTGGTGGCCATGGACCAGAACGGCGTGTATGCCCGCATAGAGCGCGACCGGGGCAAGGCAGTGGAGACGCCCCGCATCGCTCTCGATCTTGGACAATGGCAGCACGTGGGGGTCACCGCGGCGGATCGGTTGACCTTGTTCTTGAACGGTCGGGAGGCCGGGTCAGCAACTGGCCGCCTGGACGACATGAGCGGCGAAGTCATCCTCGGTGCGGACGCCGCAGGCAAGCATGCCTTCACGGGTGAATTGGACGAGGTGCAGTTCTCCACCCTGGCTCGCCCCATCGCCTGGATGCAGGTTGCGGCCGCTCAGGGCCCGGATGGCGCCTTGTTGGCCTACGGCGAGGAGGAAGGCGAAGAGGATGCCGGCGGGGCCTATCTGGGCATTGTCAAGATACTGGTGGATTCGGTCAGCCCCGAGGGCTGGATAGTGATTGCCCTCATCGGGTTGCTTGGGCTGGTGAGCTTGGAAGCGGGCGTCAACAAATCCATGTACCTGAGGCGCATGGAAAAGGCCAACCGTGCCTTCCAGAGCAGGCTGAGCAGCCTGTCCCTGGACGCTTCAAGCAGTGAAGACGAGCCGCCCGCCGCCGAAGACCCGCCGGCCGAGATCCGCGACGCCGCCCTGCTGCGCCTCTACACCCATGCCATGGCCGAATTGCGGCGTATTCTGGACATCCACGAACAGCAGGGCTACCACCGCGCCCTCAGCCCCCAGGGTCTGGAGGCGCTGCGTTCCAGCCTGGATGTGGCCTTGGTGGGCGAGGTTCAGCGCATGAACCACAAGCTGGTGCTGCTTACCCTGGCGGTGAGCGGCGGCCCCTTCCTGGGGCTGTTCGGCACGGTGGTGGGCATCATGATCACCTTCGCCACCATTGCCGCCACCGGCGACGTAAACGTGAACACCATCGCCCCGGGTGTGGCGGCGGCCCTGACCACCACCGTGGCCGGCCTGATGATCGCCATACCGGCCATGTTCGGCTACAACCATCTGGCTATCCGTATCCGCGACCTGACCAGCGCCATGGAGGTGTTCACCGACGAGCTGGTGGGGCGCATCGCCCTCACCCATGCCCTGAAAGGAGCCGGCCATGCGCCGCCGCAGCCGGGCTGAGGGCCGCATCTACGACGAACTCAACCTCACGCCGCTGATGGATCTGGCGTGGAACCTGCTGATCGTATTCATCATCATGGCCACCGCCTCGGTGCAGGGCATCAAGGTGGACCTGCCCCAGGCCAGCGAGGCCCCCAGCATGGCCAAGCCCAAGACCAAGGCCATCACCATCACCGAGGATGGTCGTGTCTATCTGGATACCTTCCAGGTCAGCCTGGAGGAGCTGGAGCAGCGCCTGGCCGCCTACAAGGCCGCCGACCCCAGCCTGCCCGTGGTGGTCAAGGGCGATGCCCGCATCCAGTATCAGGTGGTCATCGAGGTGCTGGACGTGGTCAAGCGCCTGGAGATCAGGGAGCTGGGCCTGGTCACCCAGCGTCTGGTGAAATAAGCCGGGTGAGCACCATGTCCGTCTGGCTGAAGCGCTGGCTGTATCGTGTACTGGCCTTGGTTGTGGTGGTCGGTGTGGTCTTTTTCGTTCGGGATCAACTGCAAGGCCACGATGTTCGGATGGACCGCTTTACCCAGCGGATACGCCTGATCGAGCCGCCACCACCTCCCCCCCCACCCAAGAAGACCGAGGAGAAGCCCCCCGAGGCGGTGGTCAAGCAGGAGGTGAAGATCGAGAAGTCCTTACCCGATGAGGGAGACGATAAACCGGTGATGGATGACCGGCTGGGTGTGGACGCGGAGGGCGGCAGCGGTTCAGATGCCTTCGGGCTGGCCGCGAAAAAGGGCGGCAAGGATCTGCTGGCCACGGCCAAGATCGGCGGTGGGGGTGACGATCGGCGATACGGTTATTACGCCTCCCAGATCGAACGATTTCTTGAACGTGCCTTGTCCAGGGACCAAGGCCTGCGCAAGGCCAACTACAGTGCCATCATCTGGCTTTGGCTGGATCCGGGCGGACGCTTGAATCGCTATGAACTCATCCGCTCCAGCGGCGATCCCACCATTGACATGCGATTGAAGGAAGCGCTGGCCGCCCTGGACAACCTAGGTCTGCCTCCGACCCCGGATTTGCCCCAACCGATAAGGCTGCGTATCTCGTCAAAGATTTCGGGCTGAAAATGGACCAGGCTCAAATGTCAGCCTGATGCTTCCGGCGCAATCAACGCCACGCCAGAAAAATAGCTTGCATAGCGTCGCGTGTCCCTAAGCTAAAGGGGCCAGGCACGATTTTTCACGTTTTTTCAAAGGGCGGTGGTGCAGCGGGGTGCCGTCATGAGCGATGCGAGGCGGCACCGTCGTCATCCGGTGTCGGGCGCTTAAGCCCGTTTGACGCCAATTATGGTATTGCCTACAATACCATTGTGAAGCCGGATATCGTTCTCGACACAAACGTACTGTTGTCCGCGCTCAGGTCATCGCGGGGTACGTCGTTTCGCCTGCTGAGCTTGCTGGGCGGTGATCGCTACACGTTGCATATCTCGGCGCCCCTGGTTGCGGAATATGAAGCGGTGCTGAAGCGCGGTGAGCTTGCCCTGTCAGACCAGCAAATCGATGACGTCATCGACTTCGTCTGCGCCGAAGCGGTGCACCACAAGATTTTCTTCCTGTGGCGGCCGGTGCTGAAAGACCCGGACGACGACTTCCTGCTCGAACTGGCGGTGAAGGCCCAGGCGATGATCGTCACCTGGAACGTCAACGATTTCAAACGCGCGGCGCCGTTTGGCATTTCCATCCGGACGCCGCGAGAGTTTTTGGCCCTACTGGAGGCGCAATCATGAGCACTATCAGCGTTCGCTTGCCCGACTCGCTGCACAAGCTGGCGCGCGAGGTCGCGAGCCAGGATCATGTCTCGATGAACCAGTTCATCGCCTCGGCGGTGGCGGAAAAGATCTCGGCCCTGGCCACCGAAACCTACCTGAACGAGCGTGCCGCACGTGGCTCCGAGGCGAAATTCCGCGCCGCTCTGGCCGTGGTGCCGGATGTGCCTCCGGTGGCGGGGGATGAGATCGCGTAGGTTGGGCGTTCGGGCTAGTCCGGAATCTGGGGGTTGATATGAAAATCTTGTTGGGTTTGTGGGGAGCACTTCTCGCGTTGGCTTCGGCCCCCGCCTGGGCGGAGGAAACCGAAGCCACGCCCGATACCTGCGTGTCGGTAGAAAAGATGGAGCGCGGCAAGAATTGCGGCGACCCGGATAGTGTGAAACTGCATCTGCGCAACGACTGCGGGCGGGATATCGAGGTGAAGTTCTGCATGGAGCGCGAAGCGGGCAACTGGGGTTGCGGGGTGACCAAGCTGGTGGCCGGCAAGGTGTATTCCACCGGCGCCTGGATCTGCAAGGGCACGGGGCGCTATACCCTGTTTGGCCGGGTGCCCGGTTCGTCGGCTTCCTTCCCCAGCGATGGCGGTACCTTCCGCAAGGACAATGAGCGCATGTACTCCGTGGCGGAAGGCGAAACCCAGGAGAGTGCCTGCAAACGCGCGCAAGCAAGCGCCGAGGGCGGGGCCAATTGCGCCTGCGAGGCGGTGAAACAGCATTACCGCTGCCGGGTGGCGGTGAACAAGGCCAGCCCCGAACTGCTGGCCAAGGCGTAGCCCTTCCGCCCGAATGAGTTCACCCCGACCCAGAGCCAGGATGGCAAGACGCCGTTGAAGGGCGAGGCGCTGAGCTACGCCCCCGGCCCCAGCCGGGATGCCGCCTGCGCCAGCGCCTGGGGCGTGGCCAACGACCCCGCCTCCGTCTGCAACTGCAAGGACAAGGGCGGCGTGTGGGTGTGCTACGTCTCCACCTTCGAACCCATCCCCCAGGGCTTCATCCCGGAACTGCGCCGCAAGGCGGCGGAGGAAGCCCGGGAGTACTGCATGGAGAACCCCGGGAAATGCAAACCGGCCAAGAGAGCGTCGTGGGGGCGGCGGGGGTGAGGGTGGCGAGATGAATTGCGGGCAAGCCCGCGCCTAGCGTGAAGGCTTCTCCAACCCCTGCCCAGACACGCCAGCAGGTCATCACAGCTCAGCGCGCAGGGGCAGGCATCGGACAACCCTTAACCTTCTCTGCCCTTCGGAGTGCGGGAAGGCCGGGAAAACAACTCGGAGTTCGGTACACGCCAGCGGGGCGCGGGCGTGTTTACCGACCTGCTGGCCCCGCGGGTGGCCGTGGCCCGCAAGCGGCTGGAACTGGACCAGGGCTTGGCGCCTCTGGATTGCACCAAGTTTCGGCCGCCGGGCAGGGGCGGGCAGTTGGCGTTGTTCTAGCGGCGGTAGGTTGGGCTGAACTGGTGAAGCCCAACGAATTAGCCATCGTTAAATAATCCTTGTTGGGCTTCCTTTGTCAGCCCAACCTACGGCCATGGTTACCGCCACTTTCCGTTTCTACGAGGAACTTAACGACTTTCTGCCCAGGGTTCGCCGCAAGCAGGCCTTCTCCGTGGCCTGCGCCCGGGATGCCACCGTCAAGCACCAGATCGAAGCTCTGGGGGTGCCCCATACCGAGGTGGAATTGATCCTGGTGAATGGCGCTTCAGTAGGCTTCGACCATTTGCTCCAGGACGGGGATCGTGTGGCGGTGTATCCCAAGTTCGAAGCCCTGGACATCACGCCGTTGCTACGGGTGCGTGAGTGGCCCTTGCGGCAGGTACGCTTCGTGGCGGATGCCCACTTGGGCGGCCTGGCCCGGTTGCTGCGCCTGGCGGGCTTCGACACCCTCTACGATAACCATTTTCACGACGACGATATTGAGCGGCTGGCGGTGGAAGAGGGGCGCATCGTGCTGTCCCGGGACATCGATCTGCTGAAGCGGCGGGCCATCACCCACGGCTGCTACGTCCATGCCCAGGAACCCTGGGCCCAGTTGCGGGAGATGGTGGAACGCCTGGACCTGGCGCGCCTGGCCCGGCCCTTCGCCCTGTGCCTGGAGTGCAATGCACCCCTGCAGTCGGTGGAAAAGGCCGACGTACTGGAGAAGTTGCCGCCGGGGGTGAGGGCCAGCCATGAGCATTTCAAGATCTGCCCTGGCTGTGAGCGGGTGTATTGGGAGGGTTCCCACTGGCAGAACTTGCAAGAGCGGTTGGCAGGCGTGCTAGTACAGGGCGGCTGATATCATTCCTGGCCATGAATACCAATCTCCAGGAAGCCATCCAGCGCCAGCGCGACATCCTCAAGGGGTGGCTGGGCTCGTCCCTGTCCATCCTGGCGGATAACTGCCGCGAGGTCTGGCCTGACCGCCAGGCCCTGGAAGCCCGCCTGGAAGAAGGCCTGAACGAACTGCCTTACTGCAAATATCTGTATGTGCTGGATGACCAGGCCCGGCAGATCACCGCCAACCTGACCCGGGCCGGCAGGCTGGAGGAGCATGTGGGCCGGGATCGCAGCGAGCGGCCCTATATGGCCGAGGCCCTGGCCGGCAGCGGGTTTTCCCTGTCGGATGCCTACATCAGCCGCAACGCCAAGCGCCCCTCTTTGACGGCGGTGCAGCGCATCCTGGACTGGCAGGGCGGACTGCTGGGCTACCTGGGGGCCGACTTCGACCTGCGTGAATTGCCCAACACCCAGGCCCTGTACCAGCAACCAGGCCATTGGATGCAGATGCGGGGCGACCCCTCCATCCGTTCCGGCCTGTTCCTACAGGAACGCACCCACAGCCTCATGGACGCCCACATGGACGAGGTGCTGGCCCTGCTGGCTGAGCTGATCACGGTGCATGGGGTGTTCCACGCCAAGCTGCACTTCTCCAGCTCCCGCGCCACCCTGTGGGTGATGGACGACCCGTATCGCTATCGCCTCCACGGCATCAACGACCTGACGGACCCGGACCTGTGCCTGGCCTATCCCCGGCGGGACTATCCGGCGGATGCGGCCATTCCCGCCGAGGCCATCCCCAGGGTGCTGCGCACCTTCAAGGAGCTGCGCTTCCTGGATGAGACCATCTACCTGCGCTCCGCCACCCTCAACATCTTCAACGGCCTGGTGGGGCTGACCTTCTCCTGCGACGGTTCCCACTACATGCCCTGGGACGAGTTCCTTGAGAAGAACGTGGGGTTCTGGCTGGGGACTACTGGGTAAACGCAGGGGTGAGTAGCCTGGAGGAGCGTAGCGAGTCCAGGTTGGATGGCGCATATCCCCGGACTCGCTTCGCTCCTACGCGCTACCGTGCTTCGGATGCTTCGCCGGTGAGTTTATTGCGCCGACAGTCTCAGCCGGTCGCCGGCCTGTTCCATCCGCACCCGCCGCAGCACGTTCATGCCCAGCAGGGCATCGCCCCCCAGGTTGGGCAGGATCACCACCCCCACGTCCCGCACCTCGAAAGGGCCGAACAGAAGCCTTTCCACCCTGGTGGTGCAGCCCTGGACATGGCCGTTTGCGGTGCTGAAAGTTGCGACCCGGTCGCAGCCCAGGCCGGCCTGGCGGGCCAGCCGTTCCGATACCGAGACCGTGCTGGCGCCGGTATCGATGAGGAAACGGATGGGTTGGGCGAGGATGCGGCCGTCAATGTAGAAGTGGCCGTCCCGGGTGCGTTGCAGTTCCACGCTGTCCGGGCCCAGGAGGCGCGGAGGCGGAGCCTCCTGGCGTAAAAAGAAGACGTAGATCAGCAGGCCCAGGCCCAGCCAGATGCCGGCGTGGAGGAACACCCGGCCGGTCTGGCCCATTACTTGGAGCCTATTTCTTGCTGTTGCTGGCTATCTTGTCCACAACCCGGCCGGCCCAGTCCTTGGCCCCCATGCCGAAGGCGATGGCGAAGGCCAGGCCCACGGCACCGAAGGCGATGATGAAGGCGGCGGTGAGCAGTTCGTTGGCGATCTGGAGCTGCTCCATGGCGATGAAGAACACGAACACCATCATGGCGTACTCGGAGAAGGTGGATACCGTGAGGGCACCGTCGAACTCCATGTTGTTCAGCCAGGCGAATACCAGGCGGTTGATGAAGCGGGCCAGGATGGTGCCGAACACCAGCACCAGGATGGCGACGATGACGTTGGGGATGTACAGCACCACCTTGTTGAACAGGTCCGCTACCATCTGCAGGCCCAGGGAGTTGGCCACGGTGACGATCATCACCAGAATGATGAGCCAGTACACCAGATTGCCGATGACCCCGGCCACGGAAAGCTCCAGCTCCGCATGCTGCATGAAGGCTTCAAGGCCGGATTTCTCCGTGATCTTGTCGAACTTGAGGGCGACGAGCAGGCGCCGCACGCCGCTGCGGGCCACCTTGGCCAGGATCCAGCCGATGAACAGCAGAACCAGGGCCACCAGCAGCTGGGGCACGAAGCTGGCCAGCTGGGTCCAGAAGGTGGTGAGGGAGGCGGTGAAGATATCCACCTGTTCCATGACGTTCTCCATGAGCGTGTCCTTAAAGTTCCAAGTTGTATGGATTGTAGGTTCAGCCGGGCAATTGTTCCCGGGTCAATATGAAGACCGTGTCCTCGCCACCCTCGATTTCCGGCCAGAAGAATTCCAGTCCGGGGAAAGACGCTTCCAGGGCGGATCGGTTGTGGCCAATCTCCACCGCCAGCAGGCCGCCGGGGTTCAGGTGCCGGGCGGCATCCCGCAGGATGATCCGGGTGGCGTCCAGGCCGTCATGGCCGGAACCCAGGGCCAGCTTGGGCTCGTGCAGGTATTCCTGGGGCAGGGCGGCCACCGACGGGGCATCCACATAGGGCGGGTTGGAGACGATGAGGTCGTAGGCGCGACCTGCCAGGGGTGCGAACAGGTCGCCCTGGTGCAGGTGCACCCGGTCCCCCAGGCCGTAGTCGGCTACGTTTCGGGCCGCCACCTGGAGGGCCTCGCCGGACAGGTCCAAGGCATCCACCCGGGCTTCCGGGAAGGCCTCGGCCAGGAGTATGGCCAGGCAGCCGGAGCCGGTGCACAGATCCAGGGCGCTGTGCACTTCGGTGTCCAGCCAGGGCTGGAAGCGCTCCAGGATCATGGGGGCCAGGAAGGAACGGGGCACGATGACCCGCTCGTCCACATAGAAGCGGTAGCCCTGCAGCCAGGCCTCGTGGGTCAGGTAGGCGGCGGGGACGCGATCCCTCACGCGCTTGTCCAGTATCTGGGCAAGGCGCTCCCGCTCATAAGGCATGAGCCGGGCATCCAGAAAGGGGTCCAGCCGGTCTATGGGCAGGTGCAGGGTACTCAGGATCAGGTAGGCAGCCTCGTCGTAGGCCTCGGAGGTGCCATGGCCGAAGAACAGGCCGGCGTGGTTGAAGCGGGTGACGGCATAGCGCAGCCAGTCCCGTACCGTATGAAGTTCCTGCACGGCTTTCTCAAACATGGAGAAGCCTTTCCAGTACGCCCCGGTACACGAGGGCCAGCTGGTTCAATTCCTCCACACCCACGTGCTCGTCGATCTTGTGTATGGACTCGTTCACCGGGCCGAATTCCACCACCTCGTTGGCGATGTCGGCGATGAAGCGGCCGTCGGAGGTGCCACCGGTGGTGGAAAGCTCCGCGTCAATACCCGTCACCACCTTGATGGCGGCGGAGAGGGCTTCCACCAGGGGGCCCTTGGGGGTGAGGAAGGGTTTGGCGCCGATCTCCCATTCCAGGTCGTAGTCCAAACCGTGCTTGTCCAGGATGGCATGGACCCGTTCCTGCAGGCTTTCCACCGGGCTGGCGGTGCCATGGCGGAAGTTGAAGACGATGTCCGCGTGGCCGGGTACCACGTTGGTGGCACCGGTGCCCGAGTGCATGTTGGAGATTTGCCAGGTGGTGGGCGGGAAGTACTCGTTGCCTTCGTCCCATGCCGTGGCGGCCAGTTCGGCGATGGCAGGGGCGGCCAGGTGGATGGGGTTCCTGCCCAGGTGAGGATAGGCGATGTGGCACTGGTGCCCCTTGACGCGCAACTTGCCGTGCAGGGAGCCCCGCCGGCCGTTCTTCATCATGTCGCCGAAGCGGGAAACGCTGGTGGGCTCACCGACGATGCAGACGTCGATGGTCTCGCCCCGGGCAGCCAGTTTTTCCACAACCTTCACCGTGCCGTCCACGGCAGGGCCTTCCTCGTCGGACGTGATGAGCAGGGCGATGGAGCCGGGATGGTTGGGGTGTTTGCCGAGGAAATCTTCCACCGCAGCCAGGAAGGCGGCGATGGAGCCCTTCATGTCCGCCGCGCCCCGCCCATAGAGCCTGCCATCCAGGATGGTGGGGGTGAAGGGATCGGAGCCCCACTGTTCCAGGGGGCCCGTGGGCACCACGTCGGTATGGCCGGCAAAGCACACCAGGGGGGCCTGCTGGCCCCGGCGGGCCCAGAGGTTGGTCACCTGGCCGCTGTTCACCGGCTCGATGATGAAGCCCAGGGCGGCCAGTTTTTCCGACAGCCAGTGCTGGCAGCCTGCGTCGTCGGGGGTGATGGAGCGGCGGGAGATCAGTTCCCGGGCGTAATCCAGGGTTTTATCCATGGGTGCTTATTTCTTGAACAGTTCGGCGTAACGGGCCTCGGAGAAGCCGGCTTCGTATTTGCCGCCCTCCTGGCTGTCCCGTTCCAGGAGGGGGCGCTTGATGACGCTGGAGTGCTCCTTCATCACCGCCAGGGCCGATGCGGCACTGACGACGGAGGCCTTCACCTCGTCCGGCAGTTTGCGCCAGGTGGGGCCGGCCCGGTTCACCAGGGCTTCCCAGCCCAGCTGCTTCATGGCCGCCTTCAGGGTTGACTCTGGCACACCCAGCTTCTTGTAGTCATGGAATTCGTAGGCCTGGCCATGTTCCTCCAGCCAGACGCGGGCCTTCTTGACGGTGTTGCAGTTGGGGATTCCGTAGACTTTCATGGCAAACTCGTTGGGCTCTCGAGAACGGAATAACGCGACATTTTACCCGTCCAGCCATGCCCAGCCAGTTTCAATACCATGTCCGCCCGGCCGAATGGGCCCGGGACGAAGCCGCCATCGCCAACCTGCGGCGCGAGGTGTTCATCGTGGAGCAGCACGTGCCCGAGAGCCTGGAGTGGGAGGCGGAGGACGCGCAGCACCTATGGTTTGTGGCGGAAAGCCGCCTGGGACTGGTGGGCATTGCCCGCTTGACCGCGAAGGGACGCATCGGCCGCATGGCCGTGCGCCGGCCATTCCGCGGCAAGGGAGTGGGCACGGACCTGTTGCTGGCCGCCTTAGCGGTGGCCAGGCGCGGGGGCATGACCCGCATTTACCTGTCTGCCCAGACCCATGCGGAAGGGTTTTACGCACGCCAGGGCTTCGTGGCGGAAGGCGACGTCTATCTCGACGCGGGCATTCCCCACCGCACCATGTATCTGGACTTGAAGGAACGTGAATGAAGGAGGTTCCATGAACATGCGCATCGGCCACGGTTTCGACGTCCATGCCTTCGCCGAGGGGCGCAGGCTGATCATCGGTGGCGTGGACATTCCCCATGAACTGGGACTGCTGGGGCACTCCGACGCGGACGTGCTGCTCCATGCCATCTGCGACGCCCTCTTGGGGGCGGCGGGGCTGGGTGACATCGGCAGGCACTTTCCCGATTCCGATCCCCGCTACAAGGGCATCGACAGCCGGGAGCTGCTGCGCCATGTGGCCAATCTGCTCGAGGTGGCCGGGTGGGTGACCGGTAACGTGGACGCCACGATCATCGCCCAGGCGCCCAGGATGGCCCCCCATGTCCCCGCCATGCGCGCCCATATCGCGACGGACTTGGGCGTTTCCCTGGAAGCCGTCAACGTGAAGGCAACCACCACAGAAAAACTGGGGTTCACCGGTCGGGGGGAGGGCATCGCCGCCGAGGCGGTCTGCCTGATCGCCATGGCTTGAAGCAAAGATGAAGCAGGACGCTGCCTTGGGCCCGGAAACAGCCAGGGTCTTCTTCGCCCTGTGGCCGGACGAGGGGGTACACAAGGCCCTGGTGCGGGCCGCAGGCATCCTCCATGCCCGGCATGGCGGTCGGCAGACCCGGCCCGACAGCACCCACCTCACCCTGGTCTTCGTCGGCCAGGTGGATGAGGCACGCATACCGGACCTGCTGGCCATGGCGCGGGGCATCCAAATCGGCCGCTTCGATACCGACTTCGACAAGGCGGAATGCTGGCGCCACAACCACATCGGCTGCCTGGTGGCCAGCGAGACCCCGGAACACCTGGGCGCCCTGGTGAAGGCCCTGGAGACCGGCCTGCAAGGATTGGGGGTGCCTTTCGACAAGCGGACCTACAAGCCCCACATCACCCTGTTGCGCAAGGCGGATTGCCGCCAGGAAACCGGTGCTGCCTCCGGGGATGGAAAACCGGAAAAGGAAAATCCCGCGCCGGAGGCCATTCGCTGGCCGGCGCGGGATTTCGTGCTGGTCAAATCCAGCTTGCGACCCGATGGGGCGCTTTATGAGGAGTTGGGCCGCTGGCCCCTCCTATAGGTAGACCACCTGTTCAAGGTGTCCCGCAAGATCCTTCACAGGCAGACGGGTATAGTCCTTGTCGATGCTTTCCGATACCTTGCTCCTTACCTGTCCGGGCAGACAGTTGTTAACCAGCCCCATGAACGGGGCCGAGGCCACGAGGATCAGACGGTCATAGGCGTTCTTGACCCGACCGTCGTCCAGTTCCCGGGCAACTTCCTGGGCGAAGCGTTCCGCCTCGTGGTGCTTGGGGTCGGTGGCCTGAATGAAGGCGCCATGCCCCGGCCCCGAATTGGCCCCGGAACGATCGCTGACCAGGTTCGATGTCTTCTCACGGCTTTCCGGGTGCATGAACTCCTTGAGGAGTTGCAACCCCTTCTTCGGGCCATGATTGGCGAAGAGCTTGGCTTGGCTGGCGTTGGCGACCATGATCCAGGTAACAGACATACAAATCCCCCTTTCAGAGGTGGGTCTTAAGGATTTTGGCTTGTCACGAAAGTGACAATTTCAAGCTAGCAGGGAAGCGGGGGGCTATCAAGAAACGGATGCCAAGACCTGCCGGGCCAGTTCCTGGAACGCCTCGGCGCTGTGGTCACGAAGCGAGTAGGCAGGGCTTTGGGGCGCCTGGACGTAATTCTTGCCCAGGGAGCGGGAATAGGCGGGGTCGTAATGACGGACCAGCAGGTCGGCCACCAGTTCATCCCACTGGCCGCGCTCTCCCTGGGCCTTCCACTGGTCGATGCACTCCTTGCCCTGAAGTGGGGTCAGGCATTCAAGCTGCCTCCCCAGAGTCTCGGGATCGGCCAGGAAATGGGCGTATTCGTCCTTCAGCAAGGCCACTCGCACGGGGATGTCCGCCGTCAGGTTTATACAGGACGAGGCCCGCATTGCCTGCAACAGGACTTCGGGCGTGTGCAACTTGCCGATCTTCTTGCTTTCCGATTCCACGAACACGGGCCTGGCGGGGTCGAAAGCGCGCAAGGCGTTCCAGATGAGTGTCTCGAAATATTTCTGGGTGGGCTGGGGCCGGTCCGGATAGGCCCCCAGCACCGAGCCCATGTGGGCCGCCAACTCCTCCAGGTCCAGCACCTGGGCGCCGTGGGGCTCCAGGGCGCGCAGGAATCGGCTCTTGCCCACGCCGGTGGGGCCACAGACCACCCTGAAGCGGAATTGCCTGGGCAATGCTTCAAGTTGCTCGATGACATGGCGCCGGAAGGCCTTGTAGCCCCCCTCCAGTTGGGCCGCGGACCAGCCCACGGCCCGCAGGATGGTGGTGAAAGCGCCGCTGCGGCTGCCGCCCCGCCAGCAGTAAACCAGGGGACGGTACCCCCTGGGCTTGTCCGCGAAATAGGCTTCCAGATGCCCGGCGATGTTGCGGGACACCAGGGCGGCCCCTTGCTTCTTGGCTTCGAAGGCGGAGACCTGCTTGTGCAGGGTGCCGATGCGGGCCCGCTCCTCGTTGTCCAGCACGGGCAGGTTGATGGCCCCGGGCAGGTGGTCTTCGGCAAACTCGGCGGGGGAACGGGCGTCGATGATCTCGTCGTACTCGCCCAGTTCGTTGCTGGTGACCACACCCTCCTTGCGACGCGGGACAGGGGGTTCAGTGCATTTCATGGGGTCATGCCCCTTCAGAAGCCCATTTGTGTCCACTGCCGCCACCTGGGGCGGCTGCAAATCGCAGCGCTACATGAGCCTTCGCCGCAGAACGGCAGTACGTGGATGTCATCGTTCCGCTTTCAATATGCGCTGCTTCTCGCGGGCCCATTCGCGATCCTTTTCAGCAGCCCTCTTGTCATGGAGTTTCTTGCCCTTGGCGAGGCCGATTTCCAGCTTGATGCGCCCCTTGGTGAAGTGCAGGTTCAGGGGGACCAGGGTGTAGCCGGCCTGCTGGACCTTGCCGATGAGCTTCTTGATCTCCTGGGCGTGCAGCAGCAGCTTGCGGGAACGGGTGGGGTCGGGCTTGATGTGGGTAGATGCGGTGGCCAGGGGGCTGATGTGGCAGCCCACCAGCCAGACTTCTTCCTTCTTCAGCACCACGTAGGCTTCCTTGAGCTGGACCCGCCCGGCGCGTATGGCCTTCACCTCCCAACCTTCCAGCATCAGACCGGCCTCGTACCTCTCCTCGATGAAGTAATCGTGGAAGGCCTTCTTGTTGTCGACGATGCTCATGGGGATGCCCGGGATAGAATAGTAGGGATTTTACAGAGCCCAGCGAAATGGCCGAAGTCGTTAAAACCGTATTGGTACCTTATTCCAGCCTGGAGATGTTCGAGCTGGTGGACAAGGTGGAGGAGTATCCCCAGTTCCTGCCCTGGTGCGGGGGTACTGAATTGCATTACCGGGATGAAGCCATCACGGAGGCCACCATCCACATCAGTTATCTCCATGTGAAGCAGCATTTCACCACCCAGAACTCCAAGACCCCCGGCGAGGAAATGCTCATCCGGCTCAAGAGCGGTCCTTTCCGCAAGCTGGAAGGCTACTGGCGCTTCAAGTCCCTGGCCGTATCCGCCTGCAAGGTGGAGTTCGTGTTGCATTACGAGTTTGCCAGCGGACTGCTGGATAAGGCCCTGGGCCCGGTGTTCGGCATGGTGACCAACGGCCTGGTGGATGCCTTCGTCCATCGGGCGGAGAGGGTGTACGGAGAAAGATGAGCCAGCTATGAGCCAGATTCGCGTGGAAGTGGTTTATGCCCTGGCCCATCGGCAGAAGGTGGTGTCCTTGGATCTGCCCGAGGGCACGACGGTCAAGGAGGCCATCGAGGGCTCCGGCCTGCTGGTGGAGTTTCCTGAAATCGATCTGGCCAGGAACAAGCTGGGCATCTGGAACAAGCTATCCAAGCCGGACGCCGTTTTGCGTGACAAGGACCGGGTGGAGATCTACCGTCCCCTGATCGCAGACCCGAAGGAAGTCCGCCGGCAGCGGGCCTCCGAGGGCAAGGTGATGAAGAAGGGGGGAGGGGACGCTCCGGCCGAATAGCCGGAGCGGGTAGGCGAGGCTGGAAGAACCCCGCCCGGAAGGCGTCACTTCATTTCGGTGGAGGGGTAGTTCTTCTGCTCCATGGCGATCTTCACCATGCCTGAAACCTTCTGACTCAGCTTCAGCACGGCGGCACTGTCGCCGGCCTTGGCGGCAGATTGGGCGTCCTTGAATGCCTTGTCGGTGGTGGTCCACAGGGCAAACTCGGCCTTGGCCTTTTTCCAGTCGGCTTCGGCAGCGGCCATGGCTTGCTGGGCCTCCGGCGTCAAGGCGGGTTCGGCAGCCTTGGCGGGTGCGGCGTCGGCGCTCTTGGCGGGGGCACTGCCACAGCCGGAAAGGATGAAGGCCAGCAGGCCGGCGGCGGCGATGGAGGCAAATTTGATTTGCATGAATGATCTCCTCTTCTTAGGGTGAATCTTAAAAAGCCGTAGGTGTGTCTCGCTGTAAGGCGGATGGACCTTAAAGCCCGCTCCGCCGCATCGTCAATGCCAAATGTGCAATTTGGTAAATAAAAACCACGACTTGGCTGCGGCCTGTACTGGTTTTGGAGCTGAATTTTCACGTCCAGTGGGGCAGCGCAAGAAGTGCATGGCATCTGTATAATGCGGTTTTGCGCGTGAAGGCCTGCTATGCGTATTCTCCAAAAAGCCCTGACCTTTGACGACGTCCTGCTCGTCCCCGCCTATTCCGGCATTCTCCCCCGCGACGTCAGTCTGAAAACCCGGCTTACCCGGGAAATTTCCCTGAACATGCCCGTTTTGTCCGCCGCCATGGACACCGTCACCGAGGCCCCCATGGCCATCGCCATGGCCCAGGAAGGTGGCATCGGCATCGTCCACAAGAACCTGACGGCGGAACAGCAGGCCGCCGAGGTGGCCAAGGTGAAGCGCCATGAATCCGGCGTGGTGAAGGATCCCATCACCATCAACCCCAACATGAGCGTGCGGGACGTGCTGGAGATTACCCGTCGCTACCGCATCTCCGGTCTGCCCGTGGTGGACAAGTCCGGCAAGGTGGTGGGCATCGTCACCAACCGTGACCTGCGCTTCGAGACCAACCTGGAGCAGAAGGTGCGGGACATCATGACCCCCCGCAAGAAACTGGTGACCGTGGGCGAGGGAGCCAGCAAGGAGGAAGTGGTGGCCCTGCTGCACCGGCACCGCCTGGAACGTCTGGTGGTGGTGAATGACGATTTCATCCTGAAGGGCCTCATCACCGTCAAGGACATCAGCAAGTCCAGCGAGCACCCCGCCGCCAACAAGGACGGCCTGGGCCGCCTGCTGGTGGGCGCCGCCGTGGGCGTGGGGCCCGAGAACGAGGAACGCATCGCCGCCCTGGCCGAGGCCGGGGTGGACGTCATCGTGGTGGATACGGCCCATGGTCATTCCCAGGGCGTGCTGGACCGGGTCAAGTGGACCAAGGTCAAATATCCCCACGTCCAGGTCATCGGCGGCAACATCGCCACCGGCGAAGCCGCCCTGGCCCTGGTGGACCATGGCGCTGACGGCGTCAAGGTGGGCATTGGCCCCGGTTCCATCTGCACCACCCGCATCGTCGCCGGCGTGGGCGTGCCCCAGATCACTGCCGTGGCGAATGTATCCGCAGCCCTGGCGGAAACGGGTGTCCCCCTGATCGCCGACGGCGGTATCCGCTACTCAGGCGACATCGCCAAGGCCATTGCCGCCGGCGGGCATTGCGTCATGCTGGGCGGCTTGCTGGCCGGTACTGAAGAGGCCCCGGGCGAGATCGAGCTTTACCAGGGCCGCTCCTATAAGTCCTATCGCGGCATGGGCTCCCTGGGGGCGATGCAAAAGGGTTCCAAGGATCGCTACTTTCAGGACAACGAGGCCAACGCCGACAAACTGGTGCCGGAAGGCATCGAGGGTCGCGTGCCCTACAAGGGCAGCGTGCTTACCGTGCTGCACCAGCTCATGGGCGGCCTGCGTTCCTCCATGGGCTACATGGGCGCCAACAGCATTCCGCGCTTCCATGAGGTGGCCCAGTTCGTGGAAATCACGGGCGCCGGCATCAAGGAATCCCACGTCCATGATGTGCAGATCACCAAGGAAGCCCCTAACTACCACGTATAAATAGTTGGCAGAGGTCAGCTGGCAGTTCGCAGTTGCTGACTACGGCCGACTGTTGACTGTCGACTGTATATGCACCAGAAAATCCTCATCCTCGATTTCGGTTCCCAGTTCACCCAGCTCATCGCCCGCCGGGTGCGGGAGCACAACGTCTACTGCGAACTGCACCCCTACGACGTTTCCGAGCAGTTCATCCGCGACTTTGCCCCGGCGGGGATCATCCTCTCGGGGGGACCCTCTTCGGTGACGGAGGAAGAAACGCCCAGGGCACCCCAGGCGGTTTTCGAGCTGGGCGTGCCGGTGCTGGGCATCTGCTACGGCATGCAGACCATGGCGGCCCAACTGGGCGGCAAGGTCATCAACGGCACCCACCACGAATACGGTTACGCCGAGGTGCGGGCCCACGGCCATTCCCGGCTGTTGTCCGACATCCAGGACCGCAAGGACCCGGACGGCAAGTGCTGGCTGGACGTGTGGATGAGCCACGGCGACCAGGTGGAAAGCCTGCCTCCGGGCTTCCAGGTCATGTGCGAGAACGCCTCCACCCCCATCGCCGGCATGTTCGACGGCGAGCGCAACTACTATGCGGTGCAGTTCCACCCGGAAGTCACCCATACCCTCCAGGGCAAGGCCATGATCGGCCGTTTCGTGCATGACATCTGCGGCTGCGGCCAGGACTGGAACATGCCGGACTACATCGCCGAGGCGGTGGCCAAGATCCAGGCGGAAATCGGCTCCGACGAGGTGATCCTGGGCCTGTCCGGCGGCGTGGATTCCTCCGTGGCGGCGGCCCTGATCCACCGGGCCATCGGTGACCAGCTCACCTGCGTTTTCGTCGACACCGGCCTGCTGCGCCTGAACGAGGCGGAGCAGGTGATGGCCACGTTTGCCAAGAGTCTCGGCGTCAAGGTCATCCATGTGGACGCCACCGAGCAATTCATGGGCAAGCTGGCCGGTGTCTCCGACCCGGAGAAGAAGCGCAAGATCATCGGCGGCGAGTTCGTGGCCGTATTCCAGGCGGAATCCGCCAAGCTGAAGAACGCCAAGTGGCTGGCCCAGGGCACCATCTACCCGGACGTCATCGAGTCCGCCGGGGCCAAGACCAAGAAGGCCCACGCCATCAAGAGCCACCACAACGTGGGCGGCCTGCCTGAGGACATGCACCTGAAGCTGCTGGAACCCCTGCGGGAGCTGTTCAAGGACGAGGTGCGGGAACTGGGCGTGGCCCTGGGCCTGCCCCATGACATGGTCTATCGCCACCCCTTCCCGGGCCCCGGCCTGGGGGTGCGCATCCTCGGCGAAGTGAAGAAGGAATACGCTGATCTGCTCCGGCGTGCAGATCACATCTTCATTGAAGAACTGCGCGCAAGTGGTTGGTATGAAAAGACTTCCCAGGCCTTCGCCGTGTTCCTGCCGGTGAAGGCGGTAGGGGTCATGGGGGATGGTCGTACCTACGACTACGTGGTGGCCCTGCGCGCTGTCCAGACCCAGGACTTCATGACGGCTCACTGGGCGGAACTGCCCTACAGCCTGCTGGCCAAGGTGTCCAACCGCATCATCAACGAGATCCGGGGCATCAACCGGGTGACCTATGACATCACCGGCAAGCCCCCCGGCACCATCGAGTGGGAATGATTCCGCGTCTGGCACAGCCAGGCACCTGATGGCATGAAATGCCGCTAAGCCCGCGTAATTGCGGGCTTTTTTTTGTTTGTGTTTGGCACGATCTGGCAACGGGAGGAAGCGCCAAGCACCGTTTGAGCATGGCATTAAAGCTGGTATTATGGTTTGGCGATGCCATGATTGATGCCGATACCATGCTGCGTTCTTTTGTGTGTTCATGGTATTAATATTCTATAAGTTACTGTTTCGTAAGAAAAAATACGATAAATTCGAGATTTTTTCAGCATGGTATCGGAGACGAAGAAGGACAAGGTACATGCTGACCGATACCAAGCTGCGCAATCTCAAGCCCAGGGACAAACTCTACAAAGTGAATGACCGGGAAGGTCTCTATGTGGCAGTGACTCCAGCCGGCTCCATCTCGTTCCGTTACAACTACTCAATCAACGGTCGGCAGGAGACCATCACCTTTGGGCGTTATGGTGTCGGTGGCATCACCCTGGCCGAAGCCCGCGAGCTGTTGGGTGACGCCAAGAAGATGGTTGCGGCGGGCAAGTCGCCGGCCAAGGAGAAAGCCCGAGACAAGGCGCGGGTGAAAGATGCAGAGACGTTCGGTGCCTGGGCGGAGAAGTGGCTGCGTGGCTACCAGATGGCCGACTCCACCCGCGATATGCGCCGCTCGGTTTATGAGCGTGAGCTGAAGCCGAAATTCAGCAATCAGAAGCTGGTGGAGATCACCCACGAAGACTTGCGGGCGCTGGCTGATGCCATTGTTGAGCGAGGCGCACCGGCCACCGCCGTTCATGTGCGTGAAATCGTGTTGCAGGTATTTCGCTGGGCCATCGAGCGTGGGCAGAAGGTCGAAAACCCGGCAGAACTGGTGCGCCCAACAAGCATCGCTCGATTCGAGCCACGTGACCGAGCGTTGACGCCAGAAGAAATTGGGCTGATGTACCAGTACATGGAGCGAGTGGGCACAAGCCCAACAAACCGTGCGGCGGCCAAGCTGTTATTGCTGACGATGGTGCGCAAGAGCGAGCTGACCAATGCGACCTGGAGCGAGATCAATTTCAGCGAAGCGTTGTGGACGATTCCAAAGGAGCGGATGAAACGCCGTAACCCGCACCTGGTATTTCTGTCCCAGCAGGCTCTGGATATTTTCATTGCCATGAAAACCTTTGCCGGTGGTTCCGACTTCGTTTTGCCATCACGGTACGACTCGGATGCGCCGATGAGCGCTGCCACACTTAACCAGGTGCTGACGCTGACTTACAAGGCGGCGCAGAAAGATGGGAAGTCACTTACCAAGTTCGGACCGCATGATTTGCGGCGCACAGCCAGCACGCTGTTGCATGAGGCCGGCTACAACACCGACTGGATCGAGAAGTGCCTGGCGCACGAGCAGAAGGGCGTGAGGGCTGTCTACAACAAGGCTGAGTACCGCGAGCAGCGGGCGGCGATGTTGCAGGATTGGGCCGATATGATTGATGAGTGGACTTCGGGAGGCAGTAAGGGTTGATGTTTTTGCTATCTTTGATAGCATTGAAGTTGATGCCGTGAATTTATAAATAAGGCCGCCATTGGCATCGGGCAGGTCAATTACCGATTAGCTGCTTCGCGCAGCTACTCGATGAATAGCAACTATTCATTTGAGAGGTATTGACCCATGCAAAATATAAAGACCCTCATCAACAGGAAGAAGCTCCTGGAGATGATCCCGCTTTCGACACGAACAATTTATAACCTGGAGCAGCGAGGGGATTTTCCACGCCGTATCGCGTTAACCAGTAGAAATGTCGCCTGGGATTTGTCAGAGGTCGAAGAGTGGATTGAGGCACGTAAATCATCGGGTGATCAAGCTGCGCGACCTGGCCCTATAGAGGGCTAGTTATATGGCTCTTGATCTTATGGCGGCTTTCACGGAATTGCCGCCACCCATTGATTATGTTCTGCCTAATATGGTTGCTGGCACTGTTGGTGCTCTTGTGTCGCCTGGTGGGGCTGGTAAATCCATGTTGGCCCTTCAATTGGCTGCACAGATTGCAGGCGGGCCTGATTTACTTGAAATAGGCGAGTTTCCCACCGGGCAAGTGGTCTATCTGCCTGCTGAAGATCCACCGGCCGCTATTCACCATCGTCTGCACGCCCTTGGGGCACACCTCAGCGCAGCGGAACGGCAAGCCGTGGCTGATGGTTTGCTCATTGAACCCTTGATCGGTAAATGCCCAAACATCATGGCTGCTAGCTGGTTCGATGCTCTCAAACGAGCCGCTGAAGGTCGTCGCTTGATGATCTTGGACACTTTGCGGCGCTTCCACATTGAGGAGGAGAACGCTAGCGGGCCGATGGCGCAGGTTGTTGGGCACATGGAGGCCATAGCCGCTGATACAGGCTGCTCCATTGTGTTTCTGCACCACGCGAGTAAAAGCGCAGCCATGATGGGGTCGGGCGATCAACAGCAGGCCAGTCGTGGATCGTCCGTACTGGTTGATAACATCCGTTGGCAATCGTACCTATCCGGCATGACGCAAGGCGAGGCCGAGATACTGGGGGTCGATGATTGTCAGCGTGGGTATTTTGTCCGCTTTGGCGTCAGCAAGGCCAACTATGGCGCACCTTTTCAAGAACTCTGGTTTAGACGGCACGACGGCGGCGTGTTGAAGCCTGCTGTACTGGAGCGGCAGTGCAAGGTGAAAAGGAGACAGCGTGAAGAAGCCTAAGCATGACCTGACCCACGTCCGACATGATCCCGCGCACTGTTTGGCACCTGGCCTGTTCCGCAGCCTCAAGCGTGGCGATCGCAAACGCTGCAAGCTGGACGTGACCTACACCTTTGGCGAGGACGAATCCATGCGTTTCGTCGGATTCGAACCTCTCGGGGCCGATGATATGCGTCTTTTGCAAGGCATCGTGGCCCTTGGCGGCCCGAACGGCATCTTGCTAACCCCGGAACCGACCAGTGAGACGGGGCGACAGCTACGGCTATTCCTTGAACCCCGTTTCGAAGCCATTGAGCAAGACGGCTTGGTGGTTCGTGAGAGCCTGACCAAACTGCTCTCAGAAACGGGCATGACGGATAGCGGCGACAACATCAAGGCGCTCAAAGCCAGCCTGCTGCGCATGTCGAACGTCACCATCCTTGTGACGAAGGGACGGCGGCAAGCCGCGTTCCACCTGATGAGTCATGCTTTTGACGAGACGGACGGCAGGCTATGGGTTGCCCTGAATCCGCGTATTGCCGAAGCGATCCTGGGGCATCGTCCATATGCCCGTATCGACATGGCGGAAGTGCGGGTGCTACAGACTGATCCGGCACGGCTGATGCACCAACGGCTATGCGGCTGGATCGACCCCGGCAAATCCGGGCGCGTGGAACTGGACACGCTTTGCGGCTATGTCTGGCCAGATGAAGCCAATGCCGAAGCTATGAAAAAACGCCGTCAGACTGCCCGGAAGGCACTGGCCGAACTTGCCGCCGTGGGTTGGGTAGTGAACGAATACGCCAAGGGAAAATGGGAGATCAAGAGGCCTGGCCCCACGGCAACTGCACCCGTTTACCGTCGTAACGTTCCCTTGTTACCGTCGTAACGCTCCCCTTCTGCCGTCGTAACGTTCCCCGTCCCAATTTGGAAAACCCAGACGGTGCGCTGCTTTGCGGGCAGTTTGGGAAATCCATCCAAGATTATCTAAAGATAATCCATCATGCGCGGTGCAGCTCGCGCCTTGAGGGCGCGTTCTGACCTTGCCAATAAAGCCCTGGCGGGCTTTATCAATCGGCCATAGGCCGATGGTTTAACGCCAAGAAGAGAAGGCGGCTTCAGTGGCCGCTGAAACGCCTTGTGAGAGGGGAAAACAACCCGGAGTCCCTTATTCCATGAGCTGAAGCAGAATCTGCGTCTAACGGTGCTGGAGGGCCGCTGTGTGCACTTGTAGTTATCTGTACTGAAACCTTGGCTCGAAACGTGAAATGGCTAAGCAGTGCCCATTCGTTCGGTAAGAATAATAAGAAGATTATTATTCTTATTATTACCAAGCAGGAATGAGCCGTGTGTGTTGGACGCCCATAACCAGTAACCTGCGTGAAGGTGTCAACATCAGGAAAGGTTGCCCCTCAAGTATCAATACGTCGCCTTAGTGGTATGACGGGAGGGGAGGCAAATTTCTTGTGTTCATTGACACTTGAGGGGCGGGTTATGCCCTTCTTTTTTGGCGTCCAACTCGCCCCATCGGGGCGAATGGTTTGTGTCGATTGTTGGCATTTTAGGTTCCGATTTAAAGCCGATTGAGCAGCGATTTTGAAGCGACTATGTCGATTGCAGGCCGATTTGGTGACGATTACGGTTATGTTGCCAAGAATCGGTGTTTGTTTGACGATAAAACGCTTTACGTTCGATATGCGCTAGATTTTCAATAGTGGGTGAAATGCGGGCAGGATGGGTGAAGTTAGCTAACCGGCAAGCCGGTTATCTATCTTCACTGTCCCTTATTCGCGCCGGGGGCACTCAACGGGAATCCTGCCCTGCGGGGCTGATCGGCTACCGCCGGTTGCAAGAGTATAGGTCTTGCTATTTTTAATATCTTTGATAGCATGGTTGTCGGGTACACCAAAAGGGTATTGATATGGCAAATGTGCTTATCAGGAATTTACCCGCCGAGGTGCACCGTGCGTTGAAAGTTCGAGCAGCGCTCAACGATAGGAGCACCGACGCGGAAATACGCGAAATACTGACGGCGGCAGTACAGCCGCTAGAGCTTGAAGAGATTGGCCGGGAAGTTGGCTTGTCCGAAAGCGATAAAAAAACAGAGTAGTTTTACGTTTGTAAGTCCGGGCCTCAGCGCCAAGGGCAATACCGATCAGCTAGTGGCGTAGCTCTTCGATGAAACGTTGCCGAGAACAAGCACAACGCTTGGTCAAGGCAATGCCTTCTTTTCATCGACGGAGTACGACCATGAAGTCCAAAATTTTAGCGGCTAAAAAAACCGCTCTAGCCGTTGCACTCGCAACCGGCTTTATCACCACTACCACCGCCCCTGTGCAAGCTGGTATCCCCGTCATCGACGGCGGCAACCTGGCCCAGAACATCATGACGGCCATCGAGTCGGTGGCGCAGACGCTCAAGCAGATTGAGCAGTACCAGACCCAGTTGCAGCAGTACGAAAATCAGCTCCAGAACACGATGGCCCCAGCCGCGTATATCTGGGATCAGGCGCAGACTACGATCAACCGGCTGATTGCCGCGCAAAACACGCTGGCCTATTACGAGAACCAGCTAGGCAGCCTGGATCGTTACCTGGCCAAGTTTCAGGACGTGGCCTATTACCGCAGCTCGCCATGCTTCAACGGCAGCGGCGGATGCACGCCGGCCGAAAAGGCAGCGATGGAAGAGAACCGCCGCCTGGCGTCAGAGTCGCAAAAGAAGGCCAACGATGCCCTGTTCCAGACCGTTGCCGACCAGCAAAAGGCTTTGAAGGATGACGCCCGTACCCTGGAGCGGCTGCAAGGCGCGGCCCAGGGTGCAACTGGCCAGCTACAGGCCATCGGCTACGCCAACCAGCTCGCCAGCCAGCAGGCCAATCAGCTCTTGCAGATTCGCACCATGTTGACCGCCCAACACAACGCGGAGGCAGCCCGGATTGCAGCAGAACTCGATGCCGAGGCGCGAGGTGATGCCAGGGCCGAGCAAATGCGTACCTGGACGTTTCGCCCGAGTCCGGCAGACAACTACTAGGGAGGCGGTGAGATGAAAAAAATCTTTTTTACTACCGCGGCTACGTTGCTGTTGTTGGCTGGATGTGAACAGGAAAGGATGCCCGAACCAAATGCGGCGACGTGTGCCCCCGATGCGTTCCAGGCAGCACTGAATGAAATGCGCAGCGAAGCGAACCGAGAGGCCTTTACCGAGGAATGCAGAGCATTCCAGAAGGCCAAGCAGATGCGTCAGTGGGAGTTCAAGCCCAGCCCTAAAGATGATTATTGAGGTGGTCGCCATGAGAAAGAAAATTGCTCTAGGTGGCTTGATGATGGTCGCCACAATGGTGCTGGCTGAACCTGCAATGGCGCAGGAGCTAAGTAGCAGCGGTGTTATGAATGATGTGCTCAAGCGTTTTCATGATGCTGCCGCAACATGGGGGCCAGCTATTGAGTCCGCTGCATCGCGTTTGTTCTGGACGCTGGTTGTGATTTCGATGGTCTGGACATTCGGCATGATGGCTTTGCGCAAGGCCGACATTGGCGAGTTCTTCGCGGAGTTCGTTCGCTTCACGATCTTCACCGGCTTTTTCTGGTGGTTGCTGACGAATGCGAACCAGGGCATGAATATCGCCGGTACGATTGTTCAGTCATTGCAAACTCTGGGCGCGCAGGCGGGGGGACTTTCCAATAGCAATCTTGGGCCCTCCAGCATCCTTGATCTTGGTTTCGAGTTATACAACCGCACAGTACAGGCCACCTCGGAGCTGGGATGGCGGCAGATGGCAACTGCTCTGGTCATGGAGCTAATGGCCCTGGCTGTTTTGTTTGTCCTGGCGTTGATTGCGGTCAACCTGTTGCTGTTGCTCGCATCAGCCTGGATTCTGTTGTATGCCGGTGTGTTCTTCCTTGGCTTTGGTGGAAGTCGTTGGACTTCCGACATGGCGATCAATTACTACAAGACCGTGCTGGGCCTGGCCGCACAGCTTATGGCAATGGTGCTTCTGGTTGCGATTGGCAAAGAGTTCATCAATCACTACTACACGCAAATCAGCGAGAACATGGCATCCCAGGAACTGGCCGTGATGTTGGTTATATCGGTCATCTTGCTTTTCTTGGTCAACAAAGTTCCGCCGATGATTTCTGGTCTTGTGTCTGGTGGTGGTATTGGCGCAGCCGGTGGAATTGGAAACTTCGGTGCGGGTGCGGCAGTTGGGGCGGCGGTGACGGCGGCCAGTATGGCAACTGGCGGCGCTGCCCTGGCAGGTAAAGCGGTTATGGGTGCCGCAGCCGGTGCAGCCGGAGGTGCAAGTGCACTCCAAGCGGCTTTTCAGAAAGCATCAGCGAGTATGGAAACCGGCGGTGACATGTCCAGCATGGGGTCAGTTGTCAGCAGTGGCGGAAACGGTGGTGGTGAAGCGGGTACTGCTGGCAGTAGCCCATTCGCCCAAGCGGCTGGCTTTGGTGACAGCGGCAGTAGCTCAAGCGGTGGCGGCTTTGCCAAGGCCGCGAAGCTGGCCACAGGCACGGCCTCCGAGTTAGCCAAGGGTGTCGGCTCTCAAGTGAAGCAGGGATTCCAGGAGCGAGTGAGCGAAACCACAGGCGGAAAACTGGCTGCTTCGATACGCGAAAGCATGGAGCCGAAAGAAGCAAGCCAATCTGGCCAGTTCGAGGGCAATAGCTTGGGCGCCGATTCTGGCCCAGATAGTAACGAAGTCAGGAGTTAGCACGATGACGACATCAACATACATGGCCGCATTGGCGGCCCTGGATGAAGCGCCAAGGGAAGAAGTCAGCCAGGTATTTATTTCGCCGCTGGGTGATCAATCGACCGAGGTCGATGCAGAGACAGAAACAGCCGCTTTTGTATCACGGCCAGACCCTATGAGAGAGAGCGAAACTAAGCCGATAAGTATTGAGGTTAATGGCGGCAGGAATGAGCGGTCAGCATTCGCGGAGGCGGCGGGGCTGTACCTGTAGGCGCACCGGGCTGGCCACAACCAGCCCGGCACTTTCAATCAACACCTACTGGAGAGGTGAATTATGACAACACAACATATTATCGAACCAGGGCAAGCAGTGCATCAAGCAGCGGCTATTCTTTCTTCTTTGGAGTACATCAACCAAGCGGAAGCGCGGAGCCTTGGGCCATTGGCCGAAGCCGTCGCTAATGCTTTTATGGTGGTGTACTACCAAGCTGAAACGGGCCGGGCGACACAGGCTGATTTTCAAGAAGCAATGAACGCCTTGCGCCAAGCGTGCAGCTAATGACGAAAGGGCGGCCACTCGAACTGGCCGCCTTTTTCAATCTTCACTGTTTGGCCATTCCCGACCCACAGACGGCGCATCCATCCATTCGCGTTCCTCCGGCGGCAGCGGGTAAGCCCCGGATGCTTCCGCGTCGGCCAGTAGTTCGGCCAGTGTGTAGCGCACCCGACCAGTGGAAACGGCGCGGGCCGGGTCGGCCTTCTCATGCAGCCTGTTCTCTAGGTTCTTTGGGTCTGTCATCGGGCGACCTCAGCAAGCATGGATACTAGGTGTTCCAGGTCAGTGATCGAATGCGCCAGGAAGCGGCCGGCGCGGCAATCTGCAATCATTTCCTCAGTTTTTTCCTACTCATGTTCAACCTCGTTCGTACCAGCTCTTCGAGCGATTCACCACGCGCACGACCAGCAGCATCACCGGCACTTCGACCAGGACGCCGACCACGGTTGCCAATGCAGCGCCGGAGTGCAGACCGAACAAGCTGATGGCGGCCGCCACGGCCAGCTCGAAGAAGTTGCTGGCACCGATCAGGGCCGAAGGACAGGCGACAGAGTGCTTTTCCCCCGCCCGCTTGTTCAGCCAGTAGGCTAACCCGGAATTGAAGAACACTTGAATCAAGATCGGCACGGCTAGCATGGCGATCACTAACGGCTGCCGGATGATGGCCTCGCCCTGGAAGGCGAACAGTAGAACCAACGTCAGCAGCAGCGCGGCCATCGACCACGGCCCGATCTTCTGCATGGCCCGTTCAAAGGCGGCCTGTCCTTGCTTGAGCAGATGCCGCCGCAAGAGCTGCGCCAGGATCACCGGCACGATGATGTAGAGCACGACCGAAATCAGCAGCGTGTCCCAAGGCACCGAGATCGAGGACATGCCCAGCAGCAGGCCGACGATGGGCGCGAAGGCCACGATCATGATGGCGTCGTTCAGAGCCACTTGCGAGAGCGTGAAAAGCGGGTCGCCGTTGGTAAGGCGGCTCCACACGAACACCATTGCCGTGCAGGGCGCGGCGGCCAGCAAGATCAAGCCCGCGATGTAGCTGTCCAGTTGATCGGCCGGCAGGAACGGAGCGAACACTTGTCGGATGAACAGCCACCCCAGCAGGGCCATCGAGAATGGCTTGACGGCCCAATTCACGAACAGCGTGACGCCGATGCCGCGCCAATGCTCTTTGACCTGGTGCAGCGCCCCGAAGTCGATCTTGACCAGCATCGGGACGATCATTACCCAAATCAGCAGGCCCACCGGCAAATTGACCTGGGCCACTTCCATGCGGCCTATGGCCTGGAACACGTCAGGAAGGCCCTGGCCGAGCGCAACACCGGCGACGATGCACAGGGCCACCCACAGCGTCAGGTAACGCTCGAAGCCGCTCATCGGGGCCTGGCGCGGCTTCGCGGCGATGGCCTGTGCGCCGGCGCTCATGCTTCCTGCTCGGTCTTGCCGATGTTCGCCAGCTCGCGCTTGATGGCCGTCTGGTCAAGCATTTTGAGAGGCAGATTCACGAACAGGCGGACGCGGTTCATCATGTGCCGGAAGGTTTGTTCGAAGGCCCGGCGCTTCTCGGCGTCAGTGCCTTCGACGGCGGCCGGGTCTTCAAATCCCCAATGCGCCGAGATCGGCTGACCAGGCCACACCGGACACATTTCGCCGGCGGCGTTGTCGCAGACGGTGATGATGAAGTCCATCTTCGGTGCGTCGGGCGTGGCGTACTCGTCCCAGCTCTTGCTGCGCAGATTCTCGGTCGGGTAATTCACCGACTCCACCTTTTCGACGGCGAAGGGATTGACCTTGCCGGTTGGGTGACTGCCGGCGCTGTAGGCGCGGAAGCGCCCTTGCCCCATCGTGTTGATGAGAGCTTCGGCCATGATGCTGCGCGCCGAATTGCCGGTGCAGAGGATGAGGACGTTATAGATTCTTTCGGTCATGATGTTTCGCTTTCTGGTAGTGGCTGGGGAGCAATGGCGATGGATGAAAGATCGGTGGCCTCGTCGATGACGTGGCCGGCCGCTTTCCGTTCGGAATAGCGGTCTGTCAGTGCTTCACGGTGCGGCCGTACCAGCGCCGTGAAGCGCACCAGTTCTTCCATCACATCGGCTATTCGGTCGTAGTACGGCGAGGGCTTCATGCGGCCCGCCGCGTCGAACTCTTGGAACGCTTTGGCGATACTCGACTGGTTCGGAATGGTGAACATTCGCATCCAGCGGCCGAGCAGACGCAAGGTGTTCACGGCGTTGAAGCTCTGCGAGCCGCCGGATACCTGCATCACGGCCAGGGTGCGGCCTTGGGTCGGCCGGATGCCGGCCATTTCAAGCGGCAGATGGTCAATCTGCGCCTTCATGACACTGGTAATCTGACCGTGGCGTTCCGGGCTGCACCAGACTTGTCCCTCTGACCACTCGGACAGGGCGCGCAGCTCCTTGACGGCCGGGTGATCGTCGCTTTGCACTTGATCGGGCAACGGCAAATCGGACGGGTCGAAGATGCGTGTTTCTGCGCCAAAGAATTGCAGCAGCCGGGCCGCTTCCTCGACGGCCAGCCGTGAGAACGAGCGGGCGCGCAGCGAGCCATACAGCAGCAGGATACGCACCGGCGGGGCGTCGGGTGCCAGCCCGAGCGCCGGGCGCTCGATGGCAAAGGATTTGTCCAAAGCGGGCAAAGAATCGGGGTCGGAAAGATGGCGAAGTCTCATGCCAACACCTTCCCGGCTTCCGTGGTGCAAGACAGGTTGCACACCTGGCCGCCGCAGCAGTTTTCCGTGAGAAAGGCCACCAGGTTAGTGGCCGTCGAAAAGTTCGCCTCGTAGATCACAAATCGGCCTTCTTGCCGCGACGTGACCATGCCGGCGTGTGCCAGCTCTTTCAGGTGGAAGGATAGCGAAGACGGCGGGATGCCGGCCGCTTCGCTGATTTTTCCGGCGGCCATGCCGGCGGGGCCGGCCTGGACGAGAAGCCGGAACACCGCGAGGCGCGATTCTTGAGCGATGGCCGCCAGGGCGGCTACAGCATTTATCGTTTCCATGTTTCAATAATAGTCGAAATATGGAGTGTGCTCAATAGCTCATTTAAGCTGTAAAAATGAGCTAGGCGCATTTAGATCGATATGTGATAAATTGGCCTGCCAGTTTAAGATGGGTGCATTTGAGTATGCCCAAAGGAGCCCGCAAGTATGCGCAGGACGAAGCCAGTAGCCGCGCCGATGGTGGCGCGGGTCTATCTGCGCGTCAGCACCGACGCGCAGGACTTGGAACGCCAAGAGGCGATCACTACGGCCGCGAAGGCCGCCGGCTACTACGTCGCCGGCATCTACCGTGAGAAGGCATCCGGCGCACGCGCCGACCGGCCTGAGCTGCTGCGCATGATCGGCGACCTACAGCCCGGCGAGGTGGTCATTGCCGAGAAGATCGACCGCATCAGCCGCCTACCTTTGCCCGAGGCCGAGCGCCTGGTGGCCTCGATACAGGCCAAAGGCGCACGCCTGGCCGTCCCTGGCGTGGTCGATCTATCCGACCTGGCGGCCGAGGCCCAGGGCGTCGCCAAGATCGTGCTGGAAGCCGTGCAGATCATGCTTTTTCGCCTGGCCTTGCAGATGGCCCGCGACGACTACGAGGACAGGCGCGAACGCCAGCGCCAAGGCATTGAGTTGGCCCGCCAGGCCGGGCGGTACAAGGGCCGCCGTGCTGATCCGAAGCGCCGCGCCCAAGTTGTCGCGCTGCGCAAGTCCGGCTACAGCATCAACAAGACCGCCGAGCTGGCCGGGTACAGTGCGGCCCAGGTGAAACGGATATGGGCCGAGGTCAGCCAGGCCGAAGCGAAGCAGCACGGCGCGTTCGTGGAGGACGCATTGACGGAAGCCGATGCCCTGGCCGCTGTCGGCCAGGATGAGCGCCAGGAGGAAAGGGCATGAAGAAGCCGAACCAAGACGACGAGCCGTTTTTCATCACCGAGGAGATTGCGGCCGAAATGATCGCCGGCGGCTATGAGTTCGAGCTGCCGCCCATTCCTTGCACCATCCGCCTACGCGACGTGCTGGAGCGCATGACCGATGCTGAGCTAGCATTGCAGCCGGGCGAGATCGCCGACCAGGAGCGTGAACGCTGCCGGCGCAAGCCGTGTTCAACCTCATGATCTGGTCATGGTATTTTTCATGGCACTGAGCCTGATAGTTCTTGCAAATTGTTGTCACTAAAGGGTTTTGTGTGCTTGTTTACAATCGAGTGGGAGTGACGGGCACTGGCTGGCAATGTCTAGCAACGGCAGGCATTTCGGCTGAGGGTAAAAGAACTTTCCGCTAAGCGATAGACTGTATGTAAACACAGTATTGCAAGGACGCGGAACATGCCTCATGTGGCGGCCAGGACGGCCAGCCGGGATCGGGATACTGGTCGTTACCAGAGCCACCGACCCGAGCAAACCCTTCTCTATCAGATCGTTGACGAGTATTACCCGGCATTCGCTGCGCTTATGGCAGAGCAGGGAAAGGAATTGCCGGGCTATGTGCAACGGGAATTTGAAGAATTTCTCCAATGCGGGCGGCTGGAGCATGGCTTTCTACGGGTTCGCTGCGAGTCTTGCCACGCCGAGCACCTGGTCGCTTTCAGCTGTAAGCGTCGCGGTTTCTGCCCGAGCTGTGGGGCGCGGCGGATGGCCGAAAGTGCCGCCTTGCTGGTTGATGAAGTACTGCCTGAACAACCCATGCGTCAGTGGGTGTTGAGTTTCCCGTTTCAGCTGCGTTTCCTGTTTGCCAGCCGGCCCGAGATCATGGGGCGGGTGCTGGGCATCGTTTACCGCGTCATTGCCACGCACCTGGTCAAGAAAGCGGGCCATACCCACCAAGTGGCCAAGACGGGCGCGGTCACCCTGATCCAGCGTTTTGGATCGGCGCTCAATCTGAATGTTCACTTCCACATGCTGTTTCTCGACGGTGTGTATGTCGAGCAATCCCACGGCTCAGCGCGTTTCCGCTGGGTCAAGGCGCCGACCAGCCCAGAGCTCACCCAGCTGACGCACACCATCGCCCACCGGGTGGGTCGCTATCTGGAACGGCAAGGCCTGCTGGAACGGGATGTCGAAAACAGCTATCTGGCCTCGGATGCGGTGGATGACGACCCGATGACACCCCTGCTGGGGCACTCGATCACTTACCGTATCGCTGTCGGTTCACAGGCGGGGCGAAAGGTGTTCACTTTGCAAACTCTGCCGACCAGTGGTGATCCGTTCGGTGACGGGATTGGCAAGGTAGCCGGGTTCAGCCTGCACGCCGGCGTGGCGGCCAGGGCCGATGAACGCAAGAAGCTCGAACGGCTGTGCCGGTACATCAGCCGCCCGGCGGTATCCGAGAAGCGGCTGTCGTTAACACGAGGCGGCAACGTGCGCTACCAGCTCAAGACGCCGTACCGGGACGGCACCACGCACGTCATTTTCGAACCATTGGATTTCATTGCAAGGCTGGCCGCCCTGGTACCGAAGCCCAGAGTCAACCTAACCCGCTTCCACGGGGTGTTCGCACCCAACAGTCGGCACCGGGCGTTGGTCACGCCGGCAAAACGGGGCAGGGGCAACAAGGTCAGGGTGGCTGATGAACCGGCAACACCAGCACAACGGCGAGCGTCGATGACATGGGCGCAACGGCTCAAGCGTGTTTTCAATATCGACATCGAGACCTGCAGCGGCTGCGGCGGCGCCATGAAAGTCATCGCCTGCATTGAAGACCCTATAGTGATCAAGCAGATCCTTGATCACCTGAAGCACAAAGCCGAAACCAGCGGGACCAGGGCGTTACCCGAAAGCCGGGCGCCACCGGCTGAGCTGCTCCTGGGTCTGTTTGACTGACGAGCCTGAAGGCCAACGATACCAATCAAAATGCTGCGTTCACAGCGCCGCGGCAGGGATCCGCCGTGCTGGTTGTCGGAAAAGGAGCCGCTAGTGGGAAAGAGGAGGGTAAATTTTCAGCGTTGCTGGCTCCCCGTCAGCCGGATTGGGTTGCATCGCAGGGGTGTCGAAAGAGTCAACTGCGGTCCAAAGCTGTTGGACTTGGGTGAAAAGGGCGTTTATTCTTCCTATACGTTGTCGGCAGCGGGCCAAAAAGGAATACGTCCATGCCCATCGAGGTGAAACCGGCTGTGAGCGCGGGTTCAAGCATATAGCCCGACAGGCGCGTATCCTTGCCGATCACGACACGATGGCGGTGGTCACCGCGACGAAAGACACGGCCAGCCGCCATGCCGACGCGCAAGGCGGTTTCCGCCGTCATCGCGCCTTCGTTGGCTTTGCCACGAATACCGTCTGTGCCGAAATATTTGCGCACCATAAGGTCGATTATCCTGTCGTCGGGTCGCCCTCAAAGGGGACATGCCTGCTGAACCGCGAATATAGAGAAATATCCCGAATGTGCAGTTAACGAATTCTTGCGGTTTCTTTCAGCGCCGCCAATACCGCCAGCCCGTCGCGCAAGGGGCGCGGCTCGTGTGTGCGGATGAAGTCAGCTCCACCTGCGGCGGCGGCAAGCTCTGCAGCGAGTGTCGCGGCCCCGACATCCCCCGGACCACGGCCTGTGAGCGCGCGCAGAAAGGATTTGCGCGAAACAGACAGAAGCACCGGCAAATCGAAGCGCAGCCGCAATTCATCGAACCGCGCCAGCACCGAGAGCGAGGTTTCGGGAGCAGCCCCCAGAAAAAACCCCATGCCGGGATCAAGGACAAGGCGGTTGCGTTTGATACCGGCACCCGTCAGCGCCGCGATGCGCGCGTCAAAGAACGCCGCAATGTGATCCATGATGTCGCCAGCGGGTGCCTCGCGCCGATCTGCCTGCCCGTCTTGCACCGAATGCATAACGACGAGTTTGGCAGATGATTTCGCCAATTGCGGATAGAACGCAGCGTCTGGAAAACCGCGAATATCATTGAGATAGGCCACACCACGCGACAAGGCATAGGCTTGCGTCGCGGGTTGATAACTGTCGAGCGAGACGGGAATGCCATCTGCCTTGAGCGCGTCCAGCACCGGCGCGATACGCGCGATTTCTGTGTCGGACGAAACAGGCGCGGCGTCGGGATTGCTGGATGCCGGACCGAGGTCGATCACATCTGCCCCCTCGGCCATCAGCTTACGCGCCTGCGCAATGGCTGCGTCTGGCGCCAGATACCGGCCTCCATCGGAGAAACTGTCCGAGGTTATGTTGACGATGCCGAAAATGATGAGCGATTTATTCATGGGGGCTTCTATAATAATAATAATCGAGCATGAGTCTCATACGGATGCTCGGGTCGAAAGGGAATCCCCAGGCGAGTAACCTGTTTGCGGTGATCCATTAGCTGCAGGAGCAGAAGAGCATACATCTGGAAGCAAAGCCAGGAAAGCGGCCTATGGAGCTGTGCGGCAGCGCTCAGTAGGCAATTTTTCAAAATATTGTTAAGCCTTTTCTGAGCATGGTATTTTTCATGGTATTACCAATTAGCAGGAAAATAAGCCATTGAATATAAAAGATAAAAATGTCTTGTTTACAATAGAGTGGGAGTGATGAAAAAAGGGGCCTCCAGGCCCCTTTTTTGTAAGTTCAGACGTCCTGCCCTTCAGTCCTCTTCCTGCGCCGGCTTGAACCTGGCCGCCAGTTGCTGTTGCACCAGGGGCGGCACCGGGTCAAAGTGGCTGAATTCCAGGCTGTAGGAACCCTGGCCGCCGGTCAGTGACTTGACCCGGGACTGGAAGCTTTCCAGTTCCGCCAGGGGGGCCTGGCCCAGCAGGGTCAGCATGCCGCCCCGGCCGGTCTGGTGGCCGGTGATCTGGCCCCGTCGCCCGGAAAGGTCGCCGCTCACGTCGCCGATGGTGGCTTCCGGGGTGGTTAGCTCGATGCGCACGATGGGTTCCAGGATGATGGGCCGGGCATTGGCCGCCGCTTCCTGGAAAGCCTTGCGGCCGGCGGTGACGAAGGCGATTTCCTTGCCGTCCACGGGATGGGTCTTGCCGTCATAGACGGTTACGCGCACGTCCTGCAATGGGAAGCCCGCCAGCACGCCGCCCTCCATGGCCTGTCTTACACCCTTCTCCACGGCGGGGATGAAGGTGCCGGGGATGACGCCCCCCTTCACCGCGTCCACGAACTGGAATCCGGCACCCCGCTCCAGAGGTTCGATGCGCAGGAAGACCTCGCCGAACTGGCCCGCGCCGCCTGTCTGCTTCTTGTGGCGGTGGTGGCCCTCGGCGGCCTGGGTGATGGTCTCCCGGTAGGGAATGGAGGGCGGATGGGTGTCCACGTCCAGGCGGAACTGCTCCCGCATCTTTTCCAGCACCGAGGCCAGGTGGGTTTCGCCCAGGCCGCGGATGACCGCCTCGTGGGTGGTGGGATCGTGCTCCACATGGAGGGCGGGATCCTCGATGACGAGCTTGTGCAGCACTTCGGACAGCTTGTCCACGTCGGATTTCTTCTTGGTACGCACCGCCAGGCCGAACACCGCATGGGGAAAGTCCAGGGGCCGCATATGGATGTGGTCATCCTCGGGGGCATCGTGGAGCACGGAGTCGAAGGAAAGGTCGTCCACCTTGGTGACGGCGCAGATGTCGCCGGGCACGCAGGCGTCCACGGGTTCCAGCTTCTTGCCCTGGAGGCGGTACAGGTGGGCCACCTTGAAGGGCTTGCGCAGCTCGCCGATGTAGAGCTGGGAATCCGGGGTGACGGTACCCTGGTGCACGCGGAACACGGCGGTACGGCCCACGTAGGGGTCCATCTCCACCTTGAACACGTGGGCCAGCACATGCTTGGCCGGGTCCGGCTCCGCCAGGATGGGCTTGGCCGCTTCGCCTTCGCCCTTCACGAACAGGGGAGGATTGCCCTCAGTGGGGTTGGGCAGCAGCTTGACGACGATGTCCAGCAGTTCCTTGACGCCGGTGCCCTGGCGAGCGGAAACGAAGCAGACCGGCACCAGGTGGCCTTCCCGCAGGGCCTGCTCGAAGGGGGCATGGAGTTGCTCGGGCGATACGTGTCCCTGTTCCAGGTAGGTGGCCATGAGGTCTTCGTCCACCTCCACTACCTGGTCGATCAGGGCGCCGTGGGCGGCCTCCACTCCCAAGAAGTCGGCATTGCCGCCGGGATTGAAGAAACAGTCCGTGACCTCGCTGCCACCTGCGGCCGGCAGGTTGATGGGCAGGCACTCCCGGCCGAAGGCGGTCTGGATTTCTTCAAGCAGGGCAGAGAGGTCAGTGTCCGGGGTGTCGATCTTGTTGACGATGACCATGCGGCACAGCTTGCGGGTCTGGGCCCAGTGCATCATGCGGTGGGCGGTGAGTTCGATGCCCTTTTTGGCATCCAGGACCACTGCAACGGTGTCCACGGCGTCCAGGGCCGTCAGGGCCTGGCCCATGAAATCCGGGTAGCCGGGGGTGTCCAGCAGGTGGATGTCGCACTCTGCCGACGTCATGTGGCTTACCGCCACCTTCACGGAATGGAGGTGGGCTTTCTCCAGGGGGTCGTAATCACAGACGGTATCTCCCTTTTCGACGCTTCCCATGGTGCTGATGCTCCCCGCCTGGGCCAGCAGGGCCTCGGCCAGGGTGGTCTTCCCTGCGCCGCCATGACCTACCAGGGCCAGTGTTCTTATGTTTAGAGGGGATGATGAGGGCATGTTCTTCTCCTTGGCTGAATACTAGTGGTAGCGTCCTCTTTCCTGGCTACACCGTCAATTAGTGTTTGGTAGGTTCAGTCCCGGGTATTTGTTGTGATTTTGCAACACACCGCCACATGGCCATTTTCGATGTTTCAAGACTGGGTTGTTTCGAAAACATCAATATTAGAAAATGCTTATGACACTGGTGCTCGATGCTTACTCCCTAAGCATTATCAGTGTTGTCTCCTCCATCCTCCTCCTTAGGTGGATTTAGCCCGGTCACCCGACCGGGCTTTTTTTTTGCCCCTACAGTGGGACAATGCTGCACAGCCCGTCACGACAGCATCAGGAAGCGATGTCCCAGCCCCTCTGGTATCTACGCCAAAGTCCCGGTGCCTCGGTCATCGGACCCTTTCCCGCGCTACAGGTCCGGGAATTCCTCCAGAACGGAGAGGTCACCCCGGCCTGGGAAATCAGCCTTGACCAGGTGGACTGGCTGACCATCGTGGAAAGCGGCCAGTTCGAGCCCGAGAAGACGCCGCCGTCGGAGCAGGGCGAGATGAACCGGCAGTCCTGGCGGGAGGAGCGGGCCCAGGCCCGGCGCCGCTGGCTGCACGACACCTCCGACATCGATCTGGCTGAACCCCATGACCTGGCCATGGAACGGCGCGTGCGTCAAGCCCTGGTCCAGGACCAGGCCCAAACCGATACCTTGCTGCAAAAGCAGCAGGGCCGGCGCCCCCCCGTGGTGGCCGGCTTGCTGGCAGTTCTTGTCCTGGTGGGGGCGATTTTTTTCATCTGGCAGGCGCAAAAGGGTGGATCTGGAATCCAGGCCGGGATCAGCCTGGTGGCCACATGCGGCGCTCCCCTTGCCGAGGCCGTCAACTGGGGTCGCTGCGACAAGCGGGGTCTGGCCGCGCCGGGAGCCGTGGCCAGAAACACGCGCATGGAGCGGGTCAACCTTGAAGGGGCCAACCTGTCCCAGGCCGACTTGAGCTACGCCGCGCTCAACCACGCTAACCTGCGCAATGCCAACCTCAAGGGCATCAATCTTTCTGGCGCGGATCTCACCGGCGCCGACTTGACGGGGTCGGACCTGTCCCAGGCCGACCTGCGATTCGCGGTCTTGCAAGATGCGCGCCTGGAAGGGGTGCGCCTTGAGGGCGCGCAATTGGAGCGGGCGGTCTGGCCGGATGGCCATCAGTGCGGCGAAGGGGCCGTCGGACAGTGTCCCTGAAGCACATCGCCTCCCGGGATAACCCCACCTTCCGTCATCTCCACGGGCTGGCCCGGAATGCCAGGGACCGGCGGGGGCAACGCCAAACCCTGCTGGACGGCGAACATTTGCTGGAGGCTGCCCTCCAGGCTGGCTTGAAGCCCTGTCTGCTGGCCTTCGCCGAGAGCTATCCACAAACGGCCTTGGCGGCCTGGCTGTACCGTCTGGGCCCGGTTCCTTCCATCTCCCTGGCGGATGGCCTGTTCGCCGCACTTTCCCCCGTGGAAACCCCCACGGGTGTGCTGGCGGTGCTGGACATCCCAGAGCGGGTGACGGACGACGAGGGTTTCATACTGTTGCTGGAGGACATCCAGGACCCGGGCAACCTGGGGGCCCTCCTGCGGGTGGCCGCTGCCGCTGGCGGTCATCGGGTCTGCCTGTCCAAGGGCTGCGCCGAGGCCTGGTCGCCCAAATGCCTGAGGGGCGGGCAGGGGGCCCAGTTCCAGCTTGCCGTCCAGGAAGGTGTTGACCTGGAATCTGTGGCCAGGGACTTCCCAGGCCCGGTCTATGCCGGAATGCTGGGAGTTTCTCGAAGTCTCTACGACCTGGACCTGTCAGGCCGGGTGGGGTTCGCTTTCGGCAATGAAGGGGCTGGATTGAGCCGGGAATTGCAGGCGGCCTGCCAACCCTTTTCCATTCCCATGCCCGGACGGGTGGAGTCCCTCAACGTGGCCACGGCCGCGGCCGTGTGCCTGTTCGAGCGGGTGCGTCAGATCTCCTGATCCGGCAGCGGCGGCAGGCACTGCTTGATGAGGGCGGCAATCTCCTCCACCGAGCGGTGGGTGCTGTCCACCACTGGGATGCCCGAGTCCCGCATGCGGGATTCGGCCTCCTGCAACTCGTTCTGGCAGGTTTCCAGGGAGGCGTAGCTGCTGTTTGGGCGGCGTTCCTCCCGTATCTGGGCCAGGCGTTCCGGCGCCAGGGTCAAGCCCCACAGCTTGTGGATGTGGGGCTTGAGGGTCCGGGGCAGGCCGGGTTGCTCGAAATCCTCAGGCGTCAGGGGGTAGTTGGCCACCCGCAGGCCGTACTGCATGGCCATGTACAGGGACGTGGGGGTCTTGCCGCTGCGGGACACACCTACGAGGATCAAGTCCGCCATGGCATATTTTGCCTGGCTCAGGCCATCGTCCACATCCAGGGTGAAGTTCACCGCGTCGATGCGGGAATGGTAGGTGCCAAAGTCCTTCATGCCGTGAGCCCGGCCCCGCTTGGGTTGGGGCTGGATGCCCAGTTCGTCCACCATCATGCCCAGGAAGTGACCGTAGATGTCCATCACCAGGGCCTTGCATTCATTGAACACCGCCCGAGCCTCCGGGTCGGTCAGGGTGGAGAAGACCATGGGTCGGATGCCGTCGTGCTCCCAGGCATCATGGATCTGCCTGGCCGCTGCCCGGGTCTTCTCCAGGGAATCGATGAAAGGCATGTTGATGACGTGGAAGTGCTGTCCCGGAAATTGGGACAGCAGGCTCTTGCCGATGACCTCGGCAGTGATGCCGGTGTGGTCGGAGATGAAGAAGACCGGGCGGGCAGGGGGCATGGTGGACTCTCGGGACAGTCTGGGTGGAATCAGGGCACGTCGGGGCCGATGTAGAGTTCGTCTGCCAGGGCATCCAGGTTGCCGGTGCCGCTGGAAGGCTTGGGACGGGGTAGATTCTGCCCGTCCGCATAGACGCTTTCCATGATCTCGATGAAGCGGCGGGCCTGGGGCGACATGAAGCGGCCTTTGCGCAGTACCAGGCCGTAGCCTCGCTGGGGGAAATACTCGGTGAGGGGGATGCGGGCCAGCTTTTCGTCGCCCGTCAGGCAGATGTCGGTGACGATGGAAATGCCCATGCCCAGTTCCACGTATTTCTTGATCACCTCCCAGCCTCCCGCCTCCAGGGTCACGGAGAAGGTGAGGTTGTGCTGCTGGAACACATATTTGACGATGCGCCAGGTGGACAGATGGCTGGGGGGCAGGATCAGGCCGAAGTGGCTCACGTCCTCCAGTGTGACCTTGCCGCCTTTCCGGTCCTTGACGGCCAGGGGGTGATCCTTGGGGGCGATCAGCATGGGGTCGAAGGTGACCACGGGGGTGTATTCGATGTCTTCAGGCACATCCAGCATGGAACCCACGGCGAAGTCGATCTCGTCCCCCCGTAGCATCTTCAGGCCGTCCCGGCCTGTGACGTTGTGCATCTTCAGGGATACGCCCGGATAGGCCTGGACGAAACGTCGCACCGGTTCCGGCAGGATGTAGAGGATGGTGGATTCCCCCGCGCCGATGTTCAATTCGCCGGAATCGATCTTGCCGAAATGGGCGGTGAAGTTCTCCTGCAGCCGGTCGATGCCCTCCACCAGGGGGTCTGCCAGCTGATAGAGCACCTCGCCCTCCGGCGTCAGCTTCAGGTTGGGGCCCCGGCGCTCGAACAGGGTGGCGTTGAGTTCCCGTTCCAGGGCCTGGACCTGCAGGGACACCGAAGGCTGGGACAGAAACAATTTTTCCGCGGCCTTGGAGATGCTGCCGCTGCGCACCACCTGGGAGAATGCCCGCAACTGCTTGAGACGGCTGTTCTTGTAGTAGAGAGGGGAGTCTTCACGCATGGTCGTCTCCGGTGTCCAATCCACTCACATTAAAGCATTCAATACACATAATTGAAATAATTGCATCATTCAATCATTAAAAAATTCTTAGACTTCAATCCGCAACAATTAAGACTAGATGGTCCTTAATTCCGACAGATTTTGTCGGGTTTGACGGAGAGGAGCGGATGAGCAATTTGCTGTTTGCCGGCATCTTCATGGCCCTGCTGGGCGGATTTCTGGCGTGGCTTCTGGCCATGGCCAACAAGCGCCTCTACGTCTACGAGGATCCCCGCATCGAGCAGGTGGAGGAACTCCTGCCCAAGTCCAACTGCGGGGCCTGCGGCACCGCCGGCTGCCGCAACTTCGCCGAGCAGGTGGTGGCGGGCCAGATCGAGCCGGCCAAGTGCACGGTGAATGCCCCTGACATGAACGGCTACATCGCCAAGTTCCTGGGCGTCGAGATGGGCACCCTGGAAAAACGGGTGGCCCGCCTGGCCTGTGCCGGCGGTCGCCACGTGGCCCGCATGCGGGCCCATTACCAGGGCCTCAGTTCCTGCCGCGCCGCGGCGGTGGTGGGAGGCGGCGGCAAGGCCTGCGCCTGGGGTTGCCTGGGCCTGGGCGATTGCGAGACCGAGTGCGGGTTTGATGCCATCAGCATGAACCAGTTCGGCCTGCCCGTGGTGGACACGGCCAAATGCACCGCCTGTGGCGACTGCGTGGACGTGTGCCCCAAGGACCTGTTTTCGTTGCAGCCTTTATCCCATCACCTGTGGGTGGCCTGCAAGAACCACGCCGACGGCGACACCGCCGAACTGCAGTGCGAGGTGGCCTGCACCGCCTGCGGCAAGTGCGTGGCCGATGCACCCGCGGGCCTCATGCACCTGGATCGGGACTTGGCCGTGATCGATTACAGCAGGAACAAGCTGGCCACGCCCAAGGTGATCGAGCGTTGCCCCAGCGGAGCCATCGTCTGGCTGGACGATGGCAGGATCAACAAGGGCAGGGAAGCGAAGCGCATCGTGCGCACCGAGCCCCTGCCCATGGAAAGTGCGCTCTAGGCCCAGGGCCGACGCGGTTGTCGAGAGGAGAAACCCGATGATTAAGCAACTGTTCGAGAAGCATCTGCTGGAGAAAACCGGCGGCGGCACCCAGTCCGAGGCCAAGGTCGTGAAGTATCCCGGTGTCAGGGATGCCATCGATGGCAACACCGCGGTCATCCTGATTGAACGGGAAGCCTCCGACGCCGCTGGCGCGTATCCGATCACGCCCTCCACCCAGATGGGCGAGTACTGGGCCGAATCCGCCGCCGCCGGCCACGTCAACATCTCCGGCAAGCCCCTGATCTTCGTGGAGCCGGAATCCGAGCACGCCGCAGCCGGCGTCACCGCGGGCATGGCCATGACCGGCCTGCGCGCCACCAACTTCTCCTCCGCCCAGGGCGTGGCCTTCATGCACGAATCCCTCTACGGCGCCGTGGGCAAGCGCCTGCCCTACGTGCTGAACCTGGGCTGCCGCGCCATCACCAAGGCCACCCTGAACGTCCACTGCGGCCATGACGACTACCACTGCGTGGACGACACGGGCTTCATCCAGGTGTTCGCCAAGAACGCCCAGCAGGCCGCCGACCTGAACATGATCGCCCGCAAGACCGCCGAACTGTCCCTTACCCCCGCCATCGTGGGCATGGACGGCTTCCTTACCACCCACCTCATCGAGCCGGTGCTGGTGCCCGAGAAGGACTTCGTGCAGGAGTACCTGGGCAAGCCCGACGACATCATCGACACCCCCACCCCCGCCCAGAAACTGATCTACGGCCCCAGGCGCCGCCGGGTGCCCGCCATCTGGGACGTGGACATGCCCATGGTTTCCGGCGCCGTGGCCAACCAGGACGCCTACATGCAGACCGTGGCGGCCCAGCGTCCCTATTTCTTCCAGCACATCCCTGAAATCATGGACCGCTGCATGGCGGAGTTCACCGAACTCTCCGGCCGCCGCTATGACCGCGTCGAGACATACCGCTGCGACGACGCCGAATACGTCATCCTGGGCCAGGGCAGCATGTGCGTGCAGGCCGAGGCCGTGGCCGACTGGCTGCGCCAGGAGAAGAAGCTCAAGGTGGGCGTGATCAACATGACCCTGTTCCGCCCCTTCCCGGGGGACGTGCTGGGCCATGTGCTCAAGGGCAAGAAGGGTGTGGCCGTGCTGGAGCGCACCGACCAGCCCCTGTCCGAAGACCTGCCCCTCATGCGGGAAGTACGCGCCAGTGTCACCAAGTGCCTGGAGAACGGCGGCGCGGAGGGCGACAAGCCTTACGCTGGATATGCCAGCTACGCCTCCGCCAAGGACATGCCCCGCCTGTATTCAGGGTGTTACGGCCTGGGTTCCCGGGACCTGCAACCGGAAGGCCTGGTGGCGGCGGTGGAGAACATGCTGCCCGGCGGTACCAAGCGGCCGTTCTATTACCTCTCCGTGGATTTCGTGCGGGACCAGAGCGCCAATCCCAAGCAGGAGATCCGCCAGCAGGAATTGCAGGAAGCCTATCCCCGCATCAAGGAAATGGCCCTCAAGGGGTCCGTGAACCCCAACCTGCTGCCGGCGAAAGCCATCGCCGTGCGCATGCACTCCGTGGGGGGCTGGGGCGCGGTGACCACCGGCAAGAACCTGGCCATGACCCTGTACGAGCTGCTGGGCTGGGACATCAAGGCCAACCCCAAGTACGGCTCCGAGAAGAAGGGCATGCCCACCACCTACTACCTGTCGGCGGCTCCGGAACCCATCCGCATCAACTGCGAATACACCAACGTGGACGTGGTGCTCTCCCCCGACCCCTCCGTGTTCGGCCACACCAATGCCGTGGGCGGTCTGGCCAAGGGCGGCGTGTTCATCATCCAGAGCAACCTGGACAGCCCCGAGGCCTTGTGGGCCAGCTTCCCGGTCCATGCCCAGAAATTCATCGCCGACAACGGCATCCGCGTGTTCTACCTGGACGCCTTCAAGATCGCCCGGGAAGAGGCCAGCAACCCGGACCTGCAGCTGCGCATGCAGGGCAACGCCTTCCAGGGCGCCTTCTTCCACGCCTCCGACGTGATGCAGCGGGCCGGTTTCGATGAGGAAACCCTGTTCAAGGCCATCGAAAGCCAGCTCAACGATAAGTTCGGCAAGAAGGGCAAGCGGGTGGTGGACGACAACCTGCGGGTTGTGAAGCGGGGCTACGAGGAACTTCACGAGATCCCCGCCGAGCTGAAGAAGGTGGGTGTCCGCCAGGTGGCTGCCAGGACGGCCCCAATGCTGCCGGTGATGCTGAAGGAACAGCCCGAGGGCGATGGCGAGAAGGCCTTCAAGCCTGCCGACATCCACCGCTTCTGGGAAGCCACCGGCAGCTTCTATGCTGCCGGCAAGGGCTCGGACAACATGGTGGACCCCTTCATGGGCATGGCGCTGATCCCCGCCGTCACCGGCGTGTTCCGGGACATGACCCAGATCCGCTTCGAGCATCCTGAGTGGATCGCCGAGAACTGCACCGCCTGCGGCAACTGCTATACCGAGTGCCCGGACTCCGCCATCCCCGGCCTGGTGTCCGACGTGGCCGACATCCTCAACACCGCGGTGCAGAAGATCGAACTGGGCGGACGGCCCACTCGCTTCCTGCGCAAGGCTAGCCGCACCATCGAGAAGAAGCTGAAGGGCAAGCTGGAGAAGGACGGCGTGGACGTGCGCGCCCTGTTCGACCTGGCCATGGCCGAGACCTTCGCCGAGGATCCGGCCCAGGGCGAGGACAGGGACAAACTGGCGGCGGAGTTCGAGCTGCTGAAGGACGCCATGGGCGGCTTCAAGTTTGCCGCCACCAAGCCCTACTGGACCACCCGGGAGAAGAAGGCCAAGGGTGCCGGTGGCCTGTTCTCCATTACCGTGAACCCCTACACCTGCAAGGGCTGCCAACTATGCGTGGAGGTCTGCGAGGACGATGCCCTGCGCATGGTGACCCAGACGCCGGAATCCATCGAGGTGCTGCGCCGCGACTGGAAATTCTGGCTGGACCTGCCCACCACGCCCCAGAAGTTCAGCCGCATCGACGATCTGGACGAGAAGATCGGCGCCCTGGAGACGTTGCTGCTGGACAAGAAGAACTACAACTCCATGGCCTGCGGCGACGGTGCCTGCCTGGGGTGCGGCGAGAAGACCGCCATCCACCTCTTCACCGGCACCGTCACCGCCCTGATGCAGCCCCGGGTCAAGAGCTTCGTGGAGAAGATCGACGGTCTGGTCATGGGCCTGGAAAAGCACATCCGCATGAAGCTCACTGAAAGTGTGGACTTCACCGACACCCGCGCCGTCATGGAAGCCGTGGACGCCAACCAGGGCCATGACCTGACCCTGGCGGCCCTGTCCCAGCAGCTTTCCGCCCGCAGCGTCGGCCAGCCCATCGATCCCAAGTGGCTCAAGTGGGCCACCCAGCTGCTGGAGAAGCTGAAGGACCTGCGCTGGCGCTACGTCGAAGGCCCCACCCGGCGGGGGCGGGCCGAGATGGGCATCGTCAACTCCACCGGCTGCACTTCCGTTTGGGGCTCCACCTTCCCCTACAACCCCTATCCATTCCCCTGGACTTCCCACCTGTTCCAGGACTCCCCCTCCGTGGCTCTGGGCCTGTTCGAGGGCCACATGTCCAAGATGGCGGAAGGCTTCAAGGCCGTGCGCATGGCCGAGATCGAACTGGAAAAGGGCTACAACCCGGATGAGCATGAAAGCTTCTTCACCCACTTCACCTGGGAGAAATTCAGCGACGAGGAATGGAAGCTGTGCCCGCCCGTGGTGGCCATCGGCGGTGATGGCGCCATGTACGACATCGGCTTCCAGAACCTGTCCCGGGCCCTCATGACCGGCAAGCCCGTCAAGATCCTGGTGGTGGACACCCAGGTGTACTCCAACACCGGCGGCCAGGCTGCCACCTCCACCTTCGTCGGCCAGGTGGCGGACATGTCCCCCTATGGCAAGGCGAAAAAGGGCAAGCAGGAAGTGCGCAAGGAGATGAGTCTTATCGGCATGGCCCACCGCACCAGCTACGTGCTCCAGAGCGCCATCTCCAGTCCCACCCACCTCATCGAGGGCTACATCGAAGGCCTCAATTCCCGCCGTCCCGCCCTGTTCAACATCTACGCCGTGTGTCCCGTGGAGCACGGCGTGGGCGATGACCGCTCCGTGGAGCAGTCCAAGATGGCGGTGGAGTCCCGCGCCTATCCCCTGTTCAGGTACGACCCGGACCTGGGCGTCACCTTCAGCGAGTGCGTCTCCCTGGAGGGCAACCCCGCCATGGAGGACGACTGGCCCGAGTACACCCTGGCATACAAGGACGAGGAGGGCAACGAGCAGAAGATGGTGCTGCCCTTTACCTTTGCCGATTTCGCCCTCACGGAAGGCCGCTTCGCCAAGCAGTTCAAGAAGGCCCCGCCCGAGACCTGGAACGACGACATGGTTGCGCTCGCGGACTTCCTCAAGATGGAGGAGGAAGACCGGGACGGCAAGTTCCCCTACATCTGGGCCGTGGACAAGAAGAACCGCTTGATGCGGGTGATCGTGTCCCAGGAACTGGTGAAGTCCTGCCTCGAGCGGCAGAACTTCTGGAAGCAGTTGAAGAACGTGGCCGGCCTGGACCGGCCCGCCGTGGACGAGGAAGCCATCGCCGAGAGGGCCCGGGCCGAGCTGGTGCAGAAGCTGTCCGCCAGCCTGGCGGCCTTCGGTGGTGTCGTGGCGGTGGACGCCCCTGTGGCGTCGTCCACAGCGGCTCCCGTGGCCAGCGGTCGGCCGGCCGCAAATGCAGACGGCTACGAGGCCGTGTGGATCGAGACCCCGGAGTGCACCGCCTGCGACGAGTGCACCAACCTGGCGCCCAAGGCCTTCCAGTACAACGACCAGAAGCAGGTGGTGGTGATCAATCCCCAGGGCACCACCTTCGCCAATCTGGTGAAGGCGGCAGAGAAGTGCACGGCGGGCTGCATCCACCCGGGCACCCCCTGGAACATGAACGAGCCGGGCGTCGACAAGCTGATGGCCCGGGCCGCGAAGTTCAACTGATTCCGTGAAACGTGAAATGTGAAGGGTGAAAAGTGAACGGTGCAGCCACACGAGTTTCCACGTTTCACTCGTTTCCGCACAGCGGCGAGGTCACGTTTCACTTTTCACGCTTGATGCAACTGTTCAGGCGCAAGACTTTCGCCCACGGGGTCCACCCCGAGGGCAACAAGAGCACTGCCGGCACGCCGATTCGTCGGTTGCCTTTTGCGCCGCGCATGACCCTCCCCATCTCGCAGCACATAGGGAAGCCGGCAGTGCCCACCGTCCAGGTGGGCCAGGAGGTCGTACGCGGTCAACTTATCGCCAGGGCGGACGGGTTCATGTCCGTGCCCCTGCACGCTCCGGCGGACGGCGTGGTGGAGGCCATCGAGCCCCGTCCCACCGCCCAGGGCAACTGGGTGGACAGCATTGTCATACGCGTATACGAGGGCTCCGTCCAGGAGCTGGCCTGGGGCGAGCCCCGGGACATGGATGGCCTGCCCCCGGAAGAGATCGTCCAGGCCGTATGGGACGCGGGCCTGGTGGGCCTGGGAGGCGCGGCCTTCCCCAGCCACGTGAAGCTTAGCCCGCCCAGAGAGCATGCCATCCACACCCTGGTGGTGAACGGATGCGAGTGCGAGCCTTACCTCACCTGCGACCACCGCATGATGCTGGAACTCACCGACGACCTGCTCACGGGCATCGGCTACGCCATGCGGGCCGTGGGGGCCTCCAGGGCGGTGATCGGCGTGGAGGACAACAAGCTGGACGCGGTGGGTGCCATCCGCCGCAAGCTGCCGGCCGATGGTTCCATCTCCGTGGTGGCCGTGCCTACCAAGTACCCCCAGGGCGCGGAGAAGATGCTCATCCACTCCGTGATGGGCCTGGACGTGCCCCCCGGCAGGCGGGCTTCCGAGTTCGGCGTGGTGGTGAACAACGTGGGCACACTGGCCATGATGGGCCGACTGCTGCCCCAGGGCCATGGCCTCACCGAGCGGGTGGTGACCGTCACCGGCCCTGGCATCGCCCGGCCCGGAGACTACTGGGTGCCCATCGGCACGCCCATGCGCCATGTGCTGGCCTGGGCCGGTGCCCCGGACGTGACCGAGCGGGAGATCATTTTGGGCGGGCCCATGATGGGCCAGGCCGTGGCCTCCCTGGACGTGCCCGTGACCAAAGGGGTGTCCGGCATCCTGGTCTTCGACGGCCGCCACGTGCAGGCGGAGGAGAACCGCACTGCCAAGCCCTGCATCAAGTGTGGCGAGTGCCTTAAAGCCTGCCCCATGGGCCTGAACCCATCCATGCTGGGCATGCTGGCCGGCAAGGCGGACTACGAGACCATGGGCGCCGAGTATCACCTGGGCGACTGCTTCGAATGCGGTTGCTGCACCTTCGTCTGTCCTTCCAGCATTCCCCTGGTGCAGCAGTTCCGCGTGGCCAAGGGCATCCTGCGCGAGAAAGCCGCTTCCTGACCAACCCTGAGCCATAGGACCTACGCAACCCATGCAGCCCCAGCTCACCCGCGAATTCATCACCGATACCCTGGCCCGGTCCGCTCAGGACGTGCGTACCCGCGCTCTTTACGAGCTTTGTTACCTGCATCGGCATCACATCAGCGGTGAAATCGTGGCCGACAAGCTGCGCATGATCCTGCGCCTGTGCGCCGACCATGGCTTGAAGGTGGAGGAGGTGTCCCCCGAGTTCACCGCCTATCGCCTGGGCCATTCAGGCGTGGACCGCTGGTTCGCCGGACTCACCACAGCGGAGCAGATTGATCCGGCCCGGGTGTTCGAGATGCACAAGCGTGTCATGGACGTGTTCGACGATCTGCCCCCGGAGCAGGCCCGCTCCCTGGCTTCCAAGTACCTGCATTTCCACTTCCCCGAACTCTTCTTCGTCTATGACAGCCGGGTGGAAGCAGCAGCGCTGGCACTGGGCTGGGGTGAATGTGGTTATCTGGCCGGTGGCGAGCACGATCCCCAGTACGCCCGCTTCTTCGCCTGTTGCCGCAAGCTGGTGGACGCCTTCGCCCCCCTGGCCGGCCGTCGCCCCAATCCCCGGGAACTGGACCGTCTGCTGCGGTCCTGGACAGACCATCAGGACCTGATGATGATGCCTGCTGCTTCCGGAATGCCGCGGGCCCTCCACGCCTGACCTGACCCGACATGACATTCACCACGCTTGCCACCTCCGTTGCGCCGTGGTCGTCCCGGTACCCACAGCCATGAGCAGCCCCCTCACCGAACTGCGCACCGCGCCCCATGTGAAGCGCGACGTCAGCGTCGAGCGGATCATGCTCAACGTGGTGCTGGCCCTGCTGCCCATCCTGGCCTTTTCCTTCTGGCAGTACGGCCTGTCCGTGCTGGCCCTGACCCTCGTCGTCACCGGCACCTGCCTGGCCACGGAGCGCTTCTTCAACTGGATGTCAGGCACCGCCAGTACCCTTTCGGACTGGAGCGCCACCATCACCGGACTGCTGCTGGCCCTGGTGCTGCCACCCAGTTTCCCGTTGTGGATGGCCAGCGTGGCGGGTTTTACAGCCATCGCCCTGGGCAAGGCCCTGTTCGGCGGCATGGGTTACAACGTTTTCAATCCCGCCCTGGTGGGCCGGGCCTTCGTCCAGGCCGCCTTCCCCGTTTCCATCACCACCTTCGTGCCGGCCTACCTGCCCGGGCGGTTCACCGGCTTCATTCCCACCACGTTCACGATGCCGCTGATGACGCCGCCGGATATCTCCGGCTGGGTGAAGACCCGGATGCTGGACGGCATGTCCCAGGCCACGCCCCTGGCCAAATGGAAGTTCGACAACCAGCTCACTGCGCCACTGGATTTCCTCAATGGCGCCGCCACCGCCTCGGTGGGGGAAACCTCGGCCCTCCTCATCCTGGTGTGCGGCCTCTACCTGGCGGCCCGGCGCTTCATGGACTGGCGCATCCCCGTGGCCGTGCTGGGCTCCGCTGCCCTGGTTGCCTGGCTGTTCCAGGCCATCGACCCGACCCGCTATCCGGAGCCCCTTTTCGTCATGCTCTCCGGCGGCCTCATGCTGGGGGCCGTGTTCATGGCCACGGACATGGTCACCTCGCCGGTGACGCCCCTGGGCGTATGGATCTACGGCGCCGTCATTGGCGTGGTGACGGTGATGATCCGCTATTTCGGCGGCCTCACCGAGGGGGTCATGTACGCCATTCTCCTGGGCAACGCCCTGGCACCCCTCATCGACCAGTGGACCCAGCCCCGCGTGTTCGGCGCCCATCGCTTCGGCGGGGCAGGGGAGAAGCGGCCATGAGCGAGGCTGCCCAGTCCATGGCCACGCCACCCGCGGGGCCCACCACCACCAGCCGGGCCATGATTGTCACCCTGGGCCTGGTGGCCACCCTGTGCGGCATCCTCATCGTCTCCGCCTACCAGGGCACCCTGGAAGCCGTGGCCGCCAACAAGCGCATCGTGCTGGAGCGGGCGGTGTTCAGGGTGATCCCCGGGGCCACCAGCATGAAGTCATTCCACGCCAGCAGCGCCGGCATCGTCCCCGCGAGCGGATATCAGCCGGAAGGGGGAATTGCGTTCCACGCCGCCTACGATCAGGCAGGACAGCTCAAAGGCATCGCCGCCGAGGGGGCCGCCATGGGCTACGCCGACATGGTGCGGGTGCTGTACGCCTACGACCCCCAGCGCCAGGTCATCGTCGGCTTCGGCGTGGTGTCCCACCGGGAGACCCCGGGCATCGGCGACAAGATCATCACCGATGCGGCCTTCCTGAAGAACTTCCAGGCCCTGGACGTGCGCCTCGCCGCGGACATGAAGGCCCTGGCCAACGCCGTCAGGACCGTCAAGCACGGTGCCAAGAACCAGCCCTGGCAGATCGACGCCATCACCGGCGCCACGGTGACCTCCAAGGCCGTTGGCAAGGGCATCAACGACAGCGCCCAGCGCCTGTTGCCCCTGCTGGTGCCGAATATGGAAGCAGTGAAGGGGGAAGGGGGAAGGGAGAAGGGTAAGAACGGCAGCGCCGCCTGGGTTTCACCCTTCACCCTTTACCCTTCCCCCTTCACTGCCGAAGGCATCCCAACATGATTCCCGGCCAACAAGACCTCACCCCCATGGAAAACTTCATGGAGGGCATCTGGAAGCAGAACCCCGTGTTCGTCATGGTGCTGGGCATGTGTCCGGCCCTGGCGGTGACGGTATCCGCCCAGAACGCCATTGCCATGGGCGTGGCCACCACCTTCGTGCTCACCTGCTCGGCCCTGCTGGTGTCCCTGATCCGCAAGCTGGTGCCCAAGGAAGTACGCATCGCCACCTACATCGTCATCATCGCCACCTTCGTCACGGTGGTGGACTACCTCATCGCCGCCATCAGCCTGGAGGTGTACGAGGCCCTGGGGGCCTTCATCCAGCTCATCGTGGTGAACTGCATCATCCTGGGTCGGGCCGAAGCCCATGCCTCCAGGCACGGGCCGGTGACGGCCGTGACCAACGCCCTGGGCATGGGCCTGGGATTTTCCATCGGCCTCTTTGCCCTGGGCTCGGTGCGGGAGATCCTGGGGGCCGGCAAGCTGTTCGGCTTTTCCCTGTTCGGGCCGGACTTCCAGCCCTGGGTGGTGATGGTTTTGCCCCCCGGCGGCTTCTTCGTGCTGGGGGCCTGGCTGCTGCTGTTCAACTGGCTGAAGACCCGGGATGGGGGAAGGGGGATGAGGGATGGGAAAGCACCATCCGCCCCCTCCCATGCCCCATCCCCCATTACCCATTCCCGATCATGAACGAAGCCTCCCTGGGCCAGATCTTCGTCGCCACGGTCCTGGCCAACAACTTCGTGCTGGCCATGTTCCTGGGCCTGTGTCCTTTCCTGGGGGTGTCCGCCCGGCTCAACACCGCCGTGCCCATGGGCGCCGCCACCACCTTCGTCATGCTGGTGGCCTCCCTGTGCGCCTACGGGCTGAATTACCTGGTCACCACCTTCGAACTGGAGTTCCTGCGCCTAATTTCCTACATCGTGGTCATCGCCGCGGCGGTGCAGCTGGTGGAGATGGTGCTGAAAAAGTACAGCCCGGCCCTGTTCCGGGCCCTGGGCATCTACCTGCCCCTCATCACCACCAACTGCGCCGTGCTGGGGGTGGCCCTGTTCCAGACAGCCCGTGAATACAGCTTCCTCCAGTCCCTGGCCTTCGCCGTGGGCGCCGGCGCCGGTTTCACCCTGGCCCTGACCCTCATGGCCAGCTTGCGGGAGCGGCTCAACCTGGCCACCGTGCCCAACGTGGTCCAGGGCACGGCCCTGGCCCTGATGCTGGCAGGACTGCTTTCCCTGGCCTTCATGGGCTTCGCCGGCCTGGGGGCGGGGGAGTGAGGGGATGAGCGTTTACCTGGTCACCATCGGACTGATCCTGCTGATCATGCTGGCGGGCATCGTGGTGGACCGTTACTACAAGCTTTTTGCCCGCCGCCATCCTGAACTGGGGCCCTTCCGCAAGGAAGGCGGCGCCTGCGGTGGCCATTGCGGCAGCGGAGGCTGTGGCGGCAATGCCTGTGATACGAAAAATACATAAAGCGGATGCTCATTCCGGCCGATAAGCCGGTAATGAATGACGCGGACGAAGGCGGTATTGGACAACTTTTCGCAAGTTTTGGAGACGGTCATGAACGATGCAGTGCAACCCACCCCGCAAACCGGCGTGCAGCAACACGTCCAATACGTGGCTCGCTTCGAGACCCTGGGCATGGGGGACGTGGAGCACGTGGGCGGCAAGAACGCCTCCCTGGGCGAGATGATCCACAACCTCACTGACGAAGGGGTGCGGGTTCCTGGCGGTTTCGCCACCACCGCCGATGCCTTCCGCGAATACCTGGCCAAGGACGGCCTGTCAGACCGCATCGCCGCCCGGCTGGCAACCCTCAACGTGGAGGACACCGTGTCCCTGGCTGCTGCGGGCCGGGAAATCCGGGGCTGGATGATGGAAGCCACGTTGCCCCCCGGCCTGGAGACCGCCATCCGCCACGAGCACCGCCTCATGTGCGCCGAGGCGGAAGAGGACCTGCTCTTCGCGGTGCGTTCCTCCGCCACCGCCGAGGACCTGCCGGACGCCTCCTTTGCCGGCCAGCAGGAGACCTTCCTCAACATCCGCGGCGCCGAAAACCTCATCGACGCGGTGAAGCGCTGCTTCGCCTCCCTCTACAACGACCGCGCCATTGCCTACCGGGTGCACCACGGCTTCGACCACGGCGCCGTGGCCCTGTCCGCCGGCATCCAGCGCATGGTGCGCTCCGACCTGGGGGCGGCGGGGGTCATGTTCACCCTGGACACCGAATCCGGCTTCCGCGACGTTGTGTTCATCAACGCCGCCTATGGCCTGGGGGAAACCGTGGTCCAGGGAGCGGTGAACCCGGACGAGTACTACGTGCACAAGCCCAAGCTGAAGGAGGGCAAGCGCCCCGTGGTGCGCAAGACCCTGGGCGAGAAGGCCATCCGCATGGTGTTCGCCGGCGAGTCCGTGGCGGAGCGTTCCACCCGGGTGGAGGACGTGCCCCTGCACCTGCGCCACCAGTTCGCCCTCACCGACGAGGAACTGCTGGAACTGTCCCGCTACGCCATCACCATCGAGGAGCACTACAAGCGTCCCATGGACATCGAATGGGGCCGGGACGGGCTGGACGGCAAGCTCTACATCCTCCAGGCCCGGCCGGAGACGGTGAAGTCCCGGGCCGGCAACGTCCAGACCCGCTTCAAGATGCTGGAGAAAGGGCCCGTCATCACCCAGGGCCGGGCCATCGGCAGCAAGGTGGGCCAGGGCAAGGCCCGGGTCATCCGCAACATCTCCGACATGCACCATGTGGAGCCCGGCGACGTGCTGGTGGCGGACATGACGGATCCCGACTGGGAGCCCGTGATGAAGCGGGCCTCAGCCATCATCACCGACCGGGGCGGGCGCACCTGCCACGCGGCCATCGTGGCCCGGGAACTGGGAGTGCCGGCGGTGGTGGGCACGGGCAACGCCACCAAGACGATCCAGGATGGCATGGAAGTGACCGTGTCCTGCGCCGAGGGCGAGGACGGCTATGTCTACGAGGGGCTGCTCAAGTTCGAGAAGACCGAGTTGGTCATGCAGGCCATGCCGGACATCCCCGTGAAGATCATGATGAACGTGGGCAACCCGGAGCAGGCCTTCCATTTCGCCATGCTGCCCAATGAAGGCATCGGCCTGGCGCGGCTGGAGTTCATCATCAACAACGCCATCGGCATCCACCCCAACGCGGCCCTGGAATACCGCAAGATGCCCGAGGAGGTGAAGCACGCCATCGACGCCAAGTCCAAGGGCTACGCGGACCCGGTCACCTTCTACGTCGAGAAACTGGCGGAAGGCATCGGCACCCTGGCTGCCGCCTTCTGGCCCCATCGGGTCATCGTGCGCATGTCGGACTTCAAGTCCAACGAATACGCCAACCTCATCGGCGGGCCCCAGTTCGAGCCCCACGAGGAAAACCCCATGCTGGGCTTCCGGGGCGCGGGCCGCTACGCCAGCCCCCAGTTCCGCCGGGCCTTCACCCTGGAATGCCGCGCCATCCAGCGGGTGCGCCAGGACATGGGCCTCACCAACGTGGAGATCATGCTGCCCTTCGTGCGCACACTGGCTGACGCGGACGCCGCCCTGGGCGTGCTGGCGGAGAACGGCCTGGAGCGGGGCAAGGACGGCCTGAAGGTGGTGATGATGTGCGAGATTCCCGCCAACGTGCTCATCGCCGACGAGTTCCTCAAGCGCTTCGACGGCTTCTCCATCGGCTCCAACGACCTCACCCAGCTGACCCTGGGGGTGGACCGGGATTCCAGCTTGGTGGCCGCCGCCTTCGACGAGCGCAACCCGGCGGTGAAGAAGCTATTGAGCGAGGCCATCGCGGCCTGCAAACGCAACGGCAAGTACGTGGGCATCTGCGGCCAGGGGCCGTCGGATCACCCGGACCTGGCGGAGTGGCTGATGGAGCAGGGCATCGAATCCATGTCCCTGAACCCGGACACGGTGGTGTCCACCTGGATGCGGCTGGCGGGGAAGGCGAAGCCCTGATCGGGTACTAGGAGACCAGGCGCAGGGGCTCCCGCTGTTTCTCCAGCAGGGGCTCCAGGGCGTCCAGGGGCAGGGGGCGGCTCACCAGATAGCCCTGGATCTCGTCGCAACCCTGGCCTTCCAGGAACTTGAGCTGTTCGTCGGTTTCCACACCTTCGGCGATGAGGTTGAGCCCCAGGCCGTGGGCGATGGAAATGATGGCCTTGATGATGGCGTGCTGGCGGTATTCCCGATCGATCTCCCAGACGAAGGACTTGTCGATCTTCAGGGTGTGGATGGGGAATTTCTGCAGGTAGCTCAGGGATGAATACTGGGTGCCGAAGTCGTCTATGGCCACCATGACGCCGTGGGCGGCCAGGGTCTGCAGTTTCTGCACCATGGCGCCGGGATCCCGGATGAACAGGTTCTCCGTCAGTTCGATCTCCACCCGCAGGGGAGTGACGTTGAACTCCTTCATCAGGCGCGTGAACTGTTCGACGAAATCATGGCGCTCCAGATGGCGGGGAGAAATGTTGATGGCCACCCGGTCCGGGGCGATACCCCGCTGTTCCCATTTCTGCAGGGTCTTGAAAGCCTTCTTGATGACCCACTCCCCCAGTTCCTCGATGAAGCCGGATTCCTCCGCCACCGGCAGGAATTCTCCTGGCGGCAGCAGGCCCAGGCGGGGGTGATTCCAGCGCACCAGGGCTTCAACGCCCTTGATGTGACGGTTCTTCAGGCCCATCTGGGGCTGGTAGTACAACTCGAACTGGTCCTGATCCAGGGCCTGGCGCAAGTCCTGCTCCAGGGTCAGGCGGTGGTCCGTGGACTTGCCCATCTCCTGCATGAAGAAGGTGTGGCTGCTGCTGCCGGAAATGCGCCCGTGATAAAGGGCAATGTTGGCGTGGCGAATGAGGGCGTCGGCATTGTCCCCATGCTCCGGGAATATGGCGATGCCGGCGCTCATGGATAGGAACACCTGCTTGCCGCTGACCTTGAAGTGCTCCTCCAGCTCCTCGTTGATGCGGGCCACGATGGCGAGCACCTCGTCGTCGTGCTTGATGCCGGTATTCAGGAGCAAGAACTCGTCCCCGCCGAAGCGGGCCAGGGTGTCGCCTCCCCGCAGGCAGCGCTGGATGCGCTCGGTCACGCGGTTGAGCAGTATGTCCGCCTGGGCGTGGCCGTAGAGATCGTTGACGCTCTTGAAACGATCTATGTTCAGGAACAGCACGCCCAGACGCTCGTTGTTGCGCCGGGCCTGGACAAGGGCCAGGCCCAGGCGGTCACGGAACAGGTTGCGGTTGGGCAGGCCCGTGAGGGCGTCATGGTTTGCATGGAAGCGGGCCCGTTCCTCCGCCTCGCGGCGCACCGTGATGTCCCGGGCCACCATATAGAAGTGGTCATCCTCCACGGGATTGCCGCCGGCCTCCTCGCCCTCCAGGTCCGCGGCGGACAGGAGCAGTTCGAAATGCCGGAAGCCGCTGTGGTCCAGGTTGCTCTTCAGGCGGAATTCCAGCAGGTGCTTGGAGGTTTCTGTGAGCTTGGCGGAATTGAAGGCGTACTGGGCCCGCTCCCTGTCATGCTCGAATACCAGTTCCACGAAATGTCTGCCGACGATGCTTTCTGATTCGATGCCCAGCAATTCGCCGAGGCGGTTGTTTACGAAGGTGACCCGGGCGTCCAGGTCCATCATCAGGATGATGTCCGGAGATTTGTCCACCAGATAACGGTGCAGGCGCTCGGAACGGTGCAGGCGCTGCTGGAATTCCAGATGCTCACGTTCCAGACAGCGCTGGCGGATGGCGCGGCGCACCGCATGGAGCAGCAGGGCGGGTTCAGGCGGCTTGCGCACGAAATCCAGGGCGCCGGCCCGCAAGGCGTTGATGGCGGCGTCTATCTCGGTTTCGCCGCTCACCACGATGGCGGCTGTATTCAGCTTCTTGTCGTTGATCTCCTGGATGATTTCATGGCCGCTCATGTCGGGCAGGTTCATGTCCACCAGGGCAAGGTGGAAGTCCCCTCCGGCAAGTTCGGCCCGGGCGGCGGAACCGGTGTGGGTCACCGTGACGTCGAAGCCCGCACCACTGAGGAGCCTTTGCATGCTCTGGGCAAATCGCACGTCATCCTCCACCAGCAGGATGTGGCCAACGTCGCGATGGACCGCTTCCACCTTGCCCTGGTAGTAGTCGCTGCGGGGGGTATCTCGCCATGAAACCATTTGGCACCTATTGGCTGGCTGGCAACAAGATCTTGAAACTTGTGCCTGCGTTGGAACTGTTGCATTGCATCGTGCCGCCCAACTCATCCACCAGTCTGCCGACGATGGACAAACCCAGGCCCTGATGTGCTCCCCCCTTGCCGGTCTGCTTGGGCTGGTAGAGTTGATCCAGCACAGCCGCAGGCAGACCGGGGCCATTGTCGCGCACGATGATTTCCACGGAACCCTTGCCCTTGGCCGCTTGCCAACTGGCCGAGGAGATGGAGATCTCCCCGCCTTCCGGCATGGCTTCCGCGGCATTGAATATGAGGTTGGTGAGGACCTGCTTGACCTTGTCTCCGTTCACGCGGATGGACGGGATACTCCCATCCAGCTGGACCCGGGTTTGTACCTTCTCCAGTTCAGGCCGACCAAGCCGGCAAAACCGGATCACGTCGCTGATGAGGGCGTTTATGTCGATTCGGCTGGCGGCGGATTTGCCGATGGAGGCCGCATCGGTGTCCTTGAGCTGCTGGAGGATACGGGCCACCCGGCGCAGTTCGCTTTCCACCAGGTCCATGTCCTCATGGGCCTGTTTCTTGTCGCCCAGTTGTTCCCTCAGCAGGCCGATATAGTTGCGCACCACGCCCAGGGGATTGTTGGCCTCGTGGACCACCTTGCGGGCATGGAGCTGGAACTGCTCCCGGGCATCTTCTCGCGCCTTGTGTTCCAGGCCGACAAGGTCCAGGGCACGGGCGAGGCGCCGGCCGCCTTCCCGGGCGAAGGTGGTGATGAGGGCCTTGCGCTTCATGAACGCGGCTATGTCCGCGGCGGGCAGGCCGATGGCCAGCACGCCCAGGACTGATCCCTCATTGCCCAGGGGTACACACAGCAACCGTTCCGTGTTCAGGATGCGCAACACCTGGCTGTCAGCCAGGTTTTCCCGGGAGGGGTTTTCGCCGGCCAGGGCCACCTGGCCTCCATGGGCCCGGGCAAGGGCGGAATCGGGGGCAGGCAGGTTCACGCGGATTTCTCCCAGGCGGGAGTCATCGTCTTCGGTGGTTTGCCCTTCAAGGACATTTTCCGTGGCCACGAACAGCGTGGCGTGGGGGGTCCCGAACAGCATGCGGGCGCTGCGCAGAATGCCCAGGTAGGCCTCGGACCGGGTTCCAACGTCCGCTTCCTCGGGCAAGGTGGACTGAGCCTCCAGCCTGACCGATACGGCTTCAGCCAGAGCAGTGTGGCCGCTGTCGCCATCAGATGCCTCTGCCTTGGGCATGTCCTTGCGGAATTTGATCTCCAGTCCCAATGCGTCGGCCACTTCCTTGGCCTCCGTTTCGGCGGCCTCCACGAGGGTCCTGGCCTCATGGACGGTCAAGTCCCAGAAGCCGAGGTCCTCGTCGTTCACCTCGACCTCACCCTGGTTGAGGTTGTTGAACAAGTTGGCCAGGTTCACGATCTGGGTCAAGGCATGGGCATCCCGGACGCGCTGCAGGGGTTCGTGGTGATAGAGCAGGGCATCCGCCATGAAGCTGTGCAGATTCCAGCGCTGGGCCAGCCATGCGCCGATTTCCTGATGGGCCAGGCCGAAGGCCCGCTGTTCTTCTTGCATCAGCCTTTGCTCGCCCGTGGCGGACTTGAAGATGGGCAGATACTGGTCCGGGGCCACCGAAAGCAAGGCCAACTGCCCCACGTCGTGAAGCAGGCCCGCCAGGTAGGCTTCATCCACGTGGGGATAGTCCAGCCGCCTGGCCAATTCCCGCGACGTGATGGCCACGCACAGCACGTGGTACCAGAAATAGCGCATGTCGAAACCACCGGATTTCTGGAAACGGCCGAACAATTCCGCGACGGACTGGTTCAGCGCAATGCGGCGAACCTGGGCTGCGCCCATGATGGAGAGGCATTGGTCGATGCTGTTGATGGGCCTTCCACGGCTGAAATAGGCTGAATTGGCCGTGCTCAGCACTTTTGCTGCCAGTCCTGGATCCTGGGAAACCACAGCCCCGATCTCGGACAAACCCACGTCATCCCGTTCTGACAGGTCAAGGATTTGCAATAGCGCCTGGGGCAGGCTGGGAAGCCGTGCCATGGCTAATTGCTTATGGATATCCTGAGCCCTCTCTTCCATCTCCTCGATCCGAATCAGTGGCTGCTTTATTTATGTGCAAACGGAGCATACTTTATCGGCAGGAATAGATATATCTTTAGATAGAGTTATCCATGGGTTGTACTGGTACGCCGGGAAACCCGAAAATCATCGACTTGGATTCAACCGCTGATTTCCGCGAGGAATTTCCGGATCATGGCCAGCCGCTTGTCCAGGGTGGGGCAAGGCTGCTCGATGCGCAGTTTGTCCTGGCCGGCCAATTTGTATTCCCGGCGGGATTGGATAAGCCGGATGATCTTCATGGGATCCACCGGTGGATTGGGCCTGAACTGTATGCTGGTCACGTCTGGCCCGGCTTCCAGGCGCTCAATGCCAAATGCCCGGGTTTCCAATCTCAGTTGATGAACGGCGATTAAGGCCTGGGCGGAACCGGGCAGCAATCCGAAACGGTCAATCAATTCCTCCTGCAATTCGTCCAATTCGGATTTGGATTCGCAATTGGCCAGGCGTTTGTAAAGCACCAGGCGTTCATGGATATCAGGACAATAATCCTCGGGCAGCAGGGCGGGATGATGCAGGTTGATCTCGGTGGTGGCGGCCAGGGGCGCACTCATGTCGGGTTCCTTGCCTTCCTTGAGTGATTTCACAGCACTCGACAACATGTCATTGAAAAGATTGAATCCCACCTCCTGCATCTCGCCACTCTGGCTTTCGCCGAGCACCTCGCCTGCGCCTCGGATTTCCAGGTCGTGCATGGCCAGGTAGAAGCCCGAGCCCAGTTCCTCCATGTTCTGGATGGCCTCCAGCCGCTTGCCGGCGGCGGGGGTGATCTTCACGCCGTCCGGCGGGGTGAGCAGGTAGGCGTAGGCCTGGTGATGGGAACGGCCTACCCGCCCACGCAACTGGTGCAGCTGGGCCAGGCCGAACTTGTCCGCCCGGTTCATGATGATGGTGTTGGCCGTGGGCACGTTGATGCCCGTCTCGATGATCGTGCTGCAGAGCAGCAAGTTGAAGCGCTGGTGATAGAAGTCCCGCATGACATGTTCCAGCTCCCGTTCAGGCATCTGGCCGTGGGCGATCTGGATGCGGGCCTCGGGCAGCAGCTTCTCCAGTTTTTCCCGCATGTTCTCAATGGTTTCCACTTCGTTGTGGAGAAAATAGATCTGCCCGCCCCGTTTCAATTCCCGCAGGGCCGCTTCCCGTATCAGGCCGTTGCTGAAGGGGTGGACGAAGGTCTTGATGGCCAAGCGTTTTTGCGGCGCCGTGGCAATGACCGAGAAGTCCCGGATGCCCTCCAGGGACATGGCCAGGGTGCGGGGAATGGGCGTGGCGGTCAGGGTCAGCACGTCCACTTCTGCCCGCAGTTCCTTGAGCCGTTCCTTCTGGCGCACGCCAAAGCGGTGTTCCTCATCGATGACCACCAGGCCCAGATTCTTGAACCTGATGTCTTTTTGCAGCAGTTTGTGGGTGCCGATGACCAGGTCGATGCGGCCGTCCTTCAGGCCTTCCAGGGCCGCATTGATTTCTTTCGTGGAGCGGAAGCGGGACAACTCCGCCATGCGCACCGCCGTATCGGAGAAGCGGTCCGAGAATGTCTGGAAGTGCTGCTCCGCCAGCAGGGTAGTGGGACAAAGCACCGCCACCTGGCGTCCGGCGGCGACGGCCACGTAGGCCGCCCGCAGGGCCACTTCCGTCTTGCCGAAGCCCACGTCGCCGCACACCAGCCGGTCCATGGGCCGGCCGGAGCCCATGTCGCCCACCACCGCCTCGATGGCGGCCAGCTGGTCAGGGGTTTCTTCGAACCCAAAGCCGGCAGCGAAGGCGTCCAGGTCGTGCTGGCTGATCTGGAACGCATGGCCATGGCGTGCGGCCCGCTGGGCATAGAGGTTGAGCAGTTCCGCCGCCGTATCCCGGGCCTTCTCCATGGCCCGCCGCCGGGCTTTCTCCCATTGGCCGCTGCCCAGCTTGTGCAGGGGCACGTTGTCCGGGTCGCCCCCCAGGTAACGGGAGATGAGATGCAAATGCGCCACCGGCACGTAGAGCTTGTCGCCGCCGGCGAACTCCAGGGTGAGGAATTCCTCCTGGCCATCCCCCAGATCCATGCCGCTGAGCCCCCGATAGCGGGCGATGCCATGCTGGGCATGGACTACCGGGTCTCCAAGCTTCAGCTCGGTCAGGTCCTTGAGCAGGCCTTCCGCGGTGCTGGCCCGCTTGCCTTCCCGGCTGCGGCGGGTGGCGGGGCTGCGGGCATACAGTTCGGTTTCGGTCAGTATGGCCAGCCTGGCCCGGGGATCGGTGAAACCGGTGGCCAGGGGCCCGGTGGTCAACAGAAAGGCCCGGGGCGCCAGTCTTTCAGTATCCGGCCAGCCCTCATGCAGGACAGGCTTGAGGCCGAATTCCGCCATGGCGTTGGCCAGGGTCTCCCGCCGACCCAGGCTTTCCGCAACCAGCAGGGTGCTGCCCGCGAAGTTTTCCAGGTGGGCTTGCAGGCGCTGGTAGGGATTTTCCGCCTTGCGTTCCACTTCCACGGCGGGCGCCGGCAAATAAGGCTGGACCCTGTCCGCCTCGCCACGCCCTCCTATTTCCAGGCGGGCATGAGGCCGCAGCAGGCCGAAGAACTGGTCCGGCGGCAGGAACAGGGCATCCGGGGCCAACAGGGGACGGTGCTTGTCTCCGGCCAGCAAGCGATGGCGACTCTGGGTGTCCTGCCAGAAACCTTCCACGGCCGTCTGGATGTCGCCCTGAAGCACCACGGCGGTGCCATCGGCCAGGTAATCGAAGAGGGTGGCGGTGGTCTCGAAAAACAGAGGCAGGTAGTACTCCACGCCCCCGGGCGCCAGCTTGTTGGAGACATCCCTGTAAACCTGGCTCTTGGAAGGATCCCCCTCGAAGCATTCGCGGAAGTTCTGGCGGAAGCGGGTGACGCCGTCCTCGTCCAATGGCACTTCCCGTGCCGGTAGCAGGCGGATCTCCGCCACCTTGTAAAGGGTGCGCTGGGTGTCCGGATCGAAGGCGCGGATGCTTTCGATCTCATTGTCGAAAAGCTCGATGCGGTAAGGCAGGGTCGTCTTTTGCTCCCCGCCCATGGGGAACAGGTCCACCAACCCGCCCCGCACGGCGAATTCCCCGGGGGACAGCACCTGGGTCACGGCGGCATAACCCGCCGCGGCGAGCCTGCCCCTCAGCCTGTCCACGTCTAGCCTGTCCTTCTCCTTGAGCAGGAAGGTATGTGCGTTCAGGTAAGCCGGGGGACACAGTCGCTGCATGGCGGTGGCGGCGGGCGCCACCAGCACGTCCACCTTGGCGTCATGGGCCAGCCACAGGGTGGACAGCCGCTCGGAGACGATGTCCGGGTGGGGGGACAGGGGGTCGTAGGGCAAGGTCTCCCAGTCCGGCAGCAGGCGCGCCACCAGCGACGGGTCGAACCACGCCAGTTCTTCCACCAGCCGGTCAGCATCCTGGGCCGACTGGGTCAGTACCAGCAGGCGGCCTGACTTGCAGTGCCTGCGGGCAAGCCCAGCCAGGATAAGGCTATCGGCGGAACCGGGGGGGGCGGCCAGACGCTGGCGCTGGCCCGGCATAGGGAAGGCTGGCTGGAACTGCATGGAGACAACGGCGCAAAAGCCGCATTATCCCCGAGGCACCTTCCCGGGGCAGCTTTATTGTTGAGCCTGGTTCATGCGCATGAGTCGCTGGGCCAGGGTGCCGATGATGCGGCGGGAGAGGGGCGCGGAGAAGCGCATCAGTTCTTCCAGCATCTGGGGGGGAAGCACCAGGGCGGTGACCTCGGTCTCCGCCCGCACGCTGGCGGTGCGGGTTTCGTTGAGCAGGTAGGCCATCTCGCCGATGAGGTTGCCTTCGTTCAGCTCCACCAGTTTTTTCTCGCTGTGATCCAGTTTTTTGTACACGCCCACCCGACCGGCATGGATGAAGATGGCTTCCCTGGAGGTGTCTCCCTCCTGGATCAGGGTTTCACCCGCGTCATACACATGGCCGTATTTGGCCAGTAGGCGGTTGGCTCGGGCGAAGACGATGCCCTCCAGTTTGCTTGCGCCTTGTCCCTCGGCATGGAGGAAGAGCTTTTCCAGGGCTGCCACATCCACCTTGGTGAGGGCATAGAGGAACTGGGCCCAGAAGTAGAAGGCCACGCAGGCGAAATAGGCGCCGATGAGGATGAACACCACCCCCCCCAACGCGCCGTACACGGCCTGGTATTTCTCGATGCGGAAGAAATGGCCGAACCCCAGGAACAGGCAGGCCAGGGTCAGGGTGGCCAGGGCGCTGACCAGCAGGGCGGGTTTTCTAGGCGGGCGGGCCAGGGGCAGGCGTCGGAAGGCCAGGTAGACCAGGCCCCATACTGCAGTGAAGGCAAAGCCCACGTTCAGGAATTTCAACACCCTGGCCTTGCCCAGGCCCAACAGGTCCGCCTGGAGGAAGAAGTTGAGGCTGGCCTGGATGGCCACCGCCACCAGCACCAGGCCAAAAACCAGGGGAATGATGAGCAGGGGCAAAGCCCACTTGACCACGAACTTGCGCTTGGCCTCGTCGGGAAAGATCACCCGGAAGGCGGATTGCAGTGCATTGAGCAGCCCCCTTGAAGAGAGCAGCAGGGTGAGAAGGCCCACGCCGCCGGCAGTCACCTGGGTCTTTTGCGGGATCACTCCCAACATGGAGAGCTGTTCCAGATTGAACTGCTCGTACAAAGCCGCCAACAGGATCACCGCGGGGTCGGAGGATTCCGCCACCTTTACCAGTACCTGGGTCAGGTAGGTCAGCAGCAGTACCAGGGGGGCGGCAGAGAGCAGGAAATAAAAGGCCGTGGCAGCCGCATGGTTCTGCAGTTCGTTCTTCACGAAAAGTCGCCAGGCCGTATAGGACGTCTGCATGAACCAGTCCAGGCGGTTCAGTTGGCTTTCATCCAGATGGGGGGCCTTGAGATGGGGGCGATGCATGGCCGATATGAAGATGGTGTCAGGCGGTAAAATGTCAGCATTATTTATCCAGGAAACGCTTCATGTCTTTGATTCGTCCTTTTCCCGCCCTGCGTCCTGCCCCCGGCCGCGCCGCCGAGGTGATCGCGCCCCCCTATGACGTGCTCAATACCGCCGAGGCTCGAGCCATGGCCGAGGGCCGGCCCTGGAGCTTCCTGCATATCTCCAAGCCGGAGATCGACCTGCCTGCGGATACCGATCCCTATGCCCCGGAGGTCTACGCCAAGGCGGCAGAGAATCTGAAGAGGATGATCGATGCCGGCGTGCTGAAGCAGGACGGCCAGGCCTGCTACTACGCCTACCGCCTGATCATGGGGGACCACGTGCAGGTGGGCCTGGTGGCCGCGGCCAGCGTGGCGGACTACGACACCAACCGCATCCGCAAGCATGAGTTCACCCGACCGGACAAGGAAGACGACCGGGTGCGCCAGATCGACGCCCTGAACGCCCAGACCGGCCCGGTGCTGCTAGCCTATCCTTCGGCCCCGGAAGTCGACTCCATCCTGGCGGCGGCCACCCAGGGCGAGCCCGACGCTGACAGCGTGGCGCCGGAATCCGGCGTGCGCCATACCCTCTGGGTGATCCGGGATGGGGCGACCCTGGCCAGGCTGACGGAACTGTTCGACGGCATGCATGCCCTCTACATCGCCGACGGCCACCATCGATCCGCCTCCGCTTCCCGCATCTGCGCCGCCCGCAAGGCCGCGGGCCATGCCGGAGACGAGGCCTACAACCATTTCCTTTCGGTGATCTTCCCCCACCACCAGATGCGCATCCTGGACTACAACCGGGTGATCAAGGACCTGAACGGACTATCCGAGGCTGAATTCATGGCCAGGGTCGCCGACAACTTCATGATCGAACAGGTTGACGAGGCCGTTAAGCCTGCCCATCCCGGGGAATTCGGCATGTACCTGAGTGGTCGCTGGAGCCGGCTCACCATCCGTGGTGACCTGATTCCCCAAGCCGACCCCGTGGGCCGCCTGGACGTGAGCCTGCTGCAGAACAACCTCATCACCCCGGTACTGGGCATCAACGACCCGCGACGAGACAAGCGCATCGACTTCGTGGGCGGCATACGCGGCCTGGCGGAACTGGAGAAGCGGGTGGATTCCGGCGAGATGGCCCTGGCTTTTTCCCTCCATGCCACCCGCATGGAGGACCTCATGGCCGTGGCGGACGCCAATGAGGTGATGCCGCCCAAATCAACCTGGTTCGAGCCCAAGCTGGCCGACGGGATGGCCTCCCACATGCTCTGACCAGTTTGCTTCAGCCATGAAAAACGCCCGGCATGGCCGGGCGTTTTTCATGTTTCAGGAGCTGACGTCAGACCGTGGTGAGGCTTTCGTCGTGGGCCTCGCCTTTCTGCTCTTCGTCAAAAAGCAATTGAATCTCGCCAGCCTCGTTCACGTCCACGGTCACCCCGCCTCCTTCGGCCAGCCGGCCGAACAACAATTCGTCGGCCAGGGCCTTGCGGATGGTGTCCTGGATCAGACGGGCCATGGGGCGCGCGCCCATGAGGGGGTCGAACCCCTTGCCGGCCAGCCACTTGCGCAGGCCATCGGTGAAATGGACTTCCACCTTCTTGGCATGGAGTTGCTCCTCCAGTTGCAGCAGGAACTTGTCCACCACGCGCAGGATGATGTCTTCCGACAAGGGCGAGAAGGAAATGGTGGCATCCAGACGGTTGCGGAATTCGGGACTGAACATGCGCTTGATCTCCGCCATCTCGTCCCCCGATGTCTTGGCCTTGGTGAAGCCGATGGACGTCTTGTTGATGGCCTCGGCCCCCGCGTTGGTGGTCATGATGATGATGACGTTGCGGAAGTCGGACTTGCGTCCGTTGTTGTCCGTCAGGGTGCCGTGGTCCATGACCTGGAGCAGCACGTTGAAGATGTCCGGGTGGGACTTCTCGATCTCGTCCAGAAGCAGCACCGCGTAGGGATGCTTGGTGATGGCCTCGGTGAGCAGGCCACCCTGTTCGAAGCCCACGTAGCCGGGTGGCGCGCCGATGAGGCGGGACACGGCATGACGCTCCATGTATTCAGACATGTCGAATCGGATCAGCTCCACGCCCAGGGTAAAGGCCAGCTGGCGCGCCACCTCTGTCTTGCCCACGCCGGTAGGGCCGGAAAACAGGAAGGAGCCGATGGGTTTGGAGGGGTTGCCCAGGCCTGAGCGGGACATCTTGATGGCGGTGGCCAGGGCAAGGATGGCCGCATCCTGGCCGAACACCACGTTCTTCAGGTCCCGGTCCAGTTTTTTCAGGGCGTTGCGTTCGTCGCTGGCCACGGTCTTGGCCGGCACCCGGGCGATCTTGGCGACGATGTCCTCGATTTCCTTGGGGGTGATCGTGCGCCGCTGCTTGGATTTGGGCTGGATGCGCTGGGCCGCGCCGGCCTCGTCGATGACGTCGATGGCCTTGTCCGGCAGGTGGCGGTCGTTGATGAAGCGGGCGGAAAGTTCGGCCGCCGTGGACAGGGCGCCCTGGGTGTATTTGACGTTGTGGTGGGCCTCGAAGCGGGACTTGAGGCCCTTGAGGATGGCCACGGTCTCTTCCACGGAGGGTTCCTTCACGTCCACTTTCTGGAAACGGCGGGAGAGGGCGTGGTCCTTCTCGAAGATGCCCCGGAACTCGTTGTAGGTGGTGGCGCCGATGCAGCGCAGCTGGCCGGAGGAGAGGGCGGGCTTGAGCAGGTTGGAGGCATCCAGGGTACCGCCCGAGGCAGCACCGGCGCCGATGACCGTGTGGATCTCGTCGATGAACAGGATGGCCTTGGGATTGCCCGCCAGCTGCTTGATCACCGCCTTGAGCCGCTGCTCGAAATCGCCCCGGTACTTTGTGCCGGCCAACAGGGCACCCATGTCCAGGGCGAAGACCGTGGCACCTTCCAACACGTCCGGCACGTCGTTCATGATGATGCGACGGGCCAGGCCTTCGGCAATGGCGGTCTTGCCCACGCCGGCCTCGCCCACCAGCAGGGGATTGTTCTTGCGGCGTCGGCAGAGGGTCTGGATGACTCGCTCCAGTTCCTGGTCCCGGCCGATGAGAGGGTCGATCTTGCCGGCCAGGGCCTGGGCGTTCAGGTTTACGGTGAAGGAATCCAGGGGAGAGGCGGTCTTTTCCTCGGCCTCGCCCTGATCACCCGCAGGCTCGCCGCGGGAAGAGGGGGCTGCCTCCTGGGGGGTCTTGGCGATGCCATGGGAAATGAAGTTCACCACGTCCAGGCGGGTCAGGCCCTGCTGGGTGAGGAAATGCAGGGCGTGGGAATCCTTTTCGCCGAAGATGGCCACCAGCACGTTGGCGCCGGTCACTTCCTTCTTGCCGGAGGACTGCACATGCAGGATGGCGCGCTGGATGACACGCTGGAAGCCCAGGGTGGGCTGGGTGTCCACTTCGCTTTCGCCGGGGACGCGCGGGGTGTGGCGTTCGATGAAATCGACGAGCTTCTTGCGCAGGTCGTCGATATTGGTGGCGCAGGCCCGGAGCACTTCCGCGGCGGACGGATTGTCGAGCATGGCCAGCAGGAGATGTTCCACGGTTATGAACTCGTGGCGTTTCTGCCGGGCCTCCATGAAGGCCATGTGCAGGCTGACTTCCAACTCCTGGGCGATCATCGATCTTCCTCCATAACGCACTGCAGCGGGTGCTGATGACTTCGGGAATACCCCGTCACCTGGTGAACCTTGGATTCAGCCACATCCCTGGGGAACACCCCAGCCACACCAACGCCTTCATTATGCACTTTGAGCATGACCAGGGTGGCTTGTTCGCGGTCCATGAAAAAAAATTGCTCCAGCACCTTCACCACGAACTCCATGGGCGTGTAATCGTCATTCAGCAGCAAAACTTTAAACAAAGGAGGAGGATCCGCGGGGATGAGTTCCGTCGCGAATTCCGATTCTTCTTTTTGGCGAACAGCCATGTCTTATTGGGGTTCGAGGATGACTGGGACAAAAGGGATTGTGGAGCCCTGAACTTTTTTTTCAAGTCACTGTTCAAGGTGATTGACGTTATGGGGAAAGGCCGAGTAAAAAGCCGCCGTTTGGCCTTGGTTCTGAAGTACTGGTCCGGCTGAACGGTCAACTCGTTTATTGGAGGAGTAGTTGCAATGGCCACCGGCACTGTGAAATGGTTTAACGACTCTAAAGGCTTTGGTTTCATTACCCCTGATGGCGGTGGCGATGATCTCTTCGCCCATTTTTCCGCGATCCAGGGAAAAGGCTTCAAAACCCTGAAAGAGAACCAGCGCGTTACGTTCGACGTGGTGGACGGTCCCAAGGGCAAACAGGCAGCCAACATCCAACCGATGTAAGCGGAGCCATCGGTCATTCTGACGAAGGTCATCGTGACACCCCTGCAGGCGGAGATCCCGCCTGCTTCTCCCCGGAAGTCCTCCTAAAAAAGCCTGCAATCAGGCTTTCATACTTCGGCCCCTGTGCTATACGTCAAACAAGGCGTTGGTGCTGGAGTGGCTTAAGAATGAACTCCCCTCAAAGAGCACGGCCCGGCGAAGGTCATTCGCCAGGAGAAGTTGCCCAATTACTACTAGGTCTTGAGAGACAGAAGGAAGAATTGGGCCCCATCGCCGATGAACTTCTGGAACTACTCCACCGCATGGGGGTGAGCGAATCACCCCCGGAAAAAGCGGATTTCACTCCATCCAGCGGATGATTTCCTTGCCGAAGGCGGAGCAGGGGATTTCCTTGGCGTTATCCATGAGTCGGGCGAAGTCGTAGGTTACGGTCCTGGCCTGGATGGCGCCGTCCATGCCCTTGATGATCAGGTCCGCCGCCTCCAGCCAGCCCATGTGGCGCAGCATCATTTCCCCGGAAAGCACGATGGAGCCCGGGTTCACATAGTCCTTGCCGGCGTACTTGGGCGCGGTCCCGTGGGTGGCTTCGAACATGGCCACGGTGTTGGACATGTTGGCCCCCGGGGCAATGCCAATGCCGCCCACCTCGGCCGCCAGGGCATCGGAGACATAGTCACCGTTGAGGTTCAGGGTGGCGATCACGTCATATTCGGCGGGCCGCAGCAGGATCTGCTGCAGGAAGGCATCGGCGATCACGTCCTTGATGACGATGCCGTTCGGCAGTTCCATCCACGGGCCTTCGCCGATCAGCTTGGCGCCAAACTCGCGCGCCGCCAGTTCATAGCCCCACTTCTTGAAGCCCCCCTCGGTGAACTTCATGATGTTGCCCTTGTGCACCAGGGTCACGGACTTGCGATTGTTGTCGATGGCGTACTGGATGGCCTTGCGGATCAGGCGCTCGGAGCCTTCCACGGACACGGGCTTGATGCCGATGGCGGAGGTCTCGGGAAAGCGGATCTTCTTGACGCCCATTTCCTTTTGCAGGAATTCGATGACCTTCTTCACCTCGGGGGAGCCGGCTTCCCATTCCACGCCGGCATAGATGTCCTCGGTGTTCTCCCGGAAGATCACCATGTCCACCTTTTCGGGTTCCTTCACGGGGGAGGGCACGCCCTGGAAGTAGCGCACGGGACGCAGGCAGACATACAGGTCCAGCATCTGGCGCAGGGCCACGTTCAGGGAACGGATGCCGCCGGAGGTGGGGGTGGTCAGGGGGCCCTTGATGGACACCACGTAGTCCTTGGCGGCCTGGACGGTTTCGTCCGGCATCCAGGTGTCGGGATCATAGACCTTGGTGGCCTTCTCGCCGGCATAGACTTCCATCCACTCGATCCTTCGCTTGCCATCGTAGGCCTTGGCCACGGCGGCATCCAGAACAGCGCGCATGACCGGGGTGATGTCCACGCCGGTACCGTCACCCTCGATGAAGGGGATAATGGGCCGGTCCGGCACATTCAGGGAATTATCGGCGTTGACGGTGATCTTCTCGCCCTGGGCGGGCACCTGAATGCGGCTGGTCACAATGACTCCTGACATAAAAGAATACGTACTCAATAAGTAAGCGATGGCCCGCATCATCCTGTTCAACAAGCCCTATGGGGTGCTGAGCCAGTTCACATCTGAGGCGGGCCACCCCAGCTTGAAGGATTACATCCCTTTGCCTGGGGTATACGCGGCCGGTCGGCTGGATGCGGACAGCGAGGGTCTGCTGATTTTAACTGACGACGGCGCCCTCCAGCACCGCCTGGCCCATCCCCGCCACAAGCAGCCCAAGAGTTATTGGGCCCAGGTGGAGGGGGAACCCGGGGAGCAGGCCCTGGATCAACTGCGTCGGGGCGTGGACCTGGGGGATTTCATCACCCAGCCCGCCCAGGCCCGGGAAATCCCAGAGCCGGTGGGGCTTTGGCCCCGGGACCCACCCATCCGCTTTCGCAAGGCCATTCCCACCGCGTGGCTGGAGATCGTCCTGGTGGAAGGCAAGAACCGGCAGGTGCGCCGCATGACCGCCAAGGTGGGCCTGCCCACCCTGCGGCTGGTACGCTGGCGAATCGGCGAATGGTCCGTGGACAATCTGGCGCCGGGTCAATGGCGGGTTTTGGAAGTGCCTTCGCCCCAACCCCCCGCCACTGCAGAACGAGGCAGGCGTCCCATGGGCGGCAAGCCAGCCTCAGGCACCTGGCGCACAAGAGGCAAGCAGAAAGGATGAGATGAAGAAGCAAGAACATGAAGAGCAAGCCGGGGTCTACACCGCCCCCTGGGAGCGGGCCTTCGACCGGGTGCTGACCCCCTTCGAGGAATTCGTCCACCGGCAGACCACGTCGGGCATGCTGCTCATGGCCACGGCCTTGGTGGCCCTGATCCTGGCCAACAGCGCGATGGCCCATTTCTATCACGACGTGGCCCATGCACAGATCGCCCTCAGCATCGGTCCCTGGGCCCTGTCCAAGACCCTGCACCACTGGGTGAACGACGGTCTGATGGCCCTGTTCTTCTTTGTCGTGGGCCTGGAACTGAAGCGGGAGATGCTGGTGGGGGAACTTGCGGAACCCCGCCAGTCGGCCCTGCCCATCGCCGCCGCCATCGGCGGCATGGTGGTGCCCGCGCTGCTCTTCTACGTCATCAACCCCGGCGGCGATGCAGCCCGGGGCTGGGGCATCCCGATGGCCACGGACATCGCCTTCGCCATCGGCGCCCTGGCCCTCATGGCCGGGCGGGTACACAAGGGGCTCATCACTTTCCTGGTGGCCCTGGCCATCGTGGACGACCTGGGGGCGGTGCTGGTGATCGCCCTGTTCTACACGGAATCCATCAACATGGCCGCCCTGGGTGTGGCAGGCGGCCTGATCTTCCTGCTGGTGGCCATGAACATGGGAGGTATCCGTCGCCTGCTGCCCTATTACCTGCTGGGGGCGGTGCTCTGGCTGGCCCTGTTGAAATCCGGACTGCACGCCACCCTGGCCGGGGTGATCACGGCCTTCATCGTGCCGGCCCGGCCCAAGTACGACCCTGCCCGCTTCAGCCAGCACGTGCGGGAATTGGTGGACCGCTTCGAGGCCAGTTACGTGCCCGGCCAGAACATCATGACCAACGACAAGCTCCGGGCCGTGGTGCAGACCCTGGAAAACGGCGTGCACCAGGTGGAAACCCCCTTGCAGCGGGCGGAACACATCTGGCACCTGCCCGTGGCCTTCCTGGTGATCCCGGTGTTCGCCCTGTTCAATGCGGGCATCCCCATCGACTTCGGCCAGATGGGACAGACCCTGGGCCACCCTGTCACCCTGGGGGTGCTGGCCGGGCTGGTGCTGGGCAAGTTCATCGGTATCACCGGGGCCAGTTGGCTGGCCCTGAAAGCGGGCATCGCCCAGCTGCCGGCAGGCACTCGCTTCAGCCAGGTGGCCGGGGTGGGCCTGCTGGGGGGCATCGGCTTCACCATGTCCATCTTCATCGCCGAACTGGGCTTTGCCCACCAGCCTGAATTCCTGCTCATGGCCAAGACGGGCATCCTGGCAGCCTCCCTGTTGTCAGGGGTGGCTGGCCTGGCCTGGATCTATTTCACAACAAGGAAAGCCACTTAGGCCCGGTGGCCGATCTTCTCCCGCCAGGCCCGGGCCCGGTGCAGCACCTCCGCCTTGTCCAGGGTCAGGCATTCGCCGTCTTCCACCACGGTCTTGCCTGATATCCATACATGGCGCACGGAGCGACGGTCGGCGCCGTAGACCAGATGGGAAACGGGGCCGTAGCAGGGCTGGGTCTCAGGGCCTGAAAGGTCCACGGCCACCAGGTCTGCCTGCTTGCCCGGCACCAGGGAGCCGATGAATCCATCCAGTCCCAGGGCCTTTGCCCCGGCCAGGGTGGCCATCTCCAGGGCGGCATGGGCTGGGACGGCGGCCGGATCGCCGGACACCCCCTTGGCCAGCAGGGCCGTGAGGCGCATCTCCTCCCACAGGTCCAGGCGGTTGTTGCTGGCGGCGCTGTCCGTGCCGATCCCCACATTGATGCCCTTGCCTACTAATTGAGCAACAGGGGCCAGGCCGCTGGCCAGTTTCAGGTTGGAGGAGGGGCAGTGGGCCACGTGACAACCATGCTCCGCCAGCAGGTCGATTTCTCCTTCCGACAGGTGCACGGCGTGGACGCTGATGAAACTGGGCCCCAGCAGACCCAGGTTGCGCAGCCGGGCCAGGGGGCGCAGTTGGTGGCTGGCCAACCCCCGGGTGATCTCGTCCCGGGTCTCGTGCACGTGCATGTGGATGGGCAGGTCCAGCTGGGCGGCATAGGTGGCCACCTTTTCAAGGGTCCTGTCACTGGTGGAGTAGGGCGCGTGAGGGGCCAGGCAGAAGTGGGCCAGGGGCTCATCCTTCCAGGCATCCCTTGCCTCGATGCCCTTGTGCAGGTAGCCGTCCGGATCGGCGGCATAAGGGGTCGGGAAATCGATGACGATCAGGCCGGCGACCACTCGCTGATGGGCTCCCACGGCCGCTTCCAGGGTGATCTCGGGGAAAAAGTACATGTCGTTGAAGCAGGTGATGCCATTCCGCAGCATCTCCAGGCTGGCCAGGTGGGTGCCGTCCCGCACGAATTCGGGCGACATCCAGCGGCCCTCCGCCGGCCAGATATAGTCCTGGAGCCAGGCCATGAGGGGCACGTCATCCGCGAAGCCCCGCAGCAGGGTCATGGCTGCATGGGTGTGCAGGTTGACCAGGCCGGGAACAAGGACTTGTCCGGGCAGGGACTTCCTCTGGGTGGCGGTCCAGGCGTCCGCTTCTGCATGGGGCAGGAGGGCGGCGATATGGCCGTTCTTCACCAGCAGGCTGTGACGGTGCAACACCACACCTGCGGGTTCCACGGGAACGATCCACTCCGGATCGAGGCGCAGATCGCAGGACAACGCGTGTTCAGGCACGGACATGGCGGCGGCAGGCTGTGGATAACATCCGGAATGCTAATGGTTTTCAGGGTCGGGGGAGGCCGGTCGGCATGTTAATATCCCGCAAATTTTTTCCATCCACATAACAAGGCTTATTCCGCAATGGAAAATCAGTTCGCCAAGGAGACATTGCCCGTCAGTCTGGAAGAGGAGATGCGCCGCTCCTACCTGGATTACGCCATGAGCGTGATCGTGGGCCGCGCCCTGCCGGATGTGCGGGACGGCCTGAAACCCGTGCACCGGCGCGTGCTGTTCGCCATGCACGAACTCTCCAACGACTGGAACAAGGCGTACAAGAAATCCGCCCGCGTGGTGGGTGACGTCATCGGTAAATACCACCCCCACGGCGACACGGCGGTGTACGACACCATCGTGCGCATGGCCCAGGACTTCTCCCTGCGCTACCCCCTGGTGGACGGCCAGGGCAACTTCGGCTCCGTGGATGGCGACAACGCCGCCGCCATGCGTTACACCGAAATCCGCATGGCCAAGCTGGCCCACGAACTGCTGGCGGACATCGACAAGGAAACCGTCGACTTCGGCCCCAACTACGACGGCTCCGAACACGAGCCCCTGATCCTGCCGGCCAAGTTCCCCAACCTGCTGGTGAACGGCTCCACCGGCATCGCCGTGGGCATGGCCACCAACATCCCGCCCCACAACATGGGCGAGATCATCGATGCCTGCATGGCGGTGCTGAACGACCCGTTTATCTCCATCGACGATCTGATTGACATCGTCCCCGCCCCCGACTTCCCCACCGCCGGCATCATCTACGGCACCACCGGGGTGAAGGACGGCTACCGCACCGGTCGCGGCCGGGTGGTGATGCGGGCCAAGTGCCATTTCGAGGACATCGAGAAGGGCGGCGGCCGCCAGGCCGTCATCATCGACGAGCTGCCCTACCAGGTGAACAAGGCCAACCTGTGCGCCAAGATCGGCGAACTGGTGCGGGAAAAGCGCCTGGAGGGTATCTCTGAAATCCGTGACGAGTCGGACAAGTCCGGCATGCGCGTGGTCATCGAGCTGAAGCGGGGCGAAGTCCCTGAAGTGATCCTGAACAATCTGTACAAAGAAACGCAGATGCAGGACACCTTCGGCATGAACATGGTGGCCCTGCTGGATGGCCAGCCCCGCCTGCTGAACCTGAAGCAGTTCCTGGAGGCCTTCCTCAAGCACCGGCGCGAAGTCGTCACCCGCCGCACCCAGTTCGAGCTGCGCAAGGCCCGGGCACGCGGGCATATTTTGGAAGGCCTGGCCGTGGCCCTGGCCAACGTGGACGAGATCATCGCCCTCATCAAGGCCTCCGCCACGCCTCCCGAGGCCAAGGAGGCCCTGCTGTCCAAGCCCTGGCGCTCCCAGGTGGTGGAAGACATGCTGGACCGGGCCAAGGGCAATCAGCTTTCCGCCAGCCGCGACGACTTCCGCCCCCAGGACCTGGAACCCCAGTACGGCCTGCACAAGCAGGGCTACTTCCTCACGGAAGTCCAGGCCCAGGCCATCCTGGACCTGCGCCTGCAACGTCTCACCGGCCTGGAGCAGGACAAGATCGTCGGCGAGTACAAGGAAGTCATGGAGCGCATCGCCGACCTGCTGGACATCCTGGACAAGCCCGGCCGGGTCACGGAGATCATCACCACGGAACTGGGCGAAATGAAGGCCGCCTTCGGCGACAAGCGCCGTTCCGAGATCATCGTCGACGCCCGCGAGATGTCCATGGAAGACCTCATCACGCCCCAGGACGTGGTGGTCACCCTGTCCCACACCGGCTACATCAAGGCCCAGCCCCTGGACGAGTACCGCACCCAGAAGCGGGGCGGCCGCGGCAAGATGGCGGCGGGCACCAAGGAAGAGGACTTCATCGACAACCTCTTCATCGCCAACACCCACGACTACATCCTGTGCTTCACCAGCCGGGGCAAGCTGTTCTGGCTCAAGGTCTACGAAGTACCCCAGGGCGGCCGCGCGGCCCGGGGCAAGCCCATCGTCAACCTGCTCAAGCTGGAAGAGGGCGAGGTGGTCACCGCCATCCTGCCGGTGAAGGAATTCGACGACCAGCATTACGTGTTCATGGCCACGGCCCTGGGCACGGTGAAGAAGACCGTGCTTTCCGACTTCTCCCGCCCGCGCACTGCCGGCATCATCGCCATCAACCTGGACGAAGGCGACCAGCTGGTGGGCGTGGCCATCACCAACGGCAGCCAGCAGATCATGCTGTTCTCCAACGAGGGCAAGGCCAACCGCTTCAGTGAAGAGGAAGTCCGCTCCATGGGCCGTGTCTCCCGGGGTGTGCGCGGCATCAAGATGCCCGCCGGCGCCGAGGTCATCAGCCTGCTGGTGGCCCAGAGCGACGACGAGCAGGTGCTGGCCGCCACGGAAAACGGCTATGGCAAGCGCACCCCGGTGGGCGAATACCGCCACACCGGCCGGGGCACCCAGGGCGTCATCGCCATTTCCACCTCCGCCCGCAACGGCAAGGTGGTGGCGGCAGTATTGGTGGAGTCGGATGACGAGGTCATGCTCATCACCACCGGCGGCGTGCTGATCCGCACCCGGGTGAAGGAAATCCGGGCGGCAGGACGCTCCACCCAGGGTGTCACCCTCATCAACCTGGGCGAGGGCGAGAAGCTGTCCGGCCTGCAACCGGTGCTGGATTCCGAGGAAGAGGAATAAGTTGTCGTAGTTGGGGTTTAGGTGGGGCTGAGCAAGGCGAAGTCCAACATTCCAGGTTTTGTTGGGCTTCCTGCTTTAGCCCAACCTACGGATAATTCAGGCGTTTCGCGGAGGAGCTTGCCCATGTCTGGCGCCATCATCTTTTGGGCCCTTGTGGTCATCGTGCTGGTCTACGCCATCTTCGTCTACAACAGCCTGGTGCAGATCAAGCACAACGTTTCCAAGGCCTGGTCAAACATCGACGTGCTGCTCAAGCAGCGCCACGACGAACTGCCAAAGCTGGTGGAGGCCTGCAGGCAATACAAGCAGTTCGAACAGGACACCCTGCGGCAGGTCACCGAAGCCCGGGCCCAGGTCCAGTCCGCCAGCCAGGCCCAGGACATCCCCGCCCTGGGCGTGGCGGAGAGCGCCCTGCGGGTGGGGCTGGGCCAGATTTTCGCCGTGATGGAGGCCTACCCGGAACTGCGCGCCAACGAGCAGTTCGCCCAGCTCATGCAGCGCGTCACAAGCCTGGAAGAGGGCATCGCCGACCGGCGCGAGTTCTATAACGAGAGCGTCAACATCAATAACGTCCGCATCGAACAGTTCCCGGACAATTTCGTCGCCAGGCTGTTCAGCTTCGGTCCCCGGCCCCTGCTGACCTTCAAGGCGGACGACCTGAAGGACGTGGACATCAAGAAACTCTTCGGCTGAGCGGCTGATGTTCCGGGCCTGGCACGGCCGGTTCTTTTCGTTCCTCATCTTTGTCCAGGCCACCCTGGTGGGCCTGGCCTTCCACCTGGGCGTGCCAACCGCATGGAAGGCTATCCTCCTGACCCTGGCCGTCATCAACCTGGGAGGCTGGTTGGCCGCCCTGCGCATCGTGCGTGCCATCCACGACACACCCACCTCCCGGGTGGCCTCCGCTGCCCAGGGCTATGTGGAACTCCACGGCCATGGACAGCCCCACCAGGGCCAGCAGTTGATGACCCCCTTCAGCCAGCTTCCCTGCCTCTGGTACCGTTTCAAGACCGAACGGCGCACCGACGAGCGCTGGGAACAGGTGGAAAGTGGCGAGAGCCTGGCGCCCTTCGACCTGGAGGACACGTCGGGAAGATGCACCATCGAGCCCGCCGGCGCCCACGTCCAGACCACCCACAAGGAGACCCGCAACGACGGCGAATGGCGCCACACCGAGGAAGTCCTGCTCAAGGGCGACCGACTTTACGCGCTCGGAGGGTTCCGCAGCGTCAACGCCAGCGACCTGGTGCTGAACGCTCGGCGGGAAGAGGGGGAGTTGCTGGCGGAGTGGAAGACGGACAGGGAGGAACTCCATCGCCGCTTCGACCTGGACGGGGACGGCGAAATCAGCCCCAAGGAATGGATGCTGGCCAGATTGGCCGCCCGCCGGGAGATTGCCCGGCAGCACGCTGAAGTGCGGGCCCAGGCCACCCGACATACCCTGTCCAGGCCCTCAGACGGCAGGCCCTACCTCATCAGCAATCTTTCACCGGACACCATGGGCACGCGCTACGCCTGGCTGGCCCGGCTGTTTCTGGTGTTGATGCTGGGCAGTCTGGGAGGGCTGACCTACGTGCTGAAAACCGGACTCAGGTAAGTCAGCAATGAACCTGGATCTATCCTTACCGGTTCCGCAAAGTACCCGATTGAGTGGCCACTTCAACGCCGCCACCTGCCAGAAGGATATCTGCATTACCACTGTTGCCAGTTGAGCCAGTACGTATTCAATGGCAGGTCATGTAGCTCCTATCGCTTGATACAAGGCCACGCTGTCGGCCAGCCGCTGCGCCTGGGCGGCGGCCAGGCCGATACGGGTCTGCCGGGCCTGCTGCTGGGCGACGAGCAGTTGCAGGTAGCTGGCCGCGCCGAACTGGTATTGCCGCTGCATCGACCGGAGGGCATCGTGCGCGGCGGCATCGGCGGCGGCCAGCGCGGCCAGCGTCTGGGCGTCGTTTTCCACGGCGCGCAGCGCATCGGCCACATCCCGCAGCGCCTCCAGCACCACGCCCTGGTAGTTGGCGGCGGCGGCATCGAAGGCGGCGAGGGCCGCGCGCTTCTCCGCGGGCAGCCCCGGATCGAACAACGGCTGGGTGAGTTGCCCGACCAGGCTCCACACCGCCGAGCCGCCGCCGAACAGGGCGCCGCTGGTCAAGGCCTGGCTGCCCAGGTTGGCGCTCAGGTTGAGCTGGGGATAGAGCCTGGACACGGCCACGCCGTAGTCGGCATTGGCCGCGCGCAGCAAAGCCTCGGAGGCCTGGATGTCGGGGCGGCGGCGGACCAGTTCGGAAGGCACGACGAGGGGCAGTTCGGCCGGCAGGGAGAAGTCGGCCAGGGTGAATTCCGGCAGGCCGCCCGCACCCGGCGCACGGCCGGCGAGCACGGCGAGCAGATGCTCGGTCTGCTGCATCTGCTTGCGCAGCGTGGGTAGTTGCGCCCGTGTCTGCTCCGCCTGGGTCTGCAGGGCCAGGGCCTCGTCCGGTGCCGCCTGGCCCAGGCGTGTCCGCTCGCGGGCGAGGTGTAGTTGTTCCTCCTGAGCCTTCAGGATGGCGGCCGTGGCCTCGATCTGCTCGGCGATCCTGGCCCGGGTGATGGTGGCGGTAGCGATGTTGCCGGCCAGGGTCAGGCGCGCGGCGTCCAGCTCGAAGCGCCGGAAGTCGGCGCGGGCGGCGAGAGCCTCCAGGGCGCGGCGGTTGCCGCCGGCGAGGTCCAGGTTGTACTGCACGCCGACGCTGGCGTTGTACAGGCTGTATTCGCGCGCTTCGCCGACGAGGCCCTGGGCGCTTGGACTCATGCGCTGGCGCTGGGCGCCTAGCCCCGCGTCAACTTGCGGGTACAGCGTCGATCCGGCCCGCGTGGCCTGGATCTCCCGGGCCTGGCGCAGTGTGGCTTCGGCGGCGGCTAGGGAGGGGCTGGCCGTGAGCGCGGATTCGATCAGCGCATCGAGCTTTGGCGAATTCAGGTTGCGCCACCATCGGGTATCGACCACCATGCCATCGATCAGGCGCTGGGCCTCGCCCAGGCGCACGGCGGCGGATTCGGTCCGGACGGCGACCGGCGTCGCCGTGTAGCCCGCCACCTCCGGCGCGGACGGGCGTTTGAAATCCGGCCCGGCGGTGCAACCCGCCAGTGCCAGCACCAGCGTCAGCAGGGCATATTTCATGGGCGTGGTTCCTCCGGCGTTCATTCGAAGCCCCGCCCTTCGCCCGCTTCCTCGTGGGTCACACCGTCGCGGATGTGATAGATGCGCTTGAAGGTGGGGATGATCTTCTCGTCGTGGGTGACGACGATGATGGCGGTCTCATACTTCCTGGCCATGTCGTTGAGGATGCGGATCACCGCCATGGCGCGCTGGGAATCGAGCGGGGCGGTGGGCTCGTCGGCAAGAATCACCGGCGGGCGGTTCACCAGGCCGCGGGCGATGGCGACGCGCTGCTGTTCGCCGCCGGAGAGCTGGGAGGGCATGGCCTGGGCGCGATGTTGCACGTCCAGCGCGGTGAGCAGGTCCAGCGCCCGCTTGCGCGCCTCGGCGTTGGCCACGCCGGCCAGCATGGGCGGCAGGGCGACGTTGTCGGTGACGTCGAGGAAGGGGATGAGATAGGGCGCCTGGAACACGAAACCGATCTTGTCGCGGCGCAGGGCGCGCAGGTCGGGCACCTTCCAGCCCTCGTCGTAGATCACCTCGTCGCCCAGCGTCATGCGCCCGGCGCTGGGGTCGATCACCGCGCCCAGGGACTTCAGCAGCGTGCTCTTGCCCGAGCCGGACGGCCCGATCAGGCCCACCACCTCGCCCGGCTCCACGTGCATGTCCACGCCCTTGAGCGCATCCACCGCCGTGTCGCCACTGCCGTAGCGCTTGCGCAGCCCTTCGATGCGTATGCCCTTGGTTGCCATGTCAGTTCCGCGCGGCCGTCTGAAGGAACTGACTTCCCCTCGGGGGAAACCAGCACAGCGAGTCAGGGGGTCGTTTCATTTCAGCCTCCGATCGCTTCCGCCGGGTCAACCCGCAGTGCCATGCGGATGGCGACGACGCTGGCCAGGGCGCAGATCACCATTACGGCGAAGAAGCCGGCGATGGAATCCATGGGCACCAGCAGCACATACTTGGGGAACAGGGGCGCGGCGAAGGTGGCGGTGATCTTGCCCACCGCGAAGCCGATGGCGCCAAGGGCCAGCGCCTGCTGCATGATCATGGCGGCGATGGTGCGGTTGCGTGTGCCGATGAGTTTCAGCACCGCGATCTCGCGGATCTTGTCCATGGTCAGGGTGTAGATGATGAAGGCGACAATGGCGGCGCTGACGACGGCCAGGATGACCAGGAACATGCCGATCTGCCTGGACGAGGTGGCGATCAGCTTGCCGACCAGGATGTCCTCCATCTGGGCGCGGGTGTACACCGTAAGCCGCTTCCAGCGGTGGATGGTCCGGGCCGTCTCGTCGGGATCGGCGCCCGGTTCGAGACGCACAAGGATGGCGTTGACGAAGTTGTTGCTGGACTGGGAAGCGATCACGGCATCCAACACGCCCGACGCGCCGGGCCTGTTGAAGGCCGGGTTCTCGCCGGTGCGGCGGCGGCTTTGCCAGATGGCGTCGTTGTCCTTGAGGAACTGGGCCTCCTGGGCGTCCTTGAGGGGGACGAACACCATGGGGTCGCCGCTGGAGGAGACCATGCGGCGGGTGAGCCCCACCACGGTGTACTGGTTGCGGCGGATTTTTATCGTATCGCCGAGCCGGAAGCCGGTGGCCAGGTCGGCCACCGCCTCGTAATGCCCCCGGGTAATCTGGCGCCCCGCCACCAGGTAGGGCGGCGTGCCGGGCGTACCCGTCGGCGCGCCGGCGGCGGTGCCCACCACCATGGCGCGCACGTCGCGTTCGCCTTGCCGCACCTGCATGGTCAGATAGGTGACGTTGGCGGCCCCGGCGACACCGGGCATGGCCAGGATGGCGCGGTACAGGTCGTCGTTGAGGCTGGAGGATTCGGCGTAGGGGCCCAGGGTATCCCGCTGCACCACCCAGAGGTCGGCGCCGCTGTTGTCCAGCAGCGCCTTGCCGTCGTCCACCATGCCCCGGTAGACGCCGGCCATTACCAGGGTCACGCCGATGAGCAGGCCCAGTCCCACGCCGGTGAAGACGAACTTGCCCCAGGCGTGGAGGATGTCGCGCCCGGCCAGGCTGATCACTTGCCGGCTCCGGGGATGCTTTCCACCACGCGGATGCGGCTCTTCGGGCCGAGGGTCTTCTCGCTGTAGACCACGATCCGGTCGCCGGCCTTGAGGCCTTCGACGACCTGCATCCGGCCATCCAGATCGGAGCGCCCCAGCCGGACGGGAACGAAGTCCAGTTCGCCGTCCTTGACCCGCCATACGCCCGACCGATCGCCCTGGCGCTGCACGGCGGCGTTGGGGATCACGGGCATCTCGGCCAGCGCGGGCAAATCGACGGTCACCTCGGCCAGTTCGCCTATGGGCGGCAGGGGCGTGGGCACCTTGTCGAAGACCACCTTGGCCAGGATTTCCTCGGTGACGGCGTCCGCCATGGGCTCCAGGCGCAGCACCCGGCCCTTGAGAGCCGCGCCGTTGCTGGAGCGCAGGGCGACGCGCGCGGGCAGGCCAGTTGCCAGCCCCGCCGCGCTGATCTGGTCAAAGCGCACGTTGATCCACAAGCTGTCGGGGTCGATCAGTTCCACCACGGCCTGGCCCGCCACCAGGGTCGTGCCCGGATCGGCGTCGCGCAATGTGACGATACCGGCCACGGGCGCCAACAGATTCAGATTGCCGCGCTGGGCGCGCAGGGCCTGGAGGTCGGAACGGGCCCGGACCAGGTCTTCCCGCGCTGCCGCCAGGACCGATTCGGCAATCTGCATCTCCTGGCGCTTGCCCAGCAGGATTTCCTCGCTGGTGGCGCGGACGGCGAGCAACTGCTCGTAGCGCGCCGCCTGGGTTTTCGCGTAGGTGAACCGGGCCGTCGCTTCGCCGATGGCCGCCTCGATCCGTTTGCTGGCCGCTTCCTGGGAGCGAATCCGGTCATCGAGATCGACCGGATCCATCTCGCCCAGAACTTGGCCGGCCCTGACCCGGTCGCCGACGTGGACCTCCAGCCGTTTCAAGCGCCCGGCGAGGGTAGGCCCGATCTTGTACGTGTAGCGCGCCTCCACCGTGCCGATGCCGAACAGGGCGGGGGTGAGCGCGCGCGATATCACCTGGGCCTCGGTTACCGCCACCGGCGCCAGTGGACCGGATCGCATGGCAACATAGATCAGCAGCGCCAGGAGCGGAACGATCACGGCGACCAGCGCCAGGGTTCGGCGTTGCATTGGCTGTATGTTCATTTCGAGCTCCCGATGCCGCGCTGATAGATCGCGAATAGCTGCGGTGCATCACGGCGTATGCGCTGGACATCATCGGCCAGCAGCGATTGCATGACCAAGCCCTGGACCATGCCGATCAGGAGAGTGGCGGCGGCCTCGGTATCCAGTGTGGCCGACAGTTCTCCCGCTTCCTTGCCCTCCTCGATCAACTGATGGAGACGCTCGCCATATCTCCGGATCAGGGTCTGTGCCATGCGTTTGGGCGCTGTTTGCTGGGCACGCTGAAGCTCGCCGAAAAGCATGCGCGGAACGCCCGGATGCTCCGTGACGAACTCGACGTTCGCCAGGAACATTGCCTCAATGGCCGTGATCGGCGAAGAAGCCGAATGGGCAGCCTTTTCCATGCGGGACAGTAGCCGTTCGGCCACCCACTCCATAACCGCCTGCAGGATGGCGTCCTTGCTGGAAAAGTGCTTGAACAGGGCCCCCTGGGTGACGCCCATGTGCTTGGCGATGGCGGCTGTCGTGATCTCGCTCGGGTTCTGTTGTGCAGCCAGTTCCACCACGGCTTCGACAGTGACGGCGCGTCGTTCTTCCGCAGGGAGATGCTTTGGGTGGATAGCCATGACATGAGAATTAAATAAGTAACTGGTTACTATCTTATGCATCGCTCAAACCTTGTCAAGACTTTGTTGGGTTAACTCAACGCCAAATGCTTGGATGTGATGTAGTTTCTGCTCGAATGAATGCAAGGAAAGCAGAGGATTGATAACTTGCACTGAAACATTTCGGCCTTGTTTGAAAGCAACGGCGTAAGCACAAGATCACTTCGGCCGCCACCGCTTGAGCAGCAAGGAGTTGCTCACCACCGACACCGAAGACAGGGCCATGGCAGCGCCGGCGATCACCGGGTTGAGCATGCCCAGGGCGGCCAGGGGCAAGGCCAGCACGTTGTAGAAGAAGGCGAAGAACAGGTTCTGGCGGATCTTGGCCATGACCGCCCGGGACAGTTCCACCGCGTCAGCCACGCTGTTCAGGTCCGAGCGCATGAGGGTGATGTCCGCCGCCTCCAGGGCGATGTCCGAGCCGGAGGCCATGCCGAAGCTCACGTCGGCGCTGGCCAGGGCGGGGGCGTCGTTCACGCCGTCGCCGGCCATGCCCACAATCTGGCCTTCCGCCTTCAGGGTGGCCACGGCGGCGGCCTTGTCCTGGGGCTTCACCCGGGCGCGCCATTCCGTCATGCCGGCTTCCCGGGCGATGGCGGCGGCGGTGGCCTCCTGGTCGCCGGTGAGCATGATGGCTTGAACGCCCTCACGGGCCAGGCGTTCCACCGCGGCCCGGGACGTGGCGCGCAGGCGGTCGGCCAGCACCAGCCAGCCCAGCAGCTGGCCGCCGGCCTGCTCGATGGGCGTCCAGGCCAGACCCACCACGGTACCCTTGCTAGCCAGTTCGGCGGGAAGGCCCTCGATGCCGGCGATGCCCTCGGTGACCAGAAACTCGGCTGAGCCCAGCAGCAACCGATGGCCCTCCAGACTACCCCGCACACCGTGGCCGCTGACGTTCTCGAACTCGGCCACGGCCTCCAGGACCAGGCTCTTCTCCTTGGCAGTGGCCAGCAGGGCCTGGGCCAGGGGGTGGCTGCTGCCCTGTTCCAGGCTGGCGGCCAGGCTCAGCAGCCGGTTTTCTTCCACGCCTGGGGCGGGGGAGAGGGCCACCAGGGCCATGCGGCCTTCGGTGAGGGTGCCGGTCTTGTCCACGGCCAGCACAGAGAGTTTTTCCGCCCGCTCCAGGGCCTCGGCGGAACGCACCAGGATGCCCAATTGGGTACCCCGGCCCAGGCCCACCATGACGGCCGTGGGGGTGGCCAGGCCCAGGGCGCAGGGGCAGGCGATGACCAGCACCGCCACGGCGGGGATGAAGCTCTGGGTGAAGTCGCCGGTGATGAACCACCAGGCCAGGAAGGTGAGGGCGGCGATGGAGATGACCACGGGCACGAACACGCCCGAGATGCGATCCGCCAGTTTCTGGATGGGGGCCTTGGATCCCTGGGCTGCCTCGGTGAGACGCACGATCTCCATGAGCTGGGTATGGCTGCCCACCCCCAAGGCCCTGATCTTCAGCAGGCCGTCCAGGTTCTGGGTGCCGGCGTAGGCCTGTTGGCCCGGCGCCTTCGCCAAAGGCAGGCTCTCGCCCGTGAGCAGGCTCTCGTCAACGCCGGAATGACCTTCCACCACATCGCCGTCCACGGGAATGCGCTCCCCGGCCCGCACCACCACCATGTCGCCGGGCTTCAGGGAGGCCGCGTCAACGTCCAGAGTCTCGCCGTTGCGTTCCACTCGGGCCGTACGGGGGGCCAGGGACAGGAGCTGTTCGATGGCCTCGGAGGTGCGGGCCTTGGCCCGGGCTTCCAGCAGCTTGCCCAGGCGTACCAGGGTCACCACGGCGGCGCTGGCCTCGAAGTAAAGATGTCCTGTGGGGTCGAGGAACAGGGTGGCCAGGCTGAAGAAATAGGCGGCACTGGTGCCCAGGGACACCAGCACGTCCATGTTTGCGCCCCCGCCCCGCAGGCTGTGCCAGGCGCCGGCATAGAAGCGCCAGCCGGCCCAGAACTGCACCGGCGTGGCCAGCAGCAATTGTGTCCAGCCCGGCAGCCACATGCTGGTGGCGTGGCCGGAGAACATGTCCACCATCTGGGCCAGGAGAGGCAGGGTGAGGAGGGCGGAGAAGGTGAAGATGCGCACCTCGCGCGTGTATTCCGCTTCCTTGCGGGCTTTTTCCTCGTTGCGGCTGGCCTCGGTGATGGGGATGGCGCCGTAGCCGGACTTCTCCACAGCCCGGATAAGTGATTCCGGGCTGGCCAGTCCCGGGGTGTAGCGCACCCGGGCCCGCTCGCTGGACAGGTTGAGGCGGGCATCCACGCCCTCCAGCTTGTTCAGGGCGGCTTCGACCCGGCTGGCACAGGCAGCGCAAGTCATGCCGGTGATCTGCATATCCAGGCTCTGATCCGGCACGGAGAAGCCGGTCTTCTTTACCTGGGCCAGGATGGTCTCGGGACTCGTGCTGGCCGGGTCGTAGGCCACCCGGGCCTGCTCCGTGGCCAGGTTGACGCTGGCTTCCACGCTCTCCAGGCGGTTCAGATTGTTTTCCAGCCGGCTGGAGCAGGCCGCGCAGGTCATGCCCCGGATGGGCAATTCCAGGTGGGCGCGCCGGGCGGGCAGTCCTGGCAATGGCTTGATGGTCGTCATTGGCTTGGTAGTACGAAAGTTTTAAGATTTAACACTAAAGTAACAGTTTCAATAGTCGATGATTTAAGTGGGGTTTAACCGGAGGAGACCGATTGACAATGCAGTTCTCGCGAAAGGATGACAACGGCGTCGAGGAATGGTGTCTGACCCTCGAAGGGTGCTTCGGGTTTGAGGTCGCGCGGGCGTTCCTGGCTGAAGCCAAGAAAAGCCCCTGTTCCGGCAAGACACGGGTCATCTTCGATTTATCGTCGGTGGACCACCTGGAGTCATCGGGCCTGGGGGCCATGCTTCTGGTGGCGGAACGCATGAACAGCCGGATTCGTTCCATCATCCGCTGCGGTGACGAACGCATCTGGGCCTTGCTGCACATCGCCCGCCTGGAACGGCTGTTCGATATCGTGCCTACAGGGCAGCTCAAGCATTCACTCTCCCTGTCCGATTCAAGCCCGTCCCTCCGGGCATCTGCCAAGTCAGCACCCTGAACGGCAACCTGAGTCCTGCCTCTAGCTGGTGACGTGGCGGTCATGCGGCCTGCCGGGCTTGAACCGGGCTACCCGTCCCACCAGTTCTTCCAGGTTCTCAACCCTGCCGTCGTAACGAGCAGCCAGGTATAGCCTTGTTATGGCTTCCACTTCCCCGGCCAGTTCCGGGCGGGCCGAGCCCACGCGCAGCATGTAATGCCGGGGTCCCTCTCCCGCCAACGGAGCCAGGCCGATGGCCGCCAACCGCCGCTCCAGCCCATGCCATGCCAGGGCCGCCCTGTCCCGGGGGGATTTCCTGCTTTCATGCCAGAAGAACCAGGCCAGCAGGGCCAGGCCCAGCAGGCCGGCCAGGATGGCGGCGGACGCCAGCCAGCGCACGGAGGCCAGGGCGGGCGACAGCCTGGCCAGCAGTTGCAGTTGCTGGTCCTGGCCGTAGCCCAGCACCCACTGGTCCCAGCGGTTGTTGAGCATCTCCCAGGCGTGTCTCATCCCCTGCAACACGGGCAGGGACAGTCGGGCCAGGGCAGGGGGGAGTTCCGCCGCGGGCAGGGCTGCGCCGATGCCCCGTTCCACCCGGGCAGGGGAAATGCTGGCCGTGGGATCCGCCCGCACCCAGCCCAGCTCCGGCCCCATCCAGACCTCTGCCCAGGCATGGGCGTCGGACTGGCGCACCACGATGTGGCCGTCCAGGGGATTGATCTCGCCGCCCAGGTAGCCGGTCACCACCCGGGCGGGGACACCGGCGGCCCGCATGAGGAACACGAAACTGCCGGCATAGTGCTCGCAAAATCCTCGTTTGGAGCCGAACAGGAAGTCATCCACGCTATGCAGGCCAAGCAGCGGCGGCTGCAGGGTATAGATGAACGAGGCTGCATACATGTCCATGGCCTTGCGCACCAGGGCCTGGGGGCGAGGGTCCTCGTCCCGCCAGGATCGTGCCAGGGCAATGGCTCGGGGATTGAACCCCTCGGGCAGGACCAGGGCCCGGGCCAGATCGCCGGGCGGATCCAGGTGACGGTAATCGGGGAACACGCGCACGGACCAGCGCTTGCGCTGGCTCACCCGGTCCCGGGCCTGCCACTGGAAACTCTCCGTGAGGGCGGTTTCCTGGGGCAGGGGGTCGGGCACCCCCGGCGTGAACAGCCAGCGACGCTGGTGGGGCTCCAGGGTCAGGTCCAGCGTCCAGGGCTTGCTTCTGATCTCCAGCAAGCCCAGGAAGGGTCGATCCGGCGTCCCGACGTGCCAGGTCCGGCCGTCGAACTCCCGCAGCACGATGCCGCGCCAGTACAGGCCATTTGGGTCGGGCCGGGTGCCCGAAAACCGGGCCCGGAAGGCGGTCTCGCCGGACTGGATGAGATTGGCGATATCGCCGGGGGCCATGTTTTCCGACAGGCCCGTGCTGCCACTTTGACTCTCCGTGGGCAGGCTCCACAGGGGACGGTCCAGGCGCGGGAAGAACACGAACAGCATGAGGGCCAGGGGAACGCCGCCGGCAAAGAGCAGGAAAGCACGGCGCAGGGCCAGGGCCGGCAGCAGCCCGCCGCCACTCTGCAGGTGGGCCATGACGGCGATGCCCACCACCGACACTACCAGCAGATAGACCGTCATCAGGATGGACTGGTCCGTGAGGAAATAGCTCATGGCTGCGAACTGGGTGAGGATGAGCAACAGCCGTTTTTCCGCCAGGGTGCTGCTTTCAAGAAGCTTCACGAACAGCAGCAGGATGAAGAGGGGCACCCCAGCCCGCTGGCCGACGATGCTTTTGTATTCCCAGAACACGGCGGCCAGCCCAGCCAGGGCCAGCAATCCACGCAGGAGCCGGGGGGGAAGGGGCTTGTCCTGTATGGCGATGGCCAGGCGCCAAGCCCAGGCCCCCAGGCAGGCCCCGCCCAGCCAGAGGGGCAGGTATTGCAGGTGGGGCAGGAGGGCCAAAAGGGGCGGCAACAGCCACAGGGTGGCACCCCATGGCTCCAGCTTCAGCTCAGGGCGACGCATGGTCTTCTCCCGCGGCCATGCCCTGCAGGGCCAGGGCGTTGAGGCAGCGCACCCGCTGGGTGGGCCCGCTGGCGGGGGGGATGCGGACGCCGGGCAATTGCAGGCCGTAGCTCACGCTCAGGCGGTCCGCGTCCAGCACCCAGCGGGCAAGCTGGCTCAGCCGGGTCTCTGGATCCAGGCCGGAGAGTTGGCTCCAATCCAGCCAGACCACGTCACTCTGGGGCGAGACAAAGGTCTTCACCAGGGGTTCTGGCAGCCGGCCCAGGCTCTTCCAGACCAGGCGTGACGGGCTCTCGCCGGGACGGTAGGTCGTCAGGCCATCGAAGTCGTCCGTGCCCCGCTGACTGCCCAGGGATTCGTCCTCCCCCGCGCCACCGCCCGTGGGCAAGGGCTTGCTCCAGGGCGCCGGCCTGGGCCAGACCAGGGCCACGGCAGCCGGGGCGAACACGCACCAGGCCCGGAACAGGCCCAGGGGCGCTTCGGTGAACAGGCGACACGGACCCAGCACCCGACGGCCCCGTTCCCGGGTCGGCAGGTTCAGGCATGTCTTGGCGCCACCTGCCAGGTCCGCTTCCACACCGGCCTGGGTGCCCTCGGACTCCAGCAGGATGCCAGGTGGAACCGACCCATCGGCAGCCCGCAGGCGCAGGGTGAAAACCACGGGATCGCCGGCAAAGGCAGGCTCGGCGTCGATGCCCTCGAGGGTGAGGCCCAGCAGGACGCGCCAGGTTGCGAACAGGGCAGACAGCACCATGCCTGCCAGCAGGAAGGTGAACAGGAACCCCATGGACAGGCCGTAGTTCATGGATCCCAGGAGCATGCCCAGCAGCAGCAGGCTGAAGACCAGGCCCTGGCGGGTAGGCAGGATGTAGATGCGCCGGGCCACCAGGGTGAAGGGCAGGGGTTCCACGGGACGCAACCGGAAAAGGCGGCGCATCAGGGGGTTGCGCAGGGGCAGGAAAAAAAGGCCCCGGGGAGAAGTCACATCCCCCTTCGTAAAAGGAGGGGCGGGGGAGGTTCCAGGCAAGTCATCCAGACCCGGCGTCTTCAATCCCCCTTGCCCCCCTTTTCCGAAGGGGGGGATCGCCGCATGTGGCTTCAGGGGCATGGCTCAGGGTATGGAAACGGCCCCCAGCACCTTGGCCGCGCACTGGTCGCCCTGCATGCCACCTTCCGCATCCAGCAGACGATGCCCTGCCACGGACGGAAACACGGCCTGGACGTCGTCGGGAATCACGAAGTCCCGGCCCTCCAGCCAGGCCCAGGCCCGGGCCGCATGGGCCAGTCCCAGCACGGCCCGGGGTGACAGGCCATGCACGAAACGGCCGCCGGAGCGGCTGTATTCCGTGAGGGCCTGGAGGTAGTCGATCAAGGGGTCGGCGATGCGCACGGTGGCGATGGCCTGCCGGGCCCGGGCCAGATCATCAGGGGAGACCAGGGCGCCGCATTGCTTCACGGGCCGGGCACTGCCTGCCAGCAGGGCCCGCTCGGCGGAGGCGTCCGGATAGCCCAGGGTCAGGCGCATGAGGAAGCGGTCCAGCTGGGATTCGGGCAGGGGATAAACCCCCGTCTGGGTGAAGGGGTTCTGGGTGGCAATGACGAAGAAGGGGGCGGGCAGGGCACGTGTCACGCCCTCCAGGGTCACCTGGCCTTCCTCCATGGCTTCCAGCAGGGCGCTCTGGGCCTTGGGCGTGGCCCGGTTGATCTCGTCCGCCAGGACCACTTGGCTGAACACGGGGCCCGGGTGGAAGGTGAAGCCGCCTTTTTCCCTGTCGAACACGGAATAGCCCAGCACGTCTGCCGGCAGCAGGTCGCTGGTGAACTGGATACGCTTGAACTCCAGGCCCAGGGTCTGGGCCAGGGCATGGGCCAGGGTGGTCTTGCCCACGCCCGGCAGATCCTCGATGAGGAGGTGGCCCCCCGCCAGCAGGCAGGTGAGGGCCAGGCGGGTCTGGTGGGTCTTGCCCAGGACCACGCCGTTGATTTGTTCGAGGACTTTGTGTAAGGGATGGATCACGAGGCTGAGGGTGAGCTTAACTCATCGAAAATGGCCTTCAGCCTTGGCTCAAGGACAGGAAGTTCCCGCACAACAACTTGCCAGACCGCATGTTGGTTGACGTCAAAGTAACCATGTGCCAAACGGTTGCGCATGCCGTAGATATCCTGCCATGGCACTTCTGGGTGCGCATCGGCAACGTTCGGTGCATGCGTACGAACATTCCTGGCGGCCTCGCCCAGGATTTCGATGTTGCGCACAACGGCGTCCTGGATGAGCCGTACCGACAAATAGGTCGGCTCATCCAAGCCGGCTGTGTAATTCAGGATTTGCTGAATGGCATCAAGCATGTGGCCTAGATAGTCAGCCGCGCGCAGATGCTTTTCGTTCATAGGGGTTTGGCCTCGGCGAGCACTTGTTCCCGGAACCGTTTGGGTAGGTCAGGCGGTGTGCGTACGTCCACGGTAATGCCCAGCAGGGCGCTCAATTGGCGCTCAATGCAGGCTAGATCCAGCAGGGATGTTTCCGGGGTGTCGTCCACCAGAATATCGAGGTCGCTGTCCTCCGTGTCGGAGCCATGCAGGACCGAGCCAAAAATCCGCGGGTTCCGGGCATGGTGCTCCAGGACGATGCGGCGAATGCTTTCTCGGTGCTGGAGGAGTGCATCGGTGGGTCTCATGACGCTCAGCGGGAAGCAACAGTAGGTAAATATGTTACCGCTCAATCCTCCCGCCGCAGTTGCGGGAACAGGATCACGTCGCGGATGCTGGCCGCATCGGTCAGCAGCATGACGTAGCGGTCGATGCCGATGCCGCAGCCGCCGGTGGGGGGCAGGCCGTGCTCCAGGGCGCGGATGTAGTCGGCGTCGTAGAACATGGCCTCCTCGTCGCCGGCCTCCTTGGCCGCCACCTGGGCCTGGAAGCGGGCGGCCTGGTCCTCCGGGTCGTTGAGCTCGGAGAAGCCGTTGGCTACCTCCCGGCCGGCGATGTAGAGCTCGAAGCGTTCGGTGATGCCCGGCTGGATGTCGCTGCCCCGGGCCAGGGGCGAGGTCTCCACCGGGTAGTCCACGATGTAGGTGGGCTGGATGAGCTGGTGCTCGGTGGTTTCCTCGAACAGGGTCAGTTGCAGGCCGCCCAGGCCGTCGTGCTTGTGGTACGAAATCTTGCGACGCTCCAGTTCGGCGCGCACGAAGTCGATGTCGTCCAAAGGCGCATCCCGCAGGTCCTCGTTGTACAGCCGGGTGGCCTCCACGGCGGTGAGGCGGGCGAAGCGGTGGGCCAGGTCGATGTGGTGGCCCTGGTAGGGAACCACGGCGTGGCCGGTGACCTCAACGGCCACGGTGCGCAGCAGCTCTTCCACGAAGTCCATCAGGTACTTGTAGTCCCGGTAGGCCTCGTAAAACTCCATCATGGTGAATTCCGGATTGTGCCGGGTGGAGAGGCCTTCATTGCGGAAGTTGCGGTTGATCTCGAACACTTTCTCCAGCCCGCCCACCACCAGGCGCTTCAGGTACAGCTCCGGCGCGATGCGCAGGAACAGCTCCATGTCCAGGGCGTTGTGGTGGGTGGTGAAGGGCTTGGCCGAGGCGCCCCCGGGGATGGGGTGCATCATGGGGGTCTCCACCTCCAGGAAGCCATGGCCGCTCATGAAGTTGCGGATGCCCTGCACGATCCTGGAGCGGCGCACGAAGGTCTCCCGCGCCACCTCGTTGGTGATCAGGTCCAGGTAACGCTGGCGGTATTTCTGCTCCTGGTCGGAGAGGCCGTGGAACTTCTCTGGCAGGGGGCGCAGGGCCTTGGTGAGCAGGCGGATGCTGCTGGCGTTGATGGTCAGCTCCCCCTTGCCCGTCTTGAACAGGGTGCCGGCCACGCCCAGGATGTCCCCCAGGTCCCAATGCTTGAAGGCGTCGTGGGCGTCCAGGCCGGTGACGTCGTTGGACACGTAGATCTGCAGGCGGCCACTCATGTCCTGGAGGGTGGCGAAGCTGGCCTTGCCCATCACCCGCTTCAGCATCATGCGCCCGGCCATCACCACGGGGATGCCGGCGGCCTCCAGTTCCTCCTTGGTCTTGTCGCCGTGGGCGGCGTGGAGGTCGGCGGCGTAATGCTCCCGCTTGAAGTCGTTGGGGAAGGCCACGCCGGCCTGGCGAAGGTTGGCCAACTTCTCCCGGCGCTCGGTGATGATCTGATTCTCGTCTTGGGCTGGGGCGGGAGCGGGGGCTTGTTCGGACATGATGAAAAAAGGAAAGGAAGTCAGTCAGTTGAATGGGTGAGGAACACAATTTTACCCGTCCGGGATGCATTCCTCCTTCCTTTTGAAGGCCTGACGCCAGGGATGGCGCCCTCTTGCGAACACCGCCTGGACTGCCATGAAGTCATCCACCCCGCGGGTGGTGCCCAGCGGGACTGATGGTCTTTGGCCGGGCGTTACTCTTCCGGGAAGAAGAAGATGCCTGATTTCACCACGAGGCAGCCATTGGGCTGGGAAGAAAGCGCAACGGAGAGGGTGGTTGCTTCCTTTTCCTCATACAGGGTCGCGCCGCCGATCTGACCGGCATGCACCCAATCCTTGAAGGAGGTTTCGCGCAGGGCCGTGCATGCCATCGCTGTGGAGAATGTCTGGGCGAAACTGACATCGCATCCCCCGGGGGTCGGTGCGCCCACCAAGGTCACCATGACCGTGCCGTCGGAATAGGTCTTGGCAATGGTAGTCAGCGTGCCATGCTTCTCCGGAGCGCTCTGGTGCCACTGGTTCAGATAGGCGTACTCGTCGTCCTTGTAGAGGAAATTGAGCAATTCGGTTTTGGCCTTTGCGCACTTTACGGCCCCGGCTTTTTTCAGGGCTTCGACGACGCGGATATCCTGCGCCACGCTCTGGGCAGGGGTGTCCTGTGCCACGGCTGCCCCGATCCAGAGCGCATTTGCGAACAAGACGCTGACTAGTGTGTTGCGGACCTGCATGTTGCCTCCAAGACAAAATAAGGGTTCATGGTGACTTGAAAAGATGAGTGATCCCCGCGAAAAATGACGTCTTCCCGAGCCGTTGGCAGGGACATGATTCATGCAAGGCGCCGGATCGGCCGCAACAATACTCGATAATCCGCCCACATGCCCCTGGCCTTGCAGGCTGTGCGTGAAACAATGGAAATTCCGCCCCAAGCCCACCTTAAGCCCACCCTAACCGCATTTCGCCCCGATATCCGTGCCTTCCACCCCTCTAGAAATTCTTCAGCTTGTCTTCGGCTACCCGGCCTTCCGTGGCCAGCAACAGGCCATCATCGACCGGGTGGCCGGGGGCGGGGACGCCCTGGTGCTCATGCCCACGGGGGGCGGCAAGTCCCTGTGCTACCAGTTGCCCGCCCTGCTGCGGGAGGGCTGCGGCGTGGTGGTGTCACCCCTCATCGCCCTCATGCACGACCAGGTGGCGGCCCTGACGGAGGCGGGGGTGGCCGCCGCCTTTCTCAATTCCAGCCTGAGCGGAGCGGGGGCGGCCGAGGTGGAGCGGGACTTCCTGGCCGGGCGGCTGAAGCTGCTCTACGTGGCGCCGGAACGCCTGCTCATGCCCCGCATGCTGGATCTGCTGACACGCGCCAAGGTGGGGCTTTTCGCCATCGACGAGGCCCATTGCGTGTCCCAGTGGGGCCACGACTTCCGCCCGGAATACCTGGGCCTGTCCGTGCTGCACGAGCGATTTCCCGGCATTCCCCGTATTGCCCTCACCGCCACCGCCGACGAGCAGACCCGCAAGGAGATCATCCAGCGCCTGGAGCTGGAGGCCGCCCGGACCTTCGTGGCCAGCTTCGACCGGCCCAACATCCGCTACACCATCGTCGAAAAGGCGGACACCCGGCGCCAGCTCCTGGCCTTCCTCAAGGACGGCCACCAGGGGGAGGCGGGCATCGTCTACTGCGCCACCCGCAACAAGGTGGAGGAGACCGCCGCCTGGCTGGCGGGGGAGGGTTTCAGGGCCTTGCCCTACCACGCGGGCCTGAATGCCGACACCCGCCGCATCCATCAGGAACGCTTCCTCCGGGAGGACGGCATCGTCATGGTGGCCACCATTGCCTTCGGCATGGGCATCGACAAGCCGGACGTGCGCTTCGTGGCCCACCTGGACCTGCCCCGGTCCATGGAAGGCTACTACCAGGAGACGGGCCGGGCCGGGCGGGACGGCCTGCCGGCGGAGGCCTGGATGGCCTGGGGCCTCCAGGACGTGGCCACCCAACGCCGGTTTATAGAAGAGTCGGAATCCGAAGAGGCCCACAAGCGCGTCGCCCACGCCAAGCTCAACGCCCTGCTGGGCCTGGTGGAATCCGCCTCCTGCCGCCGGGTGGCGTTGCTGGATTACTTCGGCGAAGCCAGCGGACCCTGCGGCAACTGCGACAACTGCCTGGAGCCCCCCAGCCTGTGGGACGCCACCGAGGCCGCTCGCAAGGCCCTGTCCGCCATCTACCGCACCGGCCAGCGCTTCGGCGCCGGCCACGTCATCGACGTGCTGCTGGGCAAGGCCACGGACAAGGTGGCCCAGTGGGGACACGACCAATTGTCCGTGTTCGGCGTCGGAACGGGCCTGGACGACAAGCGCTGGCGGGCCGTCATCCGCGCACTGGCCGCGAAAGGGTGGGTGGATGTGGACCATGACGCCTACGGCGCCCTGAAGCTCACGGAGGCCGCCCGGCCCGTGCTCAAGGGGGAAGTCCAGGTCATGCTGCGGGAACCCACGGCCAGGAAACGCAAGGAGAAACGCAAAGCCGGTGCCGCCCTGGATTTGTCAGCCCAGGACGCCGCCCTGTTCGACCGCCTGCGGGACTGGCGCCGCCAGACCGCCCTGGAGCACGACGTGCCGGCCTATGTGATCCTGCACGACGCCACCCTCCGGGAGATCGCCCTGCGGCGCCCCGTCCACCTGGCGGACCTGGGGGGCATATCCGGCATCGGCGCCCGCAAACTGGAAGCCTATGGCACGTCCATCCTGCAGGTCCTGGACGACGAGGGTTCGGGCTAGACTTGGCCCACTCTAGGGGACTGAAGGAGGGTAAACATGAAAAAACTGCTGATCGTGGTGCTGCTTCTGGCGGCTTTCTTCGCCGCCCTTCCCGGGGCTGCCTACTGGATGGGCATGCGCAACATGGATTCAAAGCCGGTGCCGCCCGAGGGCCTCGTGTTCTCCGAAGCCCAGGCCAGAGAAACGTGGGTGGCACGCAATGAACTGCCGCCCATCTACATGCAGGCCATCACTCCCTGGCACTTCTATCACCTGATCTGGTGTTCCAGAAACGATGCCGAGATCGAGGACTTCCTCAGTTGTGGCGACGAGTATCCGGGCCTGCAGGCCGCTGCCTACATCGCCAAGCGCCATCTGGTGGACCACGCCTTGCAAAGAGGCCTGCTGTGGCGCTACCTGTCCCGCACTGCCCTGGCCATCTGGATCACCCGCCACTGGAGCGAGGATGAGGTGATCGCCGAACTGCTGAGAATCAAGACCCTGCCACCGGTCTGAGGCGGAACTTCAATTCTCCTCAAACCCCCTGCTTCAGACTGGCCTCGATAAAGTCGTCCAAATCCCCGTCAAGCACGGCCTGGGTATTGCCCACCTCGTGGTTGGTGCGCAGGTCCTTGATGCGGGACTGGTCCAGCACGTAAGACCTGATCTGGTGGCCCCAGCCGATGTCGGACTTGGCGTCTTCCAGTTTCTGTTGTTCCGCCTGGCGCTTGCGCAATTCCAGCTCGTAGAGGCGGGCGCGGAGCATTTTCCAGGCTTCGTCCTTGTTGCGGTGCTGGGAGCGGTCGTTCTGGCACTGGACCACGATGTTGGTGGGGAGGTGGGTCAGGCGCACCGCCGAGTCGGTCTTGTTGATGTGCTGGCCGCCGGCGCCGGAGGCCCGGTAGGTGTCGGTGCGCACGTCCGCCGGGTTGATCTCGATCTCGATGGAGTCGTCCACCTCCGGGTAGACGAAGACGCTGCAGAAGGAGGTGTGGCGGCGGGCGTTGGAGTCGAAGGGGGACTTGCGCACCAGGCGGTGCACACCGGTCTCGGTGCGCAGGTAGCCGTAGGCGTAGTCGCCGTCCACCCGGATGGTGGCGCTCTTGATGCCCGCCACTTCACCTTCGGATTCTTCCAGCAGTTCGGCCTTGAAGCCCCGCTTTTCGCAGTAGCGCAAGTACATGCGTTCCAGCATGCCGGCCCAGTCCTGGGCTTCGGTGCCGCCGGCGCCGGACTGGATTTCGATGAAGCAGGGCTGGGGGTCCATGGGGTTGTTGAACATGCGGCGGAACTCCATCTCCGCGGCATGCTGCTCGATGTCCGCCACGTCGGCGCCGATGGACTCCAGGGTGTCGTCGTCCTTCTCTTCCCGGGCCAGCTCGAACAGTTCCTTGGCGTTGCTGACTTCCTCGTCCAGCTTTTCCCACTTGAGGACGATGTCCTCCAGCATGCGGCGTTCCTTGCCGATCTCCTGGGCCCGCTTGCTGTCATCCCACAGCTTGGGGTCCTCGGAGAGGCCGATGACTTCCGTCAGACGGTCGCGTTTGCCAGGGTAGTCAAAGATACCCCTTGAGTTCCTGGGCGCGCTTGGCGAGGTCTTCCAGTTGGGCTTCGATCTGATTGAGGCGTTCGGCTTCCATGATAGTTTCTGGCTGGCGTAAAAGCCCGGCATTATAAACGTCTTGGCCCCTCAGACCCGGAGCAGGAAATCAGATAAGGAAGTAGCCGGCCACGCACCCCGCCGCCGTCGCGGCCATGCCGGGCAGCACCCGCCTGGCCAGGGGCAGCCCGCCCAGAACCAACGACATTCCGCTCTTGAAGGCAATGTTGGCCAGCAAGGCCAGGAGGATGGCGGTGAGGGCCTGGTGGCTGCCCAGGGACTCCAATCCCAGCAGGCGCAGGGTGGAGAGGGTGATGGCGTCAATGTCCGTCAGGCCGGACACGATGGCCACGCCGTAGGTACCCACATGGCCGGCCCAGTCCGTGAGCCAGGCGACGGCGAACAGCACGGCGGCATAAAGGGCGCCGAAGGACAGGGCCATGCGGATTTCCGTGGGGTTGCCCAGTTCAAGTACCGGGGCGTTGGTCCTGGCCTCCAGGCCACGCCAGTTGAAGGCCAGGACGATGCCGCCGGTGGCCAGGCCGCCGGCCACGATCAGGCCCATGTCCGGCAACAGGCCCGGGGCCATGATGGCCGTGAGGATGGCCAGGCGGATCAGCACCACCCAGTTGGCGGTGAGGATCACCACGGCGGACATGGCGGTCAGGCGTTCCTCCTCTCGGGCATGGCGGGAAAAGGCCAGGGTGGTGGCGGTGCTGGAGGCCACGCCGCCGAAGATGCCCGTGAGCAGGGCGCCCTGACGGGGGCCGGCGACGCGCAGGGCGGCATAGCCCGCCAGGGACAGGCCGGAGATGAGCACCACCATCCACCAGATCTGGTAAGGGTTCAGGGCGTTGTAGGGGCCGTAGTTCTCGTCGGGCAGGATGGGCAGCACCACCAGGCTCAACACCGCGAACTGGAGGATGGACAGCAGGTCCCGCCGGGTGAGGGTCTGGGACACGCCCTTCAGTTCCGCCTTGAAGTACAGCAGCACGGTGGAAAGGATGGCCAGGGTGACGGCCAGATGGATCTGGCCATACCAGACCATGGCCCCCAGGGCATAGCACACCACGACAGCGGCCACGGTGGTGGTGCCCGGGTCGTCCACCCTTTCTTCCTTGAGGTGGGCCGCCACCATCATGGCGCCCATGACCAGCAGGCCCGCCGCCAGGATCCAGGCCTCGCCGGTCTGGTCGGACAGCATGGCCCCCAGGGTGCCGGCCAGGGCCACCAGGGAGAAGGTGCGCAGGCCCGCCTTGGCGGAGGGGTTGCGTTCCCGCTCCAGGCCGATAAGCAGGCCGATGGCCAGGCTGATCAGGTAGGGATAAAGGGCGTCCAGGGGATAGGCACTCATGCCCTGATTATGGGTCATGAGCGCAGCAACAGAGGGCTTAGCCCACCGGCACGGTGTCCTTGAAGGTGGAGCGGCGCATGAGCCGGTCGTAAAGTTCGGACAGGTTCGGGTGGGCCCGGCGCCAGTCCAGTTCGGGGAAGCGGAACTCCAGGTAACCCAGGGCACAGCCCACGGCGATGTCCGCCAGGGTGAAGACCTCCCCCGCGCACCAGGAGTCCTGGGCGCCCTTCTGGGTGACCAGTTGCTGCTCCAGATCCTCGCTCATGGCCTTGAGGCCCGCCTGAACCTTGCCCATCTGGCGGCGGATCCACTCGGGGCTCTGCTGGGCCACGGGGCGCTTCTTCTCCACGAAAACCAGGGCGGCCGCGTCGCAGACGCCGTCAGCCAAGGCCTCCCATCGCTTCACGGCGATGCGGGGACGGGCGTCCTTGGGCATGACGTGGCCCGCAGGGCTCACGCTGTCCAGGTAGTCCACGATGACCCTGGAATCGAACAGGGTCTTGCCGTCGTCCAGCACCCACACCGGCACCTTGCCCAGGGGGTTGAAGGTGGGGACCTGGGTATCTTCATTCCAGGGCACGTCCAGCACGAATTCGTAATCGATGTGTTTTTCAGCCGCCACGATGCGTACCTTGCGCACGAAGGGGCTGGTAAGGGAACCAATCAATTTCATTATTTGCTTATTTGCTTGTGTACTAGCGGGCGGGATTGTAGTCGCTGGCCCCGGGGGGCACCATCGTCCTTAGGGGTTATTCCAGGGCCACCTTGACGTGGGGCCAGGCGGCGTCGAAGCGGCGCAGGATCTCCTGCCGTCCCATCAGGGCCAGGACCTGGTCGATGGCGGGGGTCTGGGCCGTTCCGAACAGCACCAGGCGCAGGGGCATGCCGATCTGGCCCATCTTCAGGCCGAAGGCGGCGGCGTTGTCCTTGAGCAGTTGGCCCAGGATCGGCGCTTCCCAGGCCACCGTCTCCATGTCCTGGCGCAGTTTCTCGAAGGCGGGCAGGGCTGCGGGGGCCAGCTTGGCCTTCACGTCCTCCAGCGCCGGCAGGGCCTGGCGGTAATAGATGTGCAGGCCGTCGGCCAGTTCTTCCACCGTGCCCACCCGTTCCTTCACCAGGCCGATGAGGGGCACCGGGTCCGGACCGCCATTGGGTTCGATGCCCTGGGCCTTGAGAAAGGGGCGCACCAGATCCGCCAGGCGGGTGTCGTCCGCCTCCTTCAGGTACTGCTGGTTGAGCCAGGTGAGCTTGGAGCCGTCGAAGCGGGCCGCAGCGTGGTTCACCCCGCCCACGTCGAACCATTCCACGAATTGCCGGGCGCTGAATTTCTCGTCGTCGCCGTGGCCCCAGCCCAGGCGGGCCAGGTAGTTCATCAGGGCCTCGGGCAGGTAGCCCTCGTCCCGGTACTGGGTGACGGACACGGCGCCGTGGCGCTTGGACAGGCGCTCCCCGTCCTGGCCCAGGATCATGGGCACATGGGCGTAGGTGGGGATGGGGGCCCCCAGGGCCTTGAGGATGTTGATCTGGCGCGGCGTGTTGTTGACGTGGTCGTCGCCCCGGATGACATGGCTGATCTGCATGTCCCAGTCGTCCACCACCACGCCGAAGTTATAGGTGGGAATGCCGTCCCCCCGCACGATGACCAGATCGTCCAGCTCGTTGTTGGCCACCGTGATGGGGCCCTTGATCATGTCGTTGAAGGTGACCTCACCCTCCTGCGGGGTCCTGAAGCGGATCACCGGGGTGACGCCGGCGGGGGGTGGCGACAGGTCCTTGCCCGGCTCCGGGCGCCAGCGGCCGTCGTAGCGAGGCTTGTCGCCCCGGGCCTTCTGGGCCTCCCGCATCTCGTCCAGCTCTTCCTTGCTGGCGTAGCAGTAATAGGCATGGCCCTGCTCCAGCAGCATGTCCACCACGGCCTTGTACCGCTCCAGGCGCTCCATCTGGTAGTAGGGGCCTTCGTCCCAGTCCAGGCCCAGCCAGCTCATGCCGTCCAGGATCGCCTGGACCGAAGCCTGGGTAGATCGCTCCCGGTCAGTATCCTCGATGCGCAGCACGAAGGTGCCTCCCATCTTGCGGGCAAAGGCCCAGGAGAAAAGGGCGGTGCGGGCACCGCCGATGTGCAGGTAACCGGTGGGGGAGGGGGCGAAGCGGGTGCGGACCATGGTGCGGAGGGAAAGCGGGATGCGGAAGGCGGCGATTCTACTGGATGCCCATCCGGCCTGCCCTGCAAAAAGGCTTTGACCCGAAGGAGCGCGATCTTTAGAATGCGCGCCTCTCAGAAATGTCGGGCAGTTAGCTCAGCGGTAGAGCACCGCCTTCACACGGCGGGGGTCACTGGTTCGATCCCAGTACTGCCCACCAAACCCAGAAAGCCGGCCCGTCGGGTCGGCTTTTTGCATTGTTTCCTGGTTTTGCGTTGTCCCCTGGATTTATGGATGTCATGGCCAAGCGTTTCGAACTGCTGATCTTCGACTGGGACGGAACCCTTATGGATTCCGCCGGGGTCATCGTCGCCTGCATCCAGGCAGCCAGCAGGGACATGGGCCTGCCCGAACCCAGCCGGGAAGCGGCCAGCCACATCATCGGCCTGGGTCTGCGCCAGGCCCTGGAAACCCTGTTCCCGGAATTGCCCGAAGACCAGCACCAGCCCCTGGCGGACCACTACCGCCGCCACTACCTGGGCCAGGATGCGGAAATCCCCCTGTTCGATGGCGCCCGGGAGTTGATCCTGGACCTCCACGCCCGGGGCCATACCCTGGCCGTGGCCACGGGCAAGGCCCGCCGGGGCCTGGCCCGGGCCTTCGACCACACGGGCCTGGAACCCTACTTCCACGCCTCCCGCACCGCCGACGAAACCCATTCCAAGCCCCATCCGGCCATGATCGAGGAACTGCTGGACGAACTCATGGTGGAGCCGGAACAGGCCCTGATGATCGGCGACACCACCCATGACCTGGAAATGGCCAGGAATGCCGGCATTGCCTCCCTGGCAGCGGGTTACGGTGCCCACCCGCCGGAGAACCTGGCGGATCTGGCCCCCCTGGCGGTGTGCCGCAGTTTCGCGGAACTGGCGGAATGGCTGAGAACCCACGCCGCCTGACCCCCGCGGCGGAGACCGGACCAAGGGAAGTGCGGCGGGCACAATTCATCTGCCCTTCCAGGGAAGTTGACGAGGGGGGGGAAGGGGTACGCTTCGAAGTGGCGCGCCATGGCCAGAACGAACCCGCCTTCGTCATCCGCTGGAAGGGACACGCCCGGGCCTACCTCAACCGTTGCGGCCACATCCCCGTGGAAATGGATTATCAGCCGGGCAAGTTCTTCGATTTCACCGGCCAGTACCTGGTGTGCGCCACCCACGGGGCCCTCTACGACCCCGCCACGGGTGCCTGCCTGGGAGGCCGCTGCAACGGCACGGGTCTTGTGCCCATCCCGGTCCTGGAAGAGGATGGCGGCGTCTATCTGCAAGCATCGAACAAGGAAGCGAAATGAGCGACGAATTTGACAACATCGCGGACAGGAACTCCGAGCGGGGCGCCCTGGAACGCCTGCTCATGGCCCACCTCCTGGAGCAGCGGCGCGGCCGGCGCTGGAACGTGTTCTTCCGTGCCCTGAGCTTCGTTTTCCTTTTCATCGTGCTGTTCATGGTGCTGAACTTCGAGGGCGAGGACTTCGTCTCCTCCGGCCCCCACACCGCCCTGGTGGAGCTGCAAGGGGAGATCGGCGGCGAGGACGGCCTGAGCGCCGACGCCCTCATCGGCGCCCTGGGCAGCGCCTTCGAAGGCAAGCACACCAAGGCCGTGGTCATGCGCATCAACAGCCCCGGCGGCAGCCCCGTGCACGCGGGCCAGGTCTACGACGAGATCAAGCGGCTGAAGGAAAAGTATCCCGACATCCCCTTCTACGTGGTGGTGGACGACCTGTGCGCCTCCGGCGGCTATTACATCGCCGCCGCCGCCGACAAGATCTTCGTCGACAAGGCCTCCCTCATCGGCTCCATCGGCGTGCTCATGGACGGCTTCGGCTTCACCGAGGCCATGAAGAAACTGGGCGTGGAACGCCGCCTGCTCACCGCCGGCGAGCACAAGGGCTTCCTGGACCCCTTCGCCCCCATCGACCCGGTGGAAGAGGGCCACGCCAAGCTCATGCTCAACGAAATCCACCAGCAGTTCATCCAGGCCGTGCGCCAGGGCCGGGGCAAGCGCCTGAAGGAAACCCCGGACATGTTCACCGGCCTCATCTGGAACGGCACCCGCAGCATCGACCTGGGCCTGGCCGACGGCCTGGGAAGCCTGGACTACGTGGCCCGGGAAGTGGTGAAGGCCGAGGACATCCTGGACTACACGCCCCAGGAAGACCTGGCCGAACGCCTGGCCCGCCGCATCGGTAGCGCCATCGGCGACCACCTGCGGCCCTGGGCCGGGGGCGAGGCGCGGCTGCGCTGAGGGACGTTCGGCCGAGCGCCTGCAAGGGGAATCCCATGAGCGCTCATTTGGGTCCATACGTGCCCATCCCCTGCATCGCCCACGAAAAGCTGGAGTTCGCCGTGCTGCGGCGGCAGAAATTGCGCCTGCGACTGCGGGAGGAAGGGGGCGAGGAACGGGTACTCATCGCCCTACCCACCGACGTGGCCACCCGGGACGGGGCCGAATGGCTGAGTTACCGCACGGAAGAGGGCGAGACGGGCGTGGTGCGGCTGGATGGCATCCTCAGTACCGAGCCGGTTGTTTGAAAGGATGCCGTTTTTCGCAGACTGGAAGTGGGCATCCCCGGGCGTCAGCTTCACTGTCCTGTATCAGGCAGGACACACCTCGATCCAGCCGTTCAAGGCGGCATTGGTTAAATGGCAGCTATCCGTGTCGACTACGGACGATCAAACTACACGGCTGGCGTGGCTCCAAGTCGGCCACAGTTGACCTTGAACCATCGGGGTGCTCGCCTCCGATCTTAGAACGGGCCGGGGCGGCCTGTGGATAACCACGCCACAGAGGAATACTCTAACGCTTGGTTTTCAAGCGCTAACAAGTCCACAGAAACAGGGTAAGTCCAACGTCAGTACTTCTCCAACAGAACTAATATGCTGAAATTTGGCGAACGCACTACTAAGTACCCCTTTGGCTACGGATATTGCCAGTGCGGCTGTGGTCTTCGCACGAACAAATTGGGTCGCACCACCTATGCCACTTACAAAGCAGAGCACCACCCCCGTACCGTCATGCGCACAGCAGAGCGTAAAGCCCGTGGTGAGATCGTTGAGTCTCTGCAGCCTCGCAAGGGGCGTCCTAAGACATCACAATCTTCCCTATCTTACGGAGAATCACGCACAAGTTTTGATGCAAAGATTGATGGTCCAAAAAGTTCAGTAGCCGCTAGCTTAACGCTGGCCCCGGAACTCCATCGGCAGGATGTACGACTGGTGGAAAAATATAGCGACCTCAATGCCGAAGTCATCCAACTAAGGTCAATGGTGGCCTTTCTCGAATCAGAGATCGAATTCACGATTAGGTACCTAAGGACCTTATTGCAAGGGGACCCAGAGGCGATCAACGCAATTGTTCATCGACTCCAAGCGTCCTTAACAAAGAAAGGGCGGTCGCAACTGGCTCCGCGCACTTTCGAGTGTCGTCCACTTCTGAACCGCGTGCACTTATCGATCAGGAGGCGTTTCCGTTCGATCGCTTTCGGCGTCCTACGATGTTTGTTGGGCGTTACCGCCACCGGAAACTGGTGCAGGTGAAGGATTTCCCCTCTAGCCAGCGAGGGGACAAGGTAAGACAGTGAGTAGGCCGATTACCCAGGATGAAATCTCAGCCCCATAACGGCTGAAGCGAGGGATCGAACTCCGACACCGAAAAGCCCGCGAGGATAACTTCGAAAGGAAGAGTAAACAGCAAGACCAAGCTCAATATCGCGAAAGCGGTAGGAACGCATTATTACTCGTCGGGTTGCCAACCAACTTGAGTACACTTACTAAGTAACAATTACAGATACCACATGAATATCAAGAGTCCTGCATAAGCTCGGAAGCAAGGACCCACCAGAATGGCAGAAGATAAAGCAAGAAAGTCACTCTTAAGAGGAAGCAACACAGCGTCTACCTGTTCTGCTGACCGACCCTCAACAGATAATTTTGCGATCAAAATCGTAAAAGACTAGTGAGATGGTGGCGATGGGAACGGTATCAAGAGGTAGGAACCGGAGCTGCAGGATGCCCAGCGACTCAAAGCGGCTGGCTTGAAATCAAAGGCCGATAGCATCCTGACTCAGCTGGAACGAGATCCATACTATGTACCGCCGCCATTTGAGAAGTTGATCGGCGACCTCTCCGGCTTGTACTCGCGCCGGGTCAACCGGCAACATCGAATCGTGTATGAGATTGAATCGACAGCACGGCAAGTTGTTGTCCATAGGATGTACTCACACTACGACGAGTAGTGTGCTGACGAGTAAGGGTAGATATTGATCCAAAGTAAGATCACGATCTGACCAGGTTGTTTGGCAAGACTGGTTCATATGCGCGTTCAACATCCCGCGCCAGATTGTATGGCTGGTCAAATTAGCAAAGTTGTTTGCATAGCCTGTATGGCAAGTTTCAGAGTCCTGCCGCCGCTTGAATGACAGTCTTCATCCCGATCCCGTGAACGGCGGCTCCAGGTTCATTTTTGCCCCACACCGAAAAGCCAGAAAGCTGCCGTCCATGCGAATTGGGTGTATCGAATGACGGATCGCTCAGGCCGAATTGCTGCCCGCCCTGCCATATTCAGAGAAGGGCTTGAGCAATGTCCCCGGCATCGCTATTGTAAGGATTCCTTACCCTGCATATCGAGATGCGACATGCTTGCCAAGATGACTGCCAAGAACCAACTCACCTTGCCCAAGAGCGTGACCAATGCCCTGGGCCCCGTCGATTACTTCGACGTGCAGACCCGGGACGGCCAGATCATCCTGACCCCCGTGCGCATCCAGCGGGCTGACGCCGTGCGCGCCAAGCTGGCTGAACTCGACCTGAATGAACAGGACATCGCCGACGCCGTTGCCTGGGCACGAAAAGGCACCACCAAAAAATGAGCCGGCCCCTCCGGGTGGTGTTGGATACCAACCTGGTGCTGTCCGCGCTGGTGTTTGCCCAGGGCCGGCTGGCGGTCTTGCGCCATGCCTGGCAGGCAGAACACTTCGTGCCCCTGGTGTCCCAAACCACCACCGCCGAACTGATCCGCGTGCTGGCCTACCCCAGGTTCAAGCTTTCGGCGGAGGACCAGCACGAGTTGCTGGCGGACTACCTGCCCTGGTGTGAGGCGGTGCGCATGCCGAACCCGCCGCCCGCCACACCGGCTTGCCTGGATGTCCATGACCAGCCCTTCCTGCAACTCGCCGTGGCCGGCCGGGCCCACTACCTGGTCAGCGGCGACCAGGATTTGCTTGATCTGGACGGCCGGATGCCATGCCCCATCGTCACGGCTGATGCCTTCCTGAAAACCCTCGACACGTGAGCCTTTTGGGATGCCCATGGCATCCGGTTGAGCCGGCGTACAGTCCAGATTGATCCGGTGCCAATGGGGTACTGGCCGTCACCCCGGCGAAGGCCGGGGTCCAGTCAACTACGCTGGATTCCGGCTTTCGCCGGAATGACGAGGCTGGATCAATGGCACTGCCTCAAGGTCAATAACGGTCTAGCTCCCCCCTTTGCCAAAGGGGGCAGGAGGGATTCGAGTAACTAGGCACAGGCAAAGGCCACTGAAATCCCCCTCATTCCCCCTTTTGCAAAGGGGGAAGGGCGCTCATTGACCGGAGTGACCATGGATTTCATGCCTAAGGCAGTGCCATTGGAGGCTGGATCAATCACCTCAGCCCAGCGCCCTGGCGATGAACTGTCCCGCCACCCGGGGCTTGGGCACCCGCACATCGAACCAGCCGCGCACGTCGTCCTCCAGCCCTATCCCGTGCATGAAGTTGTACAGCGCCTTGTTGAGGGCGATGCCCAGGCGGTCGTGGTCCACGCCGGCGGGGTCGTCGAAGCCCACGTCGTTTTTCGCGAACGTGACCGGGGGCAGGGGCTTGAGGGTGACGCCGTAGCGTTCCGGGTGCAGGCCCACGGGGGAATGGACGGTGCAGGCGAAGCGGTGGAAGAAACCGGACTGGATGCAGCCGGCGGCGAAGAGCTGGCGCACGTATTCCAGGGCGTCCACGGTGTCCTGCACGGTCTGGGTGGGAAAGCCGTACATCAGGTAGGCGTGAACCAGGATGCCGGCCTCGCTGAAGGCGTGGGTCACCCGGGCCACCTGTTCAACGGACACACCTTTTTGCATGAGTTTGAGCAGCCGGTCCGAGGCCACCTCCAGGCCGCCGGAGACGGCGATGCAGCCGCTGTCGGCCAACTGCTGGCACAGCTCTGGGGTGAAGGACTTCTCGAAGCGGATGTTGCCCCACCAGGAGATGGCCCGGTTGCGGCGTTCCAGTTCCTCGGCCAGGGCCTTGAGGGCCTTGGGCGGGGCGGCCTCGTCGACGAAGTGGAAGCCGGTCTGGCCGGTTTCGGCAATGACGGCCTCGATGCGGTCCACCAGCAGGCTGGCCGTGGCGGCATCGTAGCGGGAGATGTAGTCCAGGCTCACGTCACAGAAGCTGCACTTCTTCCAGTAGCAGCCGTGGGCCACGGTGAGCTTGTTCCAGCGGGCGTCGGACCACAGCCGGTGCATGGGGTTGAGCATGTCCAGGACGGACAGGTAGCGGTCCAGGGGCAGGCCGTCCCAGGTGGGGGTGCCCACCTCGTTGAAGGGGATGTCGGGTTTCTTGCTGTCGATGTAGCGGACTTGGCCATCCACTCTGGCAAAGGTGCGCACCAGGCTTTCTCGCGGGTGCTCGCCGCCCAGGTGTTCCAGCAGGGCCAGGATGGGCCGCTCGCCGTCGTCCAGGGTGACATAGTCGAAATAATCGAACACCCGGGGTTCCTTCAACTCCCGCAGTTCCGTGTTGACGAAGCCGCCCCCCAGGACGGTGACGATCTTGGGGTGCTCGGCCTTGATGGCCTGGGCGATGCGGAAGGCGCCGTAGACATTGCCGGGGAAGGGGACCGAGACCAGCACCACGTCGGGTTTGTGGCGGGCAATGGCCTCCAGGGTAAGGTCTCGCAGGGTGGCGTCCACCAGGTTGGGGGGTGCGGCCAGGGCCTGGGCCAGGGGGTCGAAGCTGGGCTGGCTCTGGGCCAGGGATTCGGCATAGCGCACGAATTCGAAGCGGGCGTCCACCGCCTCCCGCAGCACGTCGGCCACGTCGTCCAGGTAGAGGGTGGCCAGGTGCCGGGCCCGGTCCTGCACCCCCAGGGCACCGAAGGCCCAGGCCAGGGGGTCGCCGCCCTCCGGGTCCTGGGGGTCGATGTACACGTCCAGGGATTCGAAGCGGGGGCCTTCCGGCAGGAAGTCCCGCCGGCCGATGCGATGCCCCATGCTGGGGTCCCGCCCCTGGAGGAAGGCCACGGCGGGGGTGATGGTGGCCAGGTAACGGTCGAACTGATCCATGAAGGCCTGGACCCGGGGCGTGCGCCGGGCCGGGGGCAGGGCCTCGATGCAGGCGCGGACCGCCGTCAGTCCCTCGGGCGAGAACAGCCGCAGCACCAGGGCCAGGGCCAGGTCTTCCTGCACCGCATCCACCTTGCGGGAACGCAGGAAGCCCGTCAGGTAGGCCGTGGACGGGTAGGGGGTGTTGAGTTGCGTCATCGGCGGGATGACGGACAGGACCTTCATGGGCGATCTCGGTTAGGGGGCGGCCGTGGGGAATGGCCCGATTCTCTCGCGAAACCTGCCGGCCGTCGGGTGGGATGGCCAGGCCCAGTAAGATTAATGCACAAGACAGGGGTTGAAATACGGTTGATCACCCCCAGTACAGGTCAGGTTATTTCCACTCTCCCCAGTTCTTCAAACCCGACCATGACTGAAGAAATCACTTCCCAAGACCTTCCACCCAGCACCGACAATCCCGAACAAGTCGTCTCCGATAACGTGGACACCACCCCCAGCCTGGAGGAATTGCTGCGCCAGGCCGAACTGCGGGCCCAGGAACACCACGACGCCTGGCTGCGGGCCAAGGCGGAAATGGAAAACGCCCGGCGCCGGGCCCTGGAGGAAGTGGAAAAGGCCCGCAAGTTCGCCCTGGACAAGTTCGCCGGCGACCTGCTGGCGGTGAAGGACAGCCTGGAGGCCGCCCTGGCCACCGGCGACAACGCCAGCCTGGAAAGCATCAAGAGCGGCGTGGAACTCACCCTGAAGCAGCTTGCCAGCGTGTTCGAGAAAAACGCCATCCAGGAGGTGAACCCCCTGGGCGAGAAGTTCGACCCCAACCTGCACCAGGCCATCAGCATGGTAGAAGGGGACGGGGAGCCCAACACCGTGGCCACGGTGCTGCAGAAGGGCTACCAGCTTAACGAGCGGGTCATCCGCCCGGCCCTGGTAATGGTGGTTAAACCCCGGTGAAGGGTGAAGGGACCGCGCCTTTGGCGCTGAAGGGGGAAGGGTAAAGGTCCCCCGCTTTTCACCCTTCCCCCTTCACCGCCTCACCCCCCCTTGAAACCCGGCACACCAATCCCATATCGCAAACAAGCCAATTTTTTCTGAGGAAGACTGAACATGGGCAAGATCATCGGCATCGACCTGGGCACCACCAACTCTTGCGTGGCCGTCATGGAAGGCGGCAAGACCAAGGTCATCGAGAACGCTGAAGGCGCGCGCACCACCCCGTCCATCGTCGCTTACGCCGAGGACGGCGAGATCCTGTGCGGCGCCCCCGCCAAGCGCCAGTCCGTCACCAACCCCAAGAACACCCTGTACGCCATCAAGCGCCTGATCGGCCGCCGCTTCCAGGAAAAGGAAGTGCAGAAGGACATCGACCTGATGCCCTACAAGATCCTCCAGGCCGACAACGGCGACGCCTGGGTGGAAGTGCGCGGCGACAAGAAGGCCCCGCCCCAGATTTCCGCTGAAGTGCTGCGCAAGATGAAGAAGACCGCCGAGGACTACCTGGGCGAGGAAGTCACCGAGGCCGTCATCACCGTGCCCGCCTACTTCAACGACAGCCAGCGCCAGGCCACCAAGGACGCCGGCCGCATCGCCGGCCTGGAAGTGAAGCGCATCATCAACGAGCCCACCGCGGCCGCGCTGGCCTTCGGCATGGACAAGCAGGAAGGCGACCGCAAGATCGCCGTGTATGACCTGGGCGGCGGCACCTTCGACATCTCCATCATCGAGATCGCCGAGATCGACGGTGAGCACCAGTTCGAGGTGCTGTCCACCAACGGCGACACCTTCCTGGGCGGCGAGGATTTCGACCAGCGCCTCATCGACTACATCATCGAGGAGTTCAAGAAGGAGCAGGGCGTCAACCTGAAGCAGGACGTGCTGGCCCTGCAGCGCCTGAAGGAAGCCGCCGAGAAGGCCAAGATCGAGCTGTCCTCCGCCAGCCAGACCGAGATCAACCTGCCCTACATCACGGCGGACGCCTCCGGTCCCAAGCACCTGGTGCTGAAGATCACCCGGGCCAAGTTCGAGTCCCTGGTGGAAGACCTGATCAAGCGCACCATCGAGCCCTGCAAGATCGCCATCAAGGACGCCGGCGTGAAGGTGTCCGACATCGGCGACGTGATCCTGGTGGGCGGCATGACCCGCATGCCCAAGGTGCAGGAGCTGGTGAAGGAGTTCTTCGGCAAGGAGCCCCGCAAGGACGTGAACCCGGACGAGGCCGTGGCCGTGGGCGCCGCCATCCAGGGCGGCGTGCTGCAGGGCGAGGTGAAGGACGTGCTGCTGCTCGACGTCACCCCCCTGTCCCTGGGCATCGAGACCCTGGGTGGCGTGATGACCAAGCTCATCCCCAAGAACACCACCATCCCCACCCGGGCCAACCAGGTGTTCTCCACCGCCGACGACAACCAGACCGCCGTGACCATCCACGTGCTGCAAGGTGAGCGTGAAATGTCCGCCGGCAACAAGAGCCTGGGCCAGTTCAACCTGGCCGACATTCCCCCGGCGCCCCGCGGCATGCCCCAGATCGAGGTCACCTTCGACATCGACGCCAACGGCATCCTGCACGTGTCTGCGAAAGACAAGGGCACCGGCAAGGAGGCCAAGATCACCATCAAGGCCAATTCGGGCCTGTCCGAGGACGAGATCAAGAAGATGGTGTCCGACGCCGAGGCCAACGCCGCCGAAGACCACAAGGCCTTCGAGCTGGCCACCGCCCGTAACCAGGCCGACAGCATGGTCCACTCCGTGCGCAAGGCCCTGAAGGACTACGGCGACAAGGTCACCGACGAGGAGAAGACCAGGATCGAGGCCGCCATCACCGACTGCGAGGCCGCCATCAAGTCTGGCGACAAGGCCGAGATCGAAGCCAAGACCCAGGTCCTGGCCGAAGCCAGCCACAAGCTGGCCGAGCAGATGTACGCCAAGGAGCAGGGCGGGGCTGAAGGTGCCGCCGGTGCCGAAAGTGGCGCCAAGAAGGCCGATGACGACGTGGTGGACGCCGAGTTCGAGGAAGTGAAGGATAAGTGAAACGTGAAAAGTGAAGGGTGAAATGTGAGGCGGTCACATCGGGATCTTCGGGTATGGCAAGAGGGCATATCCTTGGTCGAAGATGCGTACCGCCTTACTTCATCTTTCCCACGCGATGAAATTTATGGATTGACCAGCCAGATTCGCCGAGCGGCGGTTTCGGTTCCCGCCAACATCGCGGAAGGATCAGCCAGGAAAGGCACCAAGGAGTTGTTGTACTTCCTGAATGTCGCTACCGGTTCCCTTTCCGAACTAGATACTCACATCGAGATCGCAACTCGGCTTGGGTATGTCAGCAATACAGATGACTTGAAGCATCGGATGGATACTGTTTCAGCCCTCCTTCTCGCCTTGATTGAGTCGTTGAAGCGCAAGCAGGCGATGTAGTCCACGTTTCACTTGAGCCGCGGAGCGGCAAGTCACATTTCACATTTCACTCATGAGCAAACGCGACTACTACGAAATCCTGGGCGTCTCAAAGACCGCCTCCGAGGATGAAATCAAGAAGGCCTTCAAGAAGCTGGCCATGAAGCACCACCCGGACCGCAATCAGGGCAACAAGGAGGCGGAGGAAAAGTTCAAGGAGGCCAAGGAGGCTTATGACGTCCTTTCCGACGCCGGCAAGCGCTCCGCCTACGACCAGTACGGCCATGCCGGCGTGGACCCCTCCATGGGCGGCGCCGGGGCGGGGCAGTATCGCGATTTCGCGGATGCCTTCTCCGACATCTTCGGAGACATCTTCGGCGGAGCCGCCGGACGGGGCGGACAGTCCCATGTATATCGCGGCGCGGATCTGCGCTACAACCTGGAAATCAGCCTGGAAGAGGCGGCCCGGGGCACGGAAACCAAGATTCGCATACCTGTGCTTAGCGAATGCGAGCATTGCCACGGCACCGGCGCCAAGCCGGGCACCGAGCCGGTGACCTGCCCCACCTGCGGTGGCCACGGCCAGGTGCGCATGCAGCAGGGCTTCTTCTCCATCCAGCAGGCCTGCCCCCGCTGCCACGGCAGCGGCCGGGTCATCGCCGATCCCTGCACCAACTGCCAGGGCGAGGGCCGGGTCAAGAAGCACAAGACCCTGTCCGTGCGCATCCCCTCCGGCGTGGACGAGGGCGACCGGATCCGCCTGTCCGGGGAAGGGGAGGCGGGCATCAACGGCGGTCCCCCCGGGGATCTGTACGTGCAGATCCATCTCAAGTCGCACCCGGTGTTCCAGCGGGACCATAACGACCTGCACTGCGAGCTGCCCATCTCCTTCGCCACCGCCGCCCTGGGTGGGGAAATCCAGATTCCCACCCTGGACGGCCACGCCAGCATCAGGATCCCCGCCGAGACCCAATCCGGAAAGATCTTTCGCCTGCGGGGCAAGGGCATCAAGGGCGTCCGCAGCGACCACCCCGGCGACCTGATGGCCCATGTAGTGGTGGAAACGCCGGTGAACCTCACCGAGCGCCAGAGGGAACTGTTGCGGGAATTCGAGGCCTGCTGCACCGACCAGGAAGGCAAGCACAATCCCCGGGCCAAGGGCTTCATGGACAAGGTCAAGGAATTCTTTGCCCAGTAAAGAAGCAAGGGGCAAGGGCCAAGGGGCAAGGGGCAAGGGGCAAGCAAAGTCTAGGTTTCCCTTGTCCCTTGCAGGCGCGCAGCGCCGACCTTGCACCTTGCCCCTGCTAAATCAGCCTATCCGCATATTCTGGGCTGCTGTTTTGCCTCTGCCTGGGCGCTGGCTATCATCCTGATATGCCTCATTACCTCCCGCTTTCCCGCGTTGCACGTCTGGTGGCCCAGCCCCGCAGCGTCATCCAGCGCATGATCCACGACAGCGAACTGGCCACCTTTGACGGCATGGTGGACATGCAGGAACTGCTGCGCGTCTTCCCTGACGTGAAATGGGAGGAGGAGGGCGACTACAAGCGGGTGGAGGAGATCAAGGAAAAAGCGTTCGCGAAACGCGTTCGGGACCGGGTCCTGCCGGACAAGGAAGTCCTCGCCGAGCGGCTTTTCGAACTGGGCAAGGAATTCGCCGCGGCAAAGTCCCTGCTGCTGCATTACGACACTCTGTTCCGTTTTCTGCCGGACAAACTGGCGGACGTGGCGGAAACCGGCGGCGAGGCCACCCAGCAGGCCGTCGCTTCACTCAAACAGTGGCTCCAGCGCGAGATGGAGGCGGCCCCGGATGAGGCCGACCGCGCCGAGGCGCTATTGGCTCAAGAAAGTGTGATGCGCATCATGTCCGCCACCGTCACCGTACAACCCTCCGGCCACGAATTCTTCGTGGAAGGCAACGACACCGTCCTGGAGGCCGCCCTGCGGGCCGGCATCCCCCTGAACTACGGCTGCAGCAACGGCAACTGCGGCGACTGCCGGGCCCGCCTCGTGTCCGGCCAGGTGAAGAAGGTCCATCCCCATGACTTCGCCCTCAAGGAGTCTGACAAGGGCAACGGCGATTTCCTCATGTGCTCCTACACTCCGGTGACCGACATCGTCATCGAGGCCACGGTGACGGGTGCGGACGACATCCCCCCCCAGAGCATCCCCGCCAAGGTGAAGTCTGTCGAAATCATCAACGAGCGGTTGGCCGCCCTGCACCTGCTGGCGCCCCGCAGCCAGCGCCTGCGTTTCCTTGCGGGGCAGTCTGTGACCCTGTCGGCCGACGGCACGGAAGGGGACTACTACGTGGCCAGTTGCCCCTGCGAGGACCGTCACATCGAGCTGCACATCCGCCGTGACAGCCGTCCCTTCGCCCGCAAGGTCTTCGAAAGCCTGGGCAAGGAGGACCCCGTGCGCATCGAGGGGCCCCACGGCCATTTCGTGATGAAGCTGGACTCCCGCCGCCAGGTCGTCTTCGTGGCCTGGGGCGACGCCTTCGCCCCCATCAAGAGCCTGATCCAGCACGCCATGAGCCTGGAATTGGCCGAGGCCATGCACCTGTACTGGATCGAGGACGGCCTGGGCCATTATCAGGACAATCTTTGCAGGGCCTGGGCCGATGCCTACGACAACTTCGCCTACCACCCCCTGTCCGGCGAGGCCGAGCCGGATGCCATCGCCGATGCCATCCTCAACCTGTACGACGACCTGTCCCGCACGGACTTCTACGCCGCCGGCCCCACGGCCCTGATCCAGGCCCTGGAAGCTGGCGCCCGGGCCAGGGGCCTGTCCCCCTTGGGCTGGCACGGGGAAATCACTGATTGAAGCCCATGTCGCTTTTTGTCGCGTTATACTGCAGTGCAACATCAAGGCCTAGCCGAACCGGATAATCCACTGATGAACAAGCAGCGTCCCTTCTTCCTCAACCTGCTGGCCATCCGTCTCCCCATCGGCGGAGTTACCTCCATACTCCACCGTGCCAGCGGCGCCTTGCTGGCCTTGTCCGTGCCGCTCCTGCTTTACTGGCTGATGCTTTCCCTCCGTTCCGCCGAGGATTTCCAGACCTTGGCTGCCTGGTTCAGCGGCGGGTTCGGAACGCTCATCATGCTGGCCTGCGTGTGGGCCCTGGCCCATCACTTTCTCGCCGGAATGCGCCACCTGGGTTTCGACATCGGCTGGGGCGAGGCCCGTTCCACTTCCCGCCTGACTGCCTGGCTGAGCATCGGCATTGCCGTGGCCGTCACGGCCCTGGTGGCTTTCTGGAGATTCGCATGAGAAGGGCGGGAGGCGCCCACCGGGGATTGGACATGTGGCTCATGCAGCGGGCCAGCGCGGTGTACATGGCCTTGTTCATCCCCGTCTTCATCGTCCTTGCCGCATGCGCGTCACCTCTTGACCACGCTGCCTGGCGAACGCTCTTCGTCCCGCTTTACATGAAGCTGGGCATGCTGATCTTCGTACTGAGCCTGCTGGTCCATGCCTGGATTGGCCTGCGGGAAATATTCATCGACTACGTGCATTTCCTGGCCCTGCGGCTGGCCCTGTATTTCGCCGCCTGGACGGCCTACGCTGCCTGCCTGGTCTGGGCGGTGGACATTCTCTGGAGCGTGAACTGATGCAGTCGCGGATTCCCAAGCGTTCCTTCGACGCGGTGATCGTCGGCGGCGGTGGCGCGGGCCTGCGGGCGGCCCTGCAACTGGCCCAGGCGGACCTGAAGGTGGCACTGCTTTCCAAGGTCTTTCCCACCCGTTCCCATACCGTGTCCGCCCAGGGGGGCATCACCGCCGCCCTGGCCAACGTGTCCGACGACAACTGGCACTGGCACATGTACGACACGGTGAAGGGCTCCGACTACCTGGGGGACCAGGACGCCATCGAGTTCATGTGCCGCAACGCCCCGGCGGCGGTGTACGAGCTGGAACACATGGGCCTGCCCTTCTCCCGCCTGGAGGATGGCAAGATTTACCAGCGCCCCTTCGGCGGCCAGTCGCAAAATTACGGTGGCGAGCAGGCCGTGCGCACCTGCGCCGCGGCTGACCGCACCGGCCACGCCCTGCTGCACACCCTGTACCAGCGCAACATCGCCGCACGAACCCAGTTCTTCGACGAATTCTTTGCCCTGGACCTGGTGCGGGACGAGGAAGGCTACATCCTGGGCGTGGTGGCCCTGGAGATCGAAAGCGGCGAGCCCTGGCTGTTCGAGGCCCGCACCACCCTGCTGGCCACCGGCGGGGCCTGCCGCATCTTCCGCCACTCCACCAACGCCCACATCAACACCGGCGACGGCCTGGGCATGGTGCTGCGGGCCGGACTGCCCCTGGAGGACATGGAATTCTGGCAATTCCATCCCACCGGCATCCCGGAGGTGGGCAGCCTCATCACCGAGGGCGTGCGAGGAGAGGGGGGTTACCTCATCAACAAGGACGGGGAGCGCTTCATGCCCCGCTACGCCCCCAATGCCAAGGACCTGGCCTCCCGGGACGTGGTATCCAGGTCCATCGCCCAGGAAATCCTGGCGGGCCGGGGCTGTGGCGAGCACGGCGACTTCGTTTACCTCAAGATCGACCACATCGGCGCGGACAAGATCAAGGAACGCCTGCCGGGCATCCGGGAACTGTCCATGCAGTTCGCCGGCGTGGACCCCTGCGAGGCCCCCATGCCGGTGACTCCCACGGCCCACTACATGATGGGCGGCATCCCCTCCAACCTCCACGGCCAGGTGGTGGCGCCCGTGCGCTACGGCCCGGAGGAGCCGGTACCCGGGCTCTACGCGGTGGGGGAGTGCGCCTGCGTTTCCGTTCATGGCGCCAACCGCCTGGGCGGCAATTCCCTGCTGGACCTGGTGGTGTTCGGCCGTTCCGCAGGCCAGCACATGATCGAATACCTGGGGGAGAACCCCTTCCCCCGTCCCGTGCCCCAGGAAGCGGTGGACAAGGTCCTGTCGCGCCTTTCCCGCTGGGAACGCCCCGGGCAGGAGCGGGTGGCGGATGTGCGTGTCGAGATGCAGAAGGTCATGCAGGCCCATTGCGGGGTGTACCGCAATGCGGATTTGCTCAAGGCAGGTATAGACAAGCTGGGGGAGGTGGAAGACCGCCTGGCCCTGGCCGGCCTGACGGACCGAAGCAAGCTCTTCAACACGGCCCGGCTGGAGGCCCTGGAACTGGAGAACCTCCTGCCCATTGCCCGGGCCACCCTGGTTTCCGCCCTGGCCCGGGAAGAGAGCCGGGGTGCCCACAGCCGGGAGGACTTCCCCCGGCGAGATGACGAGCACTGGCTGCGCCATACCCTCTATAACCAGGAAAACGACCAGCTGGACTACAAACCCGTGCGTCTGAAACCCCTCACCGTGGAATCGTTCCAACCCAAGGCCAGAACCTACTGAGGGCCCCATCATGCGCTTCCAGATCTATCGCTATGACCCCGAATCCGGTGCCGGCCCCAGGATGCAGGCCTACGAGATGGATTTCGACCCCAAGGGCAAGAAGGTGCTGGACGCCCTGCTGGCCCTCAAGGAACAGGACGAGAGCCTGGCCTTTCGCCGATCCTGCCGGGAAGGGGTCTGCGGCTCCGACGGCGTTAACGTCAACGGCCGCAATGTGCTGGCCTGCATCACCCCCCTGGAGGGGCTGCGGGAGCCCATCACGGTGCGCCCCCTGCCACGCCTGGCGGTGATCCGCGACCTCATCGTGGACATGGCCCAGTTCTTCCAGCACTACCGGGCGGTTAAACCCTATCTCATCAACCTGGACCCGGAACCGGAAAACGAGCGCCTGCAAAGTCCCGCCGAGCGGGCCGAACTGGACGGCCTGTGGGAGTGCATCCTGTGCGGCTGCTGCACCACCGCCTGCCCCTCGTTCTGGTGGAACCCGGAGCGATTCCTGGGCCCGGCCGCCCTCATGCAGGGTTACCGCTTCATCGCCGACAGCCGTGACCAGGCCACGGACGAGCGACTGGATTTCCTGGAAGACCCTTACCGCCTCTTCCGCTGCCACGGCATCATGAACTGCGTGGAGGTCTGTCCCAAGGGCCTGAACCCCACCGCGGCCATCGGCAAGATCAAGTCACTCCTGGTCAAGCGCGCACTTTGACGGACATCTCGGACAGCCGGCTGCGCTGGCTGGCACGACGTGGCATGCTGGAACTGGACGCCTGGCTGGAGCGCTTCCTGGACAACCGCTACGAAAAATTGCCCATCGCCCTGCGGCGCCGCTTCGTATATCTTCTCGAACAGGACGACATGACGCTCTACGACTGGTTTACAGGGAGCGTCGAGCCGCCAACCGAGTTCAAGGAACTGGTGGACGGCATTCGAGGAATAAGCACCGATAGGCCCCAACCATGACACACCGCACTGCCATGCTCACCATCGATGGTCGCACCATCGAACTCCCCATCCTGTCCGGCACCATCGGTCCCGATGTGATCGACACCCGGGCCCTGGGCAACCACGGCCTCTTCACCTATGACCCGGGCTTCATGTCCACGGCCAGTTGCTCCTCGGACATCACCTATATCGACGGCGACGCGGGCCTGCTCTACTACCGGGGCTACCCCATCGAGCAGTTGGCCGAGCATTCCGACTTCCTGGAAGTGAGCTACCTGCTGCTGAATGGTGAACTACCCGACTCGGCTCAGAAGAAAGCCTTCGTGGACCGCATCACCCACCAGACCATGCTCCATGACCAGATGGCCAACTTCTATCGCGGTTTCCGCCGCGACACCCATCCCATGGCCGTCATGGTGGGGGTGGTGGGTGCCATGTCCGCCTTCTATCGTCATTCCGCCGACCCCTTCGACCCGGACCAGCGGGAATCCGCGGCCCTGCGTCTGTTGGCCAAGGTGCCCACCATCGCCGCCTGGAGCTACAAGTACAACGTGGGCGAACCCTTCATGTACCCCCAGAACCGCCTGAACTACGCGGAGAACTTCCTGTACATGATGTTCGCCACCCCCTGCGAGGAGTATGTGCCCAACGCAGTGCTCTCCAAGGCCCTGGATCGCATCTTCATCCTCCACGCGGACCACGAGCAGAACGCCTCTTCTTCCACGGTGAGGGTGGCGGGCTCCTCGGGCGCCAACCCCTTCGCCTGCATCGCCGGCGGCATCGCCTCTCTCTGGGGCCCCCTGCATGGTGGCGCCAACGAGGCCACCCTGAAGATGCTGGAGGAGATTGGCGACGAATCCCGCATCGGCGAATACATCAGGCGGGCCAAGGACAAGACCGACACCTTCCGGCTCATGGGCTTCGGCCACCGGGTCTACAAGAACATGGACCCCCGTGCCGCGCTTATGCGCCAGACCTGCCATGACGTGCTGGACGAGCTGGGCCTGCACGACGATCCCCTGTTCAAGCTGGCCCTGAAGCTGGAAAAGATCGCCCTGGAGGACGAATACTTCATCGAGAAGAAGCTCTACCCCAACGTGGATTTCTATTCCGGCATCGTCATGCGTGCCATGGGCATTCCCAATTCCATGTTCACCGCCATCTTCGCCCTGGCCCGCACGGCCGGCTGGGTGGCCCAGTGGAAGGAAATGATCTCCGGTCCCGAACACAAGATCGCCCGGCCCCGCCAGCTCTATACCGGCCTGACGCGGCGCGACTTCGTGAACCTTGATCAGCGCGGATAAAGAAAGTCATAGCCGCCCATGAGCCAGGTCAACCCGCCCCGGACGGCACTGTATTCCGGCAGCCTGGAATACCTGCAGCAACTGGAAGCGGCCCAGCCTGACCTGCTGCCCGAGCCGACCCCGGCCCGCTTCGTAAAAAAGGAAGCCCTGGAGGTCTCCGACCTGCCCCTGCTGAAATGCGAGGCGGCCCAGGTCTCCGTGCTGCAGCTCATCAATGCCTATCGCTTCCACGGCTTCCGCGTCGCCAGCCTGGACCCGTTGCAACTCCATGAGCCGCCCCAGATACTGGAACTGGACCCCGCCAACCACGGCCTGACCCCCGGGGACCTGGACCAGGAATTCGAAACCGGCTCCCTGGCGGGGCCACCCCGGGACACCCTGCGCAATATCCTCGAACGCGTGAAGGTGGCCTACTGCGGCACATTCTCCGCCGAGTACATGCACATCACCAACACGAAGCTGAAGCGGTGGCTCCAGGCGCGCCTGGAAAATCCGGCCAACCGACGCCCCGTGTTCGACGACTCCCTGCGGCGCTGGCTGCTCACCCAGTTGACCGCGGCGGAAACCCTGGAGCGCACGCTCCATACCCGTTACGTGGGACAGAAGCGCTTCTCCCTGGAAGGCGCGGAATCCCTGATCCCCCTGCTGAACGACCTGGTGGAACAGGCTGCCAGGGCAGGGGTGCAGGAGATCGGCCTGGGCATGGCCCACCGTGGTCGCCTGAATGTGCTGCACAACGTCCTGGGACGATCCGTCATCGATCTGTTCGAGCATGCCCATCACATCCCCACCGAGGCCCACCAGAGCGGGGACGTGAAATATCACCAGGGCTTTTCCGCTGAATTGCAGACGCCGGCCGGGGCCATCCGGGTGGTCATGGCCTTCAATCCTTCCCACCTGGAGATCGTCAACCCCGTGGTGGAGGGCTGGGTGAGGGCCCAGCAGCAGCGGCGGGAGGACCACGATGGCAGCCAGGTCCTGCCGGTGCTCATCCATGGCGACGCGGCCATCGCAGGCCAGGGGGTGGTCATGGAAACCCTGAACATGGCCGCCACCCGGGGCTTCCGTTCCGGTGGCACGATCCATATCGTGCTGAACAACCAGATCGGCTTCACCACATCCGATCCCCGGGACAGCCGTTCCAGCCTGTACTGCACCGACGTGATGAAGATGGTGGACGCCCCCGTGCTGCATGTGAACGGGGACGATCCGGAGGCCGTGCTGCGGGCCGTGCGCCTGGCGATGGAATACCGCACTGAGTGGAAGCGGGACATCGCCATCAACCTCATCTGCTACCGCCGCCTGGGCCACAACGAGCAGGACGAGCCCATGGTGACCCAACCCCTGATGTACCGGCGCATCCATTCCTTGCCCAGTACCCGGTCGCTGTATGCGGAGCGCCTGAACCGGGAGGAGGTCATCACGGGCGAAGAGGCGGAAACCATGGTGCAGGCCTACCGTGCCACCCTGGATGCACCGACGGGCTACCAGGCCAGCGTGAAGAGCCCCTTCGCCCCGGACTGGAGCCCTTACAAGAACACCCATTGGCGCAAGGCTGCCAGGACAGCCATTCCCCAAACCCGGCTCAAGGCCCTGGCCAATCGGCTGGTGGACATACCATCGAACTTTTCCCTGCATCCCCGGGTGCAGAAGATCATGGAGGACCGCCGCGCCATGGGCGAGGGGAAGCAGCCCGTGGACTGGGGCATGGCCGAGACCCTGGCCTATGCCAGCCTGCTCAGCGACGGCGTGCCCGTGCGGCTCACCGGCCAGGATTCCGGGCGGGGCACCTTCTTCCACCGCCATGCGGTACTCCACGACCAGAAGCGGGAGCGCTGGGACGATGGGGTCTTTATTCCCCTGCAGCACCTGATCCCGGGCCAGGCCAACTTCCTCGTGGTGGATTCCCTGCTGTCGGAGGAAGCCGTCCTGGGGTTCGAATACGGCTATGCCGGCGCTTCCCCGGACCATCTGGTGATCTGGGAGGCCCAGTTCGGCGATTTTGCCAACGGCGCCCAGGTGCTCATCGACCAGTTCATCGCCGCTGCCGAGACCAAATGGGGGCTGCTGAATGGCCTGGTGATGTTCCTGCCCCATGGTTATGAAGGGCAGGGGCCGGAGCACTCCTCCGGGCGCATCGAGCGTTTCCTGCAACTGGCCGCCCACGACAACTTCCAGGTGGCCCAGCCTTCAACCCCGGCCCAGATATTCCACATCCTGCGGCGGCAGGTGGTGCGTCCCTACCGCAAGCCCCTCATCCTGTTCACGCCCAAGAGCCTGCTGCGCCACCCGGAGACTGTTTCTTCCCTGAAGGAACTCTCCCAGGGGGGCTTCAAGCCCGTGCTGGACGATGTCCGTGACCTGGACCCCCAGGCCGTGCATCGCCTCGTGTTCTGCTCAGGCAGGATTTACTACGACCTGGCCAAGGCCTGCCGCGAAAGGGATATCCGGCATATTGCCCTGGTGCGCGTGGAACAGTTGTATCCCGTGCCAGACCTTGAGATCCAGGAAGTGCTGAAGCGTTACCCCAACGTCAAGGGCATTACCTGGGCCCAGGACGAACCCCAGAATCAGGGCGCATGGCGTTTCATTGCCTATCAAATCCGCATGCAGTCCGGCATGTGGCTGGAATACGCGGGCCGTCCCGAATCCGCATCGCCCGCCACGGGGGTCAGCGATCTGCATAAACGGCAACTCGAAGCCATTCTCTCGGCAGCGCTGGATTGAAAAATGCAAAGGAAAAAATGAAAAGGGCCCTGTAAACAGGGCCCGGAATATCGTCACGTATCCTCGCTGTGATACTAGATCAGACCTTGAATGAATCCAGACTCTTGCCTTCGGCCTCCACGGCCACGACCCAGGCGGGACGACGGCCACGACCGCTCCAGGTCTTGCCGCTGACGGGATCTCTGTATTTTGCAGCGACGGAGGGGCCTTTCGCTTTCACCTTGCCGACACGGCCGCCAAACCCCAGGTCGGCGGGAGATATGCCGAATTGCGCCATGATTCGCTTGATATCGGCAATGGCGCTGGCCATTTCCTGCTTGCGGGCTTCTTCTGCCTGCTGCTGCAGCGACTGAATCTGGTTGAGGATTTCCTGATATGACGCCATGCGTTTTCTCCATTATTAATGAGGCCCTCGAAACTCGAGTAGTGGAATATTAATACGCCAATGAAAAATGGCAAGTAACGCCCCGTATGCAAAACGATAATTCGAATACCTTTCATAACGACGATGAATTCATGGCCCAAGCCATTGAATTGGCTCGGGAGGCGTGGCGCGCCGGTGAAGTCCCCGTAGGCGCTGTCGTGGTATTGAATGGAAAGATTGTGGGCCGTGGATTCAACCAGCCCATTACCCGGCACGATCCGTCTGCCCACGCGGAAATCATGGCAATGCGCGATGCGGGCCGTCATATCGCCAATTACCGGCTGCCGGAATGCACGCTTTACGTCACGCTGGAGCCCTGCGCCATGTGCGCCGGTGCCATCATGCATGCCCGCATCAAAAGAATCGTGTTTGGTGCCGCCGATCCTAAAACAGGTGCGGCGGGAAGCGTGGTGGATTTGTTCGGCGAAACCCGTCTCAATCACCACACTGAAATTGAAGGGGGTGTCATGGCGGAAGCATGCAGCCGGCTGATCAGCGAATTTTTCAGGGAACGCCGGATCAAGCCTCGGCAGGAATTGTAAATATGAACTTGAACATCAGGATATCGACGCAAGAACTTGTTTTAATGGACGACTCCGGCGCCGTACTGAAAACCTACCCCATCTCCACGGCCCTGAACGGCCCCGGCGAAACCAGTGGCAGCCAATGCACCCCCCGGGGCAGGCACGTCATCCGGGCAAAGATCGGCGCCGGTCAGCCACTCAATTCGGTGTTTATCGGGCGCCGACCCACGGGTGAAATCTATTCCCCGGAATTGGCCGGCGACAACCAGGAAAGAGACTGGATCCTGACACGGATATTGTGGCTTTCCGGCAAGGAACCGGGATTCAACCGATTGGGGAATTGCGACACCATGCGTCGCTACATCTATATCCACGGTACTCCGGATGATTCATTCAGGCAAAACCCTGAATCCCACGGCTGTATTCGCATGCGCAATGCGGACGTGGCCGAATTGTTCGATCTCGTTCCTGTCTATACGCCCGTATTCATCGAAGCATGAGTCGAGGCCATTCGGGTTTTCATCGCAACGGGGATTTCAACAGGACAATGACGGCGCCGCTTCCGCCATCCACAGGCCGGGCCTGTACAAAGGCCAGGACCTCGTCCTTTTGCATCAGCCAGTGGCGGACATGATGCTTGAGTACCGGTTCACGATTCCTGGAGCGCAGTCCCTTGCCATGGATGACGCGAATGCAACGTACCCCGCGTCGTCTGCATTCCTGGAGGAAATCCACCAGTTCATGTTTGGCTTCCAGCTTGGTGAGGCCGTGCAAGTCCAATTCCGCCTGGGTATGCCATTCTCCGCGACGCAGACGACGCAGGGTTTGGCGTGACAAGCCCGGCCTGATAAAGGAGGAATCGGCTTCGAACTCCGCGTCTTCATCCCAGCGGATCGGATCTTCCAGGGAAGCGATGACGGCGGCGCGCTCGTCCTGGAGCAGGTGAAGGGGGAGGGGAGGGACACGGGGTTGTGGATGGATGACGCGGCCATGGGGTGTCAGAGGCGTCACATCCTCCATGGCCTCGCGAAATTCCACCCCGTCCGTCCCGGGAACCGGTCCCTGCATAGCGGGATGGGGTTTCCCGCTATCTTTCATGGCCTTGCAATGACTAATTAAGCCTTGCTTTCAAGATAACGCTCGGCATCGAGGGCCGCCTGACAACCCGAGGCTGCACTGGTGATGGCCTGCTTGTAGATCATGTCCTGCACGTCGCCCGCGGCAAAGACCCCGGGAATGCTGGTCTGGGTGGCATTGCCCAGGCGACCGCCCTGGGTGACCAGGTAGCCGTGATCCATTTCAAGCTGGCCTGTAAAAAGATCCGTGTTGGGCTTATGGCCGATGGCGATGAAAACACCTGTCAAAGCCACTTCCTTGGAGGTGCCAGATTGACTGCTCTTGATGCGAATACCGGTCACGCCGCTCTTGTCGCCAAGGACTTCGTCTAAAACACTGTTCAATTCAAGTACGATCTTTCCTTCCTTCACGCGCTCCATGAGGTGATCGACCATGATCTTTTCCGCCTTGAACACTTCCCGGCGGTGAATCAGGGTCACCTTGCTGCAGATGTTGGAAAGGTATATTGCTTCCTCCACCGCCGTATTTCCGCCGCCAATCACGGCCACCTCCTGATTCCTATAGAAGAAGCCATCACAGGTGGCACAGCCGGAAACCCCCTTGCCCATGAACTTCTGCTCGGATTCCAGGCCCAGGTACATGGCGGAAGCCCCGGTGGCGATGATCAGTGAATCACAGGTATAAGTGCCCGCATCCCCGACAAGCGTAAAAGGCTTTTCCGTCAGCTTGGCGGTATGAATATGGTCAAAGATGATTTCGGTATTGAATCGCTCCGCATGCTGCTGGAAACGGGTCATCAAATCCGGGCCCTGGACACCATCCACATCCGCGGGCCAGTTATCCACCTCGGTGGTGGTCATCAACTGACCGCCTTGCTGCAGGCCGGTCACCAGGACAGGCTTCAGATTCGCGCGGGCTGCGTATACGGCAGCGGTGTAGCCGGCGGGGCCGGAACCGAGAATCAGAAGACGGACGTGCTTGGTGGACATATCAACTCCTAAAGATGCAGTGAAAAGACATATGTGGAACGTCCTGGATTTTAACAGTGGGGGAGGCCTGATTTTTATACGGCACCCTGGAAAGCATGCCCCTTCAACATTTTACATAATATACATTCAGTGTTATTCAGGAATGCCCGATGGTGGCTTTACCCCGTGCCTGATGTGCCTGGAGGCTCTTGTTCTGGCAACGGCCTCAGTCAGTCAGGGAAAGCCGAATTCTGGCCCGGGTTCCCATGGGAAATCAAAGGCCCCGCTCCAGGTCCTCGGGAGGAAACGGTGTGACTCCGCGAATGAAGTCCTCGAAGGCTCGCTCCTCCCGCCAGTGTGAATAGGCATACTGGCCCAGGACCACGCGTTCGTAGGCGATGCGCATCTGGCGTGCGGCGCGGTCTGCGGTCATGCCGCCGGACAACGTGCAGAGCCCGGGAATGGCAATGCTGGAAATGCCCGGGTGTCGAAGCCCGGCATGGAGGATGGCTTTCATGGCCAGGTATGCGTTGACAGTGTGGGCAACGGTGGCCGGAAACCGCATCGTCGGGGCACTGACCATATAGGGGTGGCGCGGATTTCCGGTCTCGACTACCACGGCCAGTCCTACAGGAAGCTCGCCAAAATAGTGGTCCGCCAGTTGCTGGCGCAAGCGAGACTCTACCTCCAGACCGAAGTGGTTTCGCATCAAGCCATCGAGCCCCCCGTCCATGTTCCCGAAGCTGTTGGCCGGGGTTGCCAAAGCGTCTGCTTCGACATCGAATATGCTGCCAGGGATGATGGATACCTGGGGATAGCGAAAAAACTCCTGCTTCCAGGCAGAAGCCAATTCCGGGTTACGGGCTACAAGCAGAACCTTCATGGGATTTGAGCATGGGTCAAAGGGGTTGATGAATATCCGCCCACGCCGACGGCCGTCCTTGGCCTTGACGGTTTTTCAAGCAGCGGGGTCACCCCCCGCTCTTGCGCCGGAAAAGCTTGGATTCGACCACCATATCTTTGAACAAAATAAACGTCAATTGCAGCTTCCGCAGCGGTTATTTTTCTTGTTTGACAATTACTTAGAGCAGTTTCTGGGCAGCCTCGTCCTTGGAAGTCAGGCGGAATAAGCCAAATGGGACATACCTGCTGCTCTGACGGCTTCTTCCCCATCTGCATGGAGGGATCAAGCGCCTTACTTTATAGTGCGCGCCATGCTTGCAAAGAACTCCCGACGCAGCGCGGTAAACAGGAACGCCGTACGCAAGAAACCCCTCGCCCCACGCATGGTCGCCCTCCTGCGGGAGGTGTGGTGGCTTGCCGCCGTGGGCATGGGCCTCTACCTGGGCATGGTCCTGGTGACCTACAACCCGTCGGACCCCGGATGGTCCAGGACGGGCACGGGGGATGCCATCGCCAATGCCGGCGGCGAATTCGGGGCCTGGCTGTCCGATCTGCTGCTGTACCTGTTCGGCCTGTCAGCCTGGGCCTGGGTAGGTCTGGCCCTGTTCCTCATCTGGTGGGGCTATCGACGCATCGGTGAAGCCAGGCAAGAGTCAGAGCATCGGCATGGCCTGACCATCACCCTGACCGGCTTCATGGTCTTTCTGCTGAGTTGCAGCGCCCTGGAAGCCATGCGCTTTCATACCTTGTCCGCCACACTGCCCCTGGGGGCCGGCGGAGCCCTGGGAGAAGCCCTCGCCGGGATGATGCAACGGGTGTTCGGCTTCGACGGGGGCACGGTCATCCTGCTGCTGTCCTGGGGCGCGGGCCTCTCCCTGTTCACGGGGCTTTCCTGGCTGAAGTTTTCCGAGCAGGTGGGCACCTGGCTCGAAAGGGCGGGCTCCGCCATCCTTGACGCATGGCACGCCTACCGGGACCGCAAGGCAGGCCTTGAAGCCATCTCGGAGCGGGAAGTGCTGGTGCGGGAGGAGCGCAAGCGCCGCAAGGACACCCCCGTCAAGATCGAACCGCCGCCGGTGGTCATCGAGAAGTCCGAGCGGGTGGAAGAGGAACGCCAGACCTTCCTGTTCCACGACACGCCGGACTCCATGCGCCCTCCCCTGCGCCTGCTGGATGAAGCCAGCGTCAGCGCCGCCCAGATCGACGAGGCCGGCCTGGAGGCCACTTCCCGCCTGATCGAGCGGAAATTGCGGGAGTTCGGCGTGGAGGTGCAGGTGCTGGCCGCCTACCCCGGCCCCGTCATCACCCGCTACGAGATCGAACCCGCCTCCGGCGTGAAGGGCAGCCAGATCACCAACCTGGCCAAGGACCTGGCCCGTTCCCTTTCGGTGGTCAGCATCCGGGTGGTGGAAACCATCCCCGGCAAGAGTTGCATGGGCCTGGAACTGCCCAACACCCAGCGCCAGGTGGTGCGGCTTTCAGAAATCCTCTCCGCCAAGGTCTACAACGACAACCCCTCCCCCCTCACCCTGGCCATGGGCAAGGACATCAGCGGCAACCCCATCGTCGCCGACCTGGGCAAGATGCCCCACGTGATGGTGGCCGGCGCCACGGGTTCGGGCAAATCCGTGGCCATCAATGCCATGATCCTGTCCCTGGTCTACAAGGCCACCCCGGCGGACGTGCGCCTCATCATGGTGGACCCCAAGATGCTGGAACTGTCCGCCTACGAGGGCATCCCCCACCTGCTGGCCCCGGTGGTCACGGACATGAAACTGGCCGCCTCGGCCCTGAACTGGTGCGTGGTGGAGATGGACAAGCGCTACCGCCTCATGTCCGCCCTGGGGGTGCGCAACATCGCCAGCTTCAACCAGAAGCTGGCCGAGGCCCAGAAGGCGGGCCAGCCCCTCACCAACCCCTTCTCCATCACCCCGGAAAGCCCGGAACGCCTGGAGCACCTGCCCTTCATCGTTGTGCTCATCGACGAGCTGGCGGACCTGATGATGGTGGCGGGCAAGAAGGTGGAGGAACTCATCGCCCGCCTGGCCCAGAAGGCCCGGGCCTCAGGCATCCACCTGGTGCTGGCCACCCAGCGCCCCTCCGTGGACGTGATCACCGGCCTCATCAAGGCCAACATCCCCACAAGGGTGGCCTTCCAGGTGGCCAGCCGCATCGATTCCCGCACCATCCTGGACCAGCAGGGGGCCGAATCCCTCCTGGGCCAGGGCGACATGCTCTACCTGCCCCCCGGCCATGGCGTGCCCAACCGGGTCCATGGCGCCTTTGTTTCCGACGACGAGGTGCACCGGGTCTGCGCCTGGCTCAAGGAACTCGGCCCGCCCCAGTATGACGAAGCGGTGCTGGTCAGCCCGGACGAGGAGGAAGGCGGCGAAGGCGGCGACAACGACGCGGAGGCCGATCCCCTCTACGACGAAGCCGTGGCCTACGTGCTGAAGTCCCGCCGGGCCTCCATCTCCTCGGTGCAGCGTCAGCTGCGCATCGGCTACAACCGGGCTGCCCGGCTCATCGAGGCCATGGAGCGGGCCGGCATGGTGTCGCCCATGCAAAGCAACGGCAACCGGGAGGTGATCGCACCCCGGGGGGATGTCTGAGCAGTGGGCTGCCATGCAGCGATGCGTGTAAGCAATTAAGGCCTGATACCCGTTATGGACCTGTGATGAGGCGTAAATAGACTTGACCTTGCCGCACCCATCCGTTTTCGTCGTTCCCGCGCAGGCGGGAACCCAGACCACACCACTGCCTGGATCCCCGCCTTTGCGGGGATGACGAATACAACGCCGAGTACCTGGAGACAAAGAGGGTTGTGAATGATTCGTAACACATTGATCGCATTGTTATTTACCTTTGCCGCCCTGGCCGCCCAGGCTGACGGCCGGGCCCGGCTGGACAGCTTCGTGGAGGGCACCAAGGGCCTCAAGGCCCAGTTCAGCCAGACCGTCACCGACGCCAAGGGCCGCAAGACCCAGGAAGCCAGCGGCACTCTCTTCCTGTCCCGTCCCGGCAAGTTCCGCTGGGTCTACACCAAGCCCTATGCCCAGCTCATCGTGGGGGACGGCAGGAAACTGTGGATCTACGACGAGGACCTGGACCAGGTCACCGTGCGCAAGCTGGACCAGGCCATCGGCGAGAGCCCCGCCGCCCTGCTGGCCGGCAGCAACGACATCGAAAAGCTGTTCAACCTGAAGGACGCCGGCGACCGGGACGGCCTGGAATGGCTGGAAGCCACGCCCAAGGGCAAGGAAGGCAGCTTCGAGCGGGTGCGCATGGGTTTCCGGGGCAACGACCTGGCCGCCATGGAACTCCAGGACAACTTCGGCCAGACCACCCTCCTCCGCTTCAGCGGCCTGGAACGCAACCCAGCCATGGGCGGCAGCCTGTTCCGCTTCACGCCGCCCAAGGGCGCGGACGTCATCGGCGATTGAGCCACGTTACCCAAACCCCGTCGTTACCGCCCGGGCGGGGACCCGGAGGGCAGGCGCAACCTGTCATCCCCGCCTTCGCGGGGATGACGATTTGACCTCAGGTCAAATCCCACGATACCCCAGGCCCACAGCCGGCCTCGGTGGGATTGGGGCAAGTGATTTGGTTACTTACTTGCCCCAGCCCGTCACCTGCTTGACCTCCAGCAGCTCCATGTCCACATAGGGCCGGAATGGAGCCTGCAGTTGCTCCAGGAGATCGGGATTGTCCGTTTCCAGGAGCGCGAAGGTGCGATCCCTGGCGGCCCAGTCACCATGCAGCTTCAGGCCGGAGGGGATGTTGTCGTAGAAGCCCTGGGCCATCTGCCCGAGTCGGGCATAGTCCTCCTGGGTCAGGTTGGGTCGGGTGCGGCTGACGAGCATGTAGAGCATGGTTTCACTCCCTGGTCATGGTGGGAAAAGGATGTCCGCCATGATAGCCAATCCGGCTTGCCAAAGCGCCCCGCAGTCGCCAAGCTACGGCCATCGAGGACGCATCCAAAACCTGCCCATGACCCACACCACCCTCCCCGCCTCCGCCCGTCTGAAACTGGACCTGATGTTCCACGGCATCCACTACACCGACGCCCTGGGCCGGGCCGCCGGCCATGCCTTTCCCAACTACTACCCCTACCGCTTCCAGCCGGGGGAGCAGGACCCCACGGGCAAGGGCAAGGCCCTGATCCCCTATGCCCTCACCCTGGCCGACGGCACCGTCATCCGCATCAAGGGCAGCGGCGACTCCCCCTGGGGCGTCAGCGGCGACCAGGAAGCGGGCTATGTCCTGGGCCAGCAGGGCGAGGCCGGCATGCCAGTCAGCTTCGTGCCCCTGCCCCGCTGGATGGGGGCCCAGACCAGCGACGGCTTCCCCATGGCCAAGAGCGGCATCGAACTGCTGGGCGACCTGGCGGTCATCAACCTGGCCCCGGGTTGTGAATACTTCTTGCACAAGCAGGACGGCAATTCCATGCGCTGCGGCTTCTGCGCCTACGGCGCCCCCAACGAGCGGGTCAGCCACCTGGGCCAGACCGTGGGCCAGGCCGCCCTGCCTGAGATCACCTACACGCGCATGGGCGAAACCCTGGAAGCGGCCCTGGCCGAAGGCGGCCTGCGCCACATCTACCTGGTGGGCGGCTCCATGACCGACTGGCACGAGGAAGGCCTGCGTTTCCTGGAAATCGCCCGCCGCGTCCAGGCCGTCAACCGCCACCGCCTGCCGGTGTCCTGCGGCTCCGGCGCCCTGCCCCTGGACATCCTGCAGCAGATGCACGCCGAAGGCCTGGTGGACAACGTCTGCTTCAACCTGGAGATCTGGTCCGAGCCCCTGTTCGCCAAAATCTGCCCTGGCAAGCACCGCTACGTGGGCTACGGGCGCTGGATCGAGGCCCTGGAACAGGCCGTGGGCCTGTGGGGCCGGGGCCACGTGTACAGCGCCATGGTGGCGGGCATCGAACTGGAACCCGAGCACGGCATGACCTGGGAACAGGCCGCCGACCTGGCCCTGGAAGGCGCCGAGGCCCTCTGCGCCAGGGGCGTGCTGCCCATCTATTCCCTCTACTGGCCCGTGGGCGGCCGCGACCACCCGGAATACATGAGCCGCCTGCGCAACTACTTCGAGCGCCTCAACCTGGGCTACCACCGGCTGCGGCAACAGTACGACCTGCACATCTCCGACACTTTCATGTGCCACCGCTGCGCCTTCATGCAGATGGAATGCGACCTGGACCGGTTGCCGGCGGCGTAGGCAACTCGGCTACCCAACGCTGACTGTTAGTCCACCTTGGGCAAGCTTCTCGCACAAAGTGTGTATCGTGTACACTGCGTGCCATGAACAGCTCGGAATTGATCAAGCTCATGGAACGGTCTGGCTGGGTCTTACGCGGCATTAAGGGGTCGCATCACATCTTCACGCACCCTGAGCGACCAGGCCATGTGAGCGTACCCCATCCGCGCAAGGACTTGGGCGTGGGTCTGGTCCACAAGCTGTTTAAGCAGGCTGGTTTGAAGTAGGAGAAGACCATGAGATATCCGATTGCCATCGAACCCGGAGACGACACCCACGCTTGGGGCGTGGTAGTACCCGATCTGCCCGGCTGTTTTTCGGCGGGTGACACCCTGGATGAGGCCATCGCCAATGCCAGCGAGGCCATCACGTTGTGGATCGAGACGGCATTGGATGATGGGGGCGACATCCCCAAGCCTGGCAGCGTTTCCACGCATCGGGAGAGTCCGGAATTCGCCGGCTGGATCTGGGCTCTGGCCGAGGTGGATCCAGCCCTGCTGGAAGATCACACAGAGCGGGTGAACATCACCCTGCCACGTCGTGTGCTCGCCCGCTTGGATGCCAAGGCTCGAGCGGCGGGAGAGAGCCGTTCCGGCTTCATCGCCCATCTGGCGCTGACGGCCTGAGAAATCGGTTCTTCCGGGTCGCGTATTTTTTCCCAGGCTCTCGGGAAAACGCCCATTGGGGCGGCCGCGACCACCCGGAATACATGAGCCGCCTGCGCAACTACTTCGAGCGCCTCAACCTGGGCTACCACCGGCTGCGGCAGCAATACGACCTGCACCTCTACGACAGCTTCATGTCCCACCGCTGCGCCTTCATGCAGATGGAGTGCAACCTGGACCGCCTGCCGGCCGCTTGAGTTGCGTCATCTTAAGTCCATAAATTACTTGAATTAAAGATTTCCTGGAATTCACACGAAAGGGTTCGTCAGCCTGATTCCTAGACCAGAGAAATCCTCTGTGTTGCGGGAGACCACGGTCAGGTCATGGATCAGCGCGATGGCGGCAATCTGCTTGTCTATGGCGTGTTCCGGGTTCGGGGCCATGCGCTTGCCCCAGACCTGTGCACAATCCAGATCAAAACCGAGCATGCGATCGGCCTAGTCTTTCACGAGCAACGCCAGCCAGTCTTCCAGACGCTGGGCCTGAGGGCCATCGCCTCGGCGCCGGATCATTTCGAGAGCGCGCCGGATTTCCCCGATGGTTTGCACGGTCAGATAGATAGCCGACGGCTCGACCGTCTTCCAGAACGCCTGCACGCCAGGATTGGCACGGTGACCTTTGCGGGCTTCGCTGATGACGTTGGTATCGACGAGATACATCGTTCAGCCTGCCTTGGCACGGAACTCGAAATCAGTATCTTCCCCAACATCCGGCATGCCGGCCAGAACTTCTGCCAGTGAACGCCGGGCAGGCTTCTGCAACACCGTCCGCAAAATTTCCCGATGTTCGGCCTCGGCGCTGCGGCCATGGGCAGCCGCCACCTGCTTCAGCGCACGCACCAATTCCTCGTCGATGTTTCGAACCACCAGATTGGTCGACATTGGTCCCTCCCACCACGATTGATTGCAATGATTGCATTTTACTTCCGTGGACAGGTATTACAACCCTGCCGGAATACACAAAAAAACCCCGCCGAAGCGGGGCTTTGGGTTGCCGAATAAGGCTGATCAGGCAGCGCGGCGGCGGGCGGCCATGAGGCCCAGCAGGCCCAGGCCCAGCAGGCCCAGCACGTGGGGCTCGGGCACCGCGGCTTCCTGGGTGAAGCGCTGGTTGAAGCTACCGAGGGTGGCCGTTTGAGCATCGTCGGATGCCCATACCAGGATGTTCTTGGTGGCCCAGAGGCTGGATACGGGGCTGACAGCCTTGCTGGCTGACGGGTCCAAGGTCAAACCCTGCCCGTCCAACCAGCTGAATTCCGTATCGATGAAGCCACCCGTCAAGGGATCGGTCACCAGGGCGTTGCCCACCCACTCCACGATGGTGATGCCCAGATCGCTGGTTGTGTTAGCAAGAACCGCATTGCCCAAGTTCAGCTCCGCGCCGTTGATGACCATACCGGGGTCGGTGACGCTGACCCGGAAGCCGAACATCAGGTCGATGTAGTTGTAGATGCCATCACCGGTGACGCTCATTTCGTTGTTGAGGATGCCGAAGTCCAGGCCATACACGCCATTGGTTTCACCGGCGGTGACGTCGATGTTGGCGGCGTTGAACGCACGGGTCGGATCGCCGGCGTCGTAGCTGATGAACTCGAAGCTGTCGAACCGCTTGTCGCCGCTGGTGATGCTGCCACCGTTCAGCAGATCGGACAGGGGCACTGCCTGGGCGCTGCCTGCCACGAGGGCCAGGGCCAGGGAGAGCAGGGTCTTTTTCATGATAAGGCTCCTAGTTAAGTAGATCTTTGCTCACCCCCCGGCCCGGCCGGGGGGTACAGAGGTTACTGGGTGGCGCAGTTGGCCCGGGTGCACTGGGGAATGCAGGCCTTGACGTCGACAGGGCTGATGATGCCGTCGTTGTTGGCGTCATAGGCCGGATCCATGGGCGGCACGGTCTTGCCACGGGCCTTGCTGATCATCGACAGGTCCCGCTTGTCGATGTCGCCGTCGGTGTCCACGTCGCACTTGGAAACCTGGCAGGCGTCACCGATGCCATTGTTGTCAGTGTCTTCCTGGCCCGGGTTGGGCGTGCTCACGCAGTTGTCGCAGGCGTCACCCACACCGTCCTGGTCACGATCGGCCTGGTCGGGGTTGGCATTGATCGGGCAGTTGTCGTCCGCGTCGCACACGCCGTCACCGTCGGAATCCACGCAGGCACCGCCCGTGGCGCGTTGCAGCACCAGCAGCGCATAAGCCTGGCGCGAATACATGTTCCAGTCTCCGGGAGCACTGTTGCAGTTGAAACGGCCGTCATTGCCGTTGATGGGCGCTGCACCGTCGTAGCACTGGTGGCCAATGATCTGGTGGGCGTAGTCGAAGTACTGACCCGCCGGGTAGTCACCGTAGGTGCCTACACCGCCGGCACCGAACGATGCGACCTGGGCGTATGTTGCCGGGTTCTTGCGATCCTGGCGCTGGTTGCAAAGGGGTGCACCGCCCGAGGGCAGCGTCCCGAGGTCATCGGGGCCGATATTGCCGGGGTTGGGTGCGATACCGGCGTTGCGCATCAGTTCCATACCCTTGAACGAGCTCCACAGGTAGTACCAGTAGGAGTCCCCGGACCAAGAGTTGCCCATAGAGTCCAGGTTCTGCCAGCGGTAGCGGTTGCGCAACCACTCCATGTAAGCCTGGACGTTGGGCGTATTGACGTTGGCGCCGCCGAAGAGCTGGATGTAGACGCCAGAAGCCGTCTGCTGTAAAGAGGGATCGTAGCCGGTGCGGTAGCCGTGGCCGCGCTCGGTCGCCGACATGAGCTCACAGTTCTGGCCAGCGTCGACCCCATAGTCCGATCCCTGCACGGCATTGAGTTCGTAAGCCTGCCTTGCCCGGGCAAGGGCGGCGTCGATTGCGGCGACGCGCGCTGCGTCAGCCCAGGCACCGCCGTCGCCGCTCTTGCCCGAGGTGTAGAAGGCCTTGGCGGCCGCCAGGCCGGCGGCGGCGAACTGCGTCGTCGACGAGTCCTCGCAGCCCGCGTTCGAGTAGCACCAGTAGCCTTGGTCGATCGCGTTCGGGTAAGCGGGGGCCTGGCGCTGAGCGGTCAGCGTGCGGTCGACCATGGCGTCCATGGCCTCCTTGATGGTCTGGTAATCCGCATTGGCCGCTACCAGCACACTCTTGTCGGGGCCGCCGGTACGCGCATACTCCGACAGCGCGAACATGAAGTTGCCGTCGCGGTAGGCGTAGAAGCTGGTCTCGTTGACGCGGTCGAGAATGTAGGCCGCAGCGTTGCGCAGTCTGCCCTGGTCGGTCGCGCTGGCGCCATCATAACCCTGGGGCGGGTCGGTCGGGTCACCGCTGGCGCGCTTTTCCAGCAGCGCAAGCATCGGCAGCCCATGGGCATCGCCAGCGGAACTGGGGTTGTTGAAGGCGCCGTTGTTGGCGAGCCACTCGATGCCGCGATCAATGGCGGTACTGACGTCGGTTTCGAATTGGGTCACTGCCTGGGCGCTTGCGCTGATGGAGAGCAAGGCCGCTGCGCAAAGCGCGCTAAGCAGTTTTGGCTGCAACCTTGCGGGGTTGTTGGCTGGATGCTGATGAACTGACATTGTTGGCCTCACTTTCGTAGTTGGTAATTACCAAACCAATTGTCTGGAAGCTCGTACCCGCTGGCTACGTACTTGCCACAACTGGGCGCTTAAGCATGCGAGATTAAGCAATTACTAGGCCAGATTTTATTTTATTTAATATCAATGGGTTATTTGTTTTGGTCAATTGTATTGGTGAACCATGTAAACATTCTCGACAAGTGGACATTGAACATGTCCCGTGGGAGGAATGCGGCATGAAGACTCGGAACTGGACACGCAGGCGCGCGGCATGGATACGGGTGTTGACGGAATCTGAGTGAAATCCGGCTTGCACTGCTCCCACCTCGGCTGTTCCTGTGGGGCAACTCGTGGAATGGTCTAAATTTGACACCCTATCGCGGGCTTGTGGTCCCCGCTCAGCCTTGCCAGGTTGATAAAAAAACCCCGCCGAAGCGGGGTTTTGTTTTGCCGTGGCGGCTGATCAGGCAGCGCGGCGGCGGGCGGCCATGAGACCCAGCAGGCCCAGGCCCAGCAGGCCCAGCACGTGGGGCTCGGGCACCGCGGCTTCCTGGGTGAAGCGCTGGTTGAAGCTACCGAGGGTGGCCGTTTCAGCATCGTCGGATGCCCATACCAGGATGTTCTTGGTGGCCCAGAGGCTGGATACGGGGCTGACAGCCTTGCTGGCTGACGTGTCCGAGGTCAAACCCTGCCCGTCCAACCAGCTGAATTCCGTATCGATGAAGCCACCCGTCAAGGGATCGGTCACCAGGGCGTTGCCCACCCACTCCACGATGGTGATGCCCAGATCGCTGGTTGTGTTAGCAAGAACCGCATTGCCCAAGTTCAGCTCCGCGCCGTTGATGACCATGCCGGGGTCGGTGACGCTGACCCGGAAGCCGAACATCAGGTCGATGTAGTTGTAGATGCCATCACCGGTGACGCTCATTTCGTTGTTGAGGATGCCGAAGTCCAGGCCATACACGCCATTGGTTTCACCGGCGGTGACGTCGATGTTGGCGGCGTTGAACGCACGGGTCGGATCGCCGGCGTCGTAGCTGATGAACTCGAAGCTGTCGAACCGCTTGTCGCCGCTGGTGATGCTGCCACCGTTCAGCAGATCGGACAGGGGCACTGCCTGGGCGCTGCCTGCCACGAGGGCCAGGGCCAGGGAGAGCAGGGTCTTTTTCATGATAAAGCTCCTAGTTAAGTAGATCTTTGCTCACCCCCCGGCCCGGCCGGGGGGTACAGAGGTTACTGGGTGGCGCAGTTGGCCCGGGTGCACTGGGGAATGCAGGCCTTGACGTCGACAGGGCTGATGATGCCGTCGTTGTTGGCGTCATAGGCCGGATCCATGGGCGGCACGGTCTTGCCACGGGCCTTGCTGATCATCGACAGGTCCAGCTTGTCGATGTCGCCGTCGGTGTCCACGTCGCACTTGGAAACCTGGCAGGCGTCACCGATGCCATTGTTGTCGCTGTCTTCCTGGCCCGCGTTGGGCGTGCTCACGCAGTTGTCGCAGGCGTCACCCACACCGTCCTGGTCACTGTCAGCCTGGTCGGGGTTGGGGCTGAGGCGGCAGTTGTCCACATCGTCACAGATGCCATCTTGGTCCGTGTCCACGCAGCCCCCGCCGGTGGAGCGCTGAAGCACCAGCAAGGCGTAGGCCTGCCGGGAATAGTTGTTCCAGGCGCCGGGTGCACCGTTACAGGCGTACTGGCCCCCGCTACCCGCCGTGCCGCACTGCCAACCCATGATGTTGTAGGCCAGGTCGTAGTAAACGCGGGGTTGCTCGTCGCCATAGTAGCCTGCACCACCGGCACCAAAGCGGGCCACGCGGGTGTCTGCGTCCGGATCGCGATGCATCTGCCTCGTGCCACATGCGGGCGCGTCAGCCGCAGCCAGGGTGCCAAAGTCGTCGGGGCCTATGTTGCCCGCATCCAGGGGAAGTCCTGCGTTGCGGATGAACTCCAGGGCTTTTGAGAAAGACCACATGTAATACCAGTGGCTGGAACCCCAGCTTGCCAAGGCACCAGCATCATATTGGTGGCGATAGCGATTTCGTAGCCAGCGCAGGTAAGCCTGCACATCCGGGTCATTGACGTTGGCGCCGCCCACCAACTGAATCCAGGTACCGGATGCGGTTTGCTGGATGCTGTTCTGGTTACCAGTGTTGTACCCATGGCCCTTTTCATTCGGTAGCTCACCACAGGCCGCAAAGGATTGACCGGGAACGCCGTTCCGGCGATAGGCATTGCGCGCCAAGGCAGCGGCGGCCTGTACGCTGGCAAGGCGACCGGCATCTGCGAAGGTGGGATCAGAGTAAAGAGACAAGGCGGCAGACAGACCAGCCACGACCAACTGTGTGGTAGAGGAGTCGCGGCAGCCGTTGTTGGTGTAGCACCAGTAGCCGTTGTTCTCGGGATAGGGTGCAGCGGAGTCAGCAAAGCCGGTCCGCTGATTGGCCAGGGTGCGGTCTACCACTTGGTTGAAGGCCTGCTGCAAGGTGAGGGGGGCACCATCAAGTTCCGAGGTGGGGCCGTCATCCTTGTCCGGGCCGCCGGTACGCATGTAGAGGGACAGGGCCATCATGAAGCCGCCGTCACGGTAAGCGTAGAAGCCGTTGCCCGTGGCACTGATCCGGTCGATGATATAGCGAATGGATCTACGAAGCCGTGCCTGGTCAACGGCATTCGCGCCGGCGTAGCCCTGGGGGGGATCACTCGGATCACCGCTGGCACGCTTCTCCAGCAATGCCAGGGTGGTCAGACCTGCTGCGTCGCCTGCGGAATTGGATACGTTGAAGGCACCATTGGTGTCAAGCCACGCGATGCCGTCATCGATGGACTGGGTGACGTCCACTTCGAAAGGCGTGATAGCCAAGGCGCTTGCGCTGATGGAGAGCAAGGCCGCTGCGCACAAAGCGCTGATAATCTTGGGTTGGAAACCTGCCGGGCGTTTCGTCTGCTGCTTCTGGACTGACATTTGTTGGCCTCGCTTTCTGAATTGGTAATTACCAAACCAGTTGTCGTGTACCCCGTACCATTCGATTCCGCTTTCACGACAACTGACCGCGCTTAAGCACCTAATCAATAGCAACTACCAAGCCAAGTATTTTTTATCATTAAAAACAACGCGTTAAAAAGACAACCCAGCCCAAAGTCTTGGCCGTGTAAATTTTTTCGACACGCTGAACAAAGGGGCCGGAGCAAGTTGCCGGACCAGAACAGATTTACTACGTACGTGCGCCTAAGAAATTGCCCTAATTCTGGACACGCTCGGCGTGGCGGCAGCCCACCAGGTCCCAGACCGGGCAGCCGCCCAGGCATACGGCGTTGACTGCGCAGCCCCCACAGCGGGCGTCCCGTTGCAGGAACCCGGCCTGGAGAGTGCGGAAGCTTCGGGAGGGGTGGCTTCTCCATATATCGAGTAAGGAATTCCGACGCAGGTTGCCCAGGGGGCGGTCCGTCAGGAAGGTGCAGGGCACGCAGTCCAGCTCCACGCTGAGGCCCAGGGAACCCCTGGTAGCTGAACAGCCCTCCACCACGCCCGTGGGAGGAAAGCCCAGGTCCTGTTCCACGGAGGTGATGAGGGGGCTCAGGCAGCAGTCGAACCCCACCTGGGTGTGGGCCCGCAGGGCCTGCACGGCCTGGATGACGGGGGGATAGACCTCCGCGAAGGGCCGGGCGGAAAGGGGAGAGTCGAAGTCCGTGGCGCGGCCGGCGGGCTTGTGGGCCAGGAAGATCACGCCATAGAGGTCCTGGATGCCCAGGGCGTAGTCCACCATGTCAGGAAGCTGCTCGAAGTTGTCCGCGCTCAGGGTGATCTGGAGCACCAGCTTGATGCCGTGGCCCTGGATGCGGGCCACCTGTTCCCGGAAGGTGTCGAAGCCCTGGCGGCGTCGCAGGGAGAACTGCTCCCCCACGCCTTCCAGGCTCAGGGCCACGGCGCCGCAATGTTGCGCCATGGCGTCCAGTTGGGCTTCCGTGGCGCCGATGCCCGTGGTGGTGACGTTGGGCACCATGCCGTGGGCCCGCACTTCGGCCAGGATGTCCGCGAAGCGGGGATGGCGCAGGGGCTCGCCGCCGCCGATGGCTACCTGGCACACCCCCGCCTCCCGCATGCGGGACAGGGCCAGCCGGACGTCTTCCCAGGCGGCATGCTTGCCGTCAGCCCGGGACGAGGCATAGCACTGGGGACAGGCCAGTTCGCAGTTGTCGGTGATCTGGAAGTCCACCAGGGTGGGGGCCGAGTAGAGGTTGGAGACGGGGGCAGGCTCCTCCATCGTCAGGTCCAGGTAGCGAACCGGGCCGATGGGCCGCGGCAGGGCGGCCCGCACGTCCCGGAGCAAGCCGGCCCCCTCCTCGTCCGCCGGCTCGAGGCCATGGCAGAAGGCGTCCCGAACGACCTGGAAGGCGGGCGGGTCCAGGTGCACGAAAGTGGCGTCCACGGGATGGAAGATGAAGCCGCCGTAGGACTCCCTACGCAGGAGGATTTCAGACATGCCCTACTCCGCCTCGTCCCGGCGCTTCATGGCCCGGAACAGGCGGCGCAGGGCCTTTTCCCCCAGGAAGGCCGCGGCCACCAGGGCTGCGAACACGCCCAGCAGAGCCGAGTTGCTCCAGCCCTGGGCCGGCGCGGGGGCCTGGGCCGTGGCGGAAGGGCTGGCCTGGCTGGTGATGGCGGTGGTGGCCTCGGGGACAGCCGCAGTGGTGGTCGAGGCAGGCGCGGCAGGCACGCTCAGGTTGCCCGGGGCTGACCCGGGGTTGGGCGGGGCCACCCGCACCGGGATGGGCACGGGCTTGGGAGGTGCGGACTTCGGGGCCGGGCTGACGGCTGGCCCAGGCGTGGGTGATGGCGTAGCCGAAGCAGGAACCGGCGCTGGGGCAACGCCTGGTTGGGCAGGGGCCCCGCCGGGTGCCGTGGGCACCTGGGCAGGCACATAGCCCGGCTGCAGGTGGGGAGGGATGAACTCGCTGGCGGCGGAAGAATTGGTGGTGTAGCCGCGGCGTACCTTGAGGATCTTCATGGCGTCTGCTCCTCCTTCAGGGTTTGCCCCAGGCCGCAGGCCAGGAAACGGCGGGTCCAGTCGTTCCCGGTGGCGACGGCCTCATCAACGCTGCCACGGCACTGCACGCGGCCTTCGGCGACGAGCAGCAGGTCCGAGCCGAAATCCACCGCGTCCCGCACATCGTGGGTCACCAGGATGCTGGTGGTGTGGGTATCGTTCAGCACCCCGCGCAGGGCTTCAAGCAATTCGACCCGCACCAGGCGGTCCAGGTTGCTGAAGGGTTCGTCCAGAAGCAACAGTTCTGGCTGGGCCGCGAAGGCCCGGGCCAGGGCCACCCGCTGGCGCTCGCCCCCGGAAAGGGCCTGGACGGGCCGGCGTCGCAGGGTTTCCAGGCCCAGGCGGGCAAGCCATTCCGAAGTCCTGGAACGGCGCGTCTCCCGATCCAGGCGATTCAGGCCGAAGGCCACGTTTTCCGTGACGTTGAGGTGGGGGAACAGGGCCGCCTCCTGGAACACCATGCCGAAGCGCCGGCGTTCCGTGGGCACTTCGACGCGGCCCGGGAAGGAAAGTCCCCTGCCCTGCCAGGTGATGCGGCCCTCGGTGGGGGCCTGGAAGCCCATGATCAGGCGCAGCAGGGTGGTCTTGCCGCCACCGCTGGGCCCCAGCAGGGACAGGGTCTCACCCTTGTCCAGGGTGAAGCTGACCCGGGAGAGCAGTTCCCGCTCCCCCAGGAGCAGGGAAACGTCGTTCACTTCAAGCATGGGTGGCTCCGCCGGGTGGCTGGTTCGAATGGTCGATGAGGCGCGAGAGGCGCCAGACGGGGTAAAGGCACAGCAGGCACAGGCAGATGACCCATACCGAAGCCAGCTGGGTCATGTTGATGCCCGCCCAGGCGAAGATGCGCAGTGAAAGTGCGCCATAGCCGAAGGGCTGCAGGGCCAGGGAAAGGGTCAGCTCGGTGGCCGCCAGCACGAACACCAGCAGCACACCCCCCGCCAGGACGGGGACCAACTGGGGCAGCAGCACGCGGTACCAGGTATGCAGCCGGGCATGGCCCAGCCCGCGGGCCGTTTCCACCTGGGCCGCGGGCACTCGCGCCAGGGCGTCCGCCACCGGCAGCAGCAGCAGGGGCAACAGCTTGACCGCCATGGCCAGGACGACCACCCACCGCCCGGAGAGGCCGCTGGCGAGCCAGGCCAGGGCCAGGACCATGGACGGGGTCAGGTAGTTGACCGCCACCAGCCAGACCGAGCGGTCGCTGCGCCGCACCCGCTCGCCGGTCTCCAGCAGGTAGGCGAACAGCAGGGTCAGGGCCAGGCAGACGGCGACGCAGGCCAGGGCGGTGGCCAGGGTATTGCCGGCATCGCCGAACAGGGGTGCCAGGTTGGTTTTGTCCAGCCGCTCCTGCGCCCAGCCCAGGGCCAGCCAGAGGGGACCCCAGAAGCCGGGCAGCACAGCCAGCAGGCAGGCCAGATGGATGCCCAGGGCACCCAGGGGCGATGCCCGGAGGGGCTGGAGGGTCTGCAGGCTGCCGGCGTGGTGGGCGCGCTGGCCGCCCAGGCCCAGGCGGATCACGGGCGTGGCCAGCAGTACCGCCAGCAGGAACAGGACCAGGGCCAGCATGGTGGCCAATTCCGGGCGCTGGAGGGCGTGCCATTGCTCGTGGAGGCCCACGCTCAAGGTGGTGATGCCCAGCCGGCTGGAGGCGCCGAACTCGCCCAGGGCCTCGGCGGCCACCAGGCAGGCGGCGGCGATGATGGGCATGGCCAGGAGGGGCAGGCCCACCCGCCACAGGCGGTGGAAGGATCCGTTGCCCAGGGAGGCCGCGGTCTCGAACAGGGCGGCGGGCAGGCGCGCCAGGGCCAGGCGCAGGAACATGAAGACCAGGGGGGAGGCCGCCGCGCCCAGTTCCATGGCCAGGGCCCAGCGGCTGACGAAGAAGTCGGCCGTAAATGCCTCGATGTAGAGACCGGCGGCCACGTAGGCGGGAATGGTGAGCGGCAGCAACTGGCTGAACACGCACCAGGCCCGCCCCGGGAAGACATAGCGGAAGCTCATCCAGGCCGGCAGTCCGCCCGTCACCAGGGCGAAGACAGTGGCGCCGCCCGTCACCAGCATGGAATCCAGCAGGTACTGGGGCAGGACCGTGTCGGCCAGGTGGGTCCACCAGGGCATGGAGAACTGGGCCATGCCCTGGCCCAGGACATATAGGCCAGGGATGCTGACCAGCATCACGAGGGCCAGCAGGGACAGGATCATGGGCATGGCGTCGGGTTCAGGAGGCGTGGAGACCGGGCTGGGAGCCCGGCGCATGATGTGGTGGTCAGGGTCAGAGCTTGTCGAACTGGACCTCGTTCAGCACCTTCACCACCGCTTCCCGCTGCTGGGCGGCAGTCGTCAGGGGCACGAAGTTCATCTTGAACTGGCCGCCCTTCACACCGGGCTGCTCGGCCCCCAGCGTGGCGAGCTTGGGATTCAGGGGCACACCGGGGTTGGTGGGGAACTGGTAGGTCACGTTGCTCATCAGGGCCTGGCCTTCATCGCTGGCAAAGTACTCCATCAGTTTCGTGGCGGCGGCCACGTTGCGCTTGGCCTTGGTCAGGCCCAGGGCGCTGCGCATGATGAAGGCGCCGGCGCGGCTCTGGTCCGGGTAGAAGACGCCGATGCCCTCGGCCCAGGGGCGCTGCTCCGGGTTGTCCATCATGATGGGGTGGTAATACACGTTCATCAGGGCCAGATCACACTTGCCGGCGTGGATGGTCTTGGCCTGCTCCCGGTCGTTGCCTTTGGGCTCCCGGGCCAGGTTGTCGTGGAGGCCCTGGATGATGGCGCGGGTCTGCTCGGGGCCGTAGGCCACGTTCATCTGGCTGAACAGGGCGATGTTGTAGTCATGGTAGCCGGAACGGACGCACAGCTTGCCCTTCCACCTGGGAGATGCCAGGTCGGCGTAGGTGGACAGTTCCTCCGGCTTGACCCGGGCCTTGGAGTAGAAGATCACCCGGGCCCGGTAGGCGTCGACGAAGTAGCTGGAGCCTGGGCCGATAAAGCGCTTGTCGATGGCCTTGTTGATGAGGCCGGAGTTGTAGGCTTGCAGGAGACCCTTGTCCCGGGCGATCTCCATCAGTTCGGCGTCCTTGGTGATCACCACGTCCGCCTCGGTGGGGTTGCCCGCCACGCGGTCGATGAGGCCCTTGTCCATGAAAACGGCTTCCACCTGGATGCCGGTCGCCCTGGTGAAGGAGTCGAACATGGGTTTGAGATGGGATTCGGTGCGATCGGACAGAACCCGGACCGTTTCAGCCGCGCTCACGGCAGCGGAATGGGCCAGGGCGATCAGGGATAAAGCGAGAAGCAGACGTTTCATGGAAAAACCTCCAGCCAATAAAAAAATGGACCCTCGTCCTACAGGACTACAGGACTACAGGACTACAGGACTACTTTAACGATTATGCTCAGCCAGAAAAATGACAACCAGCTCCGCCGTGTCAAGGGATTGTCAAGGACGTTCATGTCAGTCGCCCCGCACGAAACGCTGGCCGACCCAGGTCAGCAGCGCGCCCACCACGCCGGCAGCGAACCAGGCGGGCGCCACCAGGACGGCCAGGAGCAGTCCATCCACCAGGGCGATGCCGGCGATGAGGGCGGGCACCAGGGGAAAGGGATAGGGGACGCCGCGCCGGCCCTCATGCCGGGCCGCCAGGCTGACGAACACGACCCAGGAGAACTGCACACCGGCGCCCAACAGCAGGAAGGGCTGCAGGGTGTCCGTCAGGGCCAGGCCCACGACGACGAACACCAGCCCCCGGCAGGCGGCCATGAGCAGTACGCTGAAAGGGTTGCCCTTGTGGCGCAGGTCGTAGGCGACGATGGCGGCCAGCAGCGCCAGGCCTGCGACGAGACCCGACGGCCGTGGCGCCAGGGCCAGGGCCAGGAAACCGCCGGCAAACAGGGCCAGGGTGAGCATGCGTGCCCCCAGGATAGTCACGCGGCCGGAGGGCAGCGGCCTGCCGGGCCGGTGACGCCGGTCGTGTTCCAGGTCGCACAGGTCGTTGAAGCTCATGCCCGCCAGATAGAAGCAGGACAGGGCGAAGGCCAGTAGCAGGTATTCCCCTGGCATGAAGCTGCCCGTGGCCAGCAACATGGCCGCCAGCACATTGGTCCAGACGGTGGGCAGGTTGCTGACCCGGCACAGGTCCAGGTAGGCCTTGAGGGTGTTCAGGGCGGGGCTCATGGCGCCAGGCATGCTCCGGTCACTGTTCGAAGAGGTGGCGCAGCAGCAGGTCCCGCACCCCGGTGGCCGCCAGGCTATCGCCCTGCAGCAGGTGGGGCGCCGTGGTCATGAACAGCGGGCCGGCATCCGGGCTGTCGGTGACACGGCCGTGGGAACCCTTGACCAGGCGGGCATCCAGGGGGATGACGTCCATCAGGTAGCGGAACCCCAGCAGCTTCTTCAGCAGGATGCCGGCGATCTTGAGCTTGGGCAGGGCGATGGCCGGGTCCAGGAACAGCTCGCAGGGGTCGTAGCCGGGCTTGGCGTGGATGTTCACGGTGCGGGCATAGTCCGGCGCCCTGGCGTCGTCCAGCCACCAGTAATAGGTGAACCAGGCGTCCGCTGCCGACACCAGCACCACTTCGCCGGCGCGCTCGTGGGCCAGTCCCAGGGCCCGCTTGCCCTCCCCGTCCAGCACCTGCTCCACGCCCGGAACCTGGGCGAACAGGACCTGGACCCGGGGGATGTCCCGGGGGTCGCGCACGTAGACGTGGCACAACTGGTGATCCGCGACCGCGAAGGCCCGGCTGGCCATGGGGTCCAGGTATTCCCTGCCCTCGTCCACCTTCAGTGCCAGCAGGCCGGCGTCGCGCAGGATGCGGTTGGGGTGGACGGGACGGCTGACGGGGGTGATGCCGTATTCGGACAGCACCACGACGCGACAGCCCCGCTCCTGGAAGTAATCCAGCAGACGACCGCACAGGGCATCGATCTCGGCCAGATCCCAGGCGAGATCCCCGTCCGGGCCCACCTTCTGCAGGCAATAGTCCAGGTGGGGCAGGTACACCAGTTGCAGGCCGGGCCGGAACTCGTCCTCGACGGCCATGGCGGAGCGGGCGATCCATTCGCTGGAGACGATGGAGGTGGCGGGCCCCCAGAACTGGAACAGGGGGAAGCGCCCGAACGCCCGGTTGTAGCGTTCCCTCAACTCCGGCGGCTGGCTGTAGCAGTCGGGCAGCTTGCGGCCGTCGGCCAGGTACAAGGGACGGGGCGTGAGGGTGATATCGGCGTCGGTGTTCATGGCATACCACCAGAAGGTGTTGGCCACGGTGCAGCCCGGGTCCCGGCTGCGGGCGGCGTGCCAGACCTTTTCGCCCTGGATGAGGGTGTTGGACTGGCGCCAGAACAGGACTTCCCCCAGGTCGCGAAAATACCATCCGTTGCCGACGATGCCATGCTCGCTGGGCAGCTTGCCCGTGAGGTAGGTGGCCTGCACGGAACAGGTCACCGCCGGCGTGACGGTGCGGATGGGCACGCCCTGGGACAGCAGGGCCGAGAGCCGGGGGGTATGGCCCCGCTCCAGGAGGTCCCGGGTGAGGCCGACTACATTCAGTACTACGGTGCGATGCATGGGATGGATGCCTGTGGGGATTGTCCGTTAGAGGGCATTGCGCCTACCCAGTCCAGCCCTGGGTCCGGGGGAAGTCCAGGCTCGCCCGCAGCCAATCCAGTTCCCGCACGATGGAATCCGTCACCGATTGCTTGCGCAGTTCCGGCGGCAGCACGTCCCAGGTATAGGTCTCCACCTCCAGCAGGGCATCGGCCGGCAGCAATGGGAGGAGGCCCAGGAGAAAATCCTGGGTGGTGCCGTAATCTGCCGTGCCGGACAGGAAGATGGGCACGTGGAAATGGCAGCGCCACTCCTCCCCCGGGTCCCGGCGGGCCAGGGCCTCGCCCAGGTCGGCATGGCGGTCCAGGCTGCCGTCCCGGTTGCGGACCACCACCTGGTGCAGGTAGACGGCTTCGTCGAAGGGACGCAGCCGGTCCCGGTGCTCGCCGTCCACCCGCAGGGCCGATGACACCTGGAACTTGGCGATGTGAATGCCCGCGTCCACCAGGCGGGCCAGGGACGCGCGGGGATCCTCGAATTCCACCGCCTGGTGGCAGCAGTCGTAGCACAGGCCCAGGTAGGGGCGCAGCGTTCCCGGCAGGTCCAGTTCGGCGAAGAAGCGGCACGCCTCCTCCGTGGTTTCCAGCAGACAGCCCGGCTCGGGCTCCAGGGCCAGCCGGATGAGGCGGTCCCGCCGCTCATGGATGTCGGCCAGGTGGGCCAGGACCGACTCGAGCCGGGCACGGAAGGCAGGCATATCCGCCCAGCCCACCGCGCCCTTGAAACCCAGGGGCACGCTGGAAATGGACCCTTCGACGCCCTCAGGCAGCCAGCCTGCCAGCAGGTCTGCCAATCGCCGGGTGTAGACGGCCCGCTCGGGGGCGCGCCAGTCCGGCAGGTAGACGTTCTCCTTGACCCGCTGGCCGTGGAAGGCACCGTAGGGAAAGCCATTCAGGGTGGGCACGAAGCAGTCCTGCCGGGCGAGCCAGGCGGTGAACTCCGCGTTCGCCGCCGCGTCCAGTTCCCGGGCCGCCCGCTCCGCCAGGCGCAGGCCGATGGGAAAGGCCGCATCCGGGCTGAACGCCGCCTTCACCGCGGGAATGTGGCGCTGCAGGGCGGAGAAGACATCCCCCCAGCCCTCGCCGGGGTGGATGTTGGTGCAATAGGTTATCAATGGCTGATCAGGGGGCGATCAATTCGCCACGAACTTGGGGCACTGGCCCATGAAGCCCTTGGGATTCTCGTAGAACACCTGGTTGACGGCGGACTCCGGGTGGCCCCGGCGACGCATCTCGTTGGCGCATTTGAGAATCGACAGGGGGTCGCTGACGCTCCAGTCGCCGGAGGAGTTGATGCACAGGCGCTCGGTGCCGTAGATCTCCACGGCGTCGATGGCCCGCTCCGGGCTGCCCTTGGAGTTGGGGTACAGGGTCATGCCGAACCAGAAGCCCCGGTCCTTGATCTCGCCGATGGTGTGCTCCTCGGCATGGTCGATGAGCACCCTGGAAGGGTCCAGGCGGGACTCGTTGCGGATCATGTCCATGATCATGCGGGTGCCCTTGAGCTTGTCCTCCAGGTGGGGGGTATGGATCAGCACCAGGTCGTTGCGCTCGGCAGCCATGGCCAGCTGACGCTCCAGCACCGCCATCTCGTTCTTGCTGTTCTTGTTCAGGCCGATTTCGCCGAAGCCCAGCACGTTGGGCCGATCGATGAACTCGGGGATCATGGCCAGCACCTCGTCGGCCAGCTTCAGGTCCTCGGACTCCTTGGAGTTGAGGCCGAGCCAGCAGTAGTGCTTGACGCCGAAGCGGGCGGCCCGGGCGGGTTCCACCACGGTGAGCTGGTGGAAGTAGTCCCGGAAGCAGGCCGCGGAGGCGCGGTCGTAGCCGGCCCAGAAGGCGGGTTCGGCCACGGTGTGGATGCCGCTGATGGTCATCCGCATGTAGTCGTCCGTGGTGCGGGAAATCATGTGGATGTGGGGGTCGATGGCCTTCATTTCGCCGCTCCTTTCCAGGCGCCGTAGGCCTTCATGCCCACCGCGCTCTCCAGGGGCTCGGCGGTGGGGTCGCTGAGGGCGACCTGCACGGCCTTGGCCCGGTCCTGGGTGGCTTCCCGGGTGATGTCTAGGATGCGCAGGAAGGCCTGGTAGCGGAAATCCGCCTTGGCCTCCTCGGCGCCTTCATAGCGGTCGATGCGGTCCAGGAAGGAAGCGATGTCCATGATCCGGGATCGGTTTTCGATGAAGTAGAGGTCGAGGATGTCGATGGCCCGCATGGGGCCGTAGGGTCCGCTCATGAATGAACTCCTGGATGGTTATTTTGCTCGGGAGCCCCTCTTGGGCACCCTCTATTAACTATATCGGCTGATTTCCGAGAATCTGCAGGGTGTGGTCTTGCAAAGGTTCAGGTGGGATCACTCGATGATCAGGTCATCCATGCTGCGGCGATCCTTGGTCGAACCCACCACCGGCTCGCGCCCGCCCCGCAGGATGGAATTGCCTTCGTAAAGGGCACGCTGGTCGATGGCCTGGGGGTTGAGCCAGTCCTCCTCCTTCATCTGGCCGCTCTGCCCGTAGACGTCCAGGGCGTTCTGGTAGCAGGCCAGCCGCACCTGGTCGGCGGGGATGCCGGTCTGGATGGCCAGCTGGGCGGTCTTGGCCACCGCCAGGACCTCGGAGATGCCCCAGTCGCAGGCGGAATCGACGATGACACGCTCCGCGCCGTACTTGCGCAGGATCTCCACCATGCGCACGTTGCCCATCTTGGTGCTGGGATAGATGGAGAAGCCCGCCCAGAAGCCCCGGTCCAGGACTTCCCGCACGGTCTCCTCGTTGTTGTGGTCCACCACCACCTTGCCCGGGTCCACGCCGTGCTCGATGCAGACGTCCATGGAGCGGGAGGTGCCGTTCTTCTTGTCCCGGTGGGGGGTGTGGATCATGACCGGCAAGTCCAGTTCCTTGGCCAGTTCCAGCTGGAGCCGGAAGTACTTGTCCTCCAGGGCCGTCTGCTCGTCGTAGCCGATCTCGCCGATGGCCACCACCCCTTCCTTCAAAGCGAAGCGCGGAATCAGTTCCATCACGCCCTCCGCCAGTTCCTCGTTGTTGGCCTCCTTGGAGTTGAGGCCGATGGTGCAGTAGTGGCGGATGCCAAACTGGCTGGCCCGGAAGCGCTCGAAGCCGACGATGGAAGAAAGGTAGTCCAGGTAGGAACCCACGTTGGTGCGGGGCTGGCCCAGCCAGAAGGCGGGTTCTATGACGGCCACGACCCCGGACGCGGCCATGGCCTCGTAATCGTCCGTTGTGCGGGAAATCATGTGGGCGTGGGGGTCGATGAACATCATGCTCAGCCTCTCTCGGTCAATGCCATCTGTTGTTGTTGGTTACCTGCGGGGTCAGGCCAATGTGGCCCAGGAAAGCCTGCCAGAAGCAATATCCTGCGCCAGGTCGGGGAGCCGGTTCAAGCGCTCCTTCGCTCCCGGATCCGGACTGGCGGCCAGGGCCATGGCGGCCGCCTTGCGTTCCAGGGGTGAACCGGTGGCCAGCACCCGGTCCAGGTCGTCCAGGGCCTCACCGGTGGCGAAGGGCCCCACGCAGCGCCAGATCTCGTGGGGCACCTGGCGGCCGGCGGCCCAGCGTTCATGAGCGAAATCCCGCATGATGCGGGCCAGTTCCTCGTTGGCGCGAGCGTCGAGCCCCTCGATGGGAGCCAGGGGGCTACCCACGAAAAGCGCCTTCAGCACCATGTGGTTCCAGCGGTGGGCATCGAAATGCCGCATGGGATAGGGGTTGTGGTGGGCGATGGCGTCGAACACGGAGCGCATGTTGGTGCGCAGGCCCTCTCCTACCTGGGGTTCCAGGCTTTCTGGCACTGGATACAGGGGCAGGCCCCGGTACAGTGAGATGGACTCCGCCAGGTCCGCCGTCTGGCACAGGGTGCGGAAACGGGGAGCGAAATCGGGGTCTTTCTCCGGCAGGCCGGCCAGCAGCAGGATCCGTCCCGCGTCCACCAGGCTCCAGGTGCCCGGCTTCCAGCCTTCGATGCATCGGTCGGCAGCCTGTTCCTCATCCGGCGTCAGGTCCAGCATGCCTTTGCCAAGGCGCCTGGGCACCAAGCCGAAGGCCACGTGCAAAGCCACGTTGCCTTGCTCCGCGGCCACCCGGACCGCCTGGTTTGCAAGCCAGTCCCGGGTATTCCCGTCTAGCCTGCGGAATATCCACTCCTTCAGCAAAGCCACTGCGGCATCACGCATCTTGTCCCCTTGTTCGTCTTTCGCAACCCCGGGCATTCTACGCATGGACGCGGCGGCGCAATATCCTCGACAACGTCCAAAGGAGTCCCGCAAGAACCAGGCTGGACAAGAAGGCCAGGCCGAAGCCACCCTCGGAGTACCCGATCATGACGGCGGTGGCGTAGCAACCGGCAACCGCCAGGGAGGACAACAGCGCGGCCAGCATGGCTGTCCTGAAAGGCACCCCCAGGCTGCCGGTAATCACCGCGGTGGCTTCCGCCAGCACGGGCACGGGTCGCGAGACCATGATCCAGACCGGGGCTGACCGGGCCGCCTTGCGGCCAAGGTCATCCCACAATTCGGGCCCCACCCACTGCCGGAGGGACTCCCTGGACAACATCCTGCCCAGCACGTAACCACTGGCGAAGCCTCCCATCATGCCCAGGACGATGGCCGCCCCCCCCAGGAGCGGGCCAAGGAAAAGGCACAAGGAAATGCTCACGACGCTGCTGGGGATGGGCAGGGCCAGGTCAACGGTCAGGAGGGCGATGCCCACCGCCGCCACGAGCAGCGCCGTGTCCCCGCTGCCCAGCAGGGATGGCGCAAGCCGTTCGATCTGTTCCCCCCAGACCACGAAGGGGAGGATGATCGCCGCCGCCAGCACCACCAGGACCACTGCCAGCTTGCCCCGGGGCGACAAGCTCCGGGTCAGGGGCAGAAACACTTCAAGCGCCCTCCCCCGTCATTCTCAGGCTCTTGGGGGGCTCATGGAGGGTCTCGCTCCATTGGTTGGGACCGGGGCGGTCAGCCAGTTGGGCGATGCAACGCTTCATCAGCGCCACATCGATCTCGTGGGCTTCCACCTTGCAGCCGATGCCCTCCAGGAGGGGGATGGACAGGTCACCGCCCAGGTGTTCGCGGAACTCGTCCAGCGCCCTTTCCACCTCGAGCCAGGACAGGGCCGGGTGGTAGAGGCTGAAGCCCAGGGTCTCCAGCAAGGTCATGATGCGGCGGAGATCCAGTTCCCCCAGCAACCCGAGATGATGGGAATACATGGAGTCCAGGGCGATGCCAATGGCGACGGCCTCGCCGTGCTTGACCTCGCTCCGGGAGAGTTCCTCCAGCTTGTGTGCCAGCCAGTGGCCGAAGTCCAGGGGGCGGGAGGAGCCGAATTCGAAAGGGTCGCCACCCTGGCCGATGTGTTCCAGATGCAGTTCGGCGCAACGCTGGATCATGTGCCGCATGGGCTTGTGGACGAAGCTGGACAATGCCTCCCGGTCCCGGTACATCTGATCGAAGAACGCCCGGTCACGGATCAGGGCCACTTTCACTGCCTCGGCAATGCCAGCTCGCTTGTCCCGGGCGGGCAAGGTTTCCAGGAAGGCCGAATCATTGACGACGGCGAAAGGCGGCGCGAAGGTGCCAAGGAAGTTCTTGCGCCCGAAGGCGTTGACGCCGTTCTTGACGCCGATGCCGGCGTCGTTCTGGGCCAGCACCGTGGTGGGCATCCGGATCAGGCGTACGCCCCGGTGGGCCGTGGCCGCGGCATAGCCCACCGCATCCAGCACCGCCCCGCCGCCAATGGCGATGATGTAGGAATGCCGGCAGACCTTGTGGCGTTCCACCAGCGCATGGATGCGGCCCACCTCGTGGGGTTCGTGCTTGCAGACCTCCCCGCCCCTGACGAGAAAGGGGGGCGCCACGAATTCCAGCACTTCCTTGTGGGCATCGCCGTAGCGGCTGATCCGCTCCAGGAGCCCGGGCGTAAGCGCGGCCACCTCGCTGTCGATGACCACCAGCGCCTTGTTGTGGGGCCGACCGCCCTGGCGGATAACGTCCACCAGGGCGGTGTTGTGGGCAGAGAAGACATCATCCGTGAAGACGACGGGGTAGGAAAAGTTGACGCTGAAGCGTTGATGGATCGTGGTCATGTTGCCTCCGGGCTGGCTTCGAGGATCACGCGGGCGGCCTCTGGGCAGGCCCCCCGTGGCTCCAGTGAATCAAAGGCCGCGATAGATGATCTCCAGGGCGGTGACGGCATGGGTGGTCGCCAGGTGAGGATCCCGCTCCCAGAATCGTCCGTTCTGGTGGTTGATCCAGGATCCGTCGCTGCCTTGCAGGTCCAGCAGGCGCTTGGCCAGGGCCGGCCGCCACTTGACGGATTGACCGTTCTTGAGGGGGAGCTTGTCGATGCCGGCGACGCTCAGTCCCTTGGCCAGGGTGTGGTAGTAGAAGAACAGGCCCGCCTGGCCCATGCCGGGGTTTTCTTCCAGGTTGAAATTGCGGTTGATCCACTCCAGCACCCCCTTCACGCGGGGGTCCTTCACGTCCACCTGGGAATAAGTGAGGCTCAGCAGGCCGTTGTAGCTGGCGCTGCCGTAGGAACGGTAAACCACCTTGCCGTCGGGCAGCGTGTCCTGGCCGGCCATGCTGTTCTCGGGGAAATAGATGAACCCGCCCTTGTTCTGGGCGTCGTTGCTGGCCCAGGGCTGGTCGTTGGTGCCCTGGAGGTTCTGGGTGCGGGAAATGAACTGGGTGACGGCCTTCCAGTTCAGATCCTTGGCTTCCGGATCATTGGCAACGTCGCTCTTGAGATATCGGGTGTAGTAAAGCGCCTCCAGGGCGGTGGTGGTGTTGTTGATGTCCGAGTGCTGGTAGCTGCCGCTGTAGCCCATGCCGCCGTCCAGGGGATGGTCGCCCATGCCCTTGTTGCCGAAGTCGTCCTGCTGGCTGATGAGGAACTTGCGCCCGTTCTTCAGGATGGGCTCATAGGCGGCGTTGTTGGCAACGACAAACGCCAGCATGGACAGGGCGGTGTTGTAGTTCGGCAGGTCCTTGACGTAGATGCTGCCGTCCGGCTTCACGTTGCTCACCAGGTAGTCGTAGCCCAGCTTGATGTTCTGCTCGTACTTGCGCTTGTAGAAGCCGGATGGGTCCCCCTGGAACGCCGTCAGGATCATGGCGGTGAGGGCGGGGTGCTCGGTCTGGGCCCAGTACCCCCCCGGCTGCTGCTTGTTGGCAAGCCAGGTCAAGCCCTTGCCGATGGCGTGCTCCACCTCGTTGCGCAGGGATATGTCCGGTTTGGAACCGGTGACTACCTTGTTGTTGGCGGCGTGGGATGCCAAGGGCAGGATGCCCAGACTTGCCACAAGGAATAAAGAAGCCAGCTTGTTCATTCATTCTCTCCAAAGCGCATTACTTGACGGGAACAACGACCACATCCACCGGCGTGCCGACGGCGGGCACCGTGCCTTCCTTAACGAACCATATTCTGTTGCTTTCTCCCCCCGGCGAGGCGTTGTCGATCAGCGCGACGGGGTCGTGCCAGATGGCGGCGAAGGAGCCGGAATCCTGGGCCTGGAACCGCCCTTGCCAGCTGAAGGAACCCGTATAGACCCATTTCATGGGCCCGACATCCTTGTCCCCTTCAGGGAACTTGTTGATCAGCCACTTTTCCGCCGGCAATTCCGCTCCGTCCTTCTGGCGGATGACGATCCTGATGGCGTCCCCCTGGGGCAAGGACGGATCACCCTGGCCAGCCAGTTTTTTTTCACTGCCTTCGTAGCCCAGCAGGAGGAAGGCGACCTGCAGGTCGTACCCCTCCACCCGGGTGTTCAGCAGGCTTTCGTGGGTCTTTCCCTTGCGGTGCACGATGAGGTACTCGAGCATGCCCTTGTCCTGGTTGACCTGGGCGGGAAAGGTGATGGAACGACTTTTCTTGTCGATGACGATGTCGCCCAGGCGGAACCGGCCCTCCCCCACTTTCTCGATCGCCGCGGGCGCGGGGTCGGCCTGGGGAATATACGTATCCGCAGCAGCGGAAGACCCGGCAAGGGCAGCCATACATGGAACGACCAGCAACTTGGCCAGGGAAACTCCGAATTTCAATTTCATGTCTACCCTCTAATTTTGACCGTTAACTGCGTGACTCTGGGGAAATGGGCGCTTCTCTTGCATTTCCGACTCCATCCTCAAGGCTTGCGTGCGAAGGCGAAACTGTGGGGCATGGGTGGTGGCAACGGCTTCACCTGGCAATCGGTGAAACCGGCCTCCTGCATCCATTCGATCAACTCCGTCTCCGCGAACACCCACCCGTTCTCGGTCGTTAGAGCCATGTTGACGGCGAACAGGGCGCTGAATTTCGGCCTGGTGTGGGAGGCGTCCGTCATGAGGTCCATGACGTGGACGACGCCCCCGGGGTTGAGGGCGTCATAGGCCTTCTTCAGCAGGCTGCGGATGCTCTGGGGCGATTCCTGATGCATCATGCCGAAGAAGTTGATGACGTCATTGCCTCCGGGGAAGGGGGTGGTGCGATAGTCCCCTGCCAGGGTTTTCACCCTTTCGGCATACCCTTGCTTGTGAATGAGTTCCTGGGCCACCTTCACCACGTCGGGCAGATCGAGCACGGTGCAGGCCATCTCCGGGTAGGCCTGGGCGATCAGCACCGAATAGGTCCCCGGACCGCCGCCGATGTCCAGCAGAGTCTTGCGGCCGTCCAATTGCAGTTCCCCCAGGACGGAGCGACCGATGGCCAGGGCCCGGTGATGCATGGACAGGACGAAGGTGCGCGTGCGCTCCGGGTCCTCACCCAGGTGGAACTCCGGCTTCTCCACGGGCGTGCCATTCTTGACGAAAGTGGCGAGTTTTCCCCATGCCGGATAGACGTCACGGTTATAGCGGATGGCGGCGGACAGGTCTCCCGGCGACCCCGGCACCAGGAAAATCCCGCTTTCGGGCGTATTGGAATAGCTGTTCCCCTCTTTCCGCAACAGGTCCAGGGCGACACAGGCATCCAGCAAAAGACTCGTTCCCCGGGGATCCAGGCCCAGGGCTGAGGCCAGGCCACCCGCTTCGGACGGGCCGAGTTCTGCCAGCTTGGCGAAAATTCCCAGGTCCGACGCCGTAAAAAGGACGCAGGAGTCGAAAAAGGCACTCGTCATGCCAATGATGCGTTCAGGGTTAGGCAATTTTTTCTCCATCGATTTCCTCCAAGCAATATTCACACCATGGACCGCCAAGGCCCGTTTTACCTGAGTTTCGCCCTGCAGGAAGCCATGCATGGCCCATCATGCGAAAACTATTCCGACACTTCAGCCCTTGCCCACGACCTCCTGCAGCAGACGATACGTCTCATCCAGGCCTCCTTTCCTGTCGGCACGGGGGGCGTAGCGCTCCCGGTCACAGACATCGAACAGGGACTTGCACTGGCCCAGCAGAGGCTCCTCCATGCCGACGTCCCGCAACACCAGGTCCACGATGTCCCCGGTTATGCCCCCCGGCGCGAGCCCGATGCTTGCGCCCAGGTGGCCTTGCAATGCCCTGAAAGCTGCCCTGTGGAACCGTTCAGGATCCTCGGCCACCAGCGCATCCCTGGCTTCCGCAAGCCAATCACGGGGCGGTGGATGGGCATTTGCGTGCCCTGTCTGGGCCACGTCCGTGACCGGGCGCTTCCGCATCCAGCCATAAACGCCCAGACACATCAGCAAGCCCGTGCAAAGCAGCGCAGCCCAGGTGAAGAAGTCCGTTCGGTCTGTAACAGCCTGATTCGGTCTCGCGTCCTGCTCGGGCAATGCGCTGGCCGGCGTGGCGGGCTGAGCAACCCGGGGGGGCCTGACAGGAACCTGCACGGCATCGGCGGAAACCATCCGGTACCTCCCGGTGCGGGGGTCGAAGAAGCTGATGGCCGTGGCTGGCACAGTCAGTCCGGATGCAGCTTCGGCCACCAGCACTTGCTCACAGGAAAGGGATTCCGCCGTGCGCCGTGACCGAGGCGGGTAGGACCGCACGCCGTGGAGCTCCAGTTTGGGACAGGCAAAGGCTTCGATATTTCCCTCTCCGCGAATCACGGTCGTTACCGTGAGGGGGTCTCCCCTCTGGACTTCACCGGGGTTGACCTGCCGGTCCAAGGTGAATCGCCCGATCGCACCCGTGAAGCCAGCAGGTCTGCCCTCCCGAGGCAGGGGCAGCACATGCAGGTTGGCGGACGGGGACTCCAGCTTCAGGGGCGTCGGCTCGTTGTTGCCAAAGAAGGCCGCAGCACCGGACCCTGGCAGGAGGACCTCCGCCTTCAGGGTGGCAGGACCGACCTGATAGTCGCCGCTCCTTGAAGGCGTCAGGCGCGCAACGAACTCCTGGGCGTCCAGGGTCCTGCCTTCATGCTCGAGGGCTTTCTGCCTTGGCGGCCCGAACTCGGAAAGCCTGTACCCCGTACCTGCCAGGGTCGGGTATTGGACGTTGCGAAGCGGTTCCTGGCCCACCACCAGCGTGACGGTGACCTCGATATCTTCACCGGGATAGGCCCGGTCCCTGCCAAGACGCAAGTCCAGCGTCGGGCCACTGACCGTCGAGTCCGATGCTTCCAGGGCAGCACCGCCGGCGTGGTGGGGAACATGCAAACCTAGCAGGAAAACAAGGAGCGCCAGCCTGGCGGAGCTGAAGGTATTTCCGGTCATGGGTTCACCAATCCCTGTCCGGCCTGGACAGCCTGCCCGGATCACCGCCGCCATGCAGCGTACCCGCCGGCAAGTCCCGGCCGCGGGCATCGTTCAGCATTCGTTCCACTTCAGCCTGGCCCAGCCGCTTTCGCGTCCTGCCGCTGGCTGACAGGTCCTTGCTGGCCTCGGGATCGCCCTCTGCCCTGGACTGGGCCGGGCTGGCGGGGGCGCCGGAACGGGATTCGGTTCCAGACGCTTTCTCACGCGTATCGGCCTGCTTTGGACCGCTCCGTGGCGCCTGTTCCTTTTGTTGTTGCCCGCCCAATGCCTGCACGCGTTCCCTGGCCAAACCGAGGTTGCTGCGGACGTCCGTCGCCTCCGGCGTCATGGCAAGGGCTTTGACGTAGTCCGAGATGGCCGCTTGGAAAAGACCCAGGGCAGCGATCTTGTCCCTTGAGGCGGCCTGCTCGGCCTGGCGGAACAGGCTGTTGCCGCGGTTGTAGAGCAATGCCGGCATCAGCTTCGGTCCCGCCTGGGCCATGGCGGCGTCGAACTCCCTTTGGGCCGGGGCATATTGTCCGTTGCGGTAATAGGTGACGCCGAGATTGTAGCGGAGGGACGCAGCGTCGACCCCCAGGGCAGCAGCCTGAAGGAGTGCGGTCCGGGCTCGCTCCATTTCGCCTGCACGAAGGTGCTGTTCTACCTTGCGCTGGGCCAGGCTGGCGAGATCCTGGCGCAGGGCAAGAAGCAGCGCGGCCAGAAAGGCCGGGATCAGCACGAAGAGGGCAATTCGGCGCTTCATGTCCGGCGTCGCAACGCAATCAGCGGTTCCGCGAATAGCAGCAGGACCGCCAGCGCCAGGGGGATCTGGAAGCGTTCCACCCATTGCTGCCTGCTTCGGCTGAAGTCCTGCCTGGCCAGGGCGCCCAGGTCCCGTTCATAGAGGGTCTGCAGGGCCCGGGGATCGGCAGCCAGTTCCCACAGGCGGCCGCCGCCGGCAGCGGCCAGGGACTGTAGCTGGCTGGTGCTTGGCCGGCTTTTCACGATTTCCCCTTCCCTGCTCTTGAGGAAGCCGCCCCCCGGGACGGGAATCAGGCCCCCATCCCGAGTTCCGGCCGCCAAGGCATGGACCACGACACCCCTGGCTGGCAGGGCAGCGGGCAAGTCGACATGCTCTCCGTGGTCTTCGCCATCGGTGATCAACACCAGGACCCTACCTCCACCGGCACGGTCGCCAAAAACCCGCCTGGCCTCGCCGAGGGCGCTGGCCAGGGAGGTGCCGCCCAGGGGTATCGTGCCCGGTCCGACCTCCCCAAGCATCTCGGCAAAGGTGGCGTAGTCGCTGGTCAGGGGGCACACCAGGAATGCACTGCCGGCGAAGGCGATGAGGCCGATGCGGTCGCCGCGCAGCCGGGGCAGGAGGTCGAACACGGCCCGCTTTGCCACCGTCAGGCGGTCGGGGTGCTGGTCGTCGGCCAGCATGCTGCGGGACACATCCAGGGCGATGAGTATGTCCACCCCCCGGCTGGATTGTTCAGTGACCTCCTGACCCCATTGAGGGCGGCACAGGGCGGCGACGAGCAGCAGGAAGGCGACCATCCGAAGGGCGAGGCCCATTCCTGGACGGACCCGATCCTTTCCGGACATGGCTTCCCCTGGCCCCCTGAGCTGTTGCAGTGCCTGAGCCCGCCTGTGGCCGGCGCGACGCATCAGGACAGCCACGGGCAGGGCCAGCAACAGGAACCAGGCAAAGTGGGGGGCAGCCCAGTGCATATCAGTACGGCCCTCGCCGCCCTGACCATACTGCCCCCCCCTCGAGGGGCATCGAACGTAGAAACCCTGGACCCTGTTTCATCTCAGGGTACCCTGCGTAACAGGGTGGCGCCCAAGGCCAGTTCCAAAGCCCATGCCGCCAGGGAAACGGCGAGCAGCAGGGGGAACAGTTCCTGAAAGGCGTAGTAGCGCTTGTGCTCCATGGGACGTTTTTCGAGGCGATCGATTTCCCGGAACACCTTCTCCAGGCTGTCCCGGTCATCCGCCCGGAAATAGGCGCCGCCTGTGGCGGTGGCGATCTCCCGCAATGTTGCTTCGTCCAGGTCCGCACCGACCGTCCTGTAAAGCGTGCCTCCGAGGGGGTTTTCCATGGGGATGAGGGATTGGCCCCGGGAGCCGATACCGATGGTGTGGACGCGGATGCCCAGGGTCCTGGCCGCCTGGGCGGCAAGTTGCGGCGTGGTCGGGCCCGTGTTGCTGCGGCCGTCGGTGATCAGGATGATCGCCTGGCTCCTGGATATGTCTTGTCGAACAGCGTTGCCCGACGGGCCCCGCAGGCGGTTCAACGCCGCAAGGATGGCTTCCCCCAGGGCGGTCCCATCCTCGATGGCACCGGCCTGCAGCCCCAGGGTGGCGTCGCGCAGCCAGGCATGGTCCAGGGTCATGGGCGCGGCCGGGTAGGGTCGGGCCGCGAAGGCCACAAGCCCGATCCGGTCTCCAGGACGCCCCCCGAGAAAACCGGAAACCACCTCCTTGGCCATGGCCAGCCGGTTCTTCCTGGGAGGGGATGCTTGGGAATCCTCGGCCAGCATGCTGGTGGAAAGGTCCAGGGCGATGACCAGGTCCACGCCTTTGCCGTGTACGGTGGACTCCTGTACCACCGCCTGGGGCCGGGCAAGGGCCAAGACCGCCAGGGCCACCCACAACAGGCGTAAATAGGGCAGATGGCGAGCCAGGCGAGCGCGGGGCGTGTCCGGCAGCGTACACAGGAGGGCGCCGTCCGCCATGGCCAGGGCGTCCCCCCTGCCTTCCCGCCCGCGCAGATGGAGCCCCCAGGGAACCAGGAGCAGCAACAGCAATAGCCAATGTGGGTCATGGAACCTCACGCGGGCTCTCTTTCTGCCAGGGCACGTCCCAGGACCAAGGCCGCGGCAAGAGCCTCCCGCACTTCTTCAGGGCAAGGCGGATGGGCGCCGAACTTGACCCGGTCGCCCAGTCCGAACAACCGTTCCAGGGAGTCCAGGGCATTCGGGGCGGCAGCCATGGCCTTACCGGAGCGCTGCATCACTTCCACCGACGTCAACCGCCGGGCAGGTATGCCCTGGCTGGCATCCAGGGCATCGCGTACCCACGCGTCGAGACCGAGTACCAGAAAGACATCCGTACAACGACCCAGGCGATGTTCCTCCAACAACCTTTCAAGCCTGTCCACGGGAGCGGGATCGGGCGGCGGCGAGGTTGGATTGCCCTGGGCATCTTCCGGCTTGCGGCGCAGCACCCGGTACAGCAGCACAGCCAGCAGCAGGACACCGGCAGTCAGCAGGAAAGGCGGCATACTCTCCACGGGAACGGGGCCTCGGACATCCCGCAGCAAGGCTTGATCCGCCAGGGCCGGCGAAGCGAGGAACAGCAAGGTAGGGAGTCCCGGGCGAAACAACATCAGCGGCTGAGCCGCTGCCTGCGGCCCTGGAAGAAACGAACGAGGGTCTGCGCCGTCGATGTGGCCGTGTCCATGGACAAGAGTTCCACGCCGGCCGAGGCCAGGGCCTGGCGCAAGGACTGCCGCCGTGCCATGGCCTGCTCCCGGAAGGCTTTCCGCACCCGGGGGGCAGACGTGTCTATCAGGCGCAGCCTGCCAGTCTCAGCATCCGCCACGCGCATCAGGCCTACATCCGGCAAGGCCTCGTCCAGGGCATCCGTTATGGAAACCGCCACGACGTCATGCCTCCTTGCGGCGGCGGCCAGGGGCAGGCGGAAATCTCCAGCGAGGAAATCGGAAATGATGAACAGCGTGCTGCTGCGCCGAAGCACGCGTTCCAGATAGTCCAGGGCCAGGGCCAGGTCGGTGCCCTGTCCCGTGGGGGTACGGACCAGCACCTCGGCCATGAGGCGCTGGGCATGCCGCATTCCCTTTCCCGGGGGAACATAACGCTCCACCCGGTCCGTGAAAGTCATCATGCCCACCCGGTCATGGCTGCGTGCGGCGGCGAAGGACAGGAGGGCACAGACCTCCGCCGCGACCCGGCTTTTTCCGCGCCTCGGCGTGGCGCAGTTCAGGGACGCGGACTGGTCGAGAAGCAGCATGACCGACATCTCTCTCTCCTCCACGTACTGCTTGATGAAGGGCCTGCCGGCCCGGGCAGTGACGTTCCAGTCGATGCTGCGGACGTCGTCTCCCGGCTGATACTCGCGCACCTCCTCGAATTCGATGCCGCGTCCACGGAAGACGCTGCGGTACTCCCCGGCGAAGAGGCTGGTCACCAGCCGCGCGGAAAGGATTTCCAGGCGGCGCAACTCCGCGGCCGGCCAGGCGGGCGCAGCAGGATCGCGCGGGAACATCGCCTCAGGGCACCTCGGTCTCGGCCAGCAGGCGGGCGATGATGGCTTCCACCGTCACCCCCTGTGCGTCGGCCTCGTAGCTGGTGATGATGCGATGGCGCAGGATGTCGGGCGCGATGTCCTTGATGTCCTGGGGTACCACATAGCCACGGCCGCGCAGGAAGGCCAGGGCCCGGGAAGCCAGCATCAGGTTGATGCTCGCCCGGGGCGAGGCGCCATAGGTGATGAACGGCGCCAGGTCGGCGAACCCGCAGGCCCCGGGGTCCCTGGTGGCAAACACCAGGTCGATGATGTATTGCTCGATTTTTTCGTCCAGATAGACGGCTTCCACCAGGGCGCGCATGCGCACGATGTCATCCGGATGGACCAGGGGCCGCAGTGCCTCGCTTGCGCTGATGCGACCGGAGCGGCGCATGATCTCCCGCTCCTCATCCCGGGACGGATAGGTGATGGCGATCTTGAGCATGAAGCGGTCCATCTGCGCCTCGGGCAGGGGATAGGTACCTTCCTGCTCGATGGGGTTCTGGGTGGCCAGCACCAGGAACGGCTCGTCCAGGCCATAACAGGCGTCGCCGATGGTCACCTGGCGTTCCTCCATGGCCTCCAGCAGGGCGCTATGCACCTTGGCCGGGGCCCGGTTGATTTCGTCGGCCAGGACGATGTTGGCGAAGATGGGGCCCTTGCGGGTGGTGAAGGCACCGTCCCGGGGGTTGTATATCAGGGTGCCGATGAGGTCCGCGGGCAGCAGGTCCGGCGTGAACTGGATGCGCTGGAAGCGGGCGTCGATCAATTGGGCCAGGCTCTTGACCACCTTGGTCTTGGCCAGGCCCGGCACGCCTTCGATGAGGATGTGCCCGTTGGTGAGCAAGGCCACCAGGATGCGCTCGATGAGGTACTTCTGGCCAACGATGACCCCTTCCATGGCGGCCACGACGCGCTGGACCAGTTCCTGTTCCCCTTTGGTCTCCTTGATGGGATTATCCAATTGCCTGGTCTCCTGATGCATGGTGTCGTCGAATATCCCTGGCCTGGCGCAACCAGAGAATGGGGCAAGCATAAAAGAAGGCCTTGTGCTGTGCCATGGGCAAGGGGAATTACACCATTGCCCCGCGCTCATGCGACCTGGAGGCCAATGGGCCGGGGGTTGCAGACCAGGAACCGCCCCCGCGGCTTCAGACAGCGAGGCATCCTGCTTGCACCCTCATTTGAAATAGGCGCAGCGCAGGTGTTCCTGGTTCGCCGCGTCGAAGCATTGTTGGCGAGCCGGGTCCTGCTCGTTGGGATAGGACGCCTCGCACACGGCTACCGACGCTTCCCGGGTTTCGGCGCACTTCTGCTTCTCCTCGGGAGACAACTCCTTTAGCTTGCGTTGCTCCCCCTGTCCCGCAGCCTGGTCCTGAACTTCCCTCTCAGCCGTATCCTTCCTGGCCAGGAAGACCCATTCCAGATAACTCTGCTTTTCCTCGAACTCCGCGTAATCCTTTGCAAACCCCCCTTGTTTCAGAGGAATGCCCATGGACAGGCTATAGACGCCGACGATCTCGTTACCCTCCTTGACCTCGCCCCATTGCTCGCCTTGGGTCATGGGGTCGCGATAAAGACGGCGCAGGTGGCGTACCGCATTGGGGAAGCGGTTGTCCTTGACCAGGTCTGAAAGCGACGCAGGGTAGCGTTTTGCCTGCCCGGGCGTAGCCCGGTAATAGCTCTCCAGGGCCCGGCGATACTGGTCTCCCACGAACAGCAGCTCGGCCTCCTTCTCCCTTCGGGCGGCGGTCTCCCATACGGTACCCACCGCCGCCAGGGCGATGCCCAGCACCATCATCAGGAAGAGGAGCCCCAACAGGGTGAAACCCGACTCTCGCTGGGGCAACATGGCTACCAATCGGCGTAGGGGCTGCCGTCCAGGGCGGTGCCCTCCGCGCCGCTGCGCACGTCGCGGATGCCTTCGGTGCCGTCCTCGGGAGCCACTTCCTGCCAGGTCTGATCGCTTTCCGTGACGGGGTCCTTTGGGAGGGCGCGCAGATAGCGGCGCTCCACCAGGCTATCCAGGCTGCCGGGCCACTGGCCGACGTCCGCGTGGTACTGGTCGATGGCGTCCCGCATGGTGGCCAGATTTTCCCTGAGGACAGCTTCCTTGGAGCGGTCCACGTGCTGGAAATAGCGCGGCACGGCCAGGCTCAGCAGGGTGGCGACGATGGCCAGCACCACCAGCAGCTCCACCAGGGTAAAGCCGGCTGCCCGGCCGCGGTCCGCATCCAGATCCTTGGACCGGCGACTCCGCTGCTGCCCACCGCCCACTGCCCACTTTCCGATGTTATTCATGACTCACCATTGCCTGTAGGGCACGCCGTTCAGTCCCACCCTTTCCGACAGGGAAAACACGTCGTAGACGTCTTCGCCCTCCATGGGCTCATCCGGGGCGCTGGCATAACTGCGCTTTCCCCAGGTCTCCCCGGCCGTGGCCTCCCGGTCCGGGGAAAAGGGATCCCTGGGCAAGCGGCGCAGGAAATAAAGGTTGCGACGTTCCGGGTGGGTGATGTCCGGCACGCCTTCCACCAGAAGCTCCAGTCGTGGAGGATAGCCGGATGCGTCCGCGGGAGACTCGACGCGCTTGTCCAGCACCGCCTGGTGATAGGCATCGATGGCGGTGCGGAGCTGCCGCAAGGCCGTGCGCAATTCGGCTTCCTTCTGTCGCGTGCTGGCCACTTCCAGCAAAGGCATGCTGAGCAAGGCGAGGATGCCCACGATGGCCACCGTGATGATCAACTCCACGAGGGTGAAGCCCCGCTCCACCCGGCCCAGGTTTCTCATTGCGCCTCCTGCCGCTCCTCCTGGCCAGGTATCTGGGGCTCGGGCTCGTTGGCATCCACCGGTGGCCGTCCCGGCTGGGGTACGGCAGGCAGGCCTGGCATGCGGCTGGCAGGGCGCAGCCGCAGGGGCTGGTCGGACGCGTTGCCGTCCGTGCCGGCGAAGAACTCGCCGTCCTGCAGGGAGGGCCGTTCCACGTTGCGAATGATGCGGGGGGTGATGAGGAGCACGATCTCAGTCTTGTTCTTTTCGTCACGGTGGCTGGAGAACAACCTGCCGAGCAGGGGCAGGTCCCCCAGGCCGGGCATCTTGCTGACCCCGGCCCGGTCCTCGTCCGAGATCAGGCCCGCCAGCACCTGGGTCTCGCCATCCTTCAGGCGCAGCACGGTGGTGGCGTTGCGGCTGCCCAGCTGGTAGGTGAGCGTGCCGGTGCCGCTCTTGACCTCGCGCACGATGTTGGACACTTCCATGCCCACCTTGATGGAGACATCCCCCTGCAGTTGCACCTGGGGCTCCACGTCCAGCTTGAGGCCCACGTCCAGGTAGGAGACGGACTCAGAGGTGACGCCGGTGGAGGTGACGTTGGAAGTGATCACCGGCACCTTGTCGCCAATGTGGATCTTGGCCTTTTCCTTGTTCTTCACGCGGATGCGGGGGTTGGCCAGAAGATTGACGTCGCCATCCTCTCCACGCGCGACCACGCCCGGAGCCGGACTGATGGCCGTGGTCTTCGAGTTGATCCTGCGCAACAGGTCCAGGGTCAGGGGCACATCCGTGTAAGTCGTGGTGGACGCGATGGTATTGCCCGAGGAATCGAGAATGTTGGAAGTCAGGGCCTGCTTGCTCAACAGGCTGAGCTGGTTTGGCCACTGCACCCCCATTTCCTGCAGGGTCGAACGTTTCACCTCCATGACCTCCACCTCCAGCATCACCTCGGCCTCGGGGCGATCCGCCAGGTTCACAAGCCGCTCCACCAACCGCACCGATTCTGGGGTGTCCCGCACCATGATCATGTTGAGGCGCTCGTCCACGAACACGTCCCGCACCCTGGCGATGGTCTTGATCATGACCAGGGCCTGCTTGGCGTCGGCGTTGGAAAGGAAGAAGCTTTTCACCACCAGGTCCTGGTATTCCTTCTGCTTGGCGGGGATGTTGGGATAGATGATCAGGGTGTTGGCGTTGAGGACCTTGCGGGCCAGCTGGCTGGTTGCCAGGATCATGTCCAGGGCGTCCACGATGGCGGTGTCCCGGGCGAACACCGTGGTGCGCTGGTCCACGCGCACGTCCTTGTCGAACACGAAATTCAGGCCGGACTGCCGCGACAGGGCCTCGAATACGCCCTTCAAGGTGGCTTCGCGGAATTCCAGGGTGACGGGACGGCGCAGGGCGGCCGCCAGTTGGGGCATGACCACGCCCGCGGGCCTGCCGGCCTTTTCCTCCACTTCCTTGAGCAGTGCCTTGGCCTCGGCATGTTCCGGCGCCTGGGCCAGGACGCTGCGACTCAGGTTTCGGGACGTTTCGAAATCCCCGTTCTTCAGGGCGGCTCCGGCCTCGGCAAGCATGCCCTTGCTCCGCCTGGCAGCTTCCACGGCGGCAAGCCCGGCGGGGGCTCGCTGGTTCTCCCGATGCACCCGAAGCACTTCGCGGAACAGTCCCTCGGCCTCGTCCAGGTTTCCAGCCTGCAGGGCGCCCTGGCCCTGGGCGAGGAGACGTCCCACATGGGCCTCCCTGCTGCGCAACAGGGCAGCCCGGTACCCCAGGTTCTTGGGTTGCTCCTTCACGGCCTGTTCCAGTTGCTGCAGGCCTGCCTCGGTCTTGCCTTCATTGATCAGGCGTTCGCCTTCCCGGAAGGCCTTGTCTGAAGCGCAGCCAAATGCGATCAGTGTCGCCAGGGCCATCAAGACACCGCTCCTGACAAGACTTGCTCGCGGGCGTTGCATGGTCAGGCTCGAGTTCATGGGACGATCCTCAAGGTTTGTTGCATGTTCAGGGGCAGATAGGTCATGTTCATTTGGCCCTGGGTAATTTCATCGACCCGCCATGATCCGGCCAGGGTGTCCCCCTTGCGAGCCAGGAGGACGGTCTCTCCCTGGGTCAGGAACACCACCAAGCCATCGGGTTCCACCCAGCGGCCCATGAAACGGAAGGGCATGGGCGGGGGGGACGGGCGCGGTGGGGGCATGGCCACAACGGGCGGGGGTTTGGGGGGCGGAGGTTTCCAGGATTGGACGGGGAAAAGATTCGCCTTCATGGGGCCAAGGTCGCGGGCAGCCGAAGCGACCGGCTTGGCAACGGGAAGAGCCGGGCCGCTTGTCGCAACCCGGGGAGACTGGCGCTTGGCCGCTTCCACGACCTCTGTTTCCTCTTCCCCGCCATGGGGCCAGAGGCTTGCCAGCAACACGGCAGCAAGAACCAGCAGAAGCCAGCGCATACGCTTGTTCATGCCCCGGCCTCCAGATACAGGGTGAAGCGCAGGGTCGCCTCAAGTTGAGGCGTCTCGATGCTGTCGCGGCGCACCAGCAGGCTGTTCAGGGAAAGGGCCGGTTCCTCGGCAAGCAGACCCGCGACAAACTCGCGGATTGCGGGATAGTCGCCGGACAAGGGCAAAGTGAACTGGTAAGTGCGATAGCCGACACCAGTCTCATGGACCAGACGGTAATCGCCCCGTGCCAGTTCGATGCCGGCCGCATCGGCTGCGTTGAAAATACGGCGCAGGGCTTCGTCAGCCTCCGGTTCAAGGGCCGGGCGTTCGCCCTCGCTCGACGCCGGGAGGAGGCGTCGAGCCTCGGTCGGCACGAGCATGGCACGCTGGTTGCCAGTGACCAGGGCATCCAGCCGTTGTTCCATGGGCCGCAGCAGTCCGGCGTCCGCCAGCAGGGCACCGACCACGAGCAGAGCCCCCAAGGCGCCCACCCGCCCCAGAGAAAGGACATGGAAAAACATGCGATCCGCCAGGCGTGACATCAGCGTCTCCATTCCAGGCGGAGAACGAAGCGAATGGGTCGCTGCGCATCCTCTTCCAGTATCTTGTGGCTGGAAAGCACGACACCATCCATGCCGGCCTCCTGCTTCAGTTGCTCCAGGTAGGCCAGCATGTCCTCGGCGCTTCGTGCCTCGGCGGTAATGCTTGCCTCCCTGCGCCGGTCGTCCGCTTCCAGGGACAGCAGGGCGATTTTCCCGCGGCTGGTGCGTTCCAGCTTGTCAAGAAGTGCGCCCCAGGGCGTAGTCAGGCGAGCCTTGACTTCAGCCGCGGTGACCTGCTGGCTGACGCCGGCCTTCCTGCCACTTCTGCTGGCCTGTGCGGTGTCAGCCTTGAGTTTTCGGGCGAGCCCCTCCTCCCGGGCAATGTTTCCGTCCAGGGCCTGATGTTGAAAGAAGACCATGGCCGCAAGCCCGATGCCGACGGCCAGCAAAACCCAGGCCGCCAGGGAAGGGCGTGGGCGCGGGTGCAGAAAATCCAGATCCACGTAGCGCATGGTCAAGTTCCCAGCATGGCGGCCATGCCTTGCTCGGCCGGGCCCAATTGGCGCAGTTCGATCCTGCCGGCCAGGGCTTGCCAGCTGCCGGGGACATGCATGTTTGAAAGCCAGACAGGGCCTTGTGTGCCTTCCGCCTCCAGCAAGGATTCCCTGGCCATCATGTCGGCCAGGTCCCGAACCGGGTCAGGACCGGTCAGGGCGGACCTCAGGGCGCGGAACCGCCCGCCCTGCATGCGTGCCAGGGTCAGCCGGCCTGGTTCGGCCAGGGCCAGCCAGGCTGTACCACGCCCAAGGGAGGCCCGGTACCGATTGCAGGCCACGGCCAGCCATGGTTGCAGGCCGATGGCTCGCACGCCGGCGGTTGCCAACACCGCATCGAGTTCGGATAGGCGCTCCGGTGGCAGGGTACTGACCAGAAAGGGGTCCCCTGGGGGCTCAGCCTGGGCCACCAGCTGCCAGTTCCGGGCGGACTCGCCGAACTGGGACACCAGGCGTTCACGGGCCCAGCCCAGCAACTCAGCATGTGACAACCTGACCGGTGTGGCCGGCAGAAGATAAACGGGGGCGAAATGGTGGGACAGCACCACCCGGGCGCGGGCATCGGGACGACCGGCCGCAAGCAGTTCCGCCAGAGCCTTGAGGGCTCCGTTCCAGCCGGGATCAGCCACCGCAGCCTCCTGCAAGCGCCTGCCTGTGGTCACGGCTACATGGCCGGGGGCGAGAGCAATGCGTGCGCTAGGCCACGAAAGTGACACGATTGATCTCCTCCAGGGTAGTCACGCCTCGGCGCACCATGTCCAGGGCCGAGTCCCTGAGATTTCGCACGCCCGCCCGGGCTGCCGCCTCCTTCACCTGGCGAATGGGTGAGCGGGCAACGATGAGTTCGCGAATCTCGTCATTGAGCAGCATCATCTCTGCGATGGCCTGCCTGCCCTTGTAACCGCTGCCACGGCACTGTCCGCAACCGCGGCCGGCGCGGAAGTCGAAGCCGGCGGCCTGCTGGGGCGTCAGGGCTGAATCCGCCAGCAACTGGGCGTCGGGGACAAAGGGTTCGGCGCAATGGGGGCAGGTGACCCGGACAAGCCTCTGGGCAAGGATGCCGTTCAGGGCGGAAACGAAACTGTAGGGGTCCACCCCCATGTGCATGAATCGGCCGATCACGTCGAAGACGTTGTTGGCATGGACGGTGGTGAACACCAGATGGCCGGTAAGGGCGGACTGCACGGCGATCTGGGCCGTCTCGGCATCCCTGATCTCGCCTACCATGATCTTGTCCGGGTCATGGCGCAAAATGGAACGCAGGCCCCGGGCGAAGGTAAGCCCTTTCTTCTCGTTCACCGGTATCTGAAGGATGCCGGGCAGCTGATACTCCACGGGGTCCTCGATGGTGATGATCTTGTCCTGGCCGGTGTGTATCTCGGAGATGGCGGCATAAAGGGTGGTGGTCTTGCCGGAACCCGTCGGACCGGTCACCAGGAACATGCCATAAGGCTCCCGGGCCAGCTTGCGGATCCGGTTCAGGGTGGCCGCATCGAAGCCCAGCCGCTCCAGGGTGATGCCCTTGAGTTCGTCCGCCAGCTGCTGGCGGTCCAGCACGCGCAGAACGGCGTCCTCACCGAATACGCCGGGCATGATGGAGACCCGAAGGTCGATCTCGCGGCCCTTCATCTGGACCTTGAAACGCCCGTCCTGGGGCACGCGACGCTCGGCGATGTCCAGTTCCGCCATGACCTTGACCCTGGAGATGACCTGCTCCGCCATGTCCCGCCCGGCCGTCTGGCCGATATGGTTGAGCACCCCGTCGATGCGGTACTTGATGGCCAGGCCCTGGGCATCGTTCTCCAGGTGAATGTCCGAGGCGCCACTGGACAGTGCGTCGTAGAGGGTGGAGTGGACGAGCTTCACCACCGGCGAAGCGTCCGCGCCGATGGCCTTGAGGGAGATCTCTTCCACCCGTTCGCCCGCGGCGGCGCCCTGGGATTCACCCAGTACCCCATCCATGGCGCGAAGACCGCCTTCCAGGCGGTTCAGCCAGGCCAGGATGTCCTCCCTCAGGGCCAGAACGATTGTGAACGGCACCAATATCCGCCGCTCGGCCCATTCCAGAAGGTCCGGCTTGAGGGGGTCAGCGAACACGAACCACACCCTGCCTTCGCCATCCCTGCAGACGGCGCATTCGCGCTCCAGGGCCTCACTGAAGGGCAGGAGGTCGAAGGCTGGTTCCAGGTCCCGCAGACGGTCCATCCCCAGGGTCGGATAGGCGAAGGCTCGGCCCAGTTCGTCCAGGAATTCCGCCCCGGAAACCCCGCACAGCGCCTCCAGGGCAGCCAGCAATGTACCGCCCTGGCTCCGGACCTTCTCCCGGGCCTGTTGCACGAGTTCTGCCGTAAGCTTCATTCCAGGCTTCCCGCCAGTTCAAAGATGGGCAGGTACAAAAGCACCACGATCAGGCCGATGATCAAGCCGATCACCGCCATCAGCAGGGGCTCGAAAAGGCGTGTGAACCAGTCCACGAAGCGGCTGGTCTCCTCGTCGTGAAAGGTGGCGATGGCTTCCATCATGTCCCCCATGCGTCCGCTTTTCTCTCCCACCCGCAGCATGCGCAGGGCCACCGGGGTGGTGAGCCCTGCCCGCTCCATGGCCTGGGAAATGGACTTGCCCTCCCGTATCTCCGCCGAGGCGGCCTCGAGGCGGCTTCGCAGTTCGGGATGCAGGAGCCCGGAGGCCATTTCCAGGGCAGTGACCACCGGGATGCCGCCGGAGAGCAGCATCCCCACGGTGCGATAGAAGCGCGTAAGTTGGAAAATCCGCAACCGCTCACCCAGGGCAGGCAGGCTCCAGGCCACCCGTCCCAGCAAGGCCCGGGTGCCGGGGCGGGTGGCACCATACAGGAATGCGCTCGCCAGGCCCAGCAGCAATAGACCCGCCTCTGCCGCATGGGCCTCGGCGAATCCGCCCCATTCCATGAGCATGCGGGAAGCCCAGGGCAGGCGGTCCACATTGTCCGCATAGATGGACGAAAACCGGGGGGTCACGTAGCCCAGCAGGAACAGGGCCACCAGGCCGCCCAGCCCCATCAGCAGCAAGGGGTAGATGGATGCGGAAAGGGCCTTCTTGCGCACCTGCTCCACCTGGTCCTGGTAGGCCACGTAGCGCCCCAGGGCCTGGGGCAGATCCCCGGTGCGCTCGGAGGCGCGAACCGTGGCGATGTACAACGCTGGGAACACCAGGGGCTGGTGTGCGATGGCCGCGGAAAAGGACTCGCCTTCATAGAGATGCCTCAGCACGTCAGTGAGCACCTTGCGGGTCTCGGGCCGGGTTTCCTTTTCTTCCAGGGTCTGCAGGGCTTCGACAAGGGCCAGGCCACTGTTGAGCAGGGCGAGCAGTTCCCTGGAAAAAAGGGACAGGGGAAAGCGGCCATGGCGCCCCAGGGGCCAAGCGGCAAGTCGGGAACCCGTGCGCACGTCCAGCACCGTCAGGCCCTGGAGCCTGGCCTGCTGGGCTGCGTCCGAGGAATCGGCCGCCTCCAGTCTCAACCGTACGCGGCCCTCGCGGCCCAGGGCCCGGATCTCGAATAACATGCACGCTACCAGTTGGTGATGTCGGCTGCCTCACCCGTACCGCCAGGCTGGCCATCCTTGCCCAGGGAGTACAGGTCCACCTCGCCATGTTCCCCGGGGAATCGGTACACGTAGGCGTTGCCCCAGGGGTCCATGGGCACGGCCTTCTTGAGATAGGGCCCCTGCCAGCGGGCCTCGCCGTTGGGCTGCGCGCTCAGGGCAGACAACCCCTGTTCGCTGCCCGGATAGTGGCCGACGTCCAGACGATACTGGTCCAGGGCGTCTTCCAGGGCGCGAATCTGGGCCCTGGCCACCTTGACCTCGGACTTGCCCACCTGGGAGAAATACCGCGGCGCCACATAGCCCACCAGCAAACCCAGGATGACCAACACCACCAGGAGTTCCAGCAGAGTGAACCCCCTCTGCTTAAGAGATTGCAATACTTGAGGACTCTTCATGCCTGTTTCGAGGGGGCCATGCCGCAAGCGAGGGCTCTTGGCGAACGCCCATATAAAAAGGTGACTATGACATCGGTTCATGAAGATATTGTGCATGGAATGCCGCTTAATGAAGCTGATTCAGAGTATTAATACCTTGACATGCCGAAACGGTCTTGTCACTGGTTAAAATCGAAGCCCGCCGTCGTTTTTGAGCCGATGGAAATCCCCCGCCAAGATGAAGACGCCCACAGAGCCCCTGGACCTGTTTTCCGCGTCAGGTCCCCAGCGATCTGCCAGCGTCGCTCCCCTGGCCGAGGCGCTGCGGCCCCGGAACCTGAGTGAGGTCATAGGCCAAACCCATCTGCTGGGCCCGGGCATGCCCCTGCGCCTGGCTTTCGAGGCGGGCCGCCTCCACTCCATGATCCTTTGGGGCCCTCCTGGGGTGGGCAAGACCACCCTGGCCCGCCTGACTGCCCAGCACTTCGATGCCGACTTCATCCAGATTTCCGCCGTGCTGGCCGGGGTGAAGGAGATACGCGAAGCCGTGGAAAGGGCCCGCATCAACCTGCACCAGGGCCGCCAGACCATTCTGTTCGTGGACGAAGTACACCGTTTCAACAAGGCCCAACAGGATGCCTTCCTGCCCCACGTGGAATCAGGACTCATCACCTTCATAGGCGCCACCACGGAGAACCCCTCCTTCGAGGTGGTTGGCGCCCTGCTCTCCCGGGCCCAGGTTTACGTACTCAACGCCCTCGACGTGGATGAACTGGCCGCCCTGCTCGACAGGGCCCTGACGCAAGGCAAGCTGGGGCTGGAATTGAGCGATGAGGCTTGCAAGATGCTGGTGGCCTATGCCGACGGGGACGGCCGCAGACTCATAAACCTGGCGGAGCAGTTGTCCGTGGCCGCCCTCACCGCCGGCATCTCCCAGGTGGAAGCCGCCTTCGCCACACGAGCCCTGTCCCCATCGCTGCGCCGTTTCGACAAGGGGGGAGAAGCCTTCTACGACCAGATCTCCGCCCTGCACAAGAGCGTGCGGGGCTCCCATCCGGACGCCTCCCTATATTGGTTTACCCGCATGCTTGACGGTGGCGCCGACCCCCGCTATCTGGCCCGCCGCATCGTGCGCATGGCGTGGGAAGACATCGGCCTGGCTGACCCCCGCGCCACCCGCATGGCCCTGGACGCCGCGGAAACCTACGAGCGCCTGGGCAGCCCGGAAGGCGAACTGGCCCTGGCCCAGGCGGTGATCTACCTGGCCTGCGCCCCCAAGTCCAACGCCGGTTACCAGGCCTACGGAGCCGCCCGGCGCTTCGTGAAGGAAGACGGCTCCCGCCCCGTGCCCCTGCATCTGCGCAACGCGCCCACCAAGCTCATGCAGGAACTGGGTTACGGCCATGCCTACCGCTATGCCCACGACGAGCCCGAGGCCTATGCGGCCGGCGAGACCTATTTTCCGGACGAGTTAAAAACATCTCCACGCTTTTACTCGCCCACTCCACGTGGATTGGAGAGCAACATCGGCGAACGGCTGGAGCACCTCAGGAAACTGGATGCCCTCGCCCGGGAAAAAGGCAGCAAATGAGCGGCACAACTTGCTGTTCTCCTTGTCCTGTCCCGGCCATGGCTGCTAGAATTCACCAGCTTTGCGTCCGGCTTGGTGTCGGACCGGCTAAATCCACACATCCGCACTGTTAAGGTGCTCCGGCCAAGCCGGGGTTCTTCGCGGATGGCGGCAAAACCTTAACCTAGGAGCAGTCCATGTCCGTGACCATGCGTCAGATGCTGGAAGCCGGTGTTCATTTCGGCCACCAGACCCGTTACTGGAATCCCAAGATGGCCCCCTTCATCTTCGGCCATCGCAACAAGATCCACATCATCAACCTGGAAAAGACCCTGCCGATGTTCAGCGAGGCCGCCAAGTTCGCGCGCCAGCTGGCTTCCAACCGGGGCTCCATCCTGTTCGTGGGCACCAAGCGCCAGGCCCGGGACATCATGGCCGAAGAGGCTGCCCGTTGCGGCATGCCCTACATCTCCCACCGTTGGCTGGGCGGCATGCTGACCAACTTCAAGACCGTCAAGCAATCCGTCAAGCGCATGAAGGACATGGAAGCCCTCCTTGCCGACTCCACCCTGAGCAAGAAGGAAACCCTGCGCCTGCAGCGTGAATACGACAAGCTGCTGAACAGCCTGGGCGGCATCAAGGATATGGACCGCCTGCCCGACGCCCTGTTCGTGGTGGACGTGGGCTACCAGAAGATCGCCATCACCGAAGCCAACAAGCTGGGCATTCCCGTGATCGGCGTGGTGGACTCCAACAACACCCCCGAAGGCGTGGACTACGTGGTTCCCGGCAACGACGATTCCGCCCGTGCCATCCGCCTGTATGCCCGCGGCCTGGCTGACGCCGTGCTGGAAGGCAAGGCCAACATGGTTGAGGAACTCGTGGCTGCCGCCGGCGAGGACGAATACGTCGAAGTCGACGCCGGCGAGGCCTCTGGCCAATAAGCGCGGCGAAATAGGACGACGGGGCTGGGCCCCTACTAAGATTGCAAAAATTTGACGCCCCGCACCCCGGGGCGTTTTTACAGACTTTAGGAGATCGAAATGGCTGAAATCACCGCATCCATGGTGAAGGAACTGCGCGAACGCACCGACGCCCCCATGATGGACTGCAAGAAGGCCCTCACCGAAGCCACCGGCGACATGCAGAAGGCCGAGGAAATCCTGCGCGTGCGATTCGGCAACAAGGCCGCCAAGAGCGCCGGCCGCGTGGCTGCCGAGGGCGTGGTATCCATCAACATCGGCGCCGACGGCAAGTCCGCCGCCATGGTGGAAGTGAACTGCGAGACCGACTTCGTGGCCAAGAACGATGATTTCCTGGCCCTGACCCGCGCCCTGGCCGAGATGGTGCTGAACCAGAAACCCGCCGACGTGGCCGCCCTTTCCGCCCTGCCCTACAACGGCAAGAGCGTGGAAGAGGCCCGCACCGAGCTGGTGGGCAAGATCGGCGAGAACATGTCCATCCGCCGCTTCGTGCGCCTGGATGCCCAGGGCAAGTTCGCCAGCTACATCCATGGCAACAAGATCGGCGTGCTGGTGGACGTTTCCGGCGACGAGGCCATGGCCAAGGACATCGCCATGCACATCGCCGCTTCCAAGCCCAAGTCCCTGGACGCCTCCGGCGTGTCCCAGGATCTGATCGACACCGAGCGCCGCGTGGCCATCGAGAAGGCCAAGGAAGCCGGCAAGCCGGAAGCCATGCTGGAGAAGATCGCCGAGGGCACCGTGCAGAAGTTCCTCAAGGAAGTCACCCTGCTGTCCCAGCCCTTCGTAAAGGACGACAAACAGACCGTGGAGCAGGTGCTGAAGTCCAAGGGCGCCCAGTGCCACGGCTTCACCATGTTCATCGTCGGCGAAGGCATCGAGAAGAAGGTCACCGACTTCGCCGCCGAAGTGGCCGCCGCCGCCAAGGTCTGAGCCTGAGGAAACAAACGCCATGGCTGCCGTTACCCGCGTATTGCTGAAACTCTCCGGCGAAGCCCTCATGGGGCCCGACGCCTTCGGTTACCACGCCGAGACCATGGCCGCCATCGTCGGCCAGATCAGGGAAGTGGTGGACCTGGGCACGGAGGTAGGCATCGTGGTGGGAGGCGGCAACCTGTTTCGGGGTGCCACCGGTGCCCTGACTGGCATGGACCGGGCCACCGCCGATTCCATGGGCATGCTGGCCACGGTGATGAACGCCCTGGCCCTGAAGGATGCCCTCATGGCCGCCGGCGTGGAAGCCCGGGTGCAGACTGCCGTCACCATCGCCCATGTGGGCGAGGCCTTCGAGCGGGATAGCGCCGTGCGACACCTGGAAAAGGGTCGGGTGGTCATCTTCGGCGGCGGCACCGGCAACCCCTTCTTCACCACGGACACCGCCGCGGCCCTGAGGGGTGCGGAGATCGGCGCCGACATGATGCTGAAGGCCACCAAGGTGGATGGTGTCTATACCGCAGACCCCAAGAAGGATCCCACCGCCACTCGCTTCGCCCAGCTCACCTTCGATGAAGCCATCGCCAGAAACCTGGGCGTTCTGGATACCGCCGCCTTTGCCCTTTGCCGGGAGCAGCAACTGCCCCTGGCCGTGTTCAGCATCTTCAAGGCCGGCGCCATGAAGCGCGTGATCATGGGCGAGCCCGAAGGTACCCGCGTGGTACCTTGAACGCCCTGAGCAGCAAAGAAACAGGAGAACGACATGATTGCCGACATCAAGAAATCCGCCGAAGAAAAGATGAAGAAGTCCCTCGAAGCCTTGAAGGCTGACTTCCACAAGGTGCGGACCGGCCGGGCCCATGCGGGCATCCTGGATCACGTGAAGGTGGATTACTACGGCACCCTGATGCCCATCAACCAGGTGGCCAACATCTCCGTCATGGATGCCCATACCCTGGGCGTTCAACCCTGGGAGAAACCCATGGTATCCAAGGTGGAAAAGGCCATCCGTGACTCCGACCTGGGCCTGAACCCTGCCTCCATGGGCGAGGTGATCCGCGTGCCCATGCCCCCCCTCACCGAGGAACGCCGCAAGGAACTGGTGAAGCTGGTGCGGGGCGAGGCCGAGAACGGCAAGGTGGCCGTGCGCAACATCCGCCGCGACGCCATTGCCCACCTGAAGGAACTGGTGAAGAACAAGGAAGCCTCCGAGGACGAGGAGCGCCGTGCCCAGGACGAGGTGCAGAAACTCACTGACAAGTACATCGCCGAGATCGACAAGGCCACGGTCGAAAAGGAAAAGGATTTGATGGCGGTTTAATTCAAGCGGGCAGCCTTCAGTCATCAGTTTGCAGTCTACTGATCGCTGCCAACTGCAGACTGCCAACTTGAAACGATGATCAAACGCTTCTTCAGCACCACCGCGGCCATACCGGAGACCATCCAGGTCCCCAGGCACATTGCCATCATCATGGACGGCAACGGCCGCTGGGCAAAGAAACGCCTCATGCCCAGGGTGGCCGGCCACGCCCAGGGCGTTGAGCGGGTGCGGGACATGGTCCAGGCCTGCATTGAGCGAGGCGTCGAGTACCTCACCCTGTTCGCCTTCAGCTCCGAGAACTGGCGTCGTCCCCAGGACGAAGTGAACCGCCTGATGGAGCTTTTCGTCATGGCCCTGGAACGGGAAGTCTCCAAGATGGGCCAGAACGGCGTGCGTCTTCGGGTGGTAGGCGACCTGTCACGGTTCGATAACCGCCTGCGGGAACTCATCACCAAGGGAGAGGCCGACACGGCAGGTAACGAACGTCTCACCCTCACCGTATGCGCCAACTACGGTGGCCGCTGGGACCTGCTGCATGCGGTCAACAACTGGCGCAAGGCCCATCCGGAAAGCCCTGAACTGACGGAGGAGGCCCTGGCCGGCTTCCTGAGCATGCACTATGCCCCGGAGCCGGACCTGTTCATCCGTACCGGCGGGGAGAAGCGAATCAGCAACTTCCTGCTCTGGCAACTGGCCTACACCGAGTTGTACTTCACCGATACCCTCTGGCCAGATTTCGATGCCCGGGCCCTGGACACCGCCATTGCTTCCTATGGCAAGCGGGAACGCCGTTTCGGTCGTACCAGCGAACAACTCCAGGAAAGCTGAGCCGACTTGCTCACCCGCATTCTCACGGCCCTGCCTCTCATCGCCGGCTTTCTAGTCGCCCTTTTCCTCGCCTCCCCCACCCTGTGGATGGGCATCATGGGACTGGCCCTTTTCCTGGGCGCCCTGGAATGGGCGGACCTCACCGGACTGGGAAAGGGCCTGGGAAGTATCTACGCGGGCGTGCTCACCCTGGCGAGTGCCGCGCTGGCCCTGTACGGCCAGGGTAGCTCCTGGGCCTACCTGCTATCCCTGTCCTTCTGGCTCATGGCGCCCTGGCTGCTGTATCGCGGCACGACGTTCCGGGCCAGGCCCCTGCTGCTCGCCATGGGCATGCTGGTCCTGGTGCCCACCTATGTCGCCATCGTCGATCTGAGGGGGCAGTCTCCGGGCCTGCTGCTGGCGGTGGTGGGACTGGTGGTCATCGCCGACAGTGCCGCCTACTTCAGCGGCCGTCGCTTTGGGCGGCACAAACTGGCCCCCAGCATCAGCCCGGGCAAGACCCGGGAAGGGGTCGCGGGTGCCTGGGTGGGTGTCTCCGTTTATGCTCTGGTGCTCGCCTTGGCCTGGCCCGAGGGCCTGCCGGTCTCCTGGCTGCCTGCCATGCTGGCCGCCTGGGCCTTGCTGTTCCTTTCCGTGGTAGGCGACCTGATGGAGAGCTGGATCAAGCGCCAGGCCGGCGTCAAGGACAGCGGCAATCTCCTGCCCGGCCATGGCGGTGTTCTGGACCGCATCGACAGCCTCACGGCCACCCTCCCCGCCGCCACGCTTTTTTACATGTGGATGCAATGAAGAACCTGACCATTCTGGGCGCCACCGGCACCATCGGGGTCAACACCCTGGATGTGGTGGCCCGTCATCCCGACAAGTTCCGGGTGGTGGCCCTCACCGGCCAGAACCAGCTGGAGAAACTGGCGGAGCAGTGCCGGCGATTCCGCCCCCGCTATGCGGTGGTGATGGAGGAGGACAAGGCCCAGTCCCTCAGGGAAATGCTGCGGGACCTGGACATGGAGGTTCTGGCGGGGGTGGAAGCCCTGGAACAGGTCTCCACCCTGCCCGAGGTGGACAGCGTCATGGCGGCCATCGTGGGCGCCGCCGGCATGCGCCCCGCCCTGGCGGCGGCCAGGGCGGGCAAGCAGGTGCTTCTGGCCAACAAGGAAACCCTGGTCATGGCCGGCCGCTTCTTCATGGAAGCGGTCGTTGACCACGGCGCCACCCTACTGCCCATCGACTCGGAGCACAACGCCGTGTTCCAGTCCATGCCGGCCGATTACAACGGCGACCTGGCAGTCCATGGCGTGCGCCGCATCCTCCTCACCGCCTCCGGCGGCCCATTCCGCACCCGATCAGTGGAGACCCTCAAGGACGTCACGCCCGAACAAGCCGTGGCCCATCCCAACTGGGTCATGGGCCGGAAGATCTCGGTGGACTCCGCCACCATGATGAACAAGGGCCTGGAGGTCATCGAGGCCAGCTGGCTGTTCAACGCCCGGCCAGAGCAGATCGAGGTGGTGATCCATCCCCAGAGCATCGTCCACAGCATGGTGGAATACCTGGACGGGTCGGTGCTGGCCCAGTTATCCAACCCGGACATGCGTACCCCCATCGCCCACTCCCTGGCCTACCCGGAGAGGGTGGAGGCCGGCGTGACCTGGCTGGATCTGTCCAAAATCGGCACTCTCACCTTTGAAAACCCCGACTACGCCCGCTTTCCCTGCCTGAAGCTGGCCTACCAGGCCCTGGAAGCCGGTGGCGCCTCCCCGGCCATCCTCAATGCCGCCAACGAAGAGGCCGTGGCCGCCTTCCTTGATCACCGCCTGCCCTACCTGGGCATCGCTGCCATCCTGACCGAGGTGCTGGACCGCCTCGCCGGCCAGCGAGCTGACAGCCTGGAAGACCTGTTGGCCGCGGATACCGAGGCCAGGGCAGTTGCTCGGGAACGCATTGCCGCACGCTAGACTCCCAGCCGGGCTCTCCCATAAGGATTGATGCCTGCATGACCACCCTTCTCGCCTTCCTGTTCACCCTGGCGGTACTCATCGTCTTCCACGAGTTCGGCCATTACCTGGTAGCCCGCCTGGCCGGGGTAAAGGTGCTCCGCTTTTCCGTGGGCTTCGGCCAGGTCATCGCGCGGCGGACGGACCGCCGGGATACGGAATGGGCCCTGTCCGCCATTCCCCTGGGCGGCTACGTGAAAATGCTGGACGAGCGGGAGGGCGAGGTGCCCCCGGAGCAACTGCACCAGGCCTTCAACCGCAAGGGCGTGGGCGCCCGGGCCGCCATCGTCGCCGCGGGCCCCATGGCCAATTTTCTCCTGGCCATCCTGCTGTTCTGGGCCCTGTTCATGTCCGGCATTCCGGTCACCAAGCCCGTTCTGGGCGAACCACCGGCCGGCACTCCCGCAGCCCTATCCGGCATCCATGCGGGCGAAGTGGTGGTGGCGGTCAACGGCGAAGCCACCCAAAGCTGGCAGGATCTGCACTGGCAGGTGCTAAAGAGGGCGCTGCGCAAGGAATCCTTCACCCTGGAGACCAGCGACGCCCGGCAGCACTACGCCTATCGCCGCATCGTCCCGGACGGCCTGGAGAATGAAGAAGCGGAACAAAATCCCCTTCGCGCCCTGGGCCTGGTGCATTACCTCCCTCCCCTGCCCTCCGTTCTGGGCGAATTGATGCCCGGCAGCCCTGCCCAGCAGGCCGGGCTCCAAAACGGAGATCGGATCCTGGCGGTGGATGGCCAGCCCATCGATGATTGGCAGGCCCTGGTGGAAAGGGTTCGTGATGCGCCCAACCGGACCCTGCTGCTGCGCGTCGAAAGGGGTACACACTCCCTGGATATCCCCGTGGTGCCCGTGGCGACAGCGGAGGGCAATACACGGACCGGACGCATCGGCGTGGCCCCCAAGGTGGATCCCGCCTTGCTTGCACCCTATCAGGACGTGGCGCGCTATGGTCCCTGGGAGGCACTGCAACGGGCCGGCCAGCGCACCTGGGAACTGTCCGTTTTTAGCCTGGAAATGCTGGGTCGCATGGTCATGGGCGAAGCTTCCCTGAAAAATCTCTCCGGTCCCATCACCATCGCCGATTACGCGGGCCAGTCCGCCCAGAGCGGTTGGACAAGCTTCGTCGCCTTCCTGGCCCTGGTCAGTGTGAGCCTGGGCGTGCTCAACCTGCTGCCCGTGCCGTTACTGGATGGGGGGCACTTGCTGTATTATTTCGCGGAATTTTTGACCGGCCGCCCGGTATCTGAAAGGGTGCAGGAAATCGGTCAGAAAATCGGCATGGGACTGCTGGCGTTGCTCATGTTCTTTGCCCTCTATAACGACCTACAACGACTTTTCGCCGGATGACCATCCCCATCATGCGTGCCTTTCGCCCCAACCTGCTCGCTCTTGCCCTCTGGGGTGCCATTCTTACTCCCATGCCAGTCCTGGCCCAATCCTTTCAGCCCTTCGCGGTCAAGGACATCCGGGTGGAAGGTATCCAGCGCACCGAAGCCGGTACGGTCTTCAGCTACCTGCCCGTCAAGGTCGGGGACACCCTTACCGCGGACAAGGCGTCCAGCGCCATCAAGGCCCTCTACGCCACGGGTTTTTTCAAGGACGTGCGCCTGGAAGTCACCAACGACGTACTCATCGTCATGGTGGAAGAGCGACCTGGCATCGCCAGCGTCGACTTCAACGGCATGAAGGAATTCTCGAAGGAAGACATTGCCAAGGGTCTCAAGGATCTGGGCCTGGCGGAAGGCCGCATCCTGGACCGCTCCCTTCTGGACAAGGCGGAACAGGAACTCAAGCGTCAGTATTTCAATCGGGGCATGTACGCGGTGCAGGTCAAGGCCATCACCACGCCCCTGGAACGTAACCGCGTGGCCGTAAGTTTCGATATCACCGAAGGCGACGTGGCAAAGATCAAGGCCATCAACATCGTCGGCACCAAGGCCTTCAAGGAGAAGGACCTATTGAAGCTCTTCAACCAGGGCACGTCGGGCATGATGTCCTGGTGGACCAAGAACGACCAGTACTCCAAGCAAAAGCTGGGAGGTGACCTGGAGACCCTGCGCTCCCATTACATGAACCAGGGCTATCTTGAATTCAATATCGCTTCCACCCAGGTTTCCATCACCCCGGACAAGAAGGACATCTACATCACCATCAACATCAGCGAAGGCGAGAAGTACACCGTTTCGGATTTCCGCCTGGCTGGCAACCTTCCCGTTGCCGAAAACGAGTTGAAGGGACTGGTATCCCTCAAGATGGGGGACGTGTTTTCCCGGGAAAAACTGACGGAATCCACCAAGAACATCGGCGACCGCCTGGGCAACGACGGTTATGCCTTCGCCAACGTGAACGCCGTGCCCGAACTGGACCAGGGCGCCCACACCGCCGCCTTCACGTTCATGGTGGATCCGGGCCGCAAGGTTTATGTGCGCCGCGTCAACGTCACGGGCAACACCCGCACCAAGGACGAAGTGGTGCGGCGGGAAATGCGCCAGTTGGAAGGCGGATGGTACGCCGCCGACAAGATCAACCGCTCCCGGGAGCGAGTGGACCGCCTGGGCTTCTTCAAGGATGTGACGGTGGAAACACCCCCCGTGCCCGGTGCCACGGACCAGGTGGATGTGAACATCAACGTGGAAGAACAGGCCACCGGCAACCTGCTCCTGGGTGCCGGCTTCTCCAGTTCGGAAGGCTTGGTGCTGTCGGGCTCGGTGTCACAGAACAACCTGTTCGGCACGGGCAACCGGTTGTCCCTGAACCTCAACAGCGGCAGTGTCAACACCCATTACGGGCTGTCCTTCACCAACCCCTATTTCACCAAGGACGGCATCAGCCTGGGCTATGACCTCTACAAGAAAAAGGTGGACACCACCAGTTCCAGCCTTTCTGCCTTGGCGGACTACAGCACCGATACCCTGGGGGCGGGCCTGCGCGTGGGCCTGCCCATAACGGAATACGACACGGTACACCTGGGAGCGGTATATGAAGAAACCACACTGGATCTGACGCCAAATGCCCCCGCCCTGTACTTCACCTTTGCCAATGCCTATGGCTCGGGGTGCGCCATACCCTCCGTCTGCAGTGTCACCACCGACACACTCCGGCTTGAGGCCGGCTGGTCGCGTGACTCCCGGGACAGCCTGCTCTTTCCCACCAAAGGGACATACCAAAGGGTCTTCGCGGAGTGGGGCAGCCCCATCGGAGACCTCCAGTATTACAAGCTCAACTACCAATATCAGTGGCTCAAGCCTATATCCCGCTCAGTCAGCCTCCTGCTGAATGGTGAAGTAGGCATGGGTGGTGGCCTGGACGGCAAAGACTTGCCGATATTCAGGAATTTCTTCGCCGGAGGCATCGGCTCCGTGCGAGGCTTCGACTCCAGCGCCCTTGGCCCCAAACAACTGAACGCCGCGGGCACTTCCTTCTCCATCGGCGGTGAAACCCGTGTTGTGGGAAATGCGGAGTTGCTGTTCCCCTTCCCCGGCATGGGCAATGACAAGTCCATACGTCTGTCTGCCTTTGCCGACATCGGCCAGGTGTTCGGACCCGGTGACCGGCTCGGCCGCTACGGCACGTTCGCTGTCGACGAACTGCGCTATTCTGTAGGCGCGGCAGTCACCTGGTACTCGCCCATGGGTCCCATCAAGCTTTCCCTTGCCCAGCCGCTGAACTCGGCCACCGACGACAAGGAACAGATGTTCCAGTTCCAGCTTGGCAACGTATTTTGAGTCAGGAGTCCACATTGAATCACCTTGCACGCCTTACATTGTTTTTGCTTGCCCTGCCCTTTCTCGGCAATGCCCTAGCGGACACCAAGATCGGCTTCGTGAACACCGAACGGGTCTTTCGTGATTCCCAACTGGCGGTGAAAGCCCAGAAAAAACTGGAAAAGGAATTCCAGAACAGGGAGCAGGACATACAAAAATTGATCAAGCAGGCCCGGGACCTCCAGACCAGTCTTGAAAAGGAAGCCCTGACCATGTCCGAGGCTGAACGCACGAAAAAACAGAAGGACCTGGCCAACCTGTCCCGTGACATCCAGCATGCGCAGCGGGAATTCCGCGAGGACCTGAACCAGCGCAAGAACGAGGAATTCGGTGGCGTGCAGGAACGGGCCCGCAAGGCGATCCTGGAAATCGCCGAGAAGGAAAGGTTCGACCTCATCCTGGAAAACGTGGTCTACGCCAGCCCCAAGGTGGACATTACCGAGCGCGTCCTGAAGGTTCTGGACCGCTGATCGTTCTTGCCCATGGCTGCCCTGACCCTGGCCGAACTCCAGGCCCAACTGGGCGGCACCGTCCGGGGTGATCCGGAAACATCCGTTGTCGGCGCTGCATCCCTGGAAAACGCGCGCAGGGACCAACTCAGTTTTATCGTCAGCCAGAAATACCTGACCCTGGCCCAGGCATCGGCGGCTGGGATACTCATCGTGCCGGATGGACTGGCGGATGCCCTGGACGGGGCTTGTCTGGTGGTGCCCAATCCACACGCCGCCTTCGCCCGGGCTCTGAACCTGCTTCACCCCGAGCCCAGCCTGCCCCCGGGCATTCATCCCTCCGCCAGCGTCGCGCCCGACGCAATTCTGGGAAAGGGTGTTCGCGTCGGCCCGGCGGCCGTCATCGCCTCCGGAGCCGTGGTCGGCGCCGGATCAAGCATCGGTGCCCAGGCCTATGTGGGCCCCCACACCAGGCTTGGCGAACATTGCCTGCTTCAGCCCCGCGCCACCGTGCAGCACGGCTGCCAGATCGGCGACCGCGCCGTGCTACAACCTGGCTGCGTCATCGGCGGCGACGGGTTCGGACTGGCCTGGGAGAAGGATGAAAAGGGTGGCCACTGGTCCAAGGTCCCCCAGGTGGGGCGCGTCGTCATCGGCCACGACGTGGAGGTGGGAGCCAACACCACCATCGACCGGGGTGCCCTGGACGACACGGTGATCGAGGATGGAGCCAAGCTGGACAACCTCATCCAGATCGCCCACAACTGCCGCATCGGCCGGCATACCGCCATCGCCGCCTGCGTCGGCATTGCCGGCAGCACCCGCATCGGCGCCTACTGCCAGATCGGCGGCGCCGCCATGATCATCGGCCACATCGAGATCTGCGACCGGGTCACCGTCTCGGCCGGCAGCTTCGTGGCCAAGGATATCCGCACACCCGGCGTCTACACATCGGTGCAGCCCCTCATGGCTCACGACGACTGGAAAAGAAACGCCGCCCACCTGCGCCACCTGGATCATCTGTCCCGGCGCATCCGGGCTTTGGAAAAGTCACTGAAAGACAAGGAATAACGAGATGGAAAGCATGGATATCACCCAGATCATGAAATTTCTACCCCACCGCTATCCCTTCCTGCTGGTGGACAGGGTACTGGAGATCGTCCCCAACGAACGCATCGTCGCCATCAAGAACATCACCATGAACGAGCCCCAGTTTCCCGGGCATTTCCCCAACCATCCGGTGATGCCCGGCGTGCTCATGATCGAGGCCCTGGCCCAGACTGCGGGCCTGCTGGCCTTCAAGAGCGGTGGCAAGGAAGTGGGGCCCAATTCCGTGATCTATTTCGTCGGCATCGACGGAGCCCGCTTCAAGCGCCCGGTGGTGCCCGGCGACCAGTTGCGCATGGAAGCCACCATCCTCAAGGTCACCCGGGGCATCTGGAAGTTTGCCGCCAAGGCCACTGTGGAGGGCCAGACGGCCTGCGAAGCGGAACTCATGTGCACCCTGAAAGAACTGGACTGAGTCCATGGCGAGCATTCATCCCACTGCCCTGGTAGACCCGGCCGCCCGCCTGGACAAGGATGTGAAGATCGGCGCCTTCAGCGTCATCGGTCCCCATGTGGAAATCGGCGCGGGCACCCGTGTCGGCCACCATGCGGTCCTCACCGGCCACACCCGCATCGGCCAGGGCAATCGCATTTTCCATTTCGTTTCCCTGGGGGAGGAACCCCAGGACAAGAAGTACGCCGGTGAACCCACCCGGCTGGAGATCGGCGACCATAACGTCATCCGCGAGTTCTGCACCTTCAACACCGGCACTGTGCAGGACGAGGGCGTCACCCGCATCGGCAGCCACAACTGGATCATGGCCTACGTGCACATCGCCCACGACTGCGTGGTGGGCGACCAGACCATCTTCGCCAACAATGCCTCCCTGGCGGGCCATGCCCATGTAGGCGACTTCGCCATCCTGGGGGGCTTCACGGGCGTGCACCAGTTCTGCCGGGTGGGCGCCCACGTCATCACCGGCATCGCCTCCGTGGTGCGTCAGGACATTCCCCCCTACTTCACGGTGGCGGGTTCCCCTGCCCAGCCCCACGGCATCAACGCCGAAGGCCTCAAGCGGCGGGGCTTCAGCCCGGATGCCATCAGCGCCATCAAGCGCGCCTACAAGACCCTGTACAAATCCGGCCTGACTCTGGCCGAGGCCCAGGCCGCCATCGCCAGGGAGACGGAAGCCACGCCGGAGCTCGTCCTCCTGGCGGCCTTCCTCGCCCAGCCCGGTCGCGGCATCGTCCGCTGATTGGAGTCGGGAATGGGGAAGGGTGAAGGGGAAATGGGGAAGAACCGTCCCCCCCACCCGTTATCCCCCATCCCTCATCCCCCGCAGATCGCCATCGTCGCGGGAGAGGCCTCCGGCGACCTGCTGGGCAGCCTGCTGATCCGGTCCGTCGCCAGCGCGGGAGCGAAGTGCGATTTTCTCGGCATCGCCGGCCCGAAGATGCAGGCTGCCGGTGCACGCTCCCTTTTTCCCATGGAGGCCCTGTCCGTGCGGGGCTATGTGGAGGCCCTGGGCAGCCTGCGCCAGATCTTGCGCATCCGAAAAACCCTGGCCCAGCTCCTCCTCAAAACGCCGCCCAGGCTGTTCATCGGCGTGGACGCTCCCGATTTCAACCTCGCCCTGGAACGCCGCCTGAAGCGTGCAGGCATCCCCACCATCCACTTTGTCAGCCCCTCCGTGTGGGCCTGGCGCCCCAAACGCATCCGCAAGGTGGCCAAGGCCGTGGACCATGTCCTGCTGATCTTTCCTTTCGAGGAGGATATCTACCGGCAGGCAGGCATCCCAGCCACCTATGTGGGCCATCCCATCGCCCATGCGCTGCCGGAACCCGACCGAGGGGCTGCCCGGGCGCGCCTGGCCCTGGCCCCGGACGCCGAATGGGTGGCCCTGCTGCCCGGCAGCCGCCCCGGGGAACTCAAGGCCCTGGCGGACCTGTACATCCAGACCGCCCGCAAACTGCATGCATCGCGCCCCGGCGTGCGCTTCATTGTGCCCCTGGTGAACCGGGAAACCCGCCGGGCCTTCGAGGAAGCCGTGCACCGGGCCCAGGCCCACGACCTGCCCCTGCGCATCCTCTTCGGCCATGCCCATGACGCCCTGCAGGCCGCGGACTGCGCCCTCATCGCCTCCGGCACCGCCACCCTGGAAGCCCTGCTGCTGGACTGCCCCCATGTCATCACCTACAAGGTGCCCTGGCTGACCTACCAGATCATGAAACGTCAGGCCCTCCAGCCCTGGATCGGCCTGCCCAATGTCCTGGCCGGCCGCGACCTGGTGCCGGAAATCATCCAGGACCAGGCCACGCCGGAGGCCCTGAGCCAGGCCCTGGAAAAGCTGCTGGGCGACGCGGCGGCCCGCCGCGCCCAGACTGAGGAATTCGCCCTCCAGCGCGCACGCCTGCGCCGGGACACCCCCAGGCTCATCGCCCAGGCCCTGGGCCCGTTTCTGGGGGGATGAGGGATGGGGCATGGGGGATGGGACAAGGAGCAAAGGCCAGGAACCCATTCCCGCCTGGTTTGCGGCGTGGACGAGGCGGGGCGCGGCCCCCTGGCCGGGCCTGTCTATGCCGCCGCCGTGATCCTGGACCCCCGGCGCCCCATTGCGGGTCTCAAGGACTCCAAGAAAGTTCCGGAGGCAAGGCGATTCCTGCTGGCCGATGAGATCAAGGCCCATGCCCTGGCCTGGCATTTCGCCTCGGCCACGGTGGCGGAGATCGAGGAACTGAACATCCTCCACGCCACCATGCTGGCCATGCGACGCGCCGTGCTGGGCCTGCGCCCATTGCCCGAAGGGGCGCTCATCGACGGCAACCGTTGTCCCGACCTGCCCATGGCCTGCCGCGCCATCGTCAAGGGTGATGCGCTGGAGCCCTGCATCTCCGCGGCATCCATCCTGGCCAAGACGGAAAGGGATAAAGAAATGCGCGCGCTTGCCGATATATACCCTCAATACGGATTTGAAAGGCATGCGGGTTACCCGGTGCCTGACCACCTGGCCGCCCTTGAGCTTCACGGGCCATGCCCCGAGCACCGCAGGAATTTCGGTCCGGTAAAGCTACATCTACAGAAAAAACTGATTCGATAGGAGAACCAGAACATGTTCGTGATTATCGGCTGGGTGATCGTCATGGGCAGCATCTTCGGCGGCTATGCGATGGCCGGGGGACACCTGGGCGGTCTTTGGCAACCCCTGGAGGTGGTAATGATCGCTGGTGGCGCCATCGGCGCCTTCGTCGCCGCCAACTCCATGCCCGCCATCAAGCACACCATGGGAGGTGTGGCCGCCTGCTTCAAAGGCTCCAAGTTCACCAAGGCCTACTACATGGAACTCATGGGCCTGCTGTTCGAATTGTTGGCCAAGGCCCGCAAGGAAGGCCTCATGGCCCTGGAAACCGACGTGGAGGAACCGGAGAAAAGCGCCATTTTTTCCAAGTACCCCACCATCTCCTCCGACCACCACCTGGTGGACTTCATCACCGACTACCTGCGCATGATGGTAGGGGGCAACCTGAACGCCATGGAAATCGAAAACCTCATGGACGCGGAACTCGAGGCACACCACCACGAGGAGATGCACCCCTCCCACGCGATCCAGAAACTCGCCGACGCCACGCCGGCCTTCGGTATCGTCGCGGCCGTGATGGGCGTGGTGCACACCATGGAGTCCCTGCACCTGCCGCCCTCCGAACTGGGCGTGCTCATCGGCCACGCCCTGGTGGGCACCTTCCTCGGTATTCTGATCTCCTATGGTTTCTTCGCCCCCCTGTCCACCTTGATGGAAACCAAGGCAGGCGAGGCTTCCAAGCCCTTCCAGGTGGTCAAGGTCATCCTGCTGGCCTCCATGAACGGCTATGCCCCCCAGACCTGCGTTGAATTCGGCCGCAAGGTGCTGTTCTCCGGCGAGCGCCCCTCCTTCAAGGAAATGGAGGAAGACATCAAGAACCGCAAAGGCAAGTGATCGGTTCAAAGTTGACAGTTATCAGTTTCGAGCAGGAAACGCGACTGGCCAACTGAACCGACAACCGACAACTGACAACTGACAACTGGATTCATGGCTGACGATTCCCAACGCCCCATAGTCATCAAGCGCATCAAGAAGGCCGGCGGCGGCGCCCATGGAGGCGCGTGGAAGATTGCCTACGCCGACTTCGTCACCGCCATGATGGCGTTCTTCCTGCTCATGTGGCTCCTGGGTTCCACCACCAAGGCCCAGATGGAAGGCATCTCCGAGTACTTCAAGACCCCCCTCAAGGTGGCCATGATGGGCGGCGAAGGCTCCGGAGACGCCACCAGCATCATCAAGGGCGGCGGCGAGGACCTGACCCGCAAGGCCGGACAGATAAAGCGGGGCGAGACCGAGGCGGACACCAGCAAATCCAAGGCGGAGCAGGAAAAGCTTGACGCCGCCCGCCTGCAGGACCTGAAGGCCAAGCTGGACAAGGCCATCGAGAACAACCAGAAGCTCCGCCAGTTCAAGAACCAGCTCAAGATAGAAATCACCCAGGAAGGCCTGCGCATCCAGATCGTGGACGACAAGAACCGCCCCATGTTCGACTCCGGCGGCGCGGTGATGAAACCCTATACCCGGGACATCCTGCGGGAGATCGGCAAGACCCTGAACGAGGTGCCCAACAAGATCAGCCTGTCGGGCCACACCGATGCCATACCCTACTTTGGCGGCGAAGCGGGCTACAGCAACTGGGAACTCTCCGCCGACAGGGCCAACGCTTCGCGGCGGGAACTGGTGGCCGGCGGTCTGGAGGACGGCAAGGTATTACGGGTGGTGGGCCTGGGCTCGGCCATCCCCTTCAAGAAGGAAGACCCCAACGATCCCGTGAACCGCCGCATTTCCATCATCGTCATGAACAAGAAGGCCGAGGACGCCATCACCAAGGAATCCACCCAGGTGGAGGCGACGACGGCCCAGGACGTGGCGGAAAAGCTTGATGTCAAACACTGATGCCATGCCCACGGGCCTGATGCACCGCCTGCCGCCGGCCCTGGCCGCGCTGGCGGCCCACCTGCCTGCCCTGGCGGTGGGCGGAACCCTCGTGGCAGCGGGTTTTTCCCTGTCCTCTGCCGCGGCGAGCATTGGCGTCTGTGCGGCCCTGGTGGCCTGGCTGTGGAATTTGCCCATGTGGTGGCGCCTTATCAACCTGCTTTTCGTGCCCTGCCTGTGGCTGGCCCAGGGCGCCTCCATCGACCCGGGCTGGTACCTGGCTGCCTTCGCCTTGCTTGCCCTGACGTCACTGGGCGCCGTCAGGACCAGGGTTCCGCTCTACCTATCCAGCCACCAGGCAGCACTGGAACTGGCCCAACGGCTCCCGCCCAACGCCCGGTTCATGGACCTGGGCTGTGGCCTTGGCGGCCCACTGGCCCGCCTGGCCCGCCTGCGACCCGACATTCGCCTGTCCGGCGTGGAGGCAGCGCCCCTGAACTGGCTCATCGCCCGCCTGCGACTGGGCAAGCGGGCAACCATCCGACTGGGGAGTCTTTGGGACGCGGACCTGTCCCGGTGCAACGCGGCCTATGCCTACCTCTCCCCCGCGCCCATGCCCCGCCTCTGGGACAAGGTCCGTGCCGAGATGAAGCCCGGCAGCCTGCTTATCAGCAACAGTTTTTCCATACCCGGTGTACCACCCGCCGATACGGTGGAACTCCATGATCGCTCCCAAGCCCGGCTCTTGATCTGGAGGCTGTAATGACCCTGGACCTGTGGCGGGACAAGCTCAAGCCCGGCGACGTTCCCATCTTCCGACGCACCCACCAGAAGCTGATGGAGCTTTCCCCTCGCCGTGAAGCCATCAGTGCCAGGGACGTGGCCAACGTCTTGCTGGCCGACCCCCTGGCGAGCCTGCAAATCCTCCACGGCCTGAACAAGCGGGTGATGGAGAAATACGGCACCGAGGTGCTCACCGTGGAGCACGCCCTCATGATGCAGGGCCTGGGGGTCTACCTTGATGCAGCCCGTCGCCTGCCGGTTCTGGAGGACACCCCCGCAGGCAAGGACCCCAGGGGGCTGGCTGCCCTCCAGGCTCTCGCCCGACGGGCCCAGCACGCTGCCTGGCAGGCCCGGGACTTCGCCGTCCTGCACGCCGACATCCGGGCCGAGGAGGTGGAAGTGGCCGCCCTCCTGTCCTACCTGCCCGAGTACCTTCTGTGGCTCAGGGCGCCGGATGCAGGCCGTTCCCTGGCCCGCCTGCGCCGCCGCATGAGCACCGACGAGGCTTGCCAGCAATCCCTGGGCGTACCGATGAAGGCCCTGCGCCTGGCCGTGATGGAGGACTGGAGCATCCCCCCCACCACCCTGGACATGCTGGACGACAAGAACGAGGGCCGTGCCCGCCAGATCATCCTGGGCGCCTGCCTGGACATTGCCGAGCGCAGTGAGCGGGGCTGGTGGGACGAAGGGCTGCTGGCCGACTACGAGGCCCTGTCCGGCGTCGAGAACACCCCCGTGGACATGATCATCGCCAACGCCCACGCCAACGCTGCCCGGGCCGCACGCCATTGCAACTGGCTGCCCCGACCTCCCGCCGCCGCCTGGGGGCCCATGATTCCCGGAGAGTGGCCGGCGGAAGAGGATGACCCGGAGCCCGTGGCCGCTGCGGCAAAATCGCCTGCTCCTGCTCCAGCACCTGCGCCTGCGTCAGCGCCTGTTCTTGCTCCCGCAACCGCCCCGGCCGCCACGCCAGCGCCGCCCCCCACGCCAGCGCCTGCAAGCCAGGCGCCCGTTGCCACACCTTCCACGGTACCCGCAAAGCCTGCCACTACCCAGGTGGAAGAACACGCCGCTTGCCCCATGCCGGACAAGCAGGTTCTGCGGGAAGCCCTGCAGGGCATCGAAGGACACCTGGACGGATCCCTCACCCTCAATCAGATGTCCGCCATCATCCTCAAGGGCCTGCATACCGGCCTGGGCCTCTCCCGCATCCTGTTTGCCATGGTCACCCCCGACGGCAAGAAGGTGAAATCCCGCTTCACCCTGGGCATCAAGGCGGACGACCCCCTGCGCCACTTCGAATTCGCCATGGCGGGCAAGGATCTCTTCTGCCAGCTCATGGGCAAGATGCAGGGCGTGTGGGTGAACGAGGGCAACCGGGACAAGCTCTGGCCCATGGTGAACCCCGGTCTGCAGCAAGTCATCGGCGCCGGGGACTTCTATGCCATGAGCCTGCACGTGGACGGCAAGGCCATCGGCATGATCTACGCAGACCGGGGCCACGGCCATTGCGGCCTGGACCCCCTGACCTACACCGACTTCAAGATGCTCTGCCTCCAGGCGGCCAGGGGGTTGGGAAAAATCAAGGGATGAGGGATGGGGAATGAGTAATGGGGTCACCCCATCACCCATCACCCATCACCCAAATCAAGCCGCCAGACGCACCGCGTCATCCACATCCACCGCCACCGGCCGGGAGACGCCAGGCTCCGGCATGGTCACGCCCACCAGGTGCTCCGCCAGTTCCATGGTGATGCGGTTGTGGGTGATGAACATGAACTGGGTTTCCGCGGACATCTTTTTCACCATGGCGCAGTAGCGCTCGGTGTTGCTGTCGTCCAGGGGTGCGTCCACCTCGTCCAGCAGGCAGAACGGCGCGGGGTTGAGGCGGAAGAAGGCGAACACCAGGGATAGGGCGGTAAGGGCCTTTTCCCCGCCGGACAGCAACTGGATGGAACTGTTCTTCTTGCCCGGCGGCTGGGCCAATACGGTGAGCCCCGCGTCCAGGATTTCATCGCCGGTGAGGATCAGTTCCGCGTGGCCGCCGCCGAACAGTTCCATGAACAGGCTCTGGAACTCCCGGCTCACCCTGTCGAAGGTGTCCTTCAGGCGGGCACGGGTTTCCGCGTCGATGCGGCGGATGGCCTCCTCCAGGGTATTGGCGGCGGTCTCCAGGTCTTCCGCCTGGGCATCCAGGTACTGCTTGCGTTCCTCGGCGGCCTTGAGTTCTTCCAGGGCCGCCATGTTCACCGGCCCCAGGGCGGTGATGTCCGCTTCCAGGCGGTCAAGTTCGGTCTTCAGCCAGGCATCGCCCCGGTTGGCGATGCCGGCATGCTCCGCCTCTTCCTTCAGCGCGGCCTCGTCCACCCCTTCAAGCTCCTCGCTGTAGCGGGCCTCGTTGAGTTGGGCTTCCTGGAGCTTCAGTTCCATGGCCTGGGCCCGCTCCTTCAGGGGCTCCAACGCGCGCTCCGCCTTGAGGCGCTCGGTATCCAGGTCCCGCAAATTCAGGTTGGCCCCTTCCAGGGCGTCCCGGGCGACGGTGAGGGTGGACTCCGCCTCCTGGCGCTGGGCCAGGGCGAAGCGCAGGCTGTCCTCCACCGGCGAGGGCTGGGCTTGCGCCAGTTCGGCTTCCAGGCGGGCCTGCTCCTGGGCCAGTTCCCCCAGGGTGCGATCCCCCCGGGCCACCCGCTCGGCCAATTCCTTCAGGCGGCTGGCCAGGGCCCGCACCTGGAAGGCGGCCTCCTGGGCCTCCCGTTCGGCCCGGCGCTGGGCCTCCCGCACGGTCTGGACCTTCTGGTCCAGGGCCTGGCGGGCCTGGCGGGCCTCATCCAGGCGTTCCCTAGCGGCGTCATAGGCTTCCTGGGCCACCATCTGCCGGTCGCCTGCGTCGTTCCAGGCCTCTTCCTCCTGGGCCATGTGCTCGTAGATCTCGTTCAGGTCCTGCTCCACCTGGGCGCGACGATCATTAACGCGGCGGGCTGCTTCCTGGCCCCGGGCCACTTGGGCGCGCAACTGTCCGGCCTGGGCCTGGGTCTGGCTGATCTGGGCCTGGAGGGCATCCACCTGACGCCGGCCGGACTGGAGGGCCTCCTCAGTCCGGGCCAGGTCTTCCTGCACTTCCTCCAGCCGAGCCTGGCCCAGTTCCACCTGCGCTTCCAGGTCCTGGATTTCCCGCACCCGGGCGATGAGGCCCTGGTGGCCTTTCTCGGGGGCGTTGAAGATGAGGCTGTCCCGCCCAACCCGATGGCCTTCCCGGGTGGCGATGAAGCCGCCGGCGGGCAGGCGGCCCCGCAGGGCCAGGGCATGTTCCAGGCTGTCCGTGGCAAAGGCCAGGGCCAGGCGGTCCGCCAGGAAGCGGGCGATCAGGGGGTTGTCGGTGTGGATCAGCTCCACCAGGGGGTTTAGATCCCCCTCACCACCCGGAGGTGGGGTCAGGGGTGAGGGAGCGGCGTGTACCATCCCATGGGCAGCTCCCTCATCCCCAGCCCTTATCCCGGAGGGAGAAGGAAGCAGCAGTTCAAACCGGGCCTCCGGCGGCTGTTCCAGCCACTCCGGCCGGGCCTCGGCGGCCAGGGCGGCCATGGCCTCCCCCAGGGCCGCTTCCACCGCCGTTTCCCAGCCTGCCTCCACACGGATCGCCTGCCACAGCCGGTAAACCTGATCCAGGCCCTCCCGGACAAGCCAGGAGGCACCCTCCCCCTCGGCCTGATGGGCGCTGTCCTGCAGTTTGCGCAGGGCGGCCAACTGGGCCTCCAGGCGATGCTGTTCACCCCGGGCCCCATCCAGCACATGGCGTGACTGGCGCAGGGCTGCCTCCATGTCCGGCAGTTCGGCCCGGGCATTCTCGAGATATTCGTTCAGGCTTTCCGCCCGTTCCTCCAGGGCCTCCAGCTCCATCTGCTGGCGCTCCACATGGCTCATGTCCTGGGAGGCCAGGGCATCCTTCTCCTGCATGAGGCGTAGTTCCCGGGCCTTGAGCATGTCGATGGCCCGCTCGGCATGGGTGCGATTGGCCTCCTCCAACTGGATGGCCTGCTCGAACTGGCCCATCTCCTGTTGCACCGCGGCCACGGCGGCCTGGGCCTCGCGCCAGGCAGCGTCCACCTCGGGCATTTCCTCGCCGGTCATGACCGCCCGTTCATGGAGAATCTCCGCCTGTTCCTCGCCCCGGGCATGCTCCTCCTGACGCAGGCCGATCTCCGTGCGGGTGGCTTCCAGTTCGGCCCTCGCCGCATCCTGGCGGGCGACGTTGAGCTGCAACTCCTGGTTCAGCCGCTCCCGGGTGGCCCCCAGGTGCTTCAGTTCCTGTTCCACCCGGGCCACCTCGGCGCTGGCCTCGTAGAACTTCGCCTGGGCCAGGTTCAGTGCCTCGGTGGCCTCGAACTGGGCCAGCCGATGGGTTTCCAGGTCGGACTCGATGCGGCGCAGATCGGCGATCTTGGCCTCGATGTCGTTGCGGGCCGCCTCCATCTGGCGTTCCAGCTCCGCCTGGCGGGCCTGGGCATCCCGGCGACGCACCAGGGAGAGGAAATGGGTCTTGAGGTTTCGGTCACTGTCCAGGGCAAAGAAGCGCCGGGCCACCTCGGCCTGCACGGCCAGCTTTTCCAGCTGACGGCCCAGTTCCTCGCGGATGTCGGAAACCCGATCCAGGTTCTCCCGGGTGTCCCGCAGGCGGGACTCGGTCTCCTTGCGGCGTTCCTTGTACTTGGACACCCCCGCCGCCTCTTCCAGGAAGCCCCGCAACTCCTCGGGCTTGGCCTCGATGATGCGGGAGATCATGCCCTGCTCGATGATGGCGTAGGCGTCGCCCCCCAGGCCGGTGCCCAGGAACAGGTCCATCATGTCCTTCTTGCGCACCTGCACGTTGTTGATGTGATAACTGGAATCGCCACTGCGGGTCAGCACCCGTTTCACTGAAATTTCCGCGTACTGGGACCACTGCCCTGCCGCCTTGCCCTCGCTGTTATCAAATAACAACTCCACCGAGGCACGGCTGGCGGGCTTGCGGCCCGTGGAGCCGTTGAAGATCACGTCCTGGAGGCTGGCACCCCGCAGTTCCCGGGCCTTGGATTCCCCCAGCACCCAGCGCACCGCGTCGATGACGTTGGACTTGCCGCAGCCGTTGGGCCCCACCACGCCGGTGAGCTGGGCGGTGGCGGGGATGGTCACCGGGTCCACGAAGGACTTGAAGCCGGCGATATGGATGTGCTTGAGGCGCAAGGGGGTGGATGTCCGGGATTTATAATTCGCCCGCGATTTTAACTTCGGAAGCCGTCCTCATGCCCAGCCAACCCACCAAGGCCCTGGAAACCTTCGACAACCCCCAGCCGGCCCGGGACTACCACATCCACATCGAGATTCCCGAGTTCACCTGCCTGTGCCCCAAGACCGGCCAGCCGGACTTCGCCACCCTGTTCCTGGACTACATCCCGGACCGGCGCTGCGTGGAGCTGAAGAGCCTGAAGCTCTACATCTGGTCCTTCCGGGAGGAAGGCCACTTCCACGAGGACGTCACCAACCGCATCCTGGACGACCTGGTGGGGGCCACCGATCCCCGCTTCATGCGCCTCACCAGCAAGTTCTACGTGCGGGGCGGCATCTTTACCAACGTGGTGGCGGAACACCGCAAGCCGGGTTGGGAGCCCGCACCCCGGGTGGAATTGAGTCAGTTCACGCCAAACTCGAATACGCGTTGATGAGCTGATGTTTGAATGAAGCAGCGGGACTGCCGAAAAACTTTGATTGGAACGCGGTCCGGTCTCGCCTGACCCACACCAGGCAACACGTCAATCCCCCAGCACTTCCCTGATGCCGGGCAGCGCCGCGGCCACGGCCCGCCTCCCCTCTTCCATGGCCTCCCGGGCCTTGTGGAAGTCCAGCAGGCCCAGGCGGGCCAGCTTGGGGGCCACGATGGCGTCCGGCGGCTCCCCGGCCATGCGGCTGCGGCTGATGCGCACCTGCATGATGTTGATGCTGGAGGCCACCACGTCCAGCATGGACGGCAGGCGGGGTCCCCGCTCCTCCCTCTCTTCCCGCCCGGGCATGAGGGCGCTCAGGTTTTCCTGGAGCTTGCGCATCCATTCGCTCACCTCCCCGGCCGACGCCTCGTCGGTCTCCCCCCTTTCCGGGGGCTCCCTCAGGTGGCGGCCCAACAGGTCGGTATTCAGGTCCACGGCGATCACCACGTCGGCCCCCATGGCCCGGGCCAGGGACACGGGCACCGGGTTCACCAGGCCGCCGTCCACCAGCATCCGGCCTTCCACCACAACCGGCGTGAACAGGGCCGGCAGGGCGATGGAGGCCCGCACGGCGTCGATGGTGGAGCCTTCCCGCAGCCACACCTCCTCGCCGGTGTGCAGGGCCGTGGCCACCACCCCCAGGGGCAGGTCCAGCTTCTCCATGGGGCGGTCCAGGAAGTTGCGGCGGAAGAACTCCATGAGCCGATCGCCCTTGATCAGGCCGCCGTTCAGGCGCACGTCCATGAAGGCCAGCACGTCCGCCATGCCCAGGTCAAGCAGCCAGTGTTCGAAGCGGTCCAGCTCCCCCGCCGCGCAGGCGGCCCCCACCAGGGCGCCGATGGAGGTGCCGCACACCAGGTCAGGGCGGATGCCCGCCGCCTCCAGGGCGCGTATGACCCCCACATGGGCCCAGCCCCGAGCCGAGCCACTGCCCAGGGCCAGGCCGATGCGGGGCCTGGAGCGGGACTTCCCGGAAGGTCGCCCGGAGGCAGGGGAATGGTGGCGGCTGGCGGGCATGGGAGGCTTCCCTGGGTATAGGCGCTGGCCTCCATCCTACCCCGTGGGCAGGTCCGTGCCTTCAGAAGAAAATTGCGGGGACCCCTCAGGGGCTCTCCCCAATACTGGGCCATTTGCCCCGTACCAGGGTTCCGGGCTTACGTTCCAACTCCACTCTGCCGTGCATGGCGGTTTCAAGTTCCAAGTGCAACAGTTGAAGAAATTGAATTGGAATCAAGGGATTGAGCCTTGACGAGCAATTCGGCGTAGACCTCCAAGGGAGAACGGAAGCCATGAATTTTGCGAGGCCTGGAATTGAGCTTGAAGGCGATGGCATCCAGGTCATCCTGGGAGAATCCGGACAAGTCGGTGCCCTTGGGCAGGTACTGGCGCAGCAGGCCATTGGTGTTTTCATTCGACCCACGCTGCCAAGGGCTGTGAGGATCAGCGAAGTAGACCCTAACACCGGTACGTTCGGTCAGCTCCTTGTGCCGGCTCATTTCCTTGCCTTGGTCATAGGTCAAGGTCTTGCGCATCGGCTCATGCACCCGGTTGAGCGCCTCGGAGAAGCCCTCCAGGGCCGCCAGGGCGGTGCTGTCCTCCATGCGTGCGAGCATGACCATACGGCTGGTACGCTCGACCAAGGTACCCACAGCAGAACGGTTGGCCGCTCCCTTGATGAGGTCCCCTTCCCAGTGTCCGGGCACCAAGCGATCCTCGATTTCGTCGGGACGGGCGCGCAGGCTGGTCATATCAGGGATCTGCCCCCGGCGATCCTCGCCGCGCGCGCGGGAGCGGCGCCCGCTCCGGCCCTGGCGCAGGCAAGCGATCAGCTCGGCGCGCAGCTCCCCTCGTGGCATCACGTACAAGGCGTTGTAGATGGATTCGTGGGAAACGGTGTGCTCCCGGTCCTGGGGCCAGACCCGCTTGAGTGTGCCCGCGATCTGCTCGGGCGACCAGCCTTCCCGGAGGTAATGCTCGACCACGCCAAACAGCACCGTATGCGGCGCCAGCTTGCGGTCACGGCGAGGCTTGTAACGCCGCCCTCGCGCCCGAATCCCCGCCGCCCGGGCATCGTAGCCGCCCGATTCCCCCGTATTGCGCGTCAGTTCCCGGCTGATCGTCGACGGCGCGCGATGCAGCTTGCGGGCCATGGCCCGCAAAGCTGCATCCCACTCCGCGCATCAGCATCATCGTCGCCCGTTCTTCAGCACTCAGTTGTTCGTAATGGCTTCCCATCGCAGCACCTTAACAGGGTGTTGCGCTTGATTATTGAGCCCGCCAGGGCATGCGGGGCTTTCCACCCGTTTGGGCCTGATAGTGCTCAGGTTCCCCTGCGGATTGCGCATCCACTCGCTCGCTTCCCCGGATAACGGCTCGGGCTCCGGCGGCTCCTTGAAATAGCGACCCAGCAGATCGGTGTTGAGGTCCACGGCGGTCATCACGTCGCCCCCCCCTGGCCCGGGCCAGGGCCAGGGGCACAGGGACCAGCATCCGGCCTTCCACCACCAACGGCGTTACAGGGTCGGTAGGGCGGTGGAGGCCCTCACGGTATCGATGGTGGAATCTTCCCGCAGCCACACCGTCTTCCCTATCCCTTGGGCCGGCCAGTGCCCCCGCCCGGGGCCCATCGGCCCCGGCCCGGTCAGGTACCCGCCAGGCGGTCGAAGTAGCGGGCGCGGTAGTAGTGGCGCTTGTGGGTGGCGTCGTCGCTGAAGGCGGCGCGGTCGTGGAGGACGTTGTTGCTCACCAGCCCCATGCCGGATTCCAGCCGGCCCCGGTACTTGTAGGGTGCCTCGCCCTCCAGCAGGTCCCGCAGGGCGTCCAGGGCCTCCCGGGTGAGGGGGTCGTCGGACCAGAGGACGTTGTTGACGCGGATGGTGTAGCGCATGTGCAGATTGCCGGCGGGGGTGATGCCGAACACGGGCCCCGGTTCCTCCCGGCGGGCCTCCCTGCCCCCCTCGTCGATGCGGGCGGGAATGGTCATCACCCCGGGGCCCATGAGGGCGCGGATGTAGTCCGGGTTCTTCTCCCGCAGCAGCAGGTAGGCCATCTCGTGGTCCATGAGTCCGTTCTCGCCGCCGCTGGCGGCCTGCTGCACCACGTGCAGGTTCAGGGCGTGGATCTGCTTGTCGGCGGTGTTGTAGTAGCCGTCGGTGTGCCAGTTGATGGCCCGGTTGGTGTAGGGGATGTACTGCTGGCGGATGCCGTCGGTGCGCACGGTGAGGGAGGTGAGGCCCGTCTCGTCCGCCAGCCAGTTCTTGTTCAGGTCCTGCAGGCCGAAGCGCCGCCCCAGGGAAAGGGGAATCTCCGGGTCCGGGTCGTCCCCGGTCCTGCCCGCGTAAAGGGCCATGTTGGCCTTGCGGCAGCGCGCCAGCAGGGCGGCGTGTTCGCTGTCCGTAAGCCGGCGGGGATCGTCGATCTCCACCACCAGGTCCCCCAGGTCCCGGGGATAGTCCTGGAGCTTGGCGTCCCGCCAGCGCAGGTACAGGTCCCCGCTGTCGGGATGGAAGGGGTTGGAAACGGCTTGGGCCTGGCGCTGGGGTTGGCTCATGGGACTCTCCGTGGATGCAGATGGATGGCGATGAGGCCGCCAGCCTGGGCCAAGCCGCCCGTTGGGGCATTGACCCTTATCAACCCGCTCCGGCGGACATGGCGGCGGCCACCCCTCCCCCATTGCCTGCCGGGGAAGAAGCAGGCGCCGGGGCCAAGCCCTGGGCTGGGGAATCGGGTTAATCGGGGGGTTACAGCGACAGCGTTGGAGTTGGGCCTCTCTCACACATAGTGCGTCCACATGCGCAACACACGAACTGCCCGTTCCTTTGGAAAGACTTCGTACACCAGACGATGCTGAATATTGATGCGTCGCGAATACGCGCCGGCCAAGTCGCCTACGAGCTTCTCGTAGGGCGGTGGGTTTTGAAACGGGTCGGCAGCGAGAACGGCCAGAAGTTCCAGTGCCTTGGTCTTCAGGCCTGCCGCAGCCAGCTTCATCGCGTCTTTCTGCGCGTGTTTCGAAAAAACGACCCGCCAACTCACCAGTTAAGCTCCTTGGCGCTCTTGCCAAGAGGCTCGGCCATGCCCTCCTTGATAGATTCGCGCATGCCGGGGATGGAAAGAAGGTATAGCGTTTCTTGAATGGCTTCCCAATCTTCGGTTGCGAGAAGGACGGCACTTGATCGCTTTCCGGCGATATGAATTGGCTGATGTGACTCAGCGACCTGGTCGATGAGCCGATACAGGTTTGCGCGTGCTTCGCTTGCAGTGAGGGTGGCCATCTTCGTTCTCCGAATAGAGGAGACAAAATAGTACGTAATTACGTACGTTTCGTCTATCCGCCCTTTGAGAGGTCAAAGGAAGCAGTAGGAAAACCTCATTCCACCGAGCCCTTTGCCCCGAGGGTGGCATTTATTCAAGCAGCGGCGGCGATTGCCTGTAGACGGTTTGCCGCACCGGGTTTTCCACCCCCCTTGCACGCTCAGTTCAATCGGCCCGGGGCTGGCCCCCATTACGGGACGTTCCGGGGTTCCGCCGTTGCGGTACAGGGTGTGGCCAGCCGGGCGGGCGCAGCTTGTAGGGCGTGGGTGTGGCACCGCGCACTCAGCGAAAATGTTTTGCGATGCGGCGTTTGCTCACAGGTACCAACGGGGCCAGTTGGGGCGCGTACCCCACGCAAGCTCACCGGTGGTGACGTCGTCGACCCAGACTGCAAGCCGGCGCGGCTTGCACCAGTAGCAGGTGTCAAAGTGAAATTGGTAACTGTGTCCGGCCAACAAGACCATGTTGATCACGCCCTTCACGTGACCGAAGTCGCGAACATGATTGCTGTACTCGATGACGTGCACGCCAGGGCGCAGGCGGGCTGACTTGTAACCTTCAGAGACAGCTGGATTCTTGTCGATGCGGACGATCATTCCTGGCCAGTCTCGCCAGTCGAACAAAGCGGTCGACGTGGTGTCGTGCAGCGCGAGATTCTCTTCGGCCCACTGCCCCCACCCCTTGGTTTCGAGTGCGGCGCAGGCCACCAGACCGACTGAGAAGAACACGGCGATCAGCAGGTTCACTAGGTTTACGCCCTACGTTATTGTCAGCCCCCCGAACAGGTGTATTTGTCTCCCAATCTCGGGTGCCTATCACGGAAGTAATAGGCCAACCCTTTGTATTATTTGTTTATTTCCAGGCATATCAGGTGGCCTTGGACGTCTTATACACGCTCCTCCGATACCCGTCCACACTGCATCCGCTTGTTACATGAAACACAAGAAACTAAACTGTTTCATGTAACAAAGCCGGGACCACTCATGAGCACCAACACCTCCGAACGGGTGCAGAAACACCGCCAGGCGCTGCGAGAGGCCGGCCTGCGCCCCATCCAGATCTGGGTGCCCGATACCCGGCGCGCGGGGTTCGCGGAGGAATGCAAGCGCCAGTCCCTGCTGCTGCAGGGCGATACTCTGGAAACCGGGACCCTGGAATGGCTTGAATCCGTGGCGGATACCTGGGGCTGGAAATGAGGCGTGGTGACCTGGTCACCGTGGCCTTGCTGGGGGAGGATGGCAAACCCCATGGCAAACCCCGTCCGGCCCTGGTGATCCAGTCCGATCTTTTCGCCGAGCATCCCTCGGTCACCATACTGCCGGTAACCGGCGAATTGCGCGCCACGCCTCTGTTCCGCATCCAGATCGAACCCACGCCGGAAAACGGCCTGCGGGTCGTCTCCCAGGTGATGGTGGACAAGGCCCAAAGCGTGCCCCGGGACAAGATCGGCACGGCCTTCGGCCGGCTGGACGCGGAAGCCATGGTGGCGGTGAACCGGGCCCTGGCCGTGTTCCTGGGGTTTGCCTGAGATGGGTAGCCGATCCATCTGCATGGCCACGCCGGCCGCGCCACGTCCTTCCCCCTTTTCCAAAGGGGGATCGAGGGGGAATTCCGCGGCGGTGGCTCCGGTGAAACTTCTCGAATCCCCCCTGCCACCCTTTGCCAAAGGGGGGAAAAACCCTGCTGGCCCTATCAGGAGGGGGATATGAGCAATACACCCTGCTTCCTTGGCCTCGACTTCGGCACCTCTGGCGCCCGGGCCTGCGTCATCGCACCCAACGGCGAGATCGAGGACATGGCCCGGGTGGATTACGGCTCCGTGCCGGACCACGACGCGGCGGCCACCTGGAGGGATGCGCTGCTGGAACTCATCGCCCAGGTACCCATCGGCCTGCGCAAGCGCCTGGGGGCCCTGGCGGTGGACGGCACCTCCGCCACGGTGATGGCCTGCGACGAGGCCCTGAACCCCACCTTCCCACCCCTGATGTACAACGACGCCCGGGCCACGGAGGAGGCCTCCGCCATCGCCCGGGCGGCGGGGGCGGAGCACCCGGCGGCCATGGCCACCTCGGGCCTGGCCAAGGTGCTGTGGCTGAAGAAGCGCCTGGGCCTGGAGCGGGCCCGGCTGTACCTGAACCAGGCGGATTGGCTGTCGGCTCAACTCTCCGACCGGCCCGTGAGCGACTTCCACAACGCCCTGAAGATGGGCGTCGACCTGGACACCGGCCAGTGGCCCGACTGGGTGGAATACCTGGCGGACGTGGACTACCTGCCCGTTCCCGTGCCCCCCGGCGAAGCCCTGGGCCTGCTGGCCCGGCCCCGGGCCCGGGAACTGGGGGTGAACCCGGACTGCCTGGTGCGGGCGGGCACCACGGACAGCATCGCCGCCTTCCTGGCGGCGGGCGTGGAGCAACCCGGCGAGGCGGTGACTTCCCTGGGCACCACCCTGGTGCTGAAGCTGCTGTCGGAAACCCGGGTGGACGATGCCCGCTTCGGCATCTACAGCCACTGGTTCGGCAAACTGTGGCTCACGGGCGGGGCCTCCAACGCAGGGGGCGGGGTGCTGCGCCAGCACTTCACCGACGATGAACTGGACGAGCTTTCCGCCCGCATCGACCCCAACCACGACACGGGCCTGGACTACACCCCCCTGCCCGGGCCCGGCGAGCGGTTTCCCGTCAACGACCCGGACCTGGCCCCGCGCCTGGAACCCCGGCCGGAACACCGGGCCGAGTTCCTGCATGGCATCCTGGAAGGCCTGGCCCGCATCGAGGCCCGGGGCTACGCCAAGCTGGCGGAACTGGGGGCCACGCCCCTGGCGCGAGTAGTCAGCGCCGGGGGCGGCGGGCGCAACCCGGCCTATACTCGCATCCGCTCCCGCCTGCTGGGGGTGCCCGTCACCCTGGCGGCGGAACACGAGGCCTGCTACGGCACGGCCCGGCTGGCCTGCTGGGGCACCTCTCTCTTTCCGGGGAAGACGAATGATTGAAAAAGGCCTGTGGTGCGAATGCCGTCTGCCCCTGAAGTGGAGCATCCTGGATACCGGCGCCACGCCCGTCGCCACCCTGGAGCGGGAGGCCCTGCTGCTGCTCACCGCCATCAACCAGATGGAGGCCGTGCACGAGCTGGAGGCCGGCGGCACGGAACACCGCCGCCTGGAGCGGGTGGAGGCCAAGCTGGACCTGGCCCTCTACCTGCTGGCCCGCACCCTGGAGCCGGGGCCGGCGGCCGCCGAGGTGGACGTGAAGTTCTCCCCGGAGGAACTCCGCTGGCGGGAAACCCGGCCGCCGGCGGAGGGCACGCCCCTGCTGCTGGAACTGCGGCCCTCTCCCAGCCTGCCCCTGTACCTGCGGCTGCCGGCCATGGCCATGGCGCCGGAGGGCGGCTTTGCCCGGGCTTCATTCCTGGGCCTGGCCGAACCCCTGGCGGATGGGATGCACCAATTCATCTTCCGCAGGCACAGACAGGCCATCCGGGCGCGGCAGGTAGGGACGGCCTGACGTATCCCCCCTTTGCAAAGTGGGGCATGGGGGATTTCTCCGGCGCACGCTGAATGCGCCTGCCGTCTAATCCCCCTCAATCCCCCTTTTTCAAAGGGGGAAGGGGCTGGGCTAGGGCTCCCGCCACAACTGGCCCTATCGGCTAATCCAGGGAAACCAGTTCCAGGGCGTTGCCGTCCGGGTCCCGCACGAACAGGGCCTGGCGGCCGGACTTGCTGAGGGTGTAGGCCAGGCCGGCGGCGTCCAGCTTTTGCCGCATGGCTTCCCAGCCCTTCACCCCCAGGGCGGTATGGCGGTCCCGGCCGCCATGCTCGGGCCGGCCCGTCACCGGGTCGGGATTGGGCTGGCAGATGAGGTGGATCTGGGCACTGCCGATGTCGTACCAGATCCCGGCAAAACTCATCTCGGGCCGGCTGGCGTTGGGTTTCAGGCCCAGCACGCCCTCGTAGAAAGCCCGGGAACGGTCCAGGTCGGACACCAGCAGCGAGGCATGCAGCAGGTAAGCGAGTTCACTCATGTTTATGTTCCAGCTTCATGGAGAACAGGGTGGCGGCCACGATCATGGCACCGCCGATCCACTCCCGGGTGCCCATCATCTCCCCCGCCAGCCATTGGCTGGAAATGGCGGCCACCACCAGTTCGAACAGCATGATGACCACGGCCCGGTTGGCGGGGGTGTGGGCCAGGCCATACTGGACGGTAAAAGTGGCCAGCACCAGGATCAGGGTGATGCCGGCCATCAACATCCAGTTGGCAGGCCCCATGCCCGCCACCACCCCCATGGGCAAACCTTCCACCAGCACGAACATCCCCGCCATGGCCGTCACGCCGATGAAGGTCCAGAGGGAACGGGTTTCGATGGGAATGGCCCGGGCACCCCGTGAAACCACGTTGGTGAGGGCAAAGCCGATGCCCGAGGCCAGGCCCAGCCATTCCGCGCTGTTGGCCGGCAGGGGCAGTTGCCAGGAGAGTCCTTCCCCTGACTGGCCCAGCATCACATAGGCCCCGCCCAGGGCCAGGCCGATGACAGCCCAGCCCCAAGGCCCGGCCCGTTCGTGGAGGATCAGCCGGGCGAAGACCACCGTCCACAGGGGAGCCAGGTAGAACAGCAGCATGACGCGCATGACTTCGCCATGGATCACCGCCAGCACGTAGGACAGGTTGGTCCAGCCGGCGGTGAGCGCCACGGCCAGGAGCCAGCCCCATTGGCCCGCCGGGGCAAGCCAGCGCCCCCGCCGCGCCAGGAACAGCAGGGGCAGGATGCCCAGGGCATAGGTCAGCAGGGAGGAGACGCTGCCGGACAGGCCGTCTGCCTGGAGCAGGCGGTAGGGATACCAGACCAGGCCCCAGGTGCTGGCGGCCACCAGCAGGCTGAGGGGGGCAAGGGGGGATACGGAGGGCATATAATTCGCGTCTTTCTTGATCTTTTTGGCGCCGGAACGCCGCGCATGAATCCTCGTCTAGCTCAACTCCAACCCTATCCGTTCCAGAAGCTCCGGGACCTGTTCGCCGGCGTGACGCCCAACCCGGGGCTATCGGCCATCAATCTTTCCATCGGCGAGCCCAAGCACGCAACGCCGGCCTTCATCAGGCAGGCCCTCACCGACAACCTCCAGGGCCTGGCCCACTACCCCGTCACCCAGGGCAGCGACGCCCTGAGGGAGGCCATCGCCGACTGGTGCCAGGCGCGCTACGGAGTCGAACTGGACCCGGCCACCCAGATTCTGCCCGTGAACGGCAGCCGGGAAGCCCTGTTCGCCTTCGCCCAGGCGGTCATAGACCAGACCAAGCACGTGAAGCGTGTGCTCTCCCCCAACCCCTTCTACCAGATCTACGAGGGTGCGGCCCTGCTGGGCGGCGCCAAGCCCTACTTCCTCAACACCCTGCCGGAGAACAGCTTCCGCATGGACTTCGGCACGATTCCCGAGGACATGTGGGAGACGGTGCAACTGGTCTATGTATGTTCCCCCGGCAACCCCACGGGCAAGGTCATGGGCCTGGAGGAATGGCGGCAGGTGTTCGACCTGGCGGACCGGCATGGCTTCATCATCGCCGCCGACGAATGCTATTCGGAAATCTATTTCGACGAGGGCCACCCGCCTCTTGGTGCCCTGACGGCAGCCAGGGAACAGGGCCGGGGCTTCGACCGGCTGGTGGTGTTCAACAGCCTGTCCAAGCGCTCCAACGTGCCGGGCCTGCGTTCCGGCTTCGTGGCCGGCGATGCCCAGGTCATCAGGCAGTTCCTGCTCTACCGCACCTACCACGGCAGCGCCATGAACCCCGCTGTCCAGGCCGCCTCCGTGGCCGCCTGGAAGGACGAAGGCCACGTGGCGGAGAACCGCCGCCAGTACCGGGAGAAATTCGCGGCCGTCATGCCCATCCTCAGGGGCGCGCTGGAATTCGAGGCCCCGGACGCCGCCTTCTACCTGTGGGCAAAAGTGCCCGGAAGGGACGATGCCCAGTTCACGCGGGGCTTGTACGAACAGCAGCATGTCACGGTATTGCCAGGTTCCTTCCTCGCCCGGGAGGCCAAGGGCGTGAACCCGGGCCAGGGCTTCGTGCGCATCGCCCTGGTGGACGGCCTGGAGCCCTGCGTGGAGGCGGCCCAAAGAATTGTGAACTTCTGCGGAGGCAGGCCATGAAAAAGGCATTGTTTTCCTTGCTGTTCTGCCTATCCCTCCCCTCCTGGGCAGGACAAGCGGAAGCCGAGGCCGCCATTGGCAACCTGCTGTTCGACGAGGGCATGGAAAACGCCTCTTACAAAGTGCGGTCGGACGGTTTCGTGGACTTCCTGTTCGGCGCGGCTGTCAGCGACGCCGACTACAGCCGGCTGCTGGACAAGCTGCGCTCCCACCCGGACATCAAAGGCGTCCTCGCCGGAAAATCCACCAGCAATTACTGTCCAATCAGATAACTACGTTAATTTTTTAAAGGAACAAGTCATGCAAGACCTGCAAGCCACCATCGAAGAAGCCTTCGAGCGCCGTGCCGACATCACCCCCCGCAACGTGGAACCCCAAGTGAAAGATGCCGTCATGGCGGTTATCGACCTGCTGGATTGCGGCCAGCTGCGGGTGGCGGAACGTACCGAGGGTCAGAACTGGATCACCCATCAGTGGATCAAGAAGGCCGTGCTCTTGTCCTTCCGCCTGGAAGACAACAACTTCATCAAGGGCGGCTACACCAACTACTACGACAAGGTGCCCAGCAAGTTCGCCGACTTCAACTCCAAGGACTTCCGCGAGGGCGGCTTCCGGGTGGTGCCCCCCGCCGCCGTGCGCAAGGGTTCCTACATCGCCAGGAACGTGGTGCTCATGCCAAGTTACGTGAACATCGGCGCCTATGTGGATGAAGGCACGATGGTGGATACCTGGGCCACCGTGGGTTCCTGCGCCCAGATCGGCAAGAACGTGCACCTGTCCGGAGGCGTGGGCATCGGCGGCGTGCTGGAGCCCGTCCAGGCCGGCCCCACCATCATCGGCGACAACTGCTTCGTCGGCGCCCGCTCCGAAGTGGTGGAAGGCGTGGTGGTGGAGGACAACTGCGTCATTTCCATGGGCGTGTACATCGGCCAGTCCACCCGCATCTACGACCGGGAGACGGGCGAGGTCCACTACGGCCGCGTGCCCGCCGGCTCCGTGGTGGTGAGCGGCAACCTGCCCTCCAAGGACGGCAAGTACAGCCTTTACTGTGCCGTCATCGTCAAGAAGGTGGATGAAAAGACGCTGTCCAAGGTCGGGATCAACGAACTGTTGCGGGGTATCTGACCATCGATCCTGGACAGAGCTGCGAAACAGCCTCCTTCTGCGAAGGCTTGCCAGAGTTGTGGAGAAACCGTTCCACATAGTTGTTGATACGAGGGAGCTGGATAGGGCGCTGGATTTTGCCCAATTCCATTTGATCGTCACACCGGCGAATCCGATATCCAGCTTTGTGCTCCACTTGTTGCGCGATTGACACAATCCGATCGGTTAGCTTCACCCAGTCTTCACCGATACGCGGAATCGCCAGTCAGCACCCTTAAAATCAATTTTATTGATTTAGACATATTTGGCATATTAAATCGCCATGTTTGCTGCCACGAACAACGCCCCCTCGCCCCGTACCGCCCCGGTTATACGGCAGACTGACCTCCAGAATCTGGTCGGCTCCATCAGTATTCCGCCGCAGCCGGAAATCGTCCGGGCCCTGTTCGAAGAACGGACCAAGGATGAACCGAACATCCCCCGCCTCGTCCAGTTGATCGGCAATGATGTCGGCCTGGCAGCCGCCGTTCTGAAAACGGTGAATTCCCCCTTCTACGGCCTGCGCCACAAGATCGCTTCCATCGACCAGGCGGTGGCCATGCTCGGCCTGAAAAACATCGGCACCCTGGTCATGGGCCTGGCCTTGCGCACCAGCGTGAAGATCGAGGGTATCGAGCGATTCTGGGAAAGCGCCAGCCGCAGCGCCCAGCTCGCTCATCTCCTGGCCCGCCGCATGGCCCTGATGCAGACCCAGGAGGCGCACCTCTATGTGCTCTTCCATGACGCGGCCATGCCCGTGCTCATGCAGAACATTCCCGCGTATCGGCAAACCATGCAGGAACTGGGGAATGCGTACTGGCCCCACGTGACCGAACTGGAGGATGCGCGCCACAATACCAACCATGCCGTGGTGGGAGGTCTGCTTGCCAGCAACTGGGGCCTGCCGGGGACCATCCGGGACGCCATCACCTATCACCATGACCTGCCGGCCTTCCTGGATGCACGCCTGCCGGCGGAGGCGATGAATCTGATCGCCCTGGGTCATGTCGCCGAAAAGCTGGAAAGCATGATCACGGACAACCTGAACGACTGCGAATGGGATGCCTTCGGCGATGCCTGTCTTGCCCACCTCGGCCTCGACGGCGAGGAACTCCTGGAATTGCAGGACACCGCGCGAGACTTCTTCGGCCTCGGCGAAATCTAGTGCCGGCTTGCAGAATTCTGCGTCAGCAGCGGGAGCCTCTTGGTACCCCAATGGCAAGGCGCGAACCCATTCGGCCCGCAAGCGCGTCTCCTACCCGGTTGTTGCACGTTGAAGCATGAAGGCTGGGCCGTCCGACATGCCCGGCTCTCCTGTACCCTGGGGCAGCCGGGTGTTGCCGACCCTCATCCAGGCAAATACTCCGGCAACCTGCCTGGAAGCGGTTCCCGACATCATGGCTGCGCCTACCTCAGACCCCGGCGGCGGTGAGAAGGCATGAAACCTCCGCGAAGAAATTACAATTGTAAGTTCATCGACGAACTGCTGTGGGCCGCCCTAAGCGGCCATTGCTCCGGCAAACCGGAGGCGCGTGGCGAGTCCGGTGCACAGTCAAACATTGGAGACAGGACCCATGACCACCCTGAGCCAGACCGAAGCCGAAAAACTCATCGCCAGCGTCGCCATCCCTCCCCGGCCCACGGTAGTCGCCGCGGTGATGGAGGAGCAGCGCGGCTCCGATCCCGACATGGGCCGCATCGGCCGGCTCATCGCCGCCGACGTGGGCCTGTCCGCGGCCATGATCAAGACCGTCAACTCCCCCTTCTACGGCCTGCGCCAGAAGGTGACGGACATTCACCGGGCCGTCTCCATGCTGGGCATGAAGAACGTGGTTTCCCTGGTGACCAGCCTGGCCCTGCGCAACAGCGTCCCCACCCAAGGCCTGGACCGTTTCTGGGACAACGCGGCCCGCAGCGCCATGGTGGCCGCCTACCTGGCCAGACAGCTTGGCTGCGCGCCCAGGGAGGACGCCCACCTCTTCGGCCTGTTCCACGATGCCGGCATCCCTTTGATGATGCGCCGCTTCGAGGACTACAAGGAGACCCTCAAGCAGGCCAACCAGGAACACAGCCGCGCCTTCACCGACGTGGAGGATGAACGGCACGGCACCAACCATGCCACTGTGGGCAGCCTGCTGGCCGCCAGCTGGCAGTTGCCGGAACACATGCGCCACGCCATCGCCCAGCACCATGACCTGGGCGTGTACCGATCCAGCCTGGCGGCGGAATCCCTCAACCTCATCGCCATCTCCCACCTGGCGGAATACATCGAAAGCAGCCATTCCCGCCTCAGCAGCGATGCGGAATGGGACAAGATGGGGGCCGCCACCCTGGACCATCTGATGCTGAGCGAGGAGCAGCTGGACGAGCTGGCCCGGGATGCCCGGGATATGCTGGAGGAGTCCGGGGTCTGAACGCCAGCACCAGCGGTGCCATGGCCACGGCCTGGGAGTTCTGGGTCGACCGGGGCGGCACCTTCACCGACATCGTCGCCCGGGCTCCGGACGGACGCCTGATCCAGACGAAGCTCCTGTCCGAGGACCCGGAACATTACCGGGACGCGGCCATCGCCGGCATGGGCCGCATCCTGGGCCTGCCCCCCGGCGCCCCCATGCCCGCCGGGCTGGTTTCGGCGGTGAAGATGGGCACCACCGTGGGCACCAACGCCCTGCTGACCCACGCCGGCGAACCCACCCTGCTCATCGTCACCGAGGGCTTCGCCGACGCCCTGGAGATCGGCGACCAGGCGCGGCCCGACATCTTCGCCCTGGACATACACAAACCCGAGCCCCTCTACGAGCGTGTGGAGGAAGCCAGGGAACGCATGGCGGCAGACGGTTCCGAACTGGTCCCCCTGGACGTTCCGGGACTGAAAGACCTGTTGAGCCAGGGCCGGGCCCAGGGCTTCCAGGCCTGCGCCATCGCCTTCCTGCACAGCTGGAAGAACCCGGCCCATGAACTACAGGCCGGCGACCTGGCCCGGGCGGCGGGCTACGCGCAGGTCACCCTCTCCCACCAGGCCAGCCCCCTGGTCAAGTTCGTGCCCCGGGCGGAAACCGCTGTGCTGGACGCCACCCTGTCGCCGCCGGTGGCACGCTACGTGGACCAGGTGGCCAAGGCCCTGCCCGAAGACGCCAGCCTGGAGTTCATGCAGTCCAACGGCGGCCTGGCGCCATCCAGCGCCTTCCGGGGCAGGGACAGCGTACTTTCCGGGCCGGCCGGGGGACTCATGGGCATGGCCAAGGTGGGCCGGGTCGCCGGCTTCGACAGGCTCATCGGCTTCGACATGGGGGGCACCTCCACGGACGTGTCCCTGTTCGCGGGGGAGTTCGAGCGCAGCCTGGACACCCGCATCGCCGGCCACCGCGTCCGCGTGCCCATGCTGGGGGTGCATACCGTGGCGGCGGGGGGCGGCTCCATCCTGCGTTTCGACGGCACCCGCCTGCTGGCAGGCCCCGAGTCAGCCGGCAGCGTGCCCGGCCCCCGCTGCTACCGACGTGGCGGTCCCCTGGCGGTGACCGACGCCAACCTGCTGCTGGGCCGCATCCAGGCGGACCACTTTCCCCGGGTGTTCGGCCCCCGGGCCGATCAATCCCTGGATGGCGAGGCCGTCCGCCTGGCCTTCGCGGAACTCGCCCGGGAAGTGAACGCGTCCCTGGGCGTGGACTACAGCCCGGAGCGCTTGGCGGAAGGTTTCCTGGACATTGCCGTGGAGCACATGGCCGACGCCATCCGCCACATCACCCTGGCCAGAGGCGTGAATCCGGCGGACCACGTGCTGGTGAGTTTCGGCGGCGCCGGCGGCCAGCACGCCTGCGCCGTGGCCCAACGCCTGGGCATGGGCCGGGTCCTGATTTCGCCCCTCGCCTCCGTCCTGTCCGCATACGGCATCGGCCTGGCGGAACGGCGGGTTGTAAGCCTGCAGGCGGTGGAACAGCCGCTGCGGGCATGGGGGATGGGGAATGAGGGATGGGAGACACCCCCTCCGCACCCCCACGCCGGCCCTGCCTCCGCCAGACAATCCGTCCTCCTGCGCTACGCGGGTTCGGACACCGTCCTGCCCGTGCCCCGGGACACGCCCGAGGCCATGGCCGCCACCTTCCATGCCGAACACCGCCGGCGCTTCGGCTTCGCCGCACCGGCCAGGGAACTGATCTGCGTGGCCCTGGAAACGGAAACCGTCAGCGGCGGCGGCGAGCCGTCCTCCGTGACGGACATGCCGGATTCACCCGCCACCCCATTGGGTAAGCGCAGGGTGTTCCTGGCCGGCGCCTGGCATGAGGCGGCCTTGTACGCCAGCGGCGACCTGTGTCCGGGCCAGACGGTCCAGGGCCCGGCCCTGCTGGTGGAGGCCGGGTCCACCGTGGTGCTGGAACCAGGCTGGCAGGCCGAGAGGACAGGCCGGGGTGACCTGCTGCTCTCCATGCGGGCCCACCAGGTCCGGCGTCCGGACCCCTCCCGCCCCGATCCCACCTGGCTCACCCTGTTCAACCGACGCTTCATGAGCATCGCCGAGGACATGGGGCGGGTGCTGCGGAACACAGCCCGCTCGGTGAACATCCGGGAACGCCTGGACTTCTCCTGCGCCCTGTTCGACCTGGACGGCCACCTGATCGCCAACGCGCCCCACATCCCGGTACACCTGGGCAGCATGGGGGATTCGGTGCGAGCCATCCTGACCCGTTTCGGACAAGCCATGCAGTCCGGGGACGCCTACCTCATCAACTCCCCCTATGCCGGTGGCACCCACCTGCCGGACATCACGGTGGTCATGCCCGTGTTTGGCGAGGGTGGATTGCCTGATCAAGAAACATGCCGGGCCGCCCCAAGTGTTGCTTGGCCCCCTCGGGAGGCGGCTCGGGCGCATTTGTCGAGCCGGGGGCCGTGCTATTTCACCGCCGCCCGGGCCCACCATGCCGACGTGGGCGGCATCGCCCCCGGCTCCATGCCCGCCGCCAGCCGGCACATCGACGAGGAAGGCTGTCTTTCCGACGGCATGTTGATCCTGCGGGACGGCCGCTTCCTGGAGGCGGAGGTGCGCGCCTGGCTGGCCGGCAATTCCCATCCGGCCCGCAACCCGGACCAGAACCTGGCGGACCTCCAGGCCCAGGTGGCGGCCTGTGCCCTGGGTGCCCAGCGGCTGGCACAACTGGAAGCGGAAGCGGGCGCAGCAGCCGTGCCCGCCTACATGGGGTTCGTGCAGGACAACGCCGAGGCGGCGGTGAAGCGCCTGCTGGCCCGTCTCCGGGACGGTGCCTACACCCTGCCCCTGGATACCCTCCCCTCCCCCTCCGGGGGTGAGGGAACCACCTCCGGGGACATGCAAACCGGACTCCCCCACCCCAATCCTTTCCCGCTGGGAGAGAGGGTGCAAATCCAGGTATCCGTGCGCATCGACCGGGAGGCTCAACGCGCCGTCATCGACTTCACCGGTACCAGCCCCCAGATGCCAGGCAACCTCAATGCCCCGGCCAGCATCGCCCACTCCGCGGTGCTCTACGTATTCCGCACCCTGCTGGAAGAGGACATCCCCCTCAATGCCGGCGTGCTGCGCCCCCTGGACATCCAGCTGCCCGAGGCCTCCCTGCTGAATCCGGCCTGGCCCGCAGCCGTGGTGGCCGGCAACGTGGAAACCTCCCAGAACATCGTCGACGCCCTGTACGGCGCCCTGGGCGCCCTGGCCGCCAGCCAGGGCACCATGAACAACTTCAGCTTCGGCGACAGCCACCACCAGTATTACGAAACCGTTTGTGGCGGCAGCGGCGCCGGACCCGGATTCCCGGGCGCCTCGGCGGTCCAGTGCCACATGACCAATTCACGCCTCACGGACCCGGAGGTGCTGGAAATGAACTTCCCCGTCCGGCTGGAGCGCTTCGCCATTCGGCAGGGTTCCGGCGGCCCGGGCCGATTCAAGGGCGGGGATGGCGTGGTCCGGCGACTACGCTTCCTTGCCCCCATGCGGGCCAACCTGCTGGCCCTCCGACGGGAGATACCTTCCTTCGGTCTGGACGGCGGCGGCCCGGGCAAGCCGGGCCTTCAATGGATCGAGCAGGCGGACGGTACCCGCCGCTCCCTTGGGGGCGTTGGGGAATTCAGCCTGGAAGCCGAAGACCTGTTCCACATGGAAACGCCCGGCGGCGGTGGCTGCGGGATGTCGGACGACGACAAAATTACCTAGAAATACCTTTAAGACTCGGGCGAAACGGTCGATAACAAGCCTGTAGGACACAACAACCCCGCTGGAGGCATCGATGGGCACCCTCAGAAACCTGAAAATCCGTTCGCAACTCCTTATGCTGCTGGGTGCCGTGTTCACCTTGTTCCTGGTGTCCGCCGTGGTTTCCAACCAGGCCGTGAACCAGGCCCGGTCCGAGTTCACCCGCTTCATCACCCAGGACCAGAAGCTGCTGCTCAACTACACCGAGCTCTATGCCAACGGCCTGCAGATGGGCCAGGCCCTGCGCAACATCATCCTGGACCCCGCCAACCCCAAGGCCTACGAGAACTTCGAGAAGGCCAGCAAGGAGATGGACACCCTCATGGTCCAGACTACCGAACGGGTGGCGGGGGACCCGGCCAAGGCCGAAGTCATGGCCAGGATCAGCCAGACCCGGGAAAAGCAGAAGGCCTTCCAGACCGAGATCAAAGGCAAGGTGAGCCAGGGGCTCATCGAGGAGGCCAAGATCCAACTCAACTCGGACGAGACCCCGGCCTGGCGCGAGATCCGCAAGGCCCTGCTGGAGCGCATCAAGAACCAGAAGGAATACATCGACGCCAAGGAGGCGGAGTTGCAGGCCAGCATGGCCAACACCCAGCGCATCAGCCTGATCCTGAACGTGCTGGCGGTGGTGGCCGGCCTGGGCATGGCCTTCGCCATCATTGCCAGCATCCTGGGCCAGATCAGCACCCTGGGCACCTCCATCGAGGCCCTGGCCCAGGGCGAAGGAGACCTGACCGTGCGACTGCCCGTGCAGGGCAACAACGAACTGTGCCGGGTATCCAGCGCCTTCAACCAGTTCGTGGAAGGCCTGCAGGGCATGGTCAACCGCATCAAGACCAATGCGGACCAGCTGCATGAACTCTCCACCGGCCTGGCCAGGGCATCATCCAGCCTGCGCGCCTCCACCTCGGACCAGACCCATGCCCTCACCTCCACCGCCACAGCCGTGGAGGAGATGACCAGCAGCATCGCCTCGGTGGCAGACAGCGCTGAGCGGGTCAAGCAGATCTCGGCGGAGAGCGCGGATTATTCTGAGCAGGGCCTGCTCAGGATGGGCCAGCTGGGCAACGCCATGACCGGAGCCCAGCAGGCCGTTCTGGCCATGTCCGGGTCCGTGGGCCAGTTCCTGGAGAGCACCCAGAGCATCATCGGCGCCACCCAGCAAGTGAAGAACATCGCCGAGCAGATCAACCTGCTGGCCCTCAACGCCGCCATCGAGGCGGCCCGGGCCGGCGAGCAGGGCCGGGGCTTCGCCGTGGTGGCGGACGAGGTGCGCAAGCTGGCGGAAAAGACCGCCCAGTACGCCAACGAGATCAGCAACGTCACCGCCGAGCTGGAGGCCCGCTCCTCCCAGGTGGAGACCACTATCCAGCAGGGCGAAAGTGCTCTGGAGGAAAGCGCCCGCAGCAGCACCGAGGTCTCCGGCGTCGTGGACCAGGCCCACGCCGCGGTCCTCAAGGCCCGGGAAGGCGTGGAGGTGATCACCGCCTCGGTGAAGGAGCAGTCCCTGGCCAGCAACGAGATCGCCAGCAACCTGAACCGGGTGGCGGACCTGGCGGCCAGCACCGAGCATGCGATCAATGAATCCGACCGCACCGTCCAGGACCTGCGGAAACTGGCGGATGCGCTGTTCGATACCGTGTCCCGCTTCCGCAGCTGATGCCATGCGCCGGCCCCGCTCCGTGCAGGGTGGAGCCGGCCCCTTCTGGCCCATCCCAATTCCGGCGTAAGATGCCGCGTCCCCGAATCAAACCTGCCGGCACCATGTTCCAGCGCCATCTCTTTACCCTTGCCCTGGCCAGCCTGGCCTTCTCTCCAGCCCACGGCTTCGAGGTGGCGGAATTCAAGTCGGGCATGGCCCAGACCGAGGTAAAGAACCAGCTCATCGCCAACTGGAATTTCGACCGGGTGGTGGAACCCTCCGACGACGTGATCCTGGCCTATGACAACGATCCCAGCATCGCCCGCCGCTACCAGTTCCGCTTCTGCAAGGGCAAGCTGGTGGGCTTCGAGCAGGACGTGCGCCCCTCCCTCAAGTCCCTGATCATCACGGCCAACAACTACAACAACAAGTACGGCCAGCCCTTCCGGGTCTATTCCAACACCCACGTGGTCAGCAACGGGGAGAAGGCCGTCTTCGCCCTGTTCTGGAAGGAAGGCCAGGACACCATCGCGGTGAAATACATCGTCCTGCCCAACGCCGAGCAGATGAGCCTGGCCTTCGACGCCCAGAACCTCTGCTACCCCACGCCCCGCATGTAGGCCCCTGGAATCATCGTTCCCGCAATATCGGGGACCCAGTCAATTCAAAGAACTGGATTCCCGCCTTCGCGGGCATGACTGGATTTCAAGGCGCCCAATAGCACTACAACTCCAGCAGCAACCGCGCCGGGTCCTCCAGGGCGTCCTTCACGTCCCGCAGGAAGCTCACCGCCTCCCGCCCGTCGATGATGCGGTGGTCGTAGGTCAGGGCCACGTACATCATGGGCCGGATCACCACCTGGCCGTCCTCGGCCACGGGCCGTTCCTGGATCTTGTGCAGGCCCAGCACCCCGGACTGGGGCGGATTGAGGATGGGGGTGGACAGCAGAGAGCCGAACACGCCGCCATTGGAGATGGTGAAGGTACCTCCCTCCAGTTCCTCCAGGGTCAGTTCCAGGCTGTTGGCCCGGCGGGAGAAGTCGGCGATCTTCTGCTCGATCTCGGCGAAGCTCAGGCGGTCCGCGTCCCGCACCACCGGCACCACCAGGCCCCGCTCCGAGCTCACCGCCATGCCGATGTCGTAGTAGTCATGGTGGACGATTTCCCGTCCGTCCAGGCTGGCGTTCACCAGGGGATACTCCTTCAGGGCCTGGCACACGGCCTTGGTGAAGAAGGACATGAAGCCCAGCTTCACGCCATGCTCCTTCTGGAACCTCTCCTGGTAGCGCTTGCGCAGGTCCATCACCGGCTGCATGTTCACCTCGTTGAAGGTGGTGAGCATGGCCGCCGTGTCCTGGGCCTCCTTGAGGCGCTCGGCGATGCGCTGGCGCAGGCGGGTCATGGGTACCCGGCGCTCTTCCCGGGCCGTGGCGCCCGTGCTGTGACAGGGCGGACAGGGCGGGCATGGCGCCGCAACCGCCCCGGGACGGGGCGACTCCACTGTCCTGGCCGGTTTCGGGGCAGACTGGGGAGCCGTAGGGGAGGAGGATCCTGGAGCGGGTTGGGGTGCGGCTTCCCGGCCCCGCATTCGGGGGGGCAGGAATTCCTGCTTCCCCGGCCCAGGCGTGGCCTCGGCAGGCAGCTGCGTGGTGGGAGCGGCAGGGATGGGTGCCTGGGCGGGCTTCGCCGTGGCAGCCGTGCCCTCGCTGTCGATGACGGCCAGCACGTCGCCCGCGGTCACCTCACCCCCCGCAGGCACCCGGATCTCCGTCAGCACGCCGCCTACCGGCGCCGCCACCTCCAGGATCACCTTGTCCGTCTCCAGGTCCGCCAGCACTTCGTCCCGGGCCACCCGATCCCCCACGGCCTTGCGCCATTCCAGCAGGGAACCGGATTGCACGGATTCGGACAACTCAGGGGTTTTCACTTCCACCAGCTTGGACATGACCTGACCTCGGCTTGGAACATGAACAGATTGTAGGAAGGAACGGCGGCTTGTGGGTGCCCTTGCGGATGGCATTCGCCATTACCTGCCGGAGGTACCCGGGTCAGGGATGCTGCCTGGCCCGGCGCAGGGTACCCAGGGCCTGGTCGTAGTCGAAGGCTTCCACCTGGAGCTTCAGGATAGGGTAGGCATCACCCAGGGCCGCCCGCAGGAACGTCGCGTTCTCCCTCAGCAAGGTGTTGGCGCCCACGTCGTCCTGGGCCAGCAGCCGCTCCAGTTCCGACAGGGTTCGCTCCAGGACCGCCCGGTCCACCTCCACCCGGGCTTGTGCTTCCGGGGGCACGGGCAGGCTACCGGTACGGGATACGATGCGGCCCAGTTCCTGCTCCAGGTCCTTCAGCAGCGGCGAAAGTTGCGCCAGGGGGTCCGGCATGGATTCCGGTGCCCGCAGGCGAGCCTCCAGTTCCGCCGCCAGTTGCTGGGCGGTCAGGAACCCCAGGGTGGCGGCCACGCCCTTGAGGGAATGGGCGAGACGGCGGGCCTCTTCGTAATCATCGATCTCCAGCATGCGGGCCATGAGCTCCGCGTCCAGGCCGGGCCAGTCTGCCAGCAGGACATCCAGGGCCTCATGCTTCGGCCCGGGCTGGCCGCCGTACCCCGACCGGGAAAACTGGAAAACCTCCGGGACCGGGGCCTTGGGGAAAACTGCCGGCAGCCATTTCAGCAAGGCGGCGTACAAGGTGTCCGGATCCACCGGCTTGGCCACGAAATCGTCCATGCCCGCAGCAAGGCAGGCGGCCTGGTCCTCCTCGAAGGCGTTGGCGGTCATGGCCAGGATGGGCTTCGCGCCCCAGCCGGGCAGCGCGCGGATGGCCCGGGTGGCCTCCAGGCCGTCCATCACCGGCATCTGCACGTCCATCAGGATCAGGTCGAAGGGCTCCCCGGCACGGACACGATCCAGGGCCACCTTGCCGTCCACCGCCGCGTCCACATTCAACCCAGTGTCGCTCAACAGTTCCAGGGCCACCTCCCGGTTCACATCGTTGTCCTCCACCACCAGCACGCGACTTCCTCCACGGGTGCGGGCCAGCCTGGCCACGAGGTCCGGGTCATCCCCGGGTACCGCCTCGGGCTGCATGGCAACACCCCGACCCAGACGGGCCGTGAACCAGAAAAGGCTGCCGCGGCCGGGCTCGCTCTCCACGCCCGCCTGGCCGCCCATCAGCCTCGCCAGGCGGCGGGTGATGGCCAGGCCCAGTCCGGTGCCTCCGAAGCGTCGGGTCGTGGAAGCATCGGCCTGCTCGAAGGCCTGGAACAGACGCACCTGCTGCTCGGGCTCGATGCCGATGCCCGTGTCCTGCACCTCGAAGCGCACCAGGATATTGTCCCCCTCCTCGTCCAGCAACCGCGCCCCCAGACGCACATAGCCCTGCTGGGTGAACTTCACGGCGTTGGCCGCGTAGTTGAGCAGGGCCTGGCGCAGCCGGGTCACGTCGCCCCGCAGCCAGGTGGGCACGCTGTCGCCGTCCGTTTCCACCCGCAGGCCCTTGGCCCGGGCCTGCTCGCCGACCATGGAGGCCACGTGGTCCAGCAATCCTTCCAGGGCAAAGTTCTGCTGCTCCAGTGCCAGCTTGCCCGCCTCGATCTTGGACAGATCCAGGATGTCGTTGATGATGTTAAGCAGGTGCCGGGCGGCGCTATCGATCTTGTCCAGGCGCTCGATCTGGACTGCGCTGGTACCGTCCCGCCGCAGCAAGTGGGACAAGCCCATGATGGCGTTCATGGGGGTGCGGATCTCGTGGCTCATGTTGGCCAGGAAGGCGCTCTTGGCCACGCTGGCTGCCTCGGCAGCGTCCCTGGCCCGCAACAGGGCAGCTTCGGCTGCCTTGCGCTGGGTGATATCCATGACGAAGACGATGAAGCGCGCCGACTCCGCTTCCGTGGCTTGCAGGTAGTAGAGGTTGAGCTCCACCGGAATCTGCCGTCCATCCTTGGCCCGCTGGGTGGATTCGAAGCGGGCGTGTCCCTGTCTGCGGAAATCGGCCGCCACGGCAGCGAATTCATCAGCGGTGTAGTTCGGATCGATGGCCGTAACCGACAGGCCCATCATTTCCTCCGCCGTGTAACCAAGCATTTCGGCCGCATACCGGTTCACGTACACGAGGCTGCCCGTGTAGGCATCCACCCAGTGAATGCCGATACCGGCGCTGTCCATGGCGAACTGGGTGAGCTGCAGCTTCTGGTTGGCCGCGCTCAGTTCGGCGGTACGCTGGACCACCAGTTCTTCCAGGTGGTGGCGATGGCTATCCAGCTCCTCGCCCAGGCGCTTCTTCTCGGTAATGTCCTCCTTCACCGCCACATAGTGGGTGATGCGCCCGTCGGGCTGACGCAATGGGGTGATGATGGCGTACTCCACGTACTCGCTGCCGTCCTTGCGCCGGTTGATGAATTCGCCGCTCCAGGTGTCGCCCCGGGCGAGAGCCTCCCACATGGCGCGATGGGTTTCCGGCGGCGTCCTGCCGGAGTGCAGGATGCGGGGGTTTTGCCCGATGACCTCCTCCCGGCTGTAGCCGGTGCCGCGCAGGAAGGCCTCGTTGACGTATTCGATGCGGGACTCGGTGTCGGTGATGACGATGGCCTCGGGGCTCTGCTCTACGGCCAGGGAAAGCTGGCGCAGGGCAGCGTTGGCGGCCTCGGCCCGGTCCCGGGCGGCCTGGGCGTCCTCCATGAGGTTCAGGGCCGCCAGCCGGGCCTGGCGCTGCTCCTGGAGGATCCGCTCCTGGCTTTGCCGCATGGCCAGGTCCAGTTCCTTGGCCCGAGTGATGTCTTCGGAAAAGATGACTATGCCCCCCACAGAGCCGTCATGGGTGTGCCAGGGCCGCATATCCCAGCGCAGCCAGTGCACCGTGCCGTCGGCCCGGGGGAAGCGGTCCTCGTCGGCGCGCACCACTTCCCCCGCCAGGCCGCGGCGGTGGATGGCCTTCCAGGCTTCGCCGATTTCCGGGAACACCTCGTAATGGGAGCGGCCCAGCAGTTCGCCGTCACCCAGGCCATAGTCCTCCAGCCAGCGCCGGCTGGCGGCCAGGTAACGCATTTCCCGGTCGAACATGGCCAGGGCGACGGGGGTGTGCTCGATGAACAGGCGCAGGCGTGCCTCGCTTTCCCGCAGGGCAGACTCCGCCTGCTTGCGCTGGGTGGTGTCCGTGGCCTGAATGATGAACCACTGGACCTGTCCATCAATTCCTCGCACTGCGGTAGTGGCCGCGTCAGCCATTCGCACCTGGCCATCCCGAACCCGATAGATATCTTCGGTGATCACGGGACCATCCATGGTGGCGGCCAGGGCAAGGCGTTGTGGCCAGATGTGCTGCCATTCGGGGAGATCGATCCAGGCGGGGGTCTCCCAGAACAGCTTGCCGATGAAATCCTCGGGCCGGTAGTTTTGGTATCGGTAGACCAGTTCATTGATGTGAAGTACCCGGCCCTCAGGGTCGAGGATGGCCATGAACTGGAACTGCTGGTCGAACACTGAGCGGAAAAGCGCCTCGCGCTCACGCAGAACCGCCTCTGCTTCCTTGCGGGCAGAAATGTCTTCCGCCACCGAGATAAAATAGTCCGGCGTCCCGTCCGCCTTGCGCACCAGGGATACCGTCAGGTTGATCCACACCTGGCCACCATCCTTGCGCAGGTAGCGCTTCTCCAGGGTGTAGGTGTCGAGTTCTCCCGCCAGCACGCGCCTCGCCAGCGCCTGGTCCGTCTCCAGGTCCCCGGGGTGGGAGATGTCCTGGAAGGACCCGGCCAGCAGTTCCTCCCGGGCATAGCCGACGATGTGGCACAGCTTGCGGTTCACCCGCAGCCAGCGGCCGTCCGGCGCCACGTGGGCGATGCCCACCGCCGCCTGCTCGAAGGTGGCCTCGAAACGGGTCTCCGCACTTCGCAGCGACTCCCTTGCCAGCTGTTGTGCGATCAAATCCCGCCGGTGGACACGCAGGTTCAGCAATACAAGGGCAAACGCCACGGCCATGACCAGCCCCGAGGCGGCCAGGGCGACTTGGAAGTCGCGGTCGGCGCGGCGCACCGTATCCTCCAGTGCCCTCTGGAAGGCGGCATCCACCCGCTCGGCCTCCCGCTCCAGTTCGCTGTAGGCGATGCGCAACGCCACCAGATGGGAGGGCTGGCCCGCGGTGTCCTCCATCCAGGCATCCATGCGCCGCCAAAAGGTGTCCACACGGGCATGGAAGCGGCGGAATTCCGGCACGCCTTCGCCGTCCGCCTGCTTCAAAGACAACTCCAGGGAGGCGATGGCCTGGCGCAGCAATGCCAGCCCCTCGTTCCGCCGATGGGGCAACTCCACCCCCTTGGCCAGGGTGGCATGCAGGAAACCCTTGGCCAGGTCCACCCGGGCGGTACGGACATCCGACATGAGCTGGACCGCGGCCTGCTGGATCTGCCGCTGTTCCAGATGCAGCCAGCCCAACAGAACGACGATGCAGGCCGCCAGCAGGATGGCCGTGCCGAAGACGCGCTCCAGGACCTTGGTTTGGGTGCCTGCCAGGCTCATGGCAATGCTCCTCCAGCACGAGGCGGCCGGGGCAGTTCAGCGGGGGAAAAGCCCAGGCTGTCCAGCAGACGCAAGTGTTCCGGACTGCCCAGGTAGGTGCCCAGGGCCCGGTTCCAGGCCGCTCCCAGCGCCCGGTCTTCAAGCCTGAAGGCAAAGGCCACCTGGCCATAGGCCCGCGCCAGGGCATCCTGGTTCGGCCCTTTCGCCTGGATCAACTCCGTGGCCCCTGGCGTCTCCCGGCCCACCATCCAGCGCAGCGTGGGCACGGACAGCACCAGGGCATCCGCCAGGCCCGACGCCACGGCCTGGCGGCCCGTGAGGGCATCGGGCACCCGAACCAGGCGATCTTCCCCCACCCCGACACGCCTTAGCAGGTCCTCTTCCACAGCCCCCGCCAGGACGGCGAACTTCACGTCCGGCCGTGCCGATGCGCTGGCATAGTCCGCCAGGTGCCGGGGGTTACCCCGGGCCACCAGCAGGCCCGGCGCCACGTGCAGGGACGGCAGGGAGAAGCTCGCCCGCCGCATCCGCTCCGGCGTGACGAACATGCCGGCGGCGATGAGGTCGATGCGGCCTGCCTCCAGTTCCGCCAGCAAATCCCCGAATTCAACCTGGCGCCATGCCACCCGGGCGATGCCAAGCATGCCGGCGATTCGGGCCGCCACCTGCGGGGATTCCCCGGTCACCTCGCCATCGGCGGCTAGGAAGGCATAGGGCGGTTCCACCGCGTAGCCGACACGGATGACCCCTTCCCGCCGCGGGCGGCCCAGGGAATCGTCGCCGGCGTAGGGCCACAGCAGAGCCACCGCCAGCACGGCCACCAGGCCCAGGCCAAGGAAGGCGGCGCGCCGGTTCATGATTTATCCTCCGCGTCGGCTTTGCCCAGGAAGCCCAGGTCGAAGGGAGCAGGCCTGCCCAGAGCAACGGACAAGGCGTTCACCTGTTTCTTCAGCCCGATCATGTCCAGTTCACGGCCCACGGTGGCCCGGTTGAAGCGTTCCAGTTCCGCGTTGCGCTGCGCCAGTTCCTCGGACTGGCTGCGCAGGGCATCTTCGGCCGCCTTGACGGGGCTGATGTCGGTGTGGGTGCCGATCACCCGGGTAGGTTGGCCGAGGACGTCCCGGGTCACCACCCGGCCCTGGTCCAGGATCCATTTGTAGGAACCGTCCTTGCAGCGCAGCCGATGCTCGCAGACGTAGGTGGGCGTCTCGCCCCGGAAATGCCGTTCCAGTGCCGCCATGCAGCGGTCCAGGTCACCGGGATGCACCCGACCGGACCACTCCTCCAGGCTGTCGCCCACCTCGTCCTCGGTGTAGCCCAGCATGGACTTCCAGGAGGGTGAGAAAAACACCTTGTCGGTGGCCTTGCTCCAGTCCCAGACGCCATGGCCGGCACTGTCGATGGCCATGATCCAGCGGGCCTCGCTCTCCTTGAGGGCGATCTCCGCCAGCTTCCGTTCCGTAACGTCCCGGTCCAGGCCCCGGTAGCCAAGCAAATTGCCCGCCTCGTCCAGGATGGGCATGCCGTTGGTGAGCACGTAGCGCAAACTGCCGTCCTGGTGGAGATTGATGTTCTCCAGGTCCCGGAAGGGGGCCTTGCGGGCGGCAACGGCGGCGAACTCGGCCCGCACCCGTTCAGCCTCCGTCGGCGGCATGAGGTCGAAGGGGGTCTTGCCCATAATCTCTTCCGCCGTGTGACCCAGCAGATCCCGGACGCTCTCCGATACGTAGGTGTAGCGGCCCTGGGCATCCACTTCCCAGACCCAGTCGGCGGAGGCGTTGACGATATCGTGGAAGCGCAGCTCGCTCTCCCGCAGGGCGTCCTCGGCGGCCTTGCGGGCGGAAATGTCCAGGATGAGGCCGATGACCGCCGGCTGGCCTTCGTAGTCGAAGGCGCGGCCGTGGACTTCCACATCGATGGTGCCGCCATCCCGGCGCAAGCCCTTGAACACGTAATGGATATCGGACAGTTCCCCCTCGACGCGGCGGCGCACGTTCTCTGCCACCCGTTGCCGGTCCTCGGCAGCCACCAGCTTGTCGGTGGGCATGCCGACGATGGCCTCGGGAGAGTGGTAGCCGAAGATGGCGGCGAAGCCCGGATTGACGTAGCGGAAGTGGCCGTCCTGGATGATGTAGATGCCCGCCAGGGACTGTTCCACCAGGGCGCGGAAGCGGGCCTCGCTCTCGTGGATGGCCGCCTCGATGCGCTTGCGCTCCGTGATGTCCCGGCAGATGCACAGCACCAGTTTCCGGCCGCCCCATACCGCGCCGCTGGCGCTGATCTCCACGTCGTATTCTCCGCCATCCTTGCGCCGGTGGCGGGTCTCGAACACCTGGCGGGTGTGGCTCAGGTCCGCGAAGCCCGATTGCACCTCCGCTTCGCTCATCAAGGCATCGAAATCCCAGGTATGAAGCCCGGGCAGTTCCTCCGGCCCATAGCCCAGCATTTCGGCGAAACGGTGGTTGGCCTCCACCACCCGGTGGTCCTGGTCGATGATGACGATACCGTCCCGGGAACTGTCCAGCAGCAGGTGGAAACGGCGCATCTGGTCCGCCAGCCGGTCCTCGGCCTGGCGGCTTTCCGTGATGTCCCGGGAGATGCCGAAGGTGCCGATGATCCGGTCGTGCTCGTCCCGCAACGGGCCCTTGGTGGCCAGGAAGATGCGCGTGCCCTGGGGTGTATCCAGCACTTCCTCCACGGTTTGGATGCGGTTTTCCTGGATGGCCTGGCGGTCCAGCGCCATGTGCCGTTCCGCCTGCGCCGGCGGGAACAGGGCACGGTCGTCCAGGCCCAGCACCGCGTCCGCCGGCTTGCCCACGAACAGGCCGGCGGCCCGGTTGAACAGGATGTAGCGGCCTTCCAGATCCTTGGCGAAGATGGCGTCGTCGGAACTTCCGGCGAAGGCTTCCAGCAGCTTCAGGGCCCGGGTGCGCTCCACCTGGGCCTGGCGGGCCTGTTCCGCCGCCGCCAGGCGCTGGCGCTGGCGCAGCATGGCCAGGCTGGCCAGGATGATGAACAGGGCCAGGGCGCCCGTGAGGCCCATCCAGACGGCATCCCTCAGGGCGCCGGCATGGATCTCGTCGCGATTCACCTTGGCCACCAGGTACCAGTCCGTGCCCGGGATGGCCCGCGCCATGCCCAGCACCGGCACACCGCGGTAATCAACTCCCTCCAGGGTGGCCTTCTCCTCCACCCGGCCGGACAGCACCTGAGACGCCAGCAGGTCGGGGTTGCCGAGGGGCAGGCGAAGGGTCGCCGCCGATCCCGGACGATAGCGCAGGTCGTTGAGGTACTGGGCCCGGCCCCCGTCCTGCCGGAACAGCAGGGTCTCGCCGCTGGCGCTGAGCGCCGGCCAAGCCTGCAGCATGGGATAAAGCCAGGCCTCCGGGTCCACGTGGAGCACCGCCATGGGGGGCGGGCCTTCGCTGACGGGCAGGGGCACCAGGAAGTCCAGGCGGCGGTGCCCATCCAGGTCCACATAGGGGCCGACGCGTTGTATCTGGCCGTCCCAGCCTTGCTCCGCCGCATGGCTTAGTGCCGGGGCCGGCCGGGCCGGTGCCTGTTGGGTGGCCCACAGGCGCCGGCCGGCAGGGTCCAGCAGAGAGACGGCACTGAAGCCCCGGTAGTTGCGCAACTGTTCAAGGCGAGAGGTGAGGCGCTCCCGGGCGGCCTCGTTCCCCTGGCCCTGCCAGGATTCGTATTGCTCGGAAAAGAAATGGCTGCTCTGGACAAACTTGGCATCTCCCAGGCGTTCCTTGAGCCAGTCGCTGATCTGGCTGGCCTTCAGGTCGGCGATGGCATGGAGGCGGGCCTCCTCCTGCTGGCGCTGGTGGGCCAGGGTATTGATGATGCCGGCGGCGGTGACACCGAGGATGACCACCACGATGGCCAGGAGCGGCCAGGAATATGTCCTGGCGGACGCCGGCATCTGGGTGGACTCCTCCGCCAGCCAGTCCCGGCGCCGCAGCAGGAGATAGAACACCAGGGCCGTGACGGCCACGAACAGCCAGCCCTTGAGGGTATTGGCCAGGGCCACGTGGAAGGGGTCCCGGAACAGCCAGAGGACGACCTGGTCGGAAGCCAGTATCCAGATGGCGGCCAACACCGCGTAGATCAGGGCGGGCACCAAAGGGGGATAGGGGACCCCTGGGGATCTGCGCCGCAGCGGCGGGGAACTGGGCACGCGGTTCACGAGGCTGGGCGGGGACTATTAGCCGGCATCATGGCTGGGTTGCATCCCGCCGGCCTTGACCCAGGCCAGCACCGTATTGCCGTTGCCCTGGTATTCCAGGCCGTCGAAGCTCAGCTTGGCGGCCATGGCGATGCCCCGGCCGTGAAGGTCGAAGGCCCGCTCCGGGGCGAAATCCAGGTAGCCGCGCCAGTCGAAGCCCTGGCCCTGGTCACGGATGGTGAACTGGAGACGCTCCGGCCCCCGCGCGAACTCCACTTCCACTTCCCGGTCCCGGTATTCCGGCAGGGTCAGGCGGTGCAGCACTTCTTCATGCCACAGGCCCTCCAGGAGCAGGCGGCTCTTTTCCGCGTAGCGGATGCCCAGGTTGCCGTGCTCCACGGCGTTCACCAGCAATTCCCGCAGGCCCTGGACCACCCGTTCGGGGTCCGGGCAGGCCCGGGCGATGAAATCGGCCAGCAGGTGCCCTTCCTCCAGGTCCCGGAAGCGGAAGCTGCCTTGCCGCATGAGCACCAGGGGACGCTCCGCCCGGCGCACGCTCTCCAGCATCTCATGGAGTTCCCGAGCCTGCTCCAGGGCGGCCCGGACAACGCCCAGGAGCACGTCGGGCTGGATGGGCTTGGTGAGATAGTAGTAGGCCCCCTCGTTCAGACCCTCGCGAATGCTGTGTTCGTCGCTCTGGGCCGTTTCCATGATGACGGGCACCCGGGAGAGGGCCGGATCCGCCTTCAGCCGGCGCAGCAGCTCCAGGCCGTCCAAGCCGGGCAGGCCCCGGTCCAGGAGGATCACGTCATAGCCTGGGCAGTCCTCGTGAAGCCGTTGCCAGGCCTCCAGGCCGTCCCGGCAAACCGTTATCCGGAAGCCGTCCTCCTCCAGCAGGTCGCGGATGATGTCGGCGATGATTTCCTCGTCTTCCGCCAGCAGCACATGGGGTTTCATCCCTTTCCTTCCCTGGTTGTTATCAACTGTCGCGATATCGGTCGGCGATGGCGCAATAGTCGTGGTAGCCGGCCAGGAAGATGTCCGTCATGACCGGGTCGAAATGGCTGCCGCGCCCTGCGGCGATGATGTCCCGTGCCTCCGCGTGAGACATTGCGGGCTTGTAGACCCGGGGGGTGATGAGGGCGTCGAACACGTCGGCGATGGCCATCAGTCGGGCCGAGAGAGGAATGGCCTCCCCCGCCAGCCCGTCCGGGTAGCCCCTGCCGTCCCATTTCTCGTGGTGCCAGAGGGCGATCTCCTTGGCCAGGGCCAGGAATTCCACAGGCTTTTCCGCGTCCCGCTCGGCCTGCTCGATGGCCTCGGCTCCCAGGCGGGCGTGGGTCTTCATGACTTCCCACTCCGCCGGGTCCAGGGGACCGGGCTTCTGCAGGATGGCGTCCGGAATGCCCACCTTGCCGATGTCGTGGAGGGGCGCGGATCGGGCCAGGAGTTCGACGTAATGGCCGTTGACCCGGTCGCGGAAGCGGGGATGCCCTCCCAGGCGGGAACCCAGAAGCTGGACGTAGCCCTGGGTGCGCAGGATGTGGTTGCCGGTTTCCGGATCCCTGGTTTCCGCCAGGTGGGCCAGGGCGCGGATGCTCACCAGCTGGATCAGGTCGTTCTCGGCCATGCGGCGGCCCACTTCCGCCTCCAGCCATTCGTTCTGGCGGCTCAAGCGGTCCCGTGCCTGCTTCAGCTCCAGCTGGTTGCGCACCCGGGCCAGGAGGATCTGGGGGGTGATGGGCTTGGTGATGTAGTCCACGGCGCCTTCGTCCAGGCCCCGCAGTTCCGCCTCAGAGCTGTCCATGGCGGTGACGAAGATGATGGGGATATGGGACGTGGCCGGGTCTTTCCGCAGGCGGGAGAACACGGCATGACCATCCATCCCGGGCATCATCACGTCCAGCAACACGAGATCCGGCTGGGGCGTGCTGGCGGCGATGCGCAGGGCCCTTTCGCCGGAGTTGGCGGCGCGCACCCGGTAAAGGGGATGCAGCAATTCGCTGAGGACGTTCAGGTTGTCTGGAGAGTCGTCCACGATCAGGACGGTCTGGTTCGAGCCTTCTGTCATGGTTCAACTCTGATGCTCGCGCGTCAATTTCCTTCTACCTCACTAATATTTATAGAGCTTTACCTTGTCCGACGGGTGAGGTTGGTAGCCCTGAATAGAAGCGTATGGCTTGATACCCGTTGTATCGGCCGTTTTTGTGATCTCTTGAATGAATTAGATATGTTTTTTTGCTCGATTTTGATGTTTATCCATGTCTTGGCGGATGGCCTCCCCCTGGCACCCTCCTGATCCCTTTCCGGTACCGGCGAGGAAAGCTGAGCCCGGTCCAAGCCCATGACCGGTTAAGTTGCAATGCATGACGCGCCTTTCAGCCGCAAGCGACCCGCCCCCGCGGAACCGGGCCCTGGCGCGCCCATGGATCGGTGCCTTGCTCGCCATGGCGGCAGTGCTGGCTAACCTCCGGTTCCCCCTGCCCGTGGACCCGGACGGCGGCCAGGCCACGCAGTCTTCTCCCCCTGGATGCAGCTGACCGAACGCATGGCCCATGGCAACAACATACTCCACGACAATGTCGTGAAGATCGGGTGAAACCTGTCTTGGAGGAGAATCAGTGATCCTCGATGCGGGTCACGGTGTCTTCCGCCAGTTCGCCGGTATCCGTGTCCACCCAGCTGGACAGTCCCAGTTCCTCTTCAGCCTCCTCCAGGGTTTCCGCCGGCTCGTAGTCCGTGTCCGGCTCGTACTCCATGTCCTGAACCGCCTCCAGGAGGGTGTCGAAGGGGCCATGGTATTCGCCGCTTTCCTGGTCCAGCCAGAAGAATCCGTCCGGCCGTTCAACGATGCGGGTCTTGTCGTAGTCGGGTGGGGTCTCGGGAATGATCTGGGTCATGGGCAACTCCATTGTGGTGGTGGAGACGGGGCACTACACCATACCCCTCATTCTAGGAAATGGCTTCCCTGGCAACGAACCTGAGCATGCGACCCTGCGACAAGGGCAAGGCAGGGCACGGACCCCATGAAGGTAACGAGCCAGTGTTTACCGGGGCTGCGGGTCAGGCCTTGCCTTCTCCGGCATCCTGTGCTGGTTCCTGGCCAGTTTCTTGGCCATCACCCGGCCCATTTTCTTCGCCTTCTTCGGCCTGGAACTTGGCCGCCGTGGCGAAGGCCTGGCGCAGGGCGGAAAGCTCGGCCAGCTGGGTGGCCACCAGGTAATTGATGCTGCCTTCCGGCACCAGGCCGTTCTCGTCCGCCTCGCCGGCGGGTAGTCCGGTCAACAGTTCGATGGCCTCGTCCACGTTCCTGACGGCATGGATGTGGAATCGGCCCTGGGCACAGGCGTCCACCACGTCCTGGCGCAGCATCAGGTGCCTGACGTTGGCCGCGGGGATCAGCACGCCCTGGTCTCCCGTGAGGCCCCGGGCCTGGCAGATGTCGAAGAATCCCTCGATCTTCTCGTTGACCCCGCCGATGGCCTGGACGTCGCCGAACTGGTTGACCGAGCCGGTGATGGCCAGGGTCTGCTTGATGGGTGCCCCGGCCAGGTTGGAAAGCAGGGCGCACAACTCCGCCAGGGAGGCGCTGTCGCCCTCCACCGGACCGTAGGTCTGTTCGAACACCAGGCTGGCAGCCAGGGAAAGGGGCACGGTGCGGGCGTAGCGGGAACCCAGGAAGGCCGCCAGGATCATCACGCCCTTGGAGTGGAGCGCGCCTCCGAGTTCGCTTTCCCGCTCGATGTCCACCACTTCCCCCTCCCCCAGCCGGGCGGTGGCGGTGATGCGCACCGGGTGGGCGAAGGCGAAATCGTCCAGATGGATGACGGCCAGGCCGTTGACCTGGCCGATGTGGGCGCCGGTGACGGCGATGAGCAGGGTGTCGCGCAGGATCTCTGCCTGGAGCCGGCTGCGCAGCCGGTCCACGCGGCGGATCTGGGCGGCGATGGCGGTCTCGATGTCGGCCCGGGTGACGGTCTCCCGCCCCGCCTTGGCGGCCCAGTAATCGGACTCCTTGAGCAGGTCCACCATCTGCCGGCGGCTTACGGTGAGCTTGTCCTGCGCCCCGGCCAGGCGCGCGGCATGCTCCACCAGCCGGGCCACCGCCTCCCGATGGAAGGCGCGCAGGCCCGCGCCCTTGGCGAGGGTGGCGACGAATTCCGCGTAGGTGCGCGTGCTGTCGCCGTCCCGGGTCACATCGTCCTCGAAATCGGCCGCCACCTTGAAGTACTTGTCGAATTCCGGATCCAGGGCCTTGAGCAGGTAGTAGATGTGCCGCTCGCCGATGAGCACCACCTTGACGGCCAGGGGCATGGGCTCGGGTTCCAGGGACAGGGTGCTCACCAGCCCGTACACCTGGCCCAGGGACTCGATATGCACCTGGCCGGCCCGCAGGGCCCGCTTCAGCCCTACCCAGGCGTGGGGCTGGGTCAGGACCTTCAGGGCGTCCAGCACCAGGTAACCGCCGTTGGCCCGGTGCAGGGCGCCGGGCTTGATGAGGGTGAAGTTGGTCACCAGGGTGCCCATCTGGGAGATATGGTCCACCCGGCCAACCAGGTTGGGGTAGATGGGGTTGTCCTCGAACACCACCGGGGCGGCAGGAGTATTGGCGTTGTCCACCAGCAGGTTCACCTGGTAGCGGGCCGTGGACAGGGTGCCGCTGATGACGATGTTGCTGAAGTCCCCCTCGCTGCGGGGCTGTTCCCGCAGTTGTTCCCCGGTCTCTATGACGTTGCGCTGGACCTCGTCCAGGAAAGCCGTGACCTGGGCCAAGTCCCTGTAGCGGGACTTCAGTTCCTCGATCAGGTGGCCCACGGCGTAGCCCATAGCCTCACGGCTGGCCTCCTTGATCTGGGCCTGGGTCTCCCGGCGCCAGCGGGGCAATTGGGCCATGAGCTGCTTCAGGCGCTCGGAGTAGGCGTCCATGAGCTTGCCGATGCGGTCCTTCTCCGCCTCCGGCAGCTTCTCGAAGGCCTCCGGATCGATGGCTTCCTCACCCTTGACTGGGGCGAAGGCGAAGCCATGGGGGGTGCGCAACAGGGCGATGCCCTGCTCCACCGCCTCCTGGCCCAGGGCCTGGAGGGCACCCTCCTCCCTGGCCTTGAAGGCTTCGTTGATGGCATCGATGCGGGCCCGGTATTCATCGCTGTCGAAGGCGGCGGATATGGCCTTGGAAAGTTCCGCGACGAAGTCCTGCATGTCCCGCTTGAACTGGCCGCCCCGGCCGGCGGGGACCCGCAGCAGGCGGGGCTTGTTGCCCTCGGCGAAGTTGTAGACATAACACCAGTCGCTGGGCACCTGCCCCGCCCCGGCCTTGGCCTCCAGCAGCCGACGCACCACGGAATGGCGACCCGTGCCGGGGTCGCCCAGGACGAACAGGTTGAAGCCCTCATGGGGAATGTCGATGCCGAATTCCACGGCCTCCACCGCCCGGGCCTGGCCGATGATCTCCGTGCCCGTAGGGAGCTCGGCGGTGGTCTCGAAGGAGAACTGGGCAGGATCGCAGCGCCGGTAGAGCTGGCTCGCTTCCAAGGCCTTGAGATTGGACATCCGGGGTCCCTTTCTATGGGCCGCCATCAGTGAATGCGGCCCCCATGGAAACTATAGATCAGCCGACGACACCACTCGATTGCGGCCCTGCTGCTTGGCGGCATAGAGCGCCGCGTCGGCGCGGTGCATCAGCGTTTCCACGCTGTCTTCTTTCCGCACCTCGGCCACGCCGATGCTGACCGTGACGACGCATGGACCGTTGCCGGTGGGAACGGGCGTCTGCTCCAGGCGGGCGCGGATCCGTTCCGCCACGGGGCGCGCCACGTATTCGGCGGTCTCCGGCAGGAGGATGGCGAACTCCTCGCCCCCCAGGCGACCGGCCACGTCCTGGGTGCGCAAGCAGCATTGCACGGAATCGGCGAACTGGCGCAAGGCCTCGTCGCCCACGCCGTGGCCCCACTGGTCGTTGATCTGCTTGAAGTGGTCCAGGTCCAGCATGAGCAGGGAGAGGGGATGACCGTAGCGCTGGCGCCGCGCCAGCTCGCTGACCATCTGGGCCATGAAATAGCGGCGGTTGGGCAGCCCCGTCAGGGCATCGGTGTTGGCCAGGCGTTCCAGGTCCTCCTGCAGGCGCTGGCGCTCAGCCACTTCCCGGCGCAGGGTACGGTTGAGGCGGGAAAAGTACAGGCTGACCCACACCGCCAGGGCCACCGCCAGGAAGGCCGCGCCCAGTGTCAGGTAAAAGCGGGTGTAGTCCTGGGGCGGGACTTCCCTGGGTTGCAGGAAATCGTCCAGGGGATAGTTGGCGGGCATCATGCCCAGTTCGGCGAAGGTGTCGGCGATGTGGCGCCAGCGACCCGGGTTCATTTGGCCGATCTCCACCAGTTCCGGGGTCATGAGGCGCCGGGTCTGCTCCGCTTCGAACAGCAGGTGCTCCATGCTGTGGCGCTGGCTGTAGTCGGCGTGGATCAGACGCGCCAGTTCTTCCCGATGGGCCAGGGCGTAGTACCACCCCCGCAGGGTGGCCTCCACGAACCGGCGCACCCGGTCCGGGTGCTGTTGCAGTTCCTGCTCGGAGGTGAAAAGCACGTCGCCGTAGAAATCGATGCCCGCGGCCCGAGGCGAGAACTGGCTGTAGGGCACCTGGGCCTGTTCCATGAGGTACACCTCGTCCGTGGAATAGGCCGGCATGGCATCCACGTCCCCCTCCAGCAGGGCCTTGAGGTCGAAGCTCTGGTGGGTGCGGGACAACTGGTAAGGAACCCCTTCGCTCTTCAGGTAGGCCGCCAGTTCCGCCGCGTCCGGGCCCAGCAGCAGGCGACGGTTGGCCAGGTCGTGGAGGGAATCGATGCGCCGGTCCCGCCGCGCCAGCAGGATCATGGGGGAGTGCTGGAAGATGGCCGCCAGGGCCCGCACCGGCTTGCCCCTGGCCCGTTCCACCACCAGGTCGGAGCCATGCACCCCGTATTCGGCATCTCCCCTGCTCACCACGTCCACGGCGGATTCGTGGGCCGGCGCTTCCAGGATGGCCACATCCAGACCGACCTCCCGGTAATAGCCCTGGCTCAGGGCGGCGTAATAGCCCGCGAACTGGAATTGGTGCAGCCACTTGAGCTGGAGCCTGACCTTCTCGACAGGGGAGGCCGACTCCCCGGGAGCCGCCTGGCAGGTAGCAACCCCCATCAGGATCCAGGCAAATATCCACGTAAACATTTTCATGGGGCCGATTATCCATCGGCATAGGTGAAAACACATGGGCAGAAGCAACCATGCCCGGCCAAGGGAGCCCACCACTGCCGGTAGAATGGCACCATGCTCAATCTTCACCCCAGACCCGCCTCCGAGCCGGCCCTGGATGCCCTGGTTCGGGCGGGCTACCCGCCCCTGCTGGCCCGCCTGTTCTCTGCCCGGGGCGTGGCAGGGCCGGGGGACCTGAAACGGGGCCTGAACGAACTCCTGCCCTACGCCCGGCTGCTCCATTGCGAGGCCGCCGCCGCAAGGCTGGCGGATGCCATCCAGCGCCGGGAACGCCTGCTGGTGGTGGGAGACTACGACGCCGACGGTGCCACCGCCACCGCCGTGGCCATGAGCGGGCTCCGGGCCCTGGGCGCGGAAGTGGACTACCTGGTGCCCAACCGCTTCGAGTACGGATACGGCCTCTCGCCGGAAATCGTGGCCCTGGCCGCGGAGCGCAAGCCCCACCTGCTCATCACCGTGGACAACGGCATCGCTGCCAACGCGGGCATCGAGGAAGCCCGCCGCCTGGGACTTGAGGTGCTGGTCACGGACCACCACCTGCCCGGTGACGCCCTACCGGAAGCCCTCATCGTCAACCCCAACCAGCCTGGCTGCCCGTTTCCCAGCAAGCACCTGGCCGGGGTGGGGGTAATGTTCTACGTACTCATGGCCCTGAGAGCGGAACTGCGCAGTCGCGGCGCGTTCCTCAATCGTCAGGAACCCAATCTGGCCGCCCTGCTCGACCTGGTGGCCCTGGGCACCGTGGCCGACGTGGTGAAGCTGGACGCCAACAACCGCCTGCTGGTGGCCCAGGGCGTGGCCCGCATGCGCCGGGGCCTGGCCCGGCCCGGCATCCAGGCCCTGTTCCAGGTGGCGGGCCGCAGGCCGGAACGGGCCTGCGCCGAGGATCTGGGCTTCGTGGTGGGCCCCCGCCTCAACGCCGCCGGCCGCCTGTCGGACATGAGCCTGGGCATCGAGTGCCTGCTGTCCTCCGACACCGGGCGGGCAACGGCCCTGGCGGGGGACCTGGACCGGCTCAACCGGGAACGGCGGGGCATCGAGGCGGACATGCAGGGCCAGGCCCTGGCCCTGCTGGAAGACATCACCGTGACGGACGGGGCCAGCCTGTGCCTGTTCGACCCGTCCTGGCACCAGGGCGTGGTGGGCCTGCTGGCTTCACGCCTGAAGGAACGCCATCACCGTCCCACCCTCATTTTCGCCGACGGCGGCGACAGCTTTTTGAAAGGGTCCGGACGTTCCATACCCGGCCTGCATCTGCGGGATGCCCTGGACCGGGTGGACCGCCTGGCGCCGGGATTGATGGTGAAATTCGGCGGCCACGCGGCGGCGGCGGGCCTGACCATTCCCCGGCAGCGGTTCGAGGAATTCTCCGCCCTGTTCGAACGGGTGGCCCGGGAGGAATTGAGCGAGGCGGACCTTACCCGCACCATCGAGACCGACGGGGAACTGGCCCGGGATGAATTCAGCCTGGAGAACGCCGAGGCCCTGCGGGACACGGTGTGGGGCCAGGGCTTCCCGGCACCGGCCTTCCATGGCGACTTTGCAGTCCAGTCCCAGCGCCTGGTGGGCGAGAAGCACCTCAAGCTGCGCCTGGCTGGGGAGGGCTTCGCCGCCGAGGCCATCCTGTTCAACCAGGACACGCCCCTGCCGGAACGCATCCAGGCGGTCTACAGGCTGGATGTGAACGAGTGGAACGGCAACCGCAGCCTGCAGCTCAACCTGAGCCACTGGGGTGAAGTGGCCTAGCCGCTTGCAGGCTTTGCAGCCTTGAACAGGTCGAAGAAATTCCGCGTGGAGGCCTGGGCCACTGCCTCCACGCTGATGCCCCGCAGGCTGGCGATCTCCTCTGCCACGTGACGCACGTAGGCAGGCTCGTTGCGCTTGCCGCGATGGGGCGTGGGGGCCAGATAGGGGGCGTCCGTCTCGATGAGCAGCCGTTCCAGGGGAACATGTCGGGCCACTTCCTTCAGGTCCTTGGCGTTCTTGAAGGTGACGATGCCGGAGAAGGAGATATAGAAACCATGGGCCAGGGCCGCGTCAGCGACCACCTGGCTCTCGGTGAAGCAGTGCATGACCCCCCCCGCCTCGCCGGCCCCTTCCTCCGCCATGATGGCCAGGGTGTCCTCCGCCGCGCTGCGGGTGTGGATCACCAGGGGCTTGCCCGCCTGCCGGGCTGCGCGGATGTGGGTGCGGAATCGGGCCCGCTGCCAGTCCACGTCTTCCCGGGCCATGCGGTAATAGTCCAGGCCCGTCTCGCCGATGGCCACCACCCTGGGGTGGGCGGCCAGTTCCACCAGTTCCGCCACGTCCGGTTCCCTGCCCTCGTCATGGTCGGGATGCACACCCACGGAGGCGAACACGTTGTCGTGGGCCTCGGCCAGCGCCAGCACCCGTGGAAAATTTTCCAGATTCACGGAAATGCACAGGGCGTAGCCCACGTCGGCGTCGCGCATGTTGGCCAGCAGGGGCCCCGCGCCCTCCGTGAAGTCGGGGAAATCGATATGGCAGTGGGAATCGACAAACATGGTCATCAGTTTTCAGTGGGCAGTCTGCAGTTGAAAAGCAGATGCCATAAGCTAGAACAAGCTGCCGACTTACGACTGCAATCCGCCAACTTCCTTACATGGTATGGGTCAGCCGCGTGGACTTCATGGAGTTGCCCAGGATGCTCTCGATCTTTGCCCGCACGCCCGCGGAACCATCGTTGTCGTCGAACTGGACACCGATGCCTTGCTGCCGGTTGCCCTGGGACCCGGCGGGGGTGATCCACACCACCCGGCCGGAGATGGGCATCTTGGTGGTGTCTTCCATGAGAGAAATCAGCATGTAGACCTGGTCTCCCATCTGGTAGGGCCTGTTGGTGGGGATGAACAGGCCGCCGTGCTTGAGGAAAGGCATGAAGGCGGCATAGAGGGCTGAACGCTCCTTGATGGCCAGGGACAACATGCCCGCCCTGCCAGTGGCCTGCCTGATCTCCTCACTCATGGACGCGCTCCTGCTGACTGGACATAGCGAATGAGCCAGGATTCTAACAACAACTGGGCTTGCAACGGGTGCCTCAGCCAGCGGCCCGCCTGCAGCAATTCCCGCTGCAGGGCCAGCAGGGCGGACAGGTCGGCAGACCGGCCCACCCTGGCGGTCTGCTCCGCCCGGGCGATGAAGTATCGGGGCGCTCCGGCCAGGCGCTGGGACAGGGCATCCAGCACCCAGCGCAGCAGCCAGCCCCAGGCGTCCCCGTGGTTGGCCTGGAAGGCCTGGGCCACGGCGCACACGTCCATGCGCTGCCAGGCGGCCAGCTGGTCGAGGAAGCTTTCCCGCAAGACGCTGCGCTCCGGATCGGCAAAGGCCAGGGCCGCCAGGGGCGCGCCCCCAGCCTCGGCCAGCAGCGCCTCCCCGCCGTCCACGCCCGCCTGGCTCAGCCAGGCAAGGCTTTCCACCCTGCCCGGCAGCCCCACATGCACCTTGCGGCAGCGGGAAACCACCGTGGGCAGCAGGCGGCCCAGCTGGTGGGACACCAGGATCAGCAGCACACCGGCCGGCGGTTCTTCCAGGGTCTTGAGCAGGGCATTGGCGGCGGCGGTGTTCATCAGTTCGGCCGGCTGAACCAGGGCTACCCGCCAGCCGCCCCGGTGGGCGCTGAGGCTGAGGAAGTCCGTCACCTCCCGCACCGCATCCACGCTGATGAGGCGCCCGCCCCGTTTGGCGGGCCTGGACTTCTCGCCCTCCTCGTCCGCGGTCTCGTTCTCCAGGGGCTCCAGGCGGCGGAAGTCCGGATGGTTGCCCTGTTCGAACCAGTTGCAAGCATCGCATTCGCCACAGGCGTGCCCATCGACGGGGCTCTCGCACAGCAGGCCCTTGGCCATTTCCAGGGCCAGGTCCAGCTTGCCCACCCCGGCCGGCCCATGCAGCAGCAGGGCGTGGGGCATGCGGCCCCGGTCAGCCATGAAGTGGCGGAAGCGGGCCTGGTTCCAGGGGTGGATCACGCCAGGGCCTCCAGGATGTGGCTAAGTTGCTGTCGTACCTCATCCAGGGTGCGGCTGCCGTCGACCACCCGGATGCGGCCGGGATGCTTCCGGGCCCGGCGCAGGTAGGCATCCCGCACCCGGCGATGGAAGTCCGCCTGCTCCCGCTCGAATCGGTCCGGCTCCCGGGCGTTGGCCAGTCGCGCCGCCGCCACTTCCGTGGGCACGTCGAACAACAGGGTCAGATGGGGTTGCAAGCCTTCCTGTACCCAGGCCTCCAGCACTTCCAGGCGTGCCTCGTCCAGGCCACGGCCGCCGCACTGGTAGGCGAAGCTGGCATCGGTGAAGCGGTCGGAGATCACCACCTCCCCCGCCGCCAGGGCCGGGCGGATGACCTTGTCGATGTGTTCCCTCCGGGCAGCGAACATCACCAGGGCCTCCGTATCCGGATGCATCGCCTCATGCAGCACGATCTCGCGCAGACGCTCCCCTACGGGTGTGCCTCCGGGTTCCCGGGTCATGCGCACGGCATGGCCCCGCAGGCGGAACCAATCCCCCAGCCAGTCCAGGTGGCTGCTCTTGCCGGCGCCGTCCACGCCTTCCAGGGTGATGAATAGTCCCGACATGGTCAGTAGGCGCCGGGCCGCCCCAAGCATACTGACATCGCCCCCTCGGGGGGCAGCGAGCATAGGGAGCGTGGGGGCTGTTTCATATCAGTTTCTCTTCTGGTATCTGGCCACGGCCCGGTTGTGTTCGTCCAGGTTGTTGGAGAACACGTGCCGCCCGTTGCCCATGGCCACGAAATACAGGGCCCGGCTGCTGGCCGGGTTCAGGGCCGCGTGGATGGCGTCAGCCCCCGGCAGGGCAATGGGCGTGGGGGGCAGGCCGGCCCGGGTATAGGAGTTGTAGGGGGTGTCCGTTTCCAGGTCCACCCTCCGCAGGTTGCCATCAAAGCGGGAACCCAGCCCATAGATGACGCTGGGATCCGTCTGCAGGCGCATGCCGATGCGCAGGCGGTTGATGAATACCGCAGCGATCATGGCCCGTTCCTCCGGCGCCCCGGTTTCCTTTTCGATGATGGAGGCCATGACGAGGGCATCCATGGGGGTCTTGTAGGGCAGGTCCGGGGCCCGCCGATCCCAGCTTTCATCCAGTACGACCTGGAGCGTTTGATATGCCCGCTTGTAGAGGGCCAGGTCGGAACTGCCATGGTCGTAGAAATAGGTGTCCGGGAAGAACATGCCCTCCGGATGCCCGGCCTCGGCTCCGATGGCCTGGAGCAGTTCCGCGTCGGACAGGCCGGCACTGTCATGGCGCAGGTCTGCCTGGTTGTCCAGGGCGCGCCGCATCTCGGCGAAAGTCCAGCCTTCGATGACCGTGAGCTTGCCCAGCACGGTCTCGCCCACGGTGATCTTGCGCAGCAGGGCCAGGGGCGTGACTGGCTCCGTCAGGCCGTAGCTTCCCGCCTTGATGCCGTGGGCCTTGCCCAGGGCCCGGGCAAGGATTTCGAAGAACAGGGGGTGTTCCAGGGCGCCGGCATGGAACATTTCCCGGGATGCCATCTTGAAGCTGGCTCCCTGGGGGATGGAGAAGGCCAGGGGATAGTCGGCGCCGGTGTTCCGCATGGGCGTCAGGGCATACCAGGCCAAGGCGCCCACGGCCAGGAGGACAGTCATGGCCACCAGGGCCAGCAGCTTACGCATGCAGCAGTTCCCTCAGGGCCGGGCTGACCTGGGGCCGCTCCCAGACCCGGTTATCCATGCGGTGGGCCCGCTCCAGGAGCATGAGGCTGTTGGTGAACATGAGTTCGTCTGCGGCATAAATGTCGCCCAGTGTAATTTCTGTTTCCTCCACGCCATAGCCCGCCCTGACGGCCAGGTCCATGAGCCGGCCCCGGGCCACCCCGGCCACGCCGCACCGGTCCAGGCGCGGGGTGCGCAGCCTGCCGTGTTGCCAAAGGAAAAGGTTGCTCGTCACCCCGGAGACCACCAGGCCGCCCTGGTCCAGCAGGATGCCCTCGCGGATGGCCGGGTCCTGCCATTCCCCGCGGGCGAGGACGTTTTCCAGCCTGTTGAGATGTTTCACCCCGGCCAGGGCGGGCTGATGCCCCAGGCGCAGGCCGCAGACCCGCACCTGTAAACCTGCACCGGACGTGTCGGGTGGCATCCATTTCCAGATGGCAACGATCCGGGTGGGGGTGGCAGCCGCGGGCGGAGCGTAGCCTCGGGGACCCTCCCCCCGGGTGACGGTGAGCCGCAGGATTCCCGATACCGGCAACACAAGCCGGGACAAGTCCAGTTCCCAGACATCCAGGCCGGGACAGGTCATGCCCAGAGTCCGGCAGTCGGCCTCAAGCTTGCTGAAATGATCCTGCCACCAGCGGGGCTTGCCACCCTCGATGCGCAGGGTGCGAAACACCCCGTCCCCGTAGGCCAGGCCCCGGTCAAGAACCCCCACCCGGGTGGAAGCCTCGCCGTTGACGAGGATCTGGGTGGCAGAACCCGTGTCGGGGCTCACCACATCAGATCTTGCGGAAAACCAGGCTGCCGTTCGTGCCGCCGAAGCCGAAGTTGTTCTTCAGGGCGTAATCGATCTTCATGGGGCGGGCCTGGTTGGCACAGTAGTCCAGGTCACACTGGGGGTCCTGCTCGAAGATGTTGATGGTGGGCGGCGAAATCTGATGGTGCACAGCCAGGGTGGTGAAGACGGATTCCAGTCCACCGGCGCCGCCCAGCAGGTGGCCGGTCATGGACTTGGTGGAGTTCACCACCATCTTATATGCGGCGTCGCCGAAGGCCAGCTTGATGGCCTCGGTCTCGTTCTTGTCTCCCAGGGGCGTGGAGGTGCCGTGGGCGTTGATGTAGTCCACCTGGTCCGGGTTGATGCCCGCGTCCTTCAGGGCGTTGAGCATGGAGCGCCTGGGTCCGTCGGTATCCGGCGCGGTCATGTGGAAGGCGTCGCCGCTCATGCCGAAGCCGGCCAGTTCGGCGTAGATGCGCGCGCCCCGGGCCTTGGCGTGCTCGTACTCCTCTAGCACCAGCACACCGGCGCCCTCCCCCAGCACGAAGCCATCCCGGCCCACGTCCCACGGACGGCTGGCAGTGGCAGGGTCGTCGTTGCGGGTGGAGAGGGCCTTGGCGGAGGCAAAGCCTCCCACGGCCAGGGGGCAGACCGTGGATTCGGCACCGCCGCAGACCATCACGTCCGCATCGCCGTAGGCGATGGTGCGGGCGGACACGCCTATGGCGTGCAGGCCCGTGGTACAGGCGGTGACGACCGCCAGGTTGGGGCCTTTCAGGCCGAACATGATGGACAGGTTGCCCGAGATCATGTTGATGATGGTGCCGGGGATGAAGAAAGGCGAAATCTTGCGGGGACCGCCTTCCGTATAGGTGGCATGGGTTGATTCGATTTCAGGCAGGCCACCGATGCCGGAACCGATGTTCACGCCGACGCGCTCCCGGTTGATGTCCGTCACTTCCAGGCCGGAATCCTTGATGGCCTGGATGCCCGCGGCCATGCCGTAATGGATGAACACATCCATGCGGCGGGCCTCCTTGGCCGACAGGTACTGGGCCACGTCGAAGCCCTTGACCTCGCCAGCCACCTGGGAGGCGAAGCCCGAGGCGTCGAAACGGCTGATCCTGGTGATACCTGAGCGCCCGGCCAGCAGGTTGTTCCAGCCCTCTTCCAGGGTGTTTCCCACGGGGGATATGAGGCCGAGGCCGGTGACTACGACTCTACGCTTGGACATGAGGAGCTACCTCGGTGCGATGGAGAGTTGATCAGGGACGCACCACATTCCGGTCAGGCGGCGCGCCCAAATGAAAACCGGCGTCTTGCCGGGCATGACTTCGCCCAGCAAGACGCCGGATGGTCGGTTACTGCTTGTGAGCGTTGACGTAATCAACAGCCTGCTGAACGGTCGTGATCTTTTCGGCTTCTTCGTCGGGAATCTCGCATTCGAATTCCTCTTCCAGGGCCATCACCAGCTCCACCGTGTCCAGAGAATCCGCGCCCAGGTCGTCCACGAAGGAAGACTCCAGCTTGACGTCCGCTTCGTTGGCGCCCAGCTGCTCGGCAACGATCTTTTTGACACGCGCTTCGATATCGCTCATTTGCTGCTACTCCCTAAAGGGTAAAGGGTAAAAAAAGCGGGGCGATTTTACCAAAAAAAACGCCGGTCAAACCCCGCATCCAGGAATCAGTCCATATACATGCCGCCGTTGACGTGCAAGGTGGTGCCCGTCACGTAGCCCGCGCCTTCTGAAGCCAGGAAAACCACGGCATTGGCGATGTCCTCCGCCGTGCCCAGTTTGCCCAGGGGGATGCGTTCCAGCAACTTGGTCCGGGCGGCCTCGGGCAGTGCGCGGGTCATGTCGGTATCGATGAAACCCGGTGCCACGCAGTTGACGGTAATACCCCGGCTGCCCACTTCCTGGGCCAAGGACTTGGAAAAGCCGATCATGCCGGCCTTGGCTGCTGAGTAATTGGTCTGACCGGCGTTGCCGGCGGTGCCCACCACGGAGGCAATGCTGATGATGCGCCCGAAACGGGCCTTCATCATGGACCGTAGCACGGCCCGGGAAAGACGGAACACGGAGGACAGGTTGGTGTCCAGGATGTCGGACCACTCCTCGTCCTTCATGCGCATCAGCAGGTTGTCCCGGGTGATGCCTGCGTTGTTCACCAGGATATCGATGCGGCCGTACTTGCCCAGGACGGCCTCGATGGCGCTCTCCACCTGGCCGCCGTCGGTGACGTTGAGCATCAAGCCTTCGCCCTTCAGGCCCGCTGCGGCCAGTTCCTGGGCGATGGCGGCGGCGCCGGATTCCGAGGTGGCGGTGCCCACCACCGTGGCCCCCGCCCTGCCCAGGGCATGCAGAATCGCCTTACCGATGCCCCGGCTGGCGCCGGTGACCATTGCTACGCGTCCTTCCATTAATGTCTCTCCATCTTCTCCGTTGTCGGGTCAGTCGCCCCGGCTACTGGCCAGGACGTCGTGCAGGGTGGCCGCATCCGTGATGGCCTGGGTGGGCACGGTGTCCAGGATGCGCTTGTTCAGGCCCGCCAGCACCTTGCCGGGGCCGCATTCGGCGATCAACTGGACTCCCTGCCGCGCCATGTTCTGGACGGTCTCCACCCAGCGCACGGGCATGTAGAGCTGGCGCGCCAGGGCATCGCGGATGGCATCCGGGTCGGTATAGGCCACTACGTCGGCATTGTGGAGCACGGGCACGGCCGGTGTCGTGATCTCGATGCCGGCCAGGGCGGCGGCAAGCTTTTCCGCCGCCGGCTGCATGAGGGCGCAATGGGAAGGAACGGATACCGGCAGAGGCAGGGCCCGCTTGGCTCCCTTCTCCTTGGCCAGAGCGCAGCCCCGATCCACGGCGGATTTGTTGCCAGCGATCACCACCTGGCCCGGGGAATTGAAGTTCACCGCCTCCAGCACCTCGCCCTGGGCGGCCTCGGCGCACATGGCGCGCACCGCATCGTCGTCCAGGCCCAGCACGGCGGCCATGGCGCCCACGCCCTCCGGCACGGCGGACTGCATGGCCTCGGCTCGCAGGCGCACCAGGCGCACCGCGTCGGCGAAGCCCATGGCGCCGGCGCAGGCCAGGGCCGTGTATTCCCCCAGGCTGTGGCCCGCCATCAGGGCCGGCAGGGCGCCTCCCTGCTGTTGCCAAAGGCGCCACACGGCCATGCCGGCCGTCAGCATGGCCGGCTGGGTATTGACGGTCTGGTTCAGGGCCTCGGCAGGCCCATTGACCACGATTTCCCACAGGTCCATGCCCAGAGCATCCGAGGCCTCGACGAAAGTCTGGTGCACGGTGTCGCCATAGGCGCCCATCATGCCAACGGACTGGGATCCTTGGCCGGGGAATACAAAAGCGAACTTCATTATTTGTCTGTCTCCATCCTTACATCTTGACCAGCACCGATCCCCAGGTGAAGCCGCCACCGAAGGCTTCCATGAGGACGGTCTCGCCGGGCTTGATCTTGCCTTCCCGCACCCCCGTGTCCAGGGCCAGGGGAATGGACGCCGCCGAAGTATTCCCATGGCGGTCCACCGTGACAATGACCCGCTCCATGCCCATGCCCAGCTTCTTGGCCGTGGCCTGGATGATGCGGATATTGGCCTGGTGGGGAACCAGCCAGTCGATGTCGGACTTGGCCAGGCCGTTGGCTTCCAGGGTCTCGTCCACGATGGCGTCCAGGGTGTTCACCGCCATCTTGAACACGGCGTTGCCGGACATGCGCATGTGGCAGGCCCCCTCCGTCTTCAGGGACACCCCGCCGTCGACAAAGAGCAGGTCCTGGTAGCGGCCGTCCGCATGGAGGTGGGTGGCGATGATGCCCGGTTCCTCCGAGGCCTTCAGCACCACTGCGCCAGCACCATCGCCCCACAGGATGCAGTTGCCGCGGTCTGTCCAGTCGGTGATGCGGGAAAGGGTCTCAGCCCCCACCACCAGGGCATGCCGGGCCTGGCCGGTACGAATGAATTTGTCGGCCACGGACACGGCGTACACGAAGCCGCTGCAGACGGCCTGCACGTCGAAGGCTGGAGCACCGTTACCGATGCCCAGCTTGGCCTGGAGAATGCAGGCAGTGCTGGGAAAAACGCGGTCGGCGGTGGTCGTGGCCACGATGATGAGATCGATATCGCCTGCGTCGATCTCCGCGGCTTCGATGGCCCGCTCGGCCGCCTTCAGGGCCAGGTCGCTGGTGAGTTCGCCGTCCGCGGCCATGTGGCGTTGGCGAATGCCGGTACGGTCCAGGATCCAGTCGCTGGTGGTTTCCACCAGTGCTTCCAGGTCCTGGTTACTCAGCACCCTGGCAGGCAGGTAGCTGCCCGTGCCGATGATGCGCGAGAAAAACCCGGCGGGACGGGAAACCGTGCTCATGCCGTCTCTCCTTCTTCTTTTGCTTGGGTGTGGTGATTGCCCACCTGGTCGGCGATGCGCCGCAGCAGACCACCCCTCACCTCCTCCACCGCCTTGCTGACGGCCTGCTCGAAGGCGAATACATCCGCGGAACCGTGGCTCTTGATGATGATGCCGTTAAGACCCAGGAGGCTGGCGCCGTTGTAGCGTCGAGGGTCCAGCCGGTGTTTGAAGGCGTGCAGGGCCGGCAGCGCCACCATCCCGGCCAGCCTGGTGAAAAAGTTTCTCTTGAAGGATGCGCGCAGCTGCTCGGTAATGAGCCGGGCCAGTCCTTCGGTGGACTTGAGTGCCACATTGCCCACGAAGCCGTCGCAAACCACCACGTCCACGGTACCCTTGAATATGTCATCACCCTCCACGTTACCGTGGAAGTTGAGACCACTGGCCTTGATCAGTTCGCCGGCCTGCTTGACCACCTCGTTGCCCTTGATGTCTTCCTCGCCGATGTTGAGCAGGCCGATGCTGGGGCGTTCCTTGTGTTCGATGGCTCCAACAAGCGCAGCGCCCATGATGCTGAACTGGAGCAGATGCTCCGGTGCGCAGTCCACGTTGGCCCCCAGGTCCAGCATGTAGGTGCGGTCCCGACGAGAAGGCAGCGCGGAAGCGATGGCGGGACGGTCGATGCCGGGCAGGGTCTTGAGCACGAACCGTGAAACGGCCATCAGCGCGCCGGTGTTGCCGGCGGAAACCCCCGCGTCGGCCTCGCCCCGCTTCACCAGCTCGGCGGTGAGCCGCATGGAGGAGTCCTTCTTGACCCGCAGGGCCACGTTGAGGGGGTCGTCCATCTTCACCACCTCGCTGGAGTGGTGGATGCGCAGGCGGGGACTCGTTTTGGCGTGGTGGGATTTCAGTTCGGCCTGGATGGCATCTTCCAGGCCCACAAGCACGATGTTGATGTCCTCATGGCGCCGCAAGGTGTTCAGGGCGGCCTTGACCGTGACGTGGGGGCCGTGGTCGCCCCCCATGGCGTCTACGGCAATGGTGAGTTCGCGCATGGGATGATCAGAAGGTTTTCACGGAGCCAGGACGATAAAAACTCAGGCCGGCGCGGCAACCACGCTGGCCTGAGCTTGCGATGACCTGGAGATGGCGATCAGCAAGACGAAGTGACTGGGCTTTAATCCCGGCATGGCGGCAAGATAGCCCGTTGCGCCCACCCAGGCAAACCCAAGCTTTCCGTCGGGCGGATGCGCCAGGGCTGGACGGGTTTCAGTCGTTGTCGGACTTGGAACTCACCACCTTGCGGCCACGGTAGAAACCGTTGGGGCTGATGTGGTGACGCAGGTGAACCTCGCCGGTGGTGGGCTCCACCGCGGTGGAGGGGTTGTTCAGGAAGTCATGGGCACGGTGCATGCCGCGCTTGGACGGGGATTTCTTGTTCTGCTGGACAGCCATCGTAGTTCTCCTTTTAAGCCTTCAACACTCAATCTTCACTGGACCATCGCCTGCACGTCCGTGTCACACATCCCTTCTGGATGACGAGGCACCGTGGGCAAGCTCAACAAAATCTCGTCTTCAATCAACTCCGAAACCACCATCCTCGGGTCCGCCACCAAGGCCTCCAGCAAGGGATCGTCGCGCTCCCAGCGGGCCAGTTCGGCATCGTCCCTGGCTATGGGGTAAACGCGCTCCAACTCCATTGCCTCAGCGTAGGTTCCCAGACAACGCTGGCAGACCAGGATGATCGTGGCCAGCGCATGCAGCCGAACCGCCGGGCGCCCCATATGGGTTTCACCCTTCAGCCGGTATTGCACTGCAGCAGACTCACGGGGCAATATGTCTGCCAGGCGGGGAAACGCATCCGCGTCCAACTCGCCCGACAACTGTTCGCCGGACCTGGCGAAGCGCATGCTGTCAATGGTTTGCCGTGCAGACATAAGCCGGCAATGTTATGCTTTAACGCTTGTTTTGTCAAAGAAATCGCCCCTGCAGATGATATTTCCGAAGGCCTGAGCGTGATCAAAAAAATACTCGTCGCCAACCGTGGGGAAATCGCCGTGCGCATCGTGCGGGCATGCCGGGAAATGGGCATCAAATCCGTGGCCATCTATACCGACCCGGACCGCCATGCCCTGCATGTCAAGAAGGCCGACGAGGCCTACAACATCGGCTCCGACCCCGTGCTGGGCTACCTGAACGCCCACAACATCGTGAACCTGGCAGTGGCCTCGGGTTGCGACGCCCTGCACCCGGGCTATGGCTTCCTCTCTGAAAATCCTGTCCTGGCCGAGGTCTGCGCGCGCAGGGGCATAAAGTTCATCGGCCCCTCCCCCAAGGTCATCGCACAGATGGGGGACAAGATCGCCGCCCGCCAGGCCATGATCAAGGCCGGCATCCCCGTGACCCCCGGGTCGGACCACAACATGGAGAACGTGGAGGAGGCCCGCAGCCTGGCCAACCAGATCGGTTATCCGGTGATGTTGAAGGCCACCAACGGCGGGGGCGGCCGGGGCATACGTCGCTGCGATTCGGAAGACGAACTGATCAAGAATTACGAGCGTGTGGTGTCCGAAGCCACCAAGGCCTTCGGCAAGCCCGAGGTGTTCGTGGAGAAGTGCGTGGTGAATCCCAAGCACATCGAGGTGCAGGTGGTCGGCGACAGCCATGGCAATTGCATCCACCTCTACGAGCGGGACTGCTCCATCCAGCGCCGCAACCAGAAGCTCATCGAGATCGCCCCCTCTCCCCAGCTCTCCGAGGCCCAGCGGGAATACATCGGCAAGCTGGCGGTGCGTGCCGCCAAGGCGGTGGGCTATGTCAACGCCGGCACGGTGGAATTCCTCCTGGACCAGGACAACCAGTTCTACTTCATGGAGATGAACACCCGCCTCCAGGTGGAACACTGCGTAACCGAGCAGATCACCGGCATCGACATCGTCCAGGAGCAGATCCGCATCGCCGACGGACAGCCCCTGCAGTACAGGCAGGAAGACATCAAGCACCGGGGCTTCGCCATGGAGTTCCGCATCAACGCGGAAGACCCCAAGAACGGCTTCCTGCCCAGTTTCGGCCGCATCACCCGCTACTACGCCCCGGGTGGCCCTGGCGTGCGCATCGACGGAGCCATCTATTCGGGCTACACCATCCCGCCCTACTTCGATTCCATGTGCGCCAAGCTCAACGTCTGGGCCCTGTCCTGGGAGGGCGTCATCGAGCGGGGCCGCCGGTCCCTGGATGACATGGCGGTCTATGGCGTGAAGACCACCATTCCCTATTACCACGAGATCCTGAAGAACCCGGATTTCCGCACCGGCCGCTTCAACACCGGCTTCGTCGAGGCACATCCGGAGCTTCTGAACTACCCCGTCAAACAACCCAGAGAGCACGTGGCCGCGGCCCTGTCCGCCGCCATTGCCGCCCACTTGGGCCTGTAGTTCGGGCCTGCAACCAAGAGAACGAGCATGGCAAAAGTACACGTCACCGATCTGGTCCTGCGGGACGGCCACCAATCCCTCATCGCCACCCGCATGCGCACCGACGACATGTTGCCCATCTGCGGCAAGCTGGACCAGGTTGGCTTCTGGTCCCTGGAAGCCTGGGGCGGCGCCACCTTCGACGCCTGCGTGCGCTTTCTTAAGGAAGACCCCTGGGAGCGCCTGAAGAAGTTGCGCCGGGCCCTGCCCAACACCCGCATCAACATGCTGCTGCGGGGCCAGAACCTGCTGGGTTACCGTCATTACGCCGACGACGTGGCCCGGGCCTTCGTGCGGAAGGCCGCCGACAACGGCATCGACGTGTTCCGCGTGTTCGACGCCATGAACGACACCCGCAACATGCGGGTCTCCATCAAGGCGGTCAAGGCCGCCGGCAAGCATGCCCAGGGAGCCATCTCCTATACCGTCAGCCCGGTGCACGACATCCCCTACTTCGTGGCCATGGCCAGGGAACTGGCGGACATGGGCGTGGACTCCATCGCCATCAAGGACATGGCGGGCCTGCTGACCCCCTATGTGGCCCACGACCTGGTGAAGGCCATCAAGCAGGCCACCAACCTGCCGGTGAACACCCACAGCCACGCCACCGCCGGCCTGTCCTCCCTGGTGCACCTGAAGGCCGTGGAGGCCGGCGCGGACATCATCGACTGCTGCAACTCCGCCTTCTCCGAGGGCGCCAGCCATGCCACCACCGAAAGTCTGGTGGCCGCCCTCCAGGGCACGGAATACGACACGGGGCTCTCCCTGCCCCTGCTGCAGGAAATCGCCGCCTACTTCCGGGAGGTGCGGAAGAAGTATTGGCAGTTCGAGATGGACACCACCGGCCAGCTGGTGGACACCCGAATCCTGATTTCCCAGGTGCCAGGCGGCATGATTTCCAACCTGAACAACCAGTTGAAGGAACAGGGTGCCCTGGACCGCATCAACGACGTGATGGCGGAAATCCCCCGGGTGCGCGAGGACCTGGGCTACCCGCCCCTGGTAACCCCCACATCCCAGATCGTGGGCACCCAGGCCGTGCTCAACGTGCTCACCGGCGGCCGCTACAAGTCCGTCACCAACGAGGTGAAGAACTACCTGCTGGGCCGCTACGGCAGGGCCCCGGGCTCGGTGAACGAGGAAGTGAAGAAGATGGCCGTGGGCAACCAGGAAGTCATCACCTGCCGCCCCGCCGATCTACTCAGCGAAGAACTGGACAAGCTGCGCACAGAGGCCGAGGGCCTGGCCAAGTCCGACGAGGACGTGCTGACCTACGCCATGTTCCCGGACATCGGTCGCACCTTCCTGCAGGAGCGTGCCGCCGGCTCCCTCACCCCCGAGCCCCTGCTGCCCAAGGAGACCCAGTCCGCCCTGTCCTGCCCGGCGGTCTACGCCCCAACGGAATTCAACGTCACGCTCCACGGCGAGACCTACCATATCCGCATCAAGGGCACCGGCCAGGGTGGCGACACACACCGGCCCTTCTACGTCCATGTGGACGGTGTGGCGGAGGAAGTGGTGCTTGAGGCCCTTGACGAGGTGGAAGTCACCCCCGGCGCGTCCGCTTCCCGCAAGGACAGCGGCAAGAAGGCCGCCGCTGGAGGCCAGTCCAAGTCCCGCCCCCGCCCCACCCACGCTGGCTGCGTCACCACCGCCATGCCCGGCACCATCGTGGAGGTGAAGGTGAAGGCCGGCGACAAGGTGAAAGCCGGCGACGGCGTACTGGTCATCGAAGCCATGAAGATGGAAAACGAAGTCCAGGCCCCCGTGGCAGGCACCGTGGTGAGCGTACACGTGGCCAAGGGCGATGCCGTCACGCCGGACCAGGTGCTGGTGGAAATACAGCCGGAATGATCATGTGAATTGTGAAAGGTGACTCGCCGCTCTGCGGCTCAAGTGAAACGTAAACCGCCATACGTTTCACATTTCACGTTTCACCGTCCCCCAATAAACCCATGCAACTCGTCCTCGCCTCCACCTCCCCCTACCGCCGGGAACTCCTGTCCCGTCTGGGTGTGCCCTTCGAGATTGCCGCGCCGGACGTGGACGAGACTCCTCTGGCCGGAGAAACCCCGGACGCCACCGCCCAGCGCCTGGCCCTGCTCAAGGCCCGGGCCGTGGCGGAACGTTTTCCCGATGCACTCATCATCGGTTCGGACCAGGTGGCGCTCTTGGAAGGCAGGCAACTGGGCAAGCCCGGCACCTTCGAGAATGCCGTGACCCAGCTCCAGGCCATGCGGGGCAAGGCCCTGGAATTCCACACCGCCCTGACCCTGCTCAATGCCCGCACTGGAAATTCCCAGACCGCTGTGGTGCCCGTGCGCCTGGTGATGCGGGAATACAGCGATGCCCAGATCGAGGCCTACCTAAACAAGGACCAGCCCTACAACTGCTGCGGCAGCGCCAGGAGCGAATCCCTGGGTATCGCCCTCATCGCCCGCTACGAGACCGAGGACCCCAACGCCCTGGTGGGCCTGCCCCTCATCAAGCTCACGGAGATGCTGGCCAAGGAAGGGCTGGACGTACTGACTTACACAACCTGAGGCGGCTTGATGTGCCCGGCACCCTCTACCTGATCCCCACCCCATTGGGCGATACCACGCTGGAGCATGTGTTGCCAGAGGAAACCCGGCGCATCACCGCCGGCCTCAACACCTTCATCGTCGAGCACCCCAAGACTGCCCGGGCCTTCCTCAAGCAGGTGGGCACCGCGCTGCCCATTCAGCAACTTACCCTGCTGGAACTGAACGAGCACACCAGGACCAACGAATTGGACGCCCTGCTGGCCCCGTTGCTGGTGGGCCAGGACGTGGGCCTCGTCTCCGAGGCTGGCTGCCCCGCGGTGGCGGATCCGGGCGCCGACCTGGTGCGCCTGGCCCATCTCCGCGGGATCCGAGTGAAACCCCTGGTGGGTCCTTCTTCAATCCTCCTGGCCCTGATGGGCTCCGGCCTGGTGGGCCAGCGTTTCGCCTTCCATGGCTATTTGCCCGCCAAGCCGGAAGAACGGGCCAAGGCCCTGAGGGAGTTGGAAAGAAATGCCGACAAGGAAGATGCAGCCCAGGCCTTCATCGAGACGCCCTACCGCAACCGGGCCATGCTGGACACCATCCTGGCCATCTGCCGGGACGATACCTTGCTGACCCTGGGCTGCGACCTCACGCTGGACACTGAAATCTTGGTCACCAAGCAGGTTTCAGAATGGCGCGCCACTGCGACCGACATCGAGAAACGACCTTGTGTCTTCCTGCTTTGGCGAGGCCGCTGACCTGAGTCAGGCGGGAAAAACCCCCGTGGACAAATACCGGTCTCCCCGGTCGCAGACAATGGAGACGATGACCGCGTTTTCCACTTCCCTCGACAGTTGCAACGCGGCCCAAAGTGCGCCGCCGGAGGAGATGCCGGCGAAGATGCCTTCCTCCCGCGCCAGGCGGCGGGTGGTTTCCTCGGCGTCGGCTTGGCCCACGTAGATCATGCGGTCGATACGGGAGAAGTCGCAGATGCTGGGCAGGTAGGCCTCAGGCCACTTGCGGATGCCCGGGATCTGGGCCCCCTCCGTGGGCTGCACCCCCACGATCCGGATGACCGGGTTCATTTCCTTGAGATACTTCGAGCAGCCCATGATGGTCCCCGTGGTGCCCATGCTGGAGACGAAGTGGGTGATCCTGCCCCCTGTATCCCGCCAGATTTCAGGGCCCGTGGTCTCATAATGGGCGGCGGGGTTATCCGGGTTGGAAAACTGGTCCAGCATGATGCCCTTGCCTTCCGCCACCAGCCTGTCCGCCAGGTCCCGGGCCCCTTCCATGCCGCCGGCCTTGGGGGTGAGCAGCAGCTCGGCACCGTAGGCCCGCATGGTCTGGCGCCGCTCGATGGACAGGTGTTCCGGCATGATGAGGATCATGCGGTAGCCCTTCATTGAAGCGGCCATGGCCAGGGCTATGCCGGTATTGCCGCTGGTGGCCTCGATGAGGGTATCCCCAGGCTTGATGGTGCCCCGGGCCTCGGCCTTGGCGATCATGGACAGGGCGGGCCGGTCCTTCACGGAACCGGCCGGGTTGTTCCCCTCCAGCTTCACCAGCACGGTGTTGGAGGTGTTGCCTGGCATGCGCTTCAGGTGCACCAGGGGGGTGTTGCCAACGAAGTCCTCGATGGATTTGTACATTTGAGTGCCGAGTGCCGAGTGCCGAGTGCCGAGTTCCAGGATTCTACTCAGTCCTCTTCCCTCATAGCTCAGTCCTGCCCAAACAGGTCCCGGCTGTAGACCTTGTCCGCCACGTCCCGGATGTCGTCGGTGATGCGGTTGGCGACTATGACGTCGGCCTGACGCTTGAACTCCGCCAGGTCGTTGACCACGCGGGAATGATAGAACTCGGCTTCCTTGAGCACGGGTTCGTAGACGATGACCTGGATGCCCTTGGCCTTGATGCGCTTCATGATGCCCTGGATGCTGGAAGCGCGGAAGTTGTCCGAGCCCGCCTTCATGATGAGGCGGTACACCCCCACCGTCTTGGGCTGGCGCTTGATGATGCTGTCCGACACGAAATCCTTGCGGGTGGTATTGGCGTCCACGATGGCGCGGATCAGGTTCTGGGGCACTTCCGAGTAGTTGGCCAGCAGTTGCTTGGTGTCCTTGGGCAGGCAGTAGCCGCCGTAGCCGAAGGAAGGATTGTTGTAGTGGGCGCCGATGCGGGGGTCCAGGCACACGCCCTCGATGATGTGGCGGGTGTCCAGGCCGTGGATGGAGGCGTAGGTGTCCAGCTCGTTGAAGTAGGCCACGCGCATGGCCAGGTAGGTGTTGGCGAAGAGCTTGATGGCCTCGGCCTCGGTGGAGTCCGTGAACAGGGCAGTGATGTCTTGCTTCACGGCCCCCTGCTTCAGCAGGTCGGCGAAGGTCTCGGCGCGGGCGGAACGCTCTCCGACGATGATGCGGGAGGGGTAGAGGTTGTCGTACAGGGCCTTGCCCTCGCGCAGGAATTCCGGCGAGAAGAGGATGTTGTCGCAGCCTAACTCGGCCTTCACCTTGGCCGTGTAGCCCACCGGCACGGTGGACTTGATGACCATGACTGCCTGGGGGTTGACGGCCATCACGTCCATGATGACCGCCTCCACGGAACGGGTATTGAAGTAGTTGGTCTCCGGGTCGTAGTCCGTGGGGGTGGCGATGACCACGAACTCGGCGCCGGCGTAGGCATCCTGCTTGTCCAGGGTGGCGCGGAAGTTGAGGGTCTTGTGCTTCAGGTAGTCCTCGATCTCGGTGTCGACAATGGGCGACTCCTTGCGGTTCAGCATCTCCACCTTCTCGGGGACGATGTCCAGGGCGACCACTTCATTGTGCTGGGCCAGCAGGATGGCGTTGGACAGGCCCACGTAGCCGGTGCCGGCGATGGCGATCTTCATTGCTTGACTCCCAAGGTTGCGATTTCACGAGAAATGGATGCCAGGGCGGCCAAGGGGTCGGCAGCCTGGGTGATGGGACGGCCGATGACCAGGTAATCGGCGCCTGCGGCCAGGGCCTGTCCGGGTGTGAGAATGCGGGTCTGGTCCCCTGCCTCCGCGCCGGCGGGCCGGATGCCCGGCGTCACCAGGGCGAAATCCCTGCCCAGTTCCCTGCGCAGACGGGGGGCCTCCCGGGCTGAACAGACCACGCCGTCCAGGCCGGCCTCCTGGGTCAGCCTGGCCAGGCGCACTACCTGGTCCTCGGGGGCGGACTGTACGCCGATGGCCAGCAGTTCCTCTTCCCCCATGCTGGTGAGCACGGTGACAGCGATGAGCAAGGGCCGTTCCCCTGTGCCGGATTCCAGCGCCTCCCGGGCGGCGGCCAGCATGCGGGGGCCGCCGGATGCGTGCACGTTCATCATCCATACCCCCAGCCTGGCGGCGGCCTTGCACGCCTGGGCCACGGTATTGGGAATGTCGTGGAATTTCAGGTCCAGAAAAACGGAAAAGCCCTGCTCCACCAGTTCCGACACGAAGCCCGGGCCGGCAGCCACGAACAATTCCTTGCCCACCTTGAAGCGGCAGGCCTCCGGCCTGACCCGGGCGACGAAGGCCCTGGCCGAGGCGGCATCCGGATAATCCAGGGCGACGATGATGGGACGTTCAGCCATGATCTCCTCTTTCCGGGGTGATGCTTTCCCATCGGGCACAGGCGGGACATTGCCAGAAGAATTGACGGGCCTTGAAACCGCAGTTTCCACACAGGTAATTGGCATCCTTGCTGACCTGCCGGTGCACCAGGTCCTGGGCCAACTGGTTCTCTATCTTGTTCTCGGCGGTATCCGGGTTGACCGCATTGCAGGCCTGGAGAAAATCGTCCAGGGCCCTCAGGCTGGGATTGCGCTTGAGCTCATCAGCCGCCAGTTGCCGGGCCGCCTGCCAACCCTGGCTTTCCGCCACGCTCTGGAACAGCAGGTGCAACAGGTCGGCGCTGGGCCGCCGGTCCAGATAGGCCCGCAACAACTGCAGGCCTTCCTGTCCGAGTCCCTGCCGGACATGGGCCTGCATGAGCCGCTCGGCCACCAGCGGCAGATAGGCGGGATTGACCTCTTCGATGCGGCGCCAATGCCCGATGGCCTGATCATCCTTGCCGGTCTGTGCCTCCAGATCGCCCAGCATGATCCAGGCCCTGGCGGAACGGTGGTTCTGGGCCAGGGCGCTCCCCAGGTGACGCCTGGCTTCCTCTCGCTCCCCCTTCAGGGACGCGGTGGCGGCCAGTTCGCAGTAAAAATGAGCCACGTCGGCGTTGAGGGCCGGGCAGCCCATCTTTTCCAGCCGTCCCGCGGTCTGGATGGCCTGGGCCCAGTCCTTGGTGAGCATCTGGATATCCAGGATGTGGCGCAGGGCGTCACGGGCGTAGCTCCCCGTCTCCAGGCGGCGGAAGACTTCCTCGGCCCGATCCAGCAAGCCGGCCTTGAAGAAATCCTGGCCCAATTCGTACAGGGCCTTCATGCGGGGGTCCTGGGCCAGGTCGGCCCGGTCCACCAGGTTCTGGTGGATTCGGATTGCCCGGTCAAGTTCACCCCTGCGGCGGAACAGGGCCCCCAGGGCGAAATGCAGTTCCAGGGTATCCGGGTCCATCTTTGCCACTTCAAGGAAGGCCTCGATGGCCTTGTCCGGTTGCTCATTGAGCAGGTAGTTGAGGCCCTTGAAGTAGGAACGGGGCACGGCACGGGATTCATGCATCACGTGGTGGATGTCCACCCGGGCCGCCGCCCAGCCCAGGGCGAAGAAAAGGGGAATCACCAGGAGATGCCAGGCTTCGAGTTCCACTTGCTTATCCCTGTTTGTATTGCTTGCGCAGGCCGCGCAATTCCCGGTGATTGCGCAACTGGCGCACGCTGCAGAGCAGGAGTCCCATCACCAGACCAACGGCAAAGGCCACGAAGATGACCAGGATCAGGGGGGCCTGCCACTCCAAACCAAGGAAATAGCGCACGGTGACGAAATCACTGTTCCGAACGGCCAGCCCCAGCAGGAGCAGGAACAGGAACAGCTTGAGGATTAGAAACAGCGTGCGCACGAAGATGATTGGTGGGCTATCTGCACGGAGCCTGCATTGTAGCGGCGAACATGCTTCATCGTAATGAAGGCGCGGCGCAAATGAAAAGGCGCCAGCTCGACATCGAGCCAGCGCCTTTTGAAGCTGCTGTATCCTGGCGCCCGCTGTGGGCCCACGAAGTTCCCGGGTTGTCCCGGAGAACGAATGGATTGCGGTCAGCCGTAGTCCACCCGATCCCGCAATTCCTTGCCGGCCTTGAAGTGGGGCACGTACTTCCCGGCCACATGGACTCTCTCACCGGTCTTGGGATTGCGCCCCACCCGCGGCGGCCTGAAATTCAGGCTGAAACTGCCAAACCCGCGAATCTCGATCCGCTCCCCGGTCACCAGGCTCGAGATCATGGCGTCCAGGATGGTCTTCACCGCGAGTTCGGCATCCGTCACCACCAGATGGGGATGGCGCTCCGCCAGCCGGGCAATCAGCTCCGACTTGGTCATGGCGCCCAACTCCATCACTCGCCGCTCTTGTTGTCGAGCTTGGCCTTGAGCAGGGCACCCAGGTTGGTGGTACCGGTGGACTGCTCGGAAGCCAGTTTGCGCAGTGCGTCAGCCTGTTCGGCCGCGTCCTTGGACTTGATGGAGAGGTTGATCTGGCGGTTCTTGCGATCCACGTTGATGATCACGGCCTCTACCTTGTCGCCTTCGTTCAGGTGGGTGCGGATGTCCTCCACGCGCTCCCGGGAAACCTCGGAGGCGCGCAGATAGCCTTCCACCTCCTCTTCCAGCAGGATCACGGCACCCTTGGCGTCCATGGACTTCACGGAGCCGGTGACGATGGTGCCCTTGTCATGGGTGGCCACGTAGGCATTGAAGGGATCGCTCTCCATTTGCTTGACGCCCAGGGAGATGCGTTCCTTTTCCACGTCGATGGCCAGTACCACGGCTTCCACTTCCTCGCCCTTGCGGTAGTTGCGGATGGCTTCCTCGCCGGGCAGGGTCCAGGACAGGTCGGACAGGTGTACCAGGCCGTCGATGCCGCCTGACAGCCCGATGAACACGCCGAAGTCGGTAATGGACTTGATCTGGCCGGACACCTTGTCGCCCTTCTTGAAATTCATGGCGAAATCGTCCCAGGGGTTGGCCTTGCACTGTTTCATGCCCAGGGAGATGCGGCGGCGATCCTCGTCGATCTCCAGCACCATGACTTCCACTTCGTCGCCCAGGGAAACCATCTTGGAGGGGTTGACGTTCTTGTTGGTCCAGTCCATCTCGGACACGTGCACCAGGCCCTCGATGCCCGGCTCGATCTCCACGAAGGCGCCGTAGTCGGTGAGGTTGGCCACCTTGCCGAACATGCGGGTGCCGGTGGGATAGCGTCGGGACAGGCCCACCCACGGATCTTCGCCCAGCTGCTTCAGGCCCAGGGAGACGCGGTTCTTCTCCTGGTCGAACTTGAGCACCATGGCGGAGACCTCGTCCCCCACATTGACCACCTCGGTGGGGTGCTTGACCCGGCGCCAGGCCAGGTCGGTGATGTGCAGCAGGCCGTCGATGCCGCCCAGGTCCACGAAGGCGCCGTACTCGGTGATGTTCTTGACGATGCCCTTGACGGTGGCGCCTTCCTTCAGGTTGGCCAGCAGCTGCTCGCGCTCGGCGCCCATGCTCTGCTCCAGCACGGCCTTGCGGGACACCACCACGTTGTTGCGCTTGCGGTCCAGCTTGATGACCTTGAAATCGGATTCCTTGCCCTCGAAGGGGGAGGTGTCCTTGATGGGACGCACGTCCACCAGGGAACCGGGCAGGAAGGCGCGAATGCCGTTGCACATGACGGTGAGGCCACCCTTGACCTTGCCGTTGATCACGCCCTTGACGATGCGCCCCTCTTCCATGGCGGCTTCCAGATCCAGCCAGGCGGCAAGACGACGGGCCCGGTCACGGGACAGCTTGGTATGACCGAAGCCGTCCTCGATGGATTCGATGGCGACCTGGATGAAATCGCCCACCTGCACTTCCACCTCGCCGCGGTCGTTCTTGAACTCCTCGACGGGGATCAGGCTCTCTGACTTGAGGCCGGCATTGACAGTGACAAAGTTGTCATCGATGCCGACGACTTCGGCGGTGATGACTTCGCCCTGACGCATTTCCTGCTTGGAGATGCTTTCTTCGAAAAGGGCGGCAAAGGATTCCATGGATTCCATGGCGGGGGTGGCGGTAGCAGTGGACATGAACAAACCTGATGTGAACCGCGCCAAACTGGCTAGGGGCGGGGGGGTTAGTTAAACAATCAAGGCCGCTCTGGAGCGGCCTCTCGGCTCATCGGGCGGAAGGTAGGCCTGGCGTCGAGTCGCGATACCAGGCCAACACCTGCTCCACGGCCTGATCTATGGTGAGATGGGTGGTGTCGAGCAGTTTGGCGTCCGCCGTCTGCCGCAGGGGTGCGGAAGATCGGGCAGCATCCCTTGCGTCCCGTTCCTGCAAATCCTGCAACAGGTCCGCGAGATTAGCAGCGAATCCCTTTTCGATCAACTGCTTATATCGCCTTTGGGCCCTTTCCTCCGCCGTGGCGGTGAGAAATATCTTGAGCGTGGCATCCGGGAAGACGGTGGAGCCCATGTCCCGGCCGTCGGTGACCAGGCCAGGGGCCTGGCGAAAGGCCCTCTGCCGCTCCAACAAGGCCTCCCGCAGGGCAGGCAGGGCGGCTATTTTCGATGCTGCCCGGCCAGCTTCTTCCGTGCGGATGGCATCGCTCACCGTCTTGCCCTCCAGAAAAACCTCGCCCCCTTTGAAGATGAGGTCCAGGCCCAGGGCCAGATGTGCCAGGGCAGCCTCGTCCGCCAGATCCACGCCTGCTTGCTGGGCCGCATAGGCCGTTACACGATAGATGGCGCCGCTGTCCAGGTAATGGAATCCCTGGGCCTGGGCCGCCAGGGCGGCCACGGTACCCTTGCCGGACGCCGAAGGGCCGTCGATGGCGATGACGGGGACCACGCTCATTGGCAGATGCTCCTGAAGGCGTCCCAATAACCGGGGAAGGTCTTGTTCACGCACTTGGGATCGTTGATGCGGATGGGCACGCCCGCCAGGGCCACCAGGGAGAAGCACATGGCCATGCGGTGGTCGTCGTAGGTGTCGATGGCCGCGCCGGGAACCAGCTTGGCGGGCGGGGTGATGCGGATGTAGTCGGCCCCCTCTTCCACCTCGGCACCCAGCTTGCGCAGCTCCTTGGCCATGGCGGCGATGCGGTCCGTTTCCTTCACCCGCCAGGATGCGATGTTCCTCAGGGTGGTTGTGCCCTCGGCGAACAGGGCCAGGATGGCCAGGGTCATGGCCGCATCCGGGATATGGTTGCAGTCCAGGTCCAGGGCATGCAGCTTGTCGGCGCAGCCCAGGCGGCACTCGATCCAGTTGGGACCGAAACTGAGCTCCGCCCCCATGCGGGCCAGGGCCTCGGCGAAACGCACATCCCCCTGGATGCTGTTGCGACCCACGCCCTCCACGCCCACGGGGCCGTGGCCGATGGCGCCGGCCGCCAGGAAATAGGAGGCGGAAGAGGCATCCCCTTCCACCTCGATGCGGCCCGGACTCTTGTAGGTGGCCGCGGGCACGGTGAAACGTGCCCAACCTTCCCGCTTCACTTCCACGCCGAAGCGCTGCATCAAGTTCAGGGTGATTTCCACGTAGGGCTTGGAGATGAGTTCTCCATCCACCCGCACGACCACTTCCCGGCCCAGCAGGGGGGCGGCCAGCAGCAGGCCGGTTAGGTACTGGCTGGAGACGTTGCCCTTGACGGTGATTTCGGTGTCCCGGGGTTCCGGCGGCAGGATGTGCAGGGGCGGGTAACCCTCGTTCTCGGAATAATCGATCTGGGCGCCGGCCTGACGCAGGGCATCCACCAGGTCGCCGATGGGCCGCTCGTGCATGCGCGGCACGCCGGACAGGGTGTAGTCCCCCTGGGCGAAGGCGCAGGCGGCGGTGAGGGAGCGGAAGGCCGTGCCGGCATTGCCCAGGAAGAGGTTGGCATACTTGACCGGAAAGGCCCCGCCCACCCCTTCGACACGGTAGTTGTCCGTGCCCTCGTGGCGCTGCCAGTTCACACCCAGCCGCTGCAAGGCATCCAGCATGACGTGGGTGTCATCGGACTCCAGGAGGGCCTCCACTTCCGTGGCACCTTCCGCCAGGGCCGCCAGCAGCAGCACCCGGTTGGAAATGCTCTTCGATCCGGGCAGGCGCACCTTGCCGCGTCCCCCCTTCGCAGGGGTCAGGTCGATGTATTCACTCATTTCTGTCTTTGTTCCAGTTGACGCGGGCGGTACGGGCCCGCTCGAAAAGCTCCTCCAGACCGGTGCCGTCACCCCGCTCGATAAGGGCGCGGATCTCCTTCAGCTTGGCGATGTAGGCGTCCAGTTCCGTCAGCAGGGCGGCGCTGTTGGCCAGGGTGATGTCCCGCCACATCTCCGGGTGGCTGCCGGCTATGCGGGTGAAATCCCGGAAACCGGCGCCAGCGTAGCGAAAGTAGACCTCGGCCCTGGATCGGCCCGCCAGTTCCTCCATGAGGGCAAAGGCCGCCAGATGCGGCAGGTGGCTCACGGCGGCGAAGACACCGTCATGTTCCACAGGGTCCATGCGGGCCACTTTGGCGCCACAGGCAGCCCACAGGTATTCAACCCGGTCCACGTCCCCGGCCCGGTTCTCAGGCAGGGGCGTGAGGATGAAGGGCTTGTCCTGGTACATACCGGCGCGGGCAGCGGCGGCGCCGCTGGTCTCCGCCCCGGCAATGGGATGGCCGGGCACGAATTGGGCCACCTTGTCACCCAGGCCCTCCCGGGCGGCGGCGATGACGTCCTGCTTGGTGCTGCCCGCATCGGTGACGATGCAGTCCGGCTTCAAAGCAGGGGCGATGACGCGGAACAGTTCCGGCATGGCCCCCACCGGAATGGCCAGCAGCGCCAGGTCCGCCCCGGCCACGGCCGCGGCGGGATCATCGGCGATGCGGTCGATGATTCCCGACTGCAGAGCCAGGTCCAGGTTGGCGCGGGAGCGCCCCGCCCCCACCACCTGCTCCACCAGGCCGCGGCGCTTCAGGTCCAGGGCAAAGGAACCGCCGATGAGACCCACGCCGATGACGGCCAGGCGCCTGATCATGCCGCGCCTGCCGTCACCGGGCCCGAATCCATGACCTGGGCCAGCACATGCAGGAACCGGGAGTTCTCTTCCGCCAGGCCAACGCTTACGCGCAGATGTTCGGGCATGCCATAGCCGGAGATGGGACGCACGATGACGCCCCGCTCCAGCAAGGCCCGATTCACGCGGGCCGCGTCACCCACGCGGCAGGCGACGAAATTGCCGTGGGAGGAGATGAAGGGGATATCCAGTTCCTCGAAGCCTTCGGTCAGCTGCGCCATGCCTTCCTGGTTGACCTTGAAGCTGTGGGCCAGGAAGGTCTCGTCTTCCAGGGCCGCAATGGCCGCGGTCTGGGCCAGGCTGCTGACGTTGAAAGGCTGGCGCACCCGGTTGAGCAGGTCCGCCACCGCCTCGTGGCACACGGCATACCCCACCCGCAGACCGGCCAGGCCGTAGGCCTTGGAGAAGGTGCGGGTGACGATGAGGTTGGGATGGGCGTCTATCCATGCCAGGCTGTCGTTGCGCAGTCCGGCGGGCAGGTATTCGTGATAGGCCTCGTCCAGGACGATGCCCACGTGGGATGGCACCCGTTCCACGAAGGCCTCGAGGGCTCGGCCGTCCACCAGGGTGCCCGTGGGATTGTTGGGGTTGGCGATGAATACCAGCCGGGTGTCGGGGCGGATGGCCGCCAGCATGGCCTCCAGGTCGTGGCCCCAGTCCCGGGCCGGGGTCTCGATACCCTGGGCCCCTGCGGCCTGGACGGCCAGGGGATAGACGGCGAAGGCAAATCGGGAATAGACGGCGCTGGTCCCCGGAGCAAGGAAGGCCCGGGCGGCCATCTCCAGCACGTCGTTGGAGCCGTTGCCAAGGACGAGGCGTCCTGTTGCAACGCCCAGCCGTTCCGAAAGGGCATGTTTCAGTTCATAGCCACCGCCGTCCGGATAACGTGCCAGGTCACCGAGCCTGTCCTGGATGGCCGACAGGGCCCGGGGACTGATACCCAGGGGGTTTTCGTTGGAAGCCAGCTTGACGATCTGGTTCTCGTCCAGCCTCATTTCCCTGGCGAGTTCGGCTATCGGTTTGCCAGGCTGGTAGGGGGCAATGGCGCGAATATGCCCAGGCGCGGTGTCGCAGAAATGCATGCTTATTGATCCGTGATTCAGGCTCGGGGGTAGGCGCCCAGCACCTTGACGAAGGCACAACGGTCTTCCAGGTCCTGCAGGGCAAGCTGGATGTCCGGGTTGTCCCGATGCCCCTCCAGATCCAGGTAGAACACGTATTCCCAGGCACCGTTGCGGGCCGGTCTGGATTCCAGCTTGGTGAGGCCGATCTTGCGTTGGGCCAGGGGCGTCAGGATGTCCAGAAGCGCGCCGGGGCGGTTTCTGGTGGAGAGGACGACGGAAGTCTTGTCCCGACCCGAAGGCGCCACCGTCTCCCGTCCCAGGACCAGGAAGCGGGTGGTGTTATTGGCGTCATCCTCGATATCCCGGCCAATGATATGCAGGCCATAGTGTTCCGCCGCCAGTTCGCTACCGATGGCGGCGGCATTGGGGTCCTCGGCGGCCATGCGTGCCGCCTCGCCGTTGCTGCTGACCGGAACGGTCTCCACGCCGGGCAGGTTGCGGGCCAGCCAGTCATGGCACTGGGCCAGGGACTGGGCGTGGGAATAGACCACCTGGATGCCATGCAGGACAGGCAACTTGCGCATCAGGTGCTGACGCACCCGCAACAGGACCTCGCCGCATATGGTCAGGGAGGTGCCCAGCATCAGGTCCAGGGTGCGGGATACCGCCCCTTCCGTGGAGTTCTCCACGGGCGCCACTCCGTAGTGGGCCTCGCCCCGTTCCACGCTCTGGAACACCTCGTCGATACTGGCGCAGGGCATGCCCCTGGCGGCATGGCCGAAATGCTTCACGGCGGCGGCCTCGGAAAAGGTGCCTTCCGGGCCCAGATAGGCGATGGTGAGCCTTTGCTCCAGGGAGCGGCAGGCGGACATGATCTCCTTGAACACCACGGCCACGGATTCCGCGGTGATGGGCCCCGGATTGGCGACCTGCAGGCGGGCCACCACCTGGGCCTCCCGCTCGGGCTTGTAGATGATGCCGTTCTTCAGGTGGCCCACGGCCTGGGCCAGGCGACCCCGTTCATTGATGAGGGCCAGGACCTGCTCATCCAGGGCATCGATCCGGTCCCGCAGGCGCAGGAGTTCTTCGCGTTGGCTATCGTCGTTCATGGTCTAGGAATGCTTCAGGCAGGCAGGTAGCGCACCCGCAGCACGCCCTCGATGGCGCCCAGCTGGCCGATCACCTCTTTTTTCACCGGACTGTCCACATCCACCAGGGTGAAGGCCATGTCGCCCTTGGACTTGTTCACCATGTTGTGGATGTTCAGGCCGCCGTCAGCCAGGGCCGTGGATATCTGGCCCAGCATATTGGGCACGTTGGCATTGGCGATGGCCAGGCGGTAGGCGGACTCCCTGGGCATGGACAGGTTGGGGAAGTTCACCGAATTGAGGATGTTGCCGTTTTCCAGGAAATCAGAGATCTGCTCCGACACCATGACGGCACAGTTCTCCTCCGCTTCTTCCGTGGAGGCCCCCAGGTGCGGCAGGGCCACGAAACGGGGTTGCTGGCGCAGCAGGTTGCTGGGGAAGTCGCACACATAGGCATGCAGACGGTTGTCGTTCAGACCGGCCAGCACCGCTTCCTCGTTGACGATGCCGTCCCGGGCGAAGTTGAGCAGCACGCAACCCTTTTTCATGATCTTCACCCGGTCGGCGTTGATCAGGTCCCTGGTGGCGGGCACCAGGGGCGTGTGCAGGCTGATGAAGTCCGCGTGCTTGACCAGGTCATCCACGCTGGCGGCCTTCTTCACCTGGGCGGGCAGGCGCCAGGCTGCGTCCACGGTGATCTCCGGGTCGTAGCCGATGACGTGCATGCCCAGGCGGATGGCCGCGTCCGCCACCATGGAACCGATGGCCCCCAGGCCGATGACCCCCAGGGTACGTCCCGGCAGCTCATGTCCGACAAAATGCTTCTTGCCCGCCTCCACCTGCTTGTGCAGGGCCTCGCCGTCCCCTTCCAGGCCGGCCACGAAGTTCAGGGCGGGAAACAGATTGCGCGCACCCATGAGCATGCCGGCGATGACCAGTTCCTTGACTGCGTTGGCATTGGCCCCCGGAGCGTTGAACACCACCACGCCCCGTTCGCTCATGGCCTTGACGGGGATGTTGTTGGTGCCCGCGCCGGCCCGGCCGATGGCCAGGACACTTTCCGGAATGGGCATTTCATGCATGACCTGGGACCGGACCAGGATGCCGTCCGGCTCGGCCACGTCGTTGCCCACGGTGTAGGTGTCCGGCAACTGGGACAGGCCTTTCTTGGAAATGGCGTTGAGGGTCAGGATTTTCTTGGGAGTGGCCATGGATGGTTCTTTCTTTCCTTGCGGTACGAAAAAAACCGGCCGGCGTTCTGGGTGAATGCCCGGAGGCCGGCCGCCAAGCAGACTGGATCAGCCGTGGGACTTCTCGAAGGTCTTCATGTAGTCCACCAGGGCCTGGACGCCCTCCACGGGCATGGCGTTGTAGATGGAGGCCCGCATGCCGCCCACGGAACGGTGTCCCTTGAGCTGCACCAGGCCCCGCTCCTTGGCGCCTTTGAGGAAGGCCTCGTCCAGGGCGGCGTCCTTCAGGGTGAAGGGCACGTTCATGCGGGACCGGTTCTCCACCGCCACGGGGGAGTTGTAGAACTCGGTGGCATCCATATAGCCATACAGCAGATTGGCCTTGGCGATGTTCTGCTTTTCCATCTCCACCAGGCCACCCTTGGCCTTGAGCCACTTGAACACCAGGCCGGCGATATAGATGCCGTAGGTGGGCGGGGTGTTGTACATGGACTCGTTGTCGGCGTGGGTCTTGTAGTCATACATGGTGGGGGCGCCCGCCATGCATTGGCCGATGAGGTCATCCCGCACGATGACCACGGTTACACCGGCGGGGCCGATGTTCTTCTGGGCGCCGGCATAGATCACTCCGAACTTGGAGATGTCCATGGGCCGGGACAGGATGCAGGAGGACATGTCCGCCACCAGGGGCACGTCGCCGGTCTCGGGGGTCCAGAAGATCTCCACGCCGCCGATGGTCTCGTTGGGGGTGTAGTGCACGTAGGCAGCGTTGGTATCCAGCTTCCAGGCGTCCTGGGCAGGCGCGTAGGAGAAGTTCTTGTCCTCGGAACTGGCCACCACGTTGACGCCGCCGAACTTCCTGGCTTCCTTGATGGCCTTCTTGGACCACTCGCCGGTATTCAGGTAGTCGGCGGAGGCCTTGCCCCGCATCAGGTTCATGGGAACCATGGCGAACTGGCTGGAGGCCCCGCCCTGGAGGAACAGCACCTTGTAGTTGGCGGGAATGCCCATCAGCTCCCGCAGATCGGCCTCGGCCTGGGCCTGGATGCCCATGTATTCCTTGCCGCGATGGGACATCTCCATGACGGACATGCCGCAGCCTTGCCAGTTGACCAGCTCGTCGCCGGCCTGCACCAGCACGTCACGGGGAAGCACGGCGGGGCCGGCGCTGAAGTTGTAGATGCGTTCCATGATTGAACCTGTTCCGGTAGTGGGTTGAAAACCTGTAGCGGCCTGTCGGCAAAACCCGACAGTCCCCTAGTCTACCGAATCAGGTCCCCTTCGTGGCCCCCGAGCTGTGGTGTCAATGACCGCCGGCGTGTTCCTCGGCGGCCGGGGCGGCAGGGGCCCGGGTACGCCGGCTGGCGCGGCCGGGCTTGGGCGGCGGCGCATCCAGCCCCTGCATCAGGTCAAGCCTGGCGATGCGGCCCGCATCCGTCTCGCCGTTCACGTTGATGATGTTGAGCTTGCCATGGCCCTGGCCCATCTCGTTCTTGAAGTCGTACACCGCGCCGACGATGGTGAGGGTGCCCTTCAGGACCTCTTCCTCGAACTTGTTCATGGCCTGGCGAACCTGGTTGTTGACATTGAGCTTGACGCTGGAAAGGCCTCCCTCCCCCTTGGGGATCTGGATGGTGTCCAGTTCGTTTCGGATGGGTCCCGACTCCTTGGCGTAGTCGCCGGAGGCCGCCTTGATGGCGCCGCAGGCCACGTGGCCGACGATGAGCAGCAGGGGCGTATGCAGGTGATGCACCCCGTATTCCACGGATCCCTCGGCGGTGCTTATCTGGTTGCCGATGTTGCGGATCATGAACATGTCCCCGTCCGGGGATCCATCCAGGGCATGGGTGTGCACCCGGGAGTCGGAACAGGTGATGACCGTCGCGCGAGGGTGCTGACTTGTCTGGAAATGGCTGAAATGGTCCGCCTTGTGGGTCTGCACGAAGCGCTGGTTGTCCTGCACCACGTTCTTCAGCATGGCCTTGGCTGCCTCGTTGCCAGCCTTGTCGTTGAGGGTGGCGGCATATTCCCGCAGCACCTGCTTGACGATGAGGCGAATCTTCTCCTGTTCCGCCTCGTCTACACTGGCTGCGCCGGCGCCCCGGACCATACCCGCGGCCCAGAGCATTGCCAGGACGGCCAACAGTGCAAATCGCTTCATGGGGTTCCTCCCGCTTGAATGGAATGGCCCCATATCGGCCGCGGGCGGAAAAACTTCAGCCCATCGATCCGCTTGTCGCGGGATGTCTTACTCCTTGCCGGAATGCCAGATGGCGATGAGGATCCACACGCTGTTGAAGAATGCCACGATGAACCCAAGCAGGCCGAAAAGGGGAAGGCCGAACAGTTCCGGCCCTCCCTCCACAGTCATGATGATGCTGGAGCCCACCACCAGGGAGGCGGTGAGGATGCCCATGGTGAGACGGTTGGCGGCCCGGTTGAGCTGCACGCCGAAGTGGTCCAGGCGCTTCAGGTCCAGATCCACGCGGAAGTGGCCTCGCCGGGCCTGGCGGAACAGGCGGGCCACGTCCCGGGGCAGGCCGAACACCACTTCGGCCATCTCCTTCATGCCGCGGCGGGCCCGGTTGGCCAGGGCCTGGGGTGAATAGCGGGCCTCCATGACCTGCTTCACGAAGGGGGTCAGGTGGTCCACCAGATGGAAATCGGGATCCAGCTGATGGCCAAAACCTTCCAGGGTGATCATGGCCTTGAACAGCAGGGTCAGGTCCGGCGGCAGGGAGAGGTTGTTGTCACGCATGACGGCAGTGATCTCCGACAGGAGAAGGCTGATATGAATGTCCTTCAGACTCAGGTCGTCGTAGCCGAACACCAGTTCCGACACATCGTAGGCCAGGCGCTCCTCGTCCACGTCCACATCCCCCGCCCACTGCATGAGGACGTTGAGCATGCCCTGCTCGTTCTTCTGCACCAGGGCGTCGAGAAAGTCGATGAGCTGTTCGCGACGGCTGTCCGTGACCCGCCCCACCATGCCGAAATCCAGCAGCCCGATGCGGTTGCCCGCCAGGAAGACCACGTTGCCCGGATGGGGGTCCGCGTGGAAGTAACCGTCCACCAGGATCATCTTCAGGACCGCGTCGGCACCCCGGGCCGCCAGCACCTGGAGGTCCATGCCTTCCAGGCGGGCTCTGACCAGGTCAGTGGCCTGCACGCCGATCAGTTCCTCCTGAACGTTGACCGTTTCGCAGCAGTAATCCCAGAACACCTTGGGGATATGCACGCCGGCCGCCACGCCTTCAGTACCGGAAAAGTTGCGGCCGAAGGCATCCAGGTTGCGGGCTTCCTTCACCAGGTCCAGCTCCCGCAACAGCGAGCGTTTCAACTGGCCGACGATCTGCAAGGGGTGGTAGCGGCGCACCTCGGGCATTTCCAGTTCCATCAACCGCGCCAGATGGGCCAGGATGCGCAGGTCCGCCTCGATCTTGGCCAGTATGTCGGGGCGGCGGACTTTGACTACCACGGGAGTGCCATCCTTCAGGACGGCGCGGTAAACCTGGGCAATGGACGCGGCGGCGAAGGGCTCGATTTCGAAGTTGTCGAAGAGATCTTCCAGGGGCCGGCCCCAGGCGTGCTCCAGCACGGGACGAATCTCAGCGAAGGGCGCGGGAGGCACCTGATTGTGCAGACGCTCGAATTCCTGGATCCATGCGGGTGGAAACACGTCCACCCGGGTGGCCAGTATCTGGCCCAGCTTGACGAAAGTAGGCCCCAGCTCGGTAAGGGCCAGGCGGATCCGAACAGGCAGCTCCAGTTGGGACACTTCGTGGGCGGGACGCCAGTGGAGCATGCGCCCCGCCCGCTCCAGCAGGTTGGCGATGCCCAGCATGCGCACCACATCCCCCCAGCCGTAGCGAATGAGGACGGAGGCGATCTCGTGCAGGCGCGGAAAATCTCGCACCACTGAAAGGGTTTCACGCAACATGTATGGTGATTCGTGTCTTTGTGAAGTGGACTGTAATGGGTCGATGCCTGGTCGAAGCTTACTTGGGTTTGTCCAGGCCGTCCGCCAACCCGCGCAGGATGCCCGAGGCCACGGACTTGAGCCGGTCCCTGCCTTCCCGGGCCTGCTCCTTCAGCTCGCTGCCCGCGCCATGGGCGGCTCCGGCCAGCCGGTTGGCCAGCAGGTCCAGCACCCCCTGGACCTGACTGCCCGTGTCCGTGCCGTTCAGCTTCAGGTGGTCATAAAGACCCGAGAGGGCTTCCTTGACAAACCCCTGCCCCCTGTCGGCGCTGTCCTTCAGGGTGCCGAGCAAGTCTTCCTCCAGGCCCTTGAGCTCATCCACCGTGGACTTCATGTCGGTATCGGTGAACTGGCGACCCTGTTCCCAGGCTTCTTCCAGGGCCATCTGCAGGGCATAGACCGAACGGCCCACAGCCTCGTCCAGCCCCTGCACGGCCTCCCTGGCGGCGGCTGCGGCCTGGCTGCCGCGCTGGGGCATGCCTGCCCCCACCCCTGCGAAGGCCTGGCTGATGACGTCGCGGATCTCGGCCTTGTCCCAGGTGCGCTCGGACAAGGCCCGCATCACCATGGCCCTGACCCGTTCCCGCAGGTCCTGGTCCCTGGCCATGGCAACACTGATGATTTCACCTATTTGTTCCTTGTTTTCCATGGACATGGTGAATCTCCTTAAAGTTGATTATCAAAATCTACATTTTCATAGTAGACAAGCCCCCTGCCCAGATGGCTAAATGCCGTAAAATTTTTCGACAAAAGCCTCGATGCGAAGTCCACACGCCCTCGTCATCCTGATCAGCCTACTGATGATGGCATGCATGCCGGTCCGGGCAGAGGAATCCTCCCCCGGCAGTGTCAGTGAAGCCATGAAGCAGACAACCCAGCCCCTGCTCAAGGCCCTGAGCATGATCGGTACACCTTACAGGTTCGGCGGCGCCAAGCCAGAAAAGGGCATGGATTGCAGCGGCTTCGTGCGCCATGTCTACAAGGAATCCAACGAACTGACCCTGCCTCGCACCGCCCGGGACATGAGCAGGGAAGGCGAGGAAGTGGCGGAATCAGACCTGCGCCCCGGGGACCTGGTGTTCTTCAACACCCTGCGCAAACCCTTTTCCCACGTGGGTATCTATGCCGGCAACGGCGAGTTCGTCCACGCCAGCAGCCGCAGCACCAAGCAGGTGACGGTATCCCGCATGTCTGACAAATACTGGTCCACCCGTTTCAACGGGGCCCGGCGTGTCCTGCCGTCGCCTTAGCCTGCTGTACCTGTTCCTGGCGTACACAGGCCTGGCCCAGGCCGCCACGGAAGAAGACCTGTTTTTCAAAAGCATTGCCGACGTGAACGAGGGGGAACTCAAGTTCCTCACCACGCCCACGGAAAAGCCCGTGCACCACCACCAGAACCGCATCACCATCGATGACGCCAGCCTGGAAACCGGGTGGATACACCTGGAACAATGCCATAGCAACCTGGATGCGGTGCCCACTACCCAGGTCATATATCGAGAGGAATCCATACGGGGACTGGAAGTCCTCCGGGCCGAGAACATCGGCCGCGCCTGGGTCGAGGGCCCGTCAATACAGTTGGAGAACGTGTCACCCAACGCCCTGCTGTGCATCAAGGCGGATACCCGGGCTCTGTCTTCCCAGGAAGGCAACAGTTTTTTCCTGCGCAACGGCCCTTATCACCGGCGCTTCCTGGATGGCTACTACCCCATGCGTGTGAGCCTGTCAGTCCACCTGACCACGCCCCGTCTGCGCTTCGCAGCCATCACCCCCGCCCCCCAGCCCGGCCTCCAGGTCACGCCCACTGCCACGGGGGTGGAAATCGACGCCCTCTTTGAAGGCCGCCTGCGCACCGAGATTCGCTTCGACCTCGCCCCACCCTGAAGACACTTTCATATCTTTTGATCCCCTTAGGTTATTGATAGCTATTCTCGATTATGGGATAGTGCAACTGTCCTGTCGTAGAAAGCCGTGATGAGCTCCACCCTGCCACCTCTGGTGGCCAACCTGCTTGGCCAGTTCCCGGGGGCTACCCTGGTTGAAACCCATATCTCATGGGTGTTACTGGCAGGTGAATTTGCCTTCAAGCTGAAAAAACCCCTGGACCTGGGGTTTCTGGATTTCAGCACACTGGAAAAGCGCCAACGCTGCTGCAACGACGAAATCCGGCTCAACAGTCGTCTGGCCCCGGCCATCTATCTGGAAGCCATACCCATCACCGGCAGTGTTGCGAGGCCGGCAATAGGAGGCAGCGGTCCCGTGCTGGAATGGGCAGTGAAGATGCGGGCCTTTCCCCAGAACGCCACCCTGGACCTGGAGGAACGGGTCACGCCAGAGCAAATAGACGCCATCGCCGACCGCATCGCCGCTTTCCACCAGACCATTGCCCAGGCCCCGACGAATAGCCACCACGGTCGCCCCGACCAGATCCGGGAGCCCATCCGCCAGAACTTCCTCCAGCTCCGTACCCTGCTCCCCTCCGAGAAGCTCCTGGACCTGCTGGCACCCCTGGAAATCTGGGCCCGGACCGAGGGAAACCGCCTGGAAGCCCACTTCCAGGCACGCAAGGCCCAGGGCTTCATACGCGAATGCCACGGCGACCTGCACCTGGGCAACATCGCCTGGGTGAACCAGGCGCCGCTCATCTTCGACGGCATCGAATTCAACCCCGACCTGCGCTTCATCGACGTCATCAGCGAAATGGCCTTCCTGGTCATGGACCTGCAGCATCGCGGCGAACCCGGCCTGGCCTGGAGGGTGCTAAACCGCTACCTGGAACACACCGGGGACTACGAAGGCCTGGCCGCCCTGCCCTACTACATGGTGTACCGCGCCCTGGTGCGGGCCAAGGTGGCGGCCATTCGGACCCGCCAGGCGGGTGGCGACCTTGGCGAATGCCTGGTCTACCTGGCACTGGCCGCCCGCCTCGTCGAGCGCCCAAGCCCATCGCTGATCCTCATGCACGGCGTCTCCGGCAGCGGCAAGACCCTGCTGTCCCAGCAACTGCTGGAGGGCCTGGGAGCCGTGCGCCTTCGCTCCGACGTGGAGCGCAAGCGTCTGTTCGGGCTCAAGCCCCTGGAAGACAGCCTTGGCATCCCCGGGGGAATCTACACGCAGGAGGCTGGCGAGCGCACCCGGAATCGGCTACTGGACCTGGCCCGGGGCCTTCTGGAGGAAGAATTCAGCGTCATCGTCGACGCCACGTTCCTGGCACGGGACTGGCGCCAGCCCTTCCAGGCAATGGCCGCCGAATTGGGCGTATCCCGGCTCTTCGTATCGCCCCAGACTCCCCTGGAGGTACTTCGGCAGCGGGTCCGCCAGCGCAAGATCCAGGGGCTGGATGCCTCCGAGGCGGACACGGCGGTGCTGGAGGCCCAATGGGCAGGCCAGGAACCCCTGGAGCCTGAAGAACTGCAACATACCTTGGCGCCGGAAGCCGACTGGGACATGGACACACTCGTGGAACGGGCCCGGTCTCTATTAACATCCCCTGATATACCTGTTGCCACACCATGACCGGCCCTTCATCCCTCAGCCGTTACCCCGTAGGCCGCTGCGGCACCATCGTCCAGATCGACGCGGACAGTGATCTGGCCGCCCGCATGACTGCCCTGGGACTGTCCCCCGGACGGCGGGTACGCGTCATCCGCCGTTCACCCTTCCATGGCCCCATCCAGGTGCGCACGGGCCAGACCGACCTGATCATCCGCCGTACCGAGGCCGACCACATCCAGGTCTGTCCATATGAGCCCGCCCCGGACAGCACCGGCACCCCCCCGTCATCCCCTCCCAACGTGAACGCGACGACTCGCTGAGAGGACTCCCGGAAAACCAGCATGGCCAAGAAACGCATCGCCCTCGTGGGCATGCCCAACACGGGCAAGTCCACCCTCTTCAACCGCCTCACCGGCGCGGGTGCCCATGTGGGCAACTGGCCCGGTCTCACCGTGGAACTGTTGTCGGCCCGGTTGCTGCTGGGGGACAGCATGGTGGAACTGGTGGACCTGCCCGGCCTGCACAACCTCCACGGCTTCTCCGAGGACGAGCGCGTGGCACGTCATTTCATCGAAACCCAGGAGGTGAACGGCCTGCTGGTGGTACTCAATGCCCTGCAGCTGGACCGGCAGTTGAGCCTGGTGCTCCAGCTCCGGGAACTGGGCTTACCCCTTTACCTCGCCCTGAACATGTCGGACGAGGCCGTTTCAAGAGGCGTGCGGATCGACGTACCCCTCCTGGAAAAACGACTCGGCATGCCAGTTTGCATGGTGAGCGCCAAGCACGGCCAGGGCATGCCCCCCCTTCGGGAGGGCCTGACCCAATGGCTGAGGGAACACCCGGAACCCATGGCCCCCCGCAGCGCTGCCCTGGCCAGGGACGACGCCATCGAACAGGATCTGGACAGCCTGTTGCGCAAGGCCGTGCACATCCCCACGGACCTGCCCGCCAGCCTCACCGACCGCCTGGACAGGGCCCTGCTCCACCCCTGGCTGGGCCTGCCCCTGTTCCTGCTGCTGGTGCTGGGGGTATTCCAGGTGGTCTACGGGCTGGGCACGCCCCTGCAGGATGGCCTGGGCTGGCTGCTGGACTCTGTCAAGGTCCGCTGGCTGGAACCCCTGGCTGCCGTCCTGCCTGCCTGGGCGTCCAGCTTCCTGCTGGAGGGGCTGTACGACGGCATCGGCACCGTGCTCACCTTCCTGCCCATCATCGTGGTGTTCTTCCTGGCCATGGCTGTGGTGGAGGACAGTGGCTACCTGGCCCGGGCGGCCTTCCTTACCGATGCCCTCATGGCGCGCATGGGACTGGATGGCCGGGCCTTCGTGCTGCAGCTCATGGGCTTCGGATGCAATGTGCCCGCCATGATGGGCACCCGGGTCATCCGCAGCCGGCCCCAGCGCATCCTCACCATGATGATGATCCCCTTCTCCCTGTGCTCGGCCCGTCTGCAGGTGTTCCTGTTCTTCACCACCGCCGTGTTCAGCCCCTGGGCCGCCCCCTGGGCCCTGTTCAGCCTTTACGTGCTGAGTTTCCTCATCGCCTTCCTCACGGCCTTCCTGTTCCAGGGGCGACTGCACCGCCAGCATGATCCCCTGATCATGGAACTCCCCCCCTACCGCCTGCCCACGCTGCGCTACCTTTTCCGCCAGTCCTTCCGGGAATCCGGCCAGTTTCTTCGCCAGGCAGGAGGTTTCATCGTCCTGGGCGTGGCCCTTGTCTGGTTCCTCACCCACATCCCGCTGGATGCAGTCCCCGCCAGCCCGGACACCCTGGCGGGCCACCTGGCCAGCTGGATGGAGCCGGTATTCTCCCCCCTGGGCATCGATCGCCTGCTGTCCGTGGCCCTGCTGTTCGGCTTCGTGGCCAAGGAAGTGGTCATCGGCTCCCTGGCGGTGATCTATGGCGCGGGGCCGGACCAGTTGGCAGGCGTCATCGCCCAGCGCATGGACTGGGTCCAGGCCTACAGCTTCATGCTTTTCACCCTGGTCTATACCCCCTGCCTGTCCGCCCTGGCCACCCTGCGGAGGGAAGCGGGCGGCAGCCGCTACATGTGGGTCTCCGTGGGCTGGTCCCTGTCCACCGCCTGGATCCTCAGTTTCTGCTTCTACCAGTCCGCCCGAGCCCTGGGATACTGAACGCCGGATAGACTCTTTGTCCCATACGCCGCAGCCTGAAGCGCGGGGTAACATGGCCCCGCTCACCCAAACCCGACGTCATGTTCACGCGCAACGCCCTCCTCGCCCGCCGCCTGATCTTCACGGTCGGATCCGGCTTCGCCCTGGCCCTGATTCTCATCGGCGCCCTAACGGCCCTGGGCCTGCGACAGCTTGGAGAAAGCAACGTCCGCCTGGAAGCCATCGTCAACGAGAACAGCGTCAAGTCCCGCATGGCCAGCCAGATGCGGGGCCTGCTGCGAGACCGCGCCATCTCCATGCTCTCCATCGTGGTCACCAACGATCCCTTCGAAAAAGACCAGGAGATGCTGCGTTTCTATCAATCCGGGTCCGTTTACCAGAAGGTGCGCCTGGAGCTGGACACGCTCATCCACCGTGACGAGGAAAGAAAGGTGCTGGTCGAGATCGACCGGCTCACCGCCCTCAACCGGCCAGTGATGGTGCGCACCGTGGATCTTGCCCTGGAGGGCTACACCTTCCTGGCCTTCGAGGTGCTGCAGCAGGAGGCCATCCCCTTGCAGCGGGACCTGGTCATGCAGCTGGACAAACTGATCAAGATCCAGCAGGACATGACCCAGCAGGCGGTGGAGGAAGCCCAGGGCAATTTTTTGCGCACCCGCTCCCTCATGCTGGCCCTGGGCATCCTGGCCGTGCTGGTGGCCGCCATCGTGGCCTGGGCCGTGGTGCGTCGTACCGCCCGCCTGGCGGCCGCCACGGAACGGGAAGGCACCAAGTTCCAGACCCTGTTCGAGACCAACACCGACGGCATCGTCATCCTGGATGACAAGGGTTTCATCGACTGCAACAAGGCCACCCTGGACATGTTCCACATGGGCTCCAAGGAGGAGTTCCTCGCCTGCAGGCCCGGTGAACTGGGCCGGAACGTCCAGGCTTGCGGCACCACTGCCGAGCTGCTGGCCAGCAGCAACATCCAGCTGGCCATCCGCCAGGGCCACGCCTTTTTCGACTGGATCGCACGCCGGCCGGACGGCACCACCTTCCCTTCCCATGTGGGACTTCACGCCATGACCCTGGACGGCCGCAGGGTCATCCAGGCCATCATGCGGGACATATCCGCCCAGAGGGAGACGGAGGACACCCTGAAGCGGGCCCGGGACGCAGCCCTGAGCGCCACCGAGATGAAATCCCAGTTCGTGGCCAACGTGAGCCACGAGATTCGCACCCCCATGAACGGCATCATGGGCATGACCCAGCTGCTGATGACCACACCTCTCACGGCCAGGCAGAAGGACTACGTGGAGACCGTGGCCCGCTCCGCCGATGCCCTCATGGGTGTCATCAACGACCTGCTGGATTTCTCCAAGATCGAGGCGGGACGGCTCACCCTGGAGGAAATCGATTTCGACCTGGGCGCCCAGTTGCGGGACATCCTGGACCTTTACATACCCCGGGCAGACGCCAAGCAGCTTGCCCTGCGCCTGGAGCGGGGCCAAGGCCTGCCGGCCTGGGTGCGGGGCGACCCCCTTCGCATCCGCCAGATCCTCCTCAACCTGCTGGACAACGCCATCAAGTTCACCCAGCAGGGCGAGGTGCGGCTGGTGGTGGAAACGCCGGAGGGCATGCCGGGCCACCTTCGCTTCTCCGTACGGGATACCGGGCCCGGCATGACATCGGAAGTCCAGGACCGCGTATTCCAGGCCTTCGCCCAAGGTGACGGATCCGTCACCCGCAGGTTCGGCGGCACCGGTCTGGGCCTTACCATCTGCCGCCAGCTGGCGGAACTCATGGGCGGCAGCCTCACCCTGGAAAGCACGCCCGGCCTGGGCAGCGCCTTCCACCTCACCCTGCCGCTGCCCAAGGCCCGGCCGGGCAGGCAGGCGCCCGCCGAGGAAGCGCCGGGCCTGAGCTTCCCTGGCGTTCGCGTCCTCGTGGCCGAGGACAACCCCGTGAACCAGAAGCTGGCCGGCTACATGCTGGAAAACCTGGGGGTGGAAGTGCTGATGGCCGAGGATGGCAAGGTGGCCTACGAAACGCTCAAGCGGGAACAGGACGCCACCCGCCCGGTGGACCTGGTGCTGATGGACTTCCAGATGCCGGAATGGGACGGCCTCACGGCCACCCGGGCCATCCGCGCCCGGGAGCACGACCGGGGACTGCCCCGCCTGCCCGTGCTGGCCCTGACCGCCAATGCCATGGCCGGATTCGAGCGCACCTGCCTGGAGGCCGGCATGGACGGGGTGCTGATCAAACCCCTGAAGGAAGAGGAACTGGCCGCCGCACTGGACCAATGGCTGCCCGGTCGCGTCAAGGTTTTCAAACCCTCCCGGGGCCCGGCCGTGGTGCCCACCCCAGGGCCCGTGACACGCCTGTTCAAGGCGGACAAGATCCGCAAGCTTTGTCACGATGGCCCGGCGCGCATCGAGGAAATGCTTAGTCTCTTCATCGACAGCACCGAGCCCCTGCTGGAAAAACTGAGCCTTGCCATCCATGCGGAGGACGCCCACCAGGCCGCGCGCCAGGCCCACCAGATCAAGGGTGCCGCCGCCTACCTGGGGGCCGAGGAAATGACCCGCCACGCCGCCGCCACCGAGCAGCGGGCCAAGGCAGGGGATTGTCCTGGCTGCACCGATGCCATGGAAGAACTGGAGACCGCTTTCATCGCCCTGCGCCTGGAGATCGAAGACGAAATAAAAAGGGGCCGTGGCGGTTAGAATGCCTTTTTCGTTGAATCCGCGATTCCCATGCTCGACATCCAGTTGCTGCGCAAAGACCTTCCCGCCGTCGCCCAACGTCTCGCCACCCGTGGTGTCACCCTGGACACGGCCCGCATCGAAGCCCTGGAGGCCGAGCGCAAGACCATCCAGACCCGGACCCAGGACCTCCAGGCCAGGCGCAACCAGCTCTCCAAGCAGATCGGCGCGGCCAAGGGCCGGGGCGAGGACACTACCGCCCTGATGGACGAGGTCAACGGCCTGGGGGACGAGCTCAAGGCCTCGGAAGATCGCCTGGCCGGCATTCAGGAGGAACTCTCCGCCCTGCTCATGGACGTGCCCAACCTGCCCCACGAAAGCGTGCCCGTGGGCAACAGCGAAGCCGACAACGAGGCCGTGCGCGTGGTTGGCGAGCCCCGTTACTTCCCCCTGCCCGCCCGGGACCACGTGGCCATCGGCGAGGACCTGGACCTGCTGGACTTTCCCACTGCGGTAAAGATCGCCAGCAGCCGCTTCGTGCTCATGCGCGGTGACCTGGCCCGTCTGCACCGGGCCCTGGTGCAGTACATGCTGGACACCCACACCCAGGAGCACGGCTACGAGGAGGTCTACGTACCCTACCTGGTGAACGCCGACTCCCTGCGGGGCACCGGCCAGCTGCCCAAGTTCGAGGAAGACCTGTTCAAGCTGTCCAATGGCATGTACCTCATCCCCACCGCCGAGGTGCCCGTCACCAATATCGTGCGGGACGAGATCATCCCGGCGGAAAACCTGCCCATCCGCCTGGTGGCCCACACTCCCTGCTTTCGTTCCGAGGCCGGTTCCTACGGCAAGGACACCCGGGGCATGGTGCGCCAGCACCAGTTCGACAAGGTGGAACTGGTGCAGATGGTACGGCCGGAGGACTCCTATGCCGCCCTGGAGGAGCTCACCGGCCACGCCGAGGCCATCCTCAAGGGCCTGAACCTGCCCTACCGCGTCGTGGCCCTCTGTACCGGCGACCTGGGTTTTTCCAGCTCCAAGACCTATGACCTGGAAGTGTGGCTGCCGGGCCAGAACACCTACCGGGAAATCTCCTCCTGCTCCAACTTCGAGGCCTTCCAGGCCCGCCGCATGCAGGCCCGCTTCCGCCCCGAGAAGGACGGCAAGGCAGGCAAGCCGGAACTTATCCACACCCTAAACGGCTCCGGCCTGGCGGTGGGGCGCTGCCTGGTGGCGGTGCTGGAAAATTATCAGCGTGAGGATGGGGGCGTGGACATCCCCCCCGTGCTGCAACGCTACATGGGTGGCAAGACGCGGATTGATTCCGCACGGTAGGGCTATGGAAGCGCTGATTAATTCCGTCATCGCGAGGAGCGAAGCGACGTGGCGATCCAGGAGCCTTTGTTTGAATGGATTTCTGGATTGCCGCGCTTCGCTCGCAATGACCGCTTCGATTTGTTCAGCGCTTTCCTAGGCGATTGCGGGTAATCGACGGTCAGAGGTTGGTTCAGGGTGGTTGGCCGGGCGCCCCGGCCAACCAACCTTCCCAACGTAATCACCCTCCCAATTACGCGAAATTCAGCCTTTCACCGGTAACGCCGCCAAAAACCCCTCCAAGTCCGCCGGCAGCTGCGCCTCCAGCACCAGAGGCGCCTTCGTCAGGGGATGCAGCATTTCCAGGCGCGCCGCATGCAGAAACATGCGTTTGAGCCCCTGGTGGCGAATCTGCTTGTTCTGGGCCGGATCGCCGTATTTGTCATCACAGGCAATGGCATGCCCCAGGGCGGCCAGATGCACCCGGATCTGGTGGGTGCGCCCAGTCTTCAGTTCCGCCTCCAGCAGGCTGTACGCTTCAAAGCGCTGCACCAGACGGAACACGGTGTGGGCCCGCTGGCCTTCGTCGTCCACCGCCACCCGCCGCTCACCCTCCTCGTTCAGGTAGCGCTGCAGGGGTAGCTTCACGTGCCGCAAAGGATCCCGCCACAAACCCGTGGCCATGGCCAGGTAGCGCTTGTTGATCTCCCCCGCCCGCAGCATGCGGTGCAGCTCCACCAGGGCGGAACGCTTGAGGGCCAGGATCAGCACGCCGGAGGTTTCCTTGTCCAGACGATGGGCCAGCTCCAGAAAACGCGCATTGGGCAGTTCAAGTCGAAGTTGCTCGATCACCCCCAGGCTGATGCCGCTGCCGCCATGGACAGCCTGGCCGGAGGGCTTGTCGATGACAAGCAGGGCATCGTCCCGGTAGATGACCCTCTCCAGCAAGGGGTGGCTGAAAGTCCCCCCCATGACCGACGGGGCTTCACGCTCCGCCACCCGCACCGGTGGGATGCGCACCATGTCCCCTTCAGCCAGTTTGTATTCCGGCTTTGCACGCTTGCCGGACACCCGCACTTCCCCTTCCCGCAACATCCGGTAGATGCGGCTCTTGGGCACCCCCTTCAGGTGGCGGAAGAGAAAGTTGTCCAGACGCTGGCCGGCGGTTTCCGGGCCAATAAATTCTTTTGTTACAGTGACTTTGCCGTCTGCTTGCATTCGCTTATACTCGGCCAGCTCAAAATTGGTGCAAGAAGGGCGTTGAAGATCCTGCCCGCGCACCGAATTGGGTGCCGGTCGTCCCCGCTCACCGGCTGCTTCCCGGTTGCCCGCCCCGTGTTCCCAAGCGCGCCTTGATGAAAATCGGCGCCGCCACCAAGGTTCCCAAAGGCCTGCCGCCCTGAAGAAAAGCAGCGATGGTAACGCACAGTTTGCGCGACCCGAACTCCGGATTTGATGTCTGCCGGCCTGCCGGCAGAGTTAGAAAGATAAACCTACAACATGCACCAGTCGTTCAGCGACAAGAACAAACTAGCCGCCTGATCCCCTGCTCGCATCGATGCCGCCAATCACACGTGGCGGCGCGGGTTTATCCCCGGGGCGCGGGAAGCGCTGGGGTACAAGATGAAACGTATGTTGTTTAACGCGACGCAGGCGGAGGAACTCCGCGTCGCCATTGTCGATGGTCAGAAACTGATCGATCTCGACATCGAATCCGCCTCCAAGGAACAACGCAAGGGCAACATCTACAAGGCGGTCATCACCCGTGTAGAGCCCTCCCTCGAAGCCTGCTTCGTCAACTACGGCACCGACCGCCACGGATTTCTCCCGTTCAAGGAAATCGCCCGTTCCTCCATCGGCAACGGCGATGTGGGCCGGGGCAAGATCCAGGACTACCTGAAGGAAGGCATGGAACTCGTCGTCCAGGTGGAAAAGGACGAGCGGGGCAACAAGGGTGCGGCGCTGACCAACTTTGTGAGCCTGGCCGGCCGCTACCTGGTGCTCATGCCCAACAACCCCCGGGGAGGCGGCGTGTCCCGCCGCATAGAGGGCGAGGAGCGTAACGAGCTGCGTGACGCCCTGGCCCAGCTGGAAGTACCCGCCGGCATGAGCCTCATCGGCCGCACCGCCGGCATCGGCCGCAACGTGGAAGAACTGCAGTGGGACCTCAACTACCTGCTGCAGCTCTGGACCGCCATCGACGGCGCCGCCCAGGGCCAGAAAGGCCCCTTCCTCATCTACGCCGAATCCAGCCTGGTGATCCGCGCCATCCGCGACTACTTCACCCCGGACATCGGCGAGCTGCTCATCGACGAGCCCAACATCTGCGAGCAGGCCAAGCAGTTCATGGCCCACGTGATGCCGCCCAACGTCCACAAGGTGAAGCTCTACACCGACCCGGTACCCCTGTTCTCCCGCTTCCAGATCGAGCACCAGATCGAGAGCGCCTACTCCCGCACGGTCACCCTCCCCTCCGGCGGCGCCATCGTCATCGACCACACCGAGGCCCTGGTATCCATCGATGTGAACTCCGCCCAGGCCACCAAGGGCGGCGACATCGAGCAGACCGCCCTCAACACCAACCTGGAAGCCGCCGACGAAGTCGCTCGCCAGCTGCGTCTGCGGGACCTGGGTGGCTTGATCGTCATCGACTTCATCGACATGGAAAGCCAACGCAACCAGCGGGAGGTGGAAGACCGCCTGCGGGATGCCCTGCACCATGACCGTGCCCGGGTTCAGACCGGCAAGATCTCGCGCTTTGGACTGCTGGAGCTGTCCCGCCAACGCCTGCAGCCCTCCCTGGGCGAGACCAGCTACGTCACCTGCCCCCGCTGCTCCGGCACGGGCCACGTACGCAGCACCGAATCCTTCGCCCTGCACCTGTTGCGCATGCTGCAGGAAGAGGCCATGAAGGACGGCACCGGCGCGGTGCAGCTGCAGCTGCCCGTGGACGTGGCCACCTTCCTGCTCAACGAGAAGCGGCACGACATCCTGGCCATCGAGGCGCGCCACCGGGTTGAGGTCATGCTCATCCCCAACATGCACTTCGAGACCCCCCGCTACGTACTCAACCGCCTGCGCCACGAACAGCTCAACCTGGCCGAACCCCTGGCCCCCAGCTACAAGATGGTGGAAAAGCCCGCGGAAGAGGAAACCCTGGCCAAGGGAGCCCCCCCCAAGCCGGAACGGCTCCAGGCCGCCGTCCAGGGCATTACCCCGCCTCAACCCGCGCCCGCACCCACCCCGGCGGCACCCGCTGTCACCCCCGCAGCCGCCTCGGAATCCGGCAAGCCCGGCCTGTTCGGCCGCATCGTGGGCTGGCTGCGGGGCGTGAATCCGCCCCAGGTGGAAGCCGCCAAGCCGGTGGAAGAAACCCAGAAGCCGGAACCCCGCCGTGAGCGTGACTCCCGGCGCAGCCGCAGCGACCGCGGTGAACGCCGTGACCGGGGCCAGCGCAGCGACCGCAGCGAGCGCCAGGAAAAAGCCGACACCACCGAGCGCAGCAGCCGCGGTGAACGTCAGGAAAGCCGGGGCGAACGCCGCGACCGTTCCTCCGAACGTGGAGATCGTACGGAGCGTTCGGATCGCACAGACCGCTCCGAACGCCAGGAACGCCCGCGTCGGGAGCGTACCGAGCGTCCCCAGCCGACACCCGCAGCCGCCGCGCCGGAATCCACCGCCTTGCCCGGAGCCGATATCGTCGCGGAATCCGGCGGCGAGGAAAGGGATAGCCGTGGCCGCCGCAGCCGCCGCAGCCGTGGACGCCGTGGCGAGGACAGGAGCGAGACCTCTGCAGCTATCGAGTCTCAAACCGAGACCGTAGAGGTGGAGGCCCAGGGTCCCGCCGCCGCGCCCCAGGCCACCCAGGCCGAGCTGCCCATCACCGAGTCGACCCCCGAGGCAAGCCTGGGGGAACCCCCCCAGGCCGTCCCCACCCCCGTGCCAACCAAGGCCAAGCCGGTGGTGGCCGAGCCGGCCCAGCCCGTGATGGAACAGCCCAACCTGGAGGCCGTTGGACTCCAGTTGGTTGAAACCCAATCCGCCGAAGCCCCGGCCGCGCCTGCGGAGGAGGGAGCCGCGCCTTCCGAGTCCGCGCCCCGCCGTCGCCGTTCCCGTCGCCCCCGGGGTGCGGAGTCCGCGCCGGCCGAGCCCCTGGTCATGGTGGAAACCCATGGCGGCGAGGACACACCCCAGTCCGAGACACCCGCCGAGTGGGGACCGCCCTCCAACCCCCGCCGCCGGGCCCGCCCCAGGGCCGAGGAATCGGCTGCCGAACCCCTGGTGATGGTGGAAACCAAGCACACGGACCAGCCCCCGGCGGTATGAACCGTCCGGATGGAAAAACAAGAACCCGACCAAGGCCACGCCAATCACTGAACGTGAGGCTGACTTGACGGGATCCTAATAAAACGGCCCTACCTAAGCGAGGTAGGGCCGTTTTGCTTCTGCATCGAATTTCCCCTGGCGTCCAGAAGGCTGACACCCTTGCTTACAAGCAGGGTTAGATGGGTATGCTTTCGTAGGGCAACGCTCCTTTGGCACTACGGATAGCCTCAAATGCGTCGGCCACCTCTGCTACGGTCCTGGTCTCCAGGATGTCGTCGTAGCACAGCTTGAGCCTGGCCACGGCATCGGCCTGGAAGTACCAGTACAGGGCGGTCAGGGGCGAAAGCCACGGGGGCGACTGCATCGTCTTGTGGTTTACAGGCGTGCGCCCGTAGGCCCCTCGTATCGAAGCCGCCAAACTGGCAACCATGGTGCTCTGCCTGCCTTCGCCCAGGCGCCGGTTGATAAAGGCCTGCGCATCCAGGAATTCAGTGCCGGCCACCTCGCCTGGATGGAGAAGGCCTGCCCCGATGGCGGCATTCTGGCGCATCAAGTCCGCCATGCGATGCAGGGCCTGGGCATGGGATACCGTGCCTTCCGCGCCTTCCACGCCAAATGCCGTGGCTACGTAAACGCGCATTGGAGCGCCAGACAAGTGCGCTGCCATCACGGAGATGGTGTCCATGGACGGCGTGCCAAGATCTGTTTCATCCCCGCGAAATATTCCGTCCACCCCACCGTCCACGCATATCACCGCATGTATCCCTAACCTCTGCACAAGGTACCGGTAGCTGTCCCTGGTCGGGACTACCCCGTGACGCCCGAAACACCATACCGAGCGCTCCTGACCGCGGACCTTCCGATAGTAGTCAGCCAACAGTTGTTCGGGGAAATAGGCTTCCGTGGAGCTTGCGTCTGGGCCAACCTCCAGCAGGTGCTCGGAATGCCAGATGGCGCCCTGGACGGCGGATAGATTGGTAAACGAATAGTTAGCCAGATGGACGGAATGCCCCCTGCTTTCAAGCTCCAGGGCAATCGGCAGTCCACATACGAAATCGTAGCCACCGCCTGCACCGGTAACCAGCACTGAACACCGATCAGGTAATTGGAAGGGTACCAGGCTCATGGCATTCCCATTTTCGATAAGTCAACACGCCCAGTGAATGGCCTGGGCCCAGGCCGGCTTTCTCTTGCCCGGGCGACCTGCGTCAGGCTTGCCTCAGGGCGGCGATGAGCCCCTCCGACGCATCTTCCACCATGTCCAGCACGTGGTCGAAGCCCTGGCTGCCGCCGTAGTAGGGGTCCGGCACCTCCTGGCCCGTGAAGCGGCTGCTGAAGCTCAGGAACAGGCGCACCTTGTGCCGCAGCTCCTGGGGGCAGGCCCGCACCAGGGACTCGAAGTTGTCCTGGTCCATGGCCAGGATGAGGTCGAACTCGCTGAAATCCCGCATGCCGACCTGGCGGGCCCGCAGGGCGGAAAGGTCATAACCCCGCTTCCTTGCCGCCTCCTGGGCGCGCCGGTCCGGTGGCTTGCCCACGTGGTAGTCGTGGGTGCCGGCGGAGTCCAGATGCACCCGGTCCATCAGGCCCGCGGCTTCCAACTTGTCCCGCAGCACCCCCTCGGCGGTGGGGGACCGGCAGATATTTCCCATGCAGACCAGCAATACTGAGGATTTTTCCTGTTGATTCATGAGGTTGTAGCGGCCATTACGGCCAGGATGAAACACTGGGGCGGAAAGTGTAGCAGCCCCCTCCCTGGGGCCGGAAAACAGGGAATCACGATGCTCAAGGCAGGCGAAGGGTGAACAGGGCGCCTCCCTGGTTGCTCAGGCGCAACTCACCCACCCTGCCCCTGTTCTCGTGGGCCTCGGCCACCAGTTGGGCGAATTGCAGCCCCAGGCCGGTGCCGGTGGAGCGGTAGGGCTGGCGAGCGGCAAAGGCCTGGAGCACGTGCTCGGGATAGCCGTCCGAATCATCCAGAACGGAGATGTCCAGGCAGCCCTCTTCCATGGCCAGGTAAATGGATATCCGGCTCTTCGCGTAGCCCAGGGAATTGTGGACGGCATTGATCAAGGCCATCTCCACCAGGTTGCGGTCGAGGAACCAGATGGCCGGCACGTTTTCGGCTGCCCGCACCTCCACCTCCAGGCGGTCCCGTGCCAGGGAGGCGGCGGTGTCCCTCAGTTCGTCCGCCAGGTCCCGGGGCGAGTAGGCGTCCACCATGGGCACGATGGGCTGGTTCTGGGCCTTGTACACCAGCAGCGCCTGCTGCAGGCGGTCCACGACCCGCTGGCACAGCAGGCGGGCCTCGTCCACCGACTGGTCGTGGGCCGGCATGCCCGTGACGGGGATGCCGTCGATGGTCATGGCCAGCAGGCCCAGGTTGTTCTTGAGTTCGTGCATGAGGGCTGCGTAGAGGTCCTTGCTTTCGATGTTCATGGCTTATCTCCTGCGAATGCCATAGCGGGCTTCCACTTCCCGCATCTGGGCCCGCAGGGTGGCCAGGCGTCCATGGCCTGGCACCTGCTTGTCCGCGTCGGCCAGGAAAGCCCGGGCCTGCTCCATCAGTTCCTCTTCCATGCCTGACAACTCCATGTGCTTGAGCATGACCCAAACCGTGTTCATGAGGATGCGGGGGTTGTGGGGCGCCTCCCAGCAGGCCTCCCGCAGTTTTTCCATGGCCGTGGCGTAGTCGCCCTTGTGGGCCAGGATGACCGCCTCGTTGTTGAGCGCTCGCACGGTATTGGTGGCGTCCTTGAGCAATGCATCCCCTGCCTCGGCACGCCCTGCCTTCTCGAAGATGCCCTTGGCCTTGGCCAGCAGGGCGTCGCTGTCATGGGCGTTGCGGGCCACGTCGCGGATGATGTTGTCCGCCTGCTCGTGGCGCCCGGTGACCATGCAGGCCTCGGCGTAATCCAGCATGAAGCGCTCGTCCGTGCGGGCACCCTCCTGGTTCAGCCTGGCGGCCTCCTCCATGGCTTTTTCCGCTTCCGCCGCATTGCCCGTCTGGTTGTGCACGATGCCCCGCACGACGGCGCTGACGAACTGGCCTTCCGGGCTGGCCTGCAACATGGCTTTCCCCTTGCGCAGGGTTTCCAGGGCGCCGTTGGCGTCCCCCTGCTCCACCTGCACCCGGCACAGGTGGCCATAGTCCTGGGGGGACACGAAAACGGAATTACGACCCTTCTCGATAACGTTCATGAAGGCTGTCTTGGCCACCTCCAGGTCGCCATTGTCGAAGGACACCTCCCCCAGGCGTTGCTGGCGGCGCACCGTCTTGGCGGAAACCGACACGCCCTTTTCCAGGGCCTTCTGGGCGCCCGCCTTGTCTCCCTTCGAAAGGCGCACCTCGGACATGAGGTCATAGGCCGAAACAAGTTCTCCAGAAGCGTCCAGGACGTCCATCAGAAGAGACTCGGCCTCGTCGTTCTTCTTCAGGTTGTGCAGGGCCTTGGCCAGGCCCAGCCGTGCCCAGGGAATGGCCCGCATCTCGATGATCTGGCGGTAAAGGGCTTCCGCCTCCTCGAACCGGCCCGTGGCATTGAGCAATTCCCCCTTGAAGCGCAGGGCATCCACCACGTATTTGGGCTTGGCCTTGATGATCTCGTCGCAGCCCCTGATGGCATCCTCAAGCTCGTGTTCCTCGAAGTGCTGATAGACCTTGGCAAAGGTCAGCTTGCGCATGAGGATGTTGTCCAGGCGGTTGCGCATCATTTCCGCGCTGAAAGGCTTGATCAGGTAATCGTCCGGTGCCAGTTCCGCCGTGGCCACCACCTTCTCGTAGCCAGCCTCCGCCGTGACCATGACGAAAACGGTGGACAGGGAGATGAGGTTCCGGTGGCGGAGTTCTTCCAGCAGTTGCTGGCCATCCCTGCCTTCCCCCAGGTTGAAGTCACTCAGGATCAGGTCGTAGCGGTTGTTCTGGACCTTGAACAACACCTCGGCGGCATTGGTTGCCAGGTCGATCTTCGTGATGCCGAAATTGGACAGGGTCAGCTTGAGGGCACTGCGCATGCCCGGATAGTCGTCCACCACCAGGGCACGCAACTCGCCGTAATTGACCACCACGTCACGGCTTTTGGATGAAACCAGCGACACGCCTTGTCTCCTCCTCGGAACAAACCTCCCTGGCTCATTCCGTTAATATGTTCTGGCACAGGGCCGTTATCGGCCTCTTGCGGCCAAACTTAAGCCGCATCCTCGTCGTGGGCATCCACCCCGAAGAGTTGCTGCTTGAGGCCGTGCATGCGGTCCCTCAGTTCCGCCGCCTTCTCGAATTCCAGGTTGCGGGCGGCGTTGAGCATCTCCTTCTCCAGACGCTTGATCTCCTTGGCCAGGTCCTTCTCGCTCATGGCCTCGTACCTGGCCCGGGATTGGGCGGCTGTGAGTTCCTTCTGGGCCGCCTCGGCATCGTACACGCCGTCGATGATGTCCTTGATGCGCTTCGTCACCCCCTTGGGCGTGATGCCGTGCTCGGCGTTGAAGGCTACCTGCTTGCGCCGGCGACGCTCCGTCTCGTCCATGGCCTTGCGCATGGAGTCGGTGATTCGGTCGGCATAAAGGATGGCCGTGCCGTTGATGTGCCGGGCCGCCCGACCGATGGTCTGGATCAGGGAGCGTTCGGAGCGCAGGAAGCCTTCCTTGTCCGCATCCAGGATAGCCACCAGGGATACTTCAGGAATATCAAGGCCTTCCCGCAACAAGTTAATGCCAATAAGCACGTCAAACACCCCCAGGCGCAGGTCGCGGATGATCTCCACCCTCTCCACCGTGTCGATGTCCGAGTGCAGGTAGCGCACCTTGATGCCATGGTCCGCCAGGTATTCCGTGAGCTGCTCCGACATGCGCTTGGTCAGGGTGGTCACCATCACCCGCTCCCCCTTGGCCACCCGCAGGTTGATCTCGCTCATGAGGTCGTCCACCTGGGTGGTCACGGGGCGGATGGTGATCTCCGGGTCGATGAGGCCCGTGGGCCTCACCACCTGCTCCACCACCTGCTGCTGGTGGCTGGCTTCGTAAGAGCCCGGCGTGGCGGAAACGAAAACGCACTGGCGCATGATGCGTTCGAACTCGTCAAAGCGCAGGGGACGGTTATCCAGGGCGGAGGGCAGGCGGAAACCGTATGTCACCAGGTTCTCCTTGCGGGCCCGGTCGCCCTTGTACATGGCGCCGATCTGGGGCACCGTGACGTGGGACTCGTCGATGAACATCACCGCGTCCTCGGGCAGGTAGTCGATGAGGGTGGGAGGCGGATCCCCCGGCCGGCGCCCTGTCAGGTGGCGGGAGTAGTTCTCGATGCCCTTGCAGAAGCCCAGCTCCGCCATCATCTCCAGGTCGAAACGGGTGCGCTGCTCGATGCGCTGGGCCTCCACCAGCTTGCCGTTTTCCTGGAAGAACTTGAGCCGCTCGGCCAGCTCCACCTTGATGGCCTCCACCGCCCGCAGGGTGTTCTCCCGGGGGGTCACGTAATGGCTGGATGGAAACACCGTGAAGCGAGTGGCCTTGTGCATCACCTGGCCCGTAAGCGGGTCGAACAGGGCCAGGGACTCCACCTCGTCGTCGAACAGGCTCACCCGCACCGCCGTTTCCGCATGTTCCGCCGGGAAGATGTCGATCACGTCCCCCCGCACCCGAAACACCCCCCGCTTGAATTCCAGTTCGTTGCGCTGGTACTGCATCTCCGTCAGGCGGCGCAGCAGGTAGCGCTGCTCCATTTTGTCCCCCACGCGCATGTGCAGGACCATGTCGTGGTAGTCCGACGGATCGCCGATGCCGTAGATGGCCGACACCGTGGCGACGATGACGCAGTCCTTGCGCTCCAGCAGGGCTTTGGTGGCCGACAGCCGCATCTGTTCGATGTGCTCGTTGATACTGGAGTCCTTCTCGATGAACAAGTCCCGGGAGGGCACGTAGGCCTCGGGCTGGTAATAGTCGTAATAGGAGACGAAATACTCCACCGCGTTGTCCGGGAAGAACTCCCGGAATTCGGAGTAGAGCTGGGCCGCCAGGGTTTTGTTGTGGGCCATGACGAAGGCCGGCCGGCCCAGGCGGGCGATAACGTTGGCCATGGTGTAGGTCTTGCCCGATCCCGTCACCCCCAGCAGGGTCTGGCAGCGCATGCCCGCTTCCACCCCCTCCAACAGTTGCCGGATCGCCACGGGCTGATCTCCCGCCGGCTCGAAGGGCTGATGGAGTTGGAAAGGACTATTTGGGAAAGTTACGGCCACGTTAAAATCGCGCGAAAAAATTGATTGATCATACCCCGGCCCATCGCCCGCCCCCACCCACCCCACACCGTCGAAGGTCCCATCTTGGAACTGTCCCACCGCGTCCGCAGCATCAAGCCCTCCCCCACCCTGGCCGTCGCAGCCAAAGCCACCAAGATGAAGGCGGAAGGCAAGGACATCATCAACCTTGGCGTGGGCGAGCCTGACTTCGACACCCCCCAGCACATCAAGGATGCGGGCATCGGCGCCATCAACAAGGGCTTCACCAAGTACACCGCCGTGGGCGGCACCCCCAGCCTGAAAAAGGCCGTGTGCGACAAGTTCAAGCGGGACAACGGCCTGGACTACGCCCCCAACCAGGTCCTGGTCTCCTGCGGCGGCAAGCAAAGCTTCTACAACCTGGCCCAGGCCCTCATCAACCCGGGCGACGAGGTCATCATCCCCGCCCCCTACTGGGTCTCCTACCCGGACATGGTGCTGCTGGCGGAAGGCAGGCCCGTCATCGTCCAGGCCGGCATCGACCAGGACTTCAAGATCACCCCCGCCCAGCTTGAAAAGGCCATCACCCCCAGGACCCGGCTGCTGGTCATCAACAGCCCCTCCAACCCCAGCGGCGCCGTGTACAGCAAGCAGGAACTGGCCGCCCTGGGCGAGGTGCTGCGCCGCCATTCCCAGGTGCTGATCGCCAGCGACGACATGTACGAGCACATCCTCATGCAGGACGGCGAGTACACCAACATCGTCAACGCCTGCCCGGACCTCTACGACCGCACCCTGGTGCTCAACGGCGTCTCCAAGGCCTACGCCATGACCGGCTGGCGCATCGGCTACGCCGCCGGCCCCGCCGAGATCATCGCCGCCATGGACAACATCCAGTCCCAGAGCACCTCCAACCCCACCTCCATCTCCCAGGTGGCGGCAGAAGAAGCGCTCAACGGCGACCAGGGCTGCATCACCCCCATGCTCACCGCCTTCCGCGAGCGCCACCGCTACGTGGTGGACGCCCTCAACGCCATTCCCGGCGTGCACTGCGTGGACAGCGGCGGCGCCTTCTACGCCTTCCCCAACGTCAGCGCCGCCATCGGCAAGCTCCACGCCGAAGGCAAGCTGCCCGAAGCCACGGACCTGGCCCTGGCCAACCGCCTGCTGGAATTCGGCGTGGCCCTGGTGCCCGGCTCCGCCTTCGGCGCCGAAGGCTGCATCCGCATCTCCTTCGCCACCTCCATGGAAAACCTGAAACAGGCCGTGGAGCGCATCGCCGCCGCCCTGGCCTGATGCACGGGCCCGCGGATTAACAGTCCGCCGTCCCTCTTTTTTGGTTGACCGAAAAACGCGCCATCAGTAACATCGCGGTCTCTCAATTCCCCGATAGCTCAGTCGGTAGAGCGACGGACTGTTAATCCGCAGGTCCCTGGTTCGAGCCCAGGTCGGGGAGCCAAAAGAATCAATGGATTAGGTTAAAAACCTAGGCCATTTTCGCTAGAGCTGGCCAATTTCTGTCCAACTCTGCTCCCGACGGCATGTTCTGGCTGAACCGCGGGTCCGCTTTGCGGGTCTCTATATCCTGGCTCCATGACATAGGAGCCATCATGCGCATCAAAGGAACCCTCCCGTCAGCCCCCCTGGGCGCCGCGCCGAAGAAAATTGCCCAGACCCACCTAACCGGTGGCTATACGCCTGCCCCTACCCATCAGGAGCAGAGCATGACCACTACCGTAACTCAGCAAGCCCCCCAACCCATCAAGCGCAAGCGTACCCGGCGCAACGGCATCAGGAAGCACGGTGCTGGCTACCAGGCCCGTGTAAGCGTCAACAAGGTCACCGAAACACGGACGTTCCCCACGCGCAAGGAGGCCGAACTGTGGGCCCAACTCAAGCGCGGCGAACTGTTGACTGACGTAGGGGGCGGGTACCATGGGAAGGCCAACGCACATTGCACCGCGCCTGGCCATGAAATCCAGCAAGCCCGAACATAGGCACCCCCAAGCACAGGTGTTACGATGTAATACACCTTTTGCGGGAGACACCAATGTCCACCCTGACGATGCGCATCGACGAACGAATGGAAGCCGAACTTGCCAGCCTTGCCGAGGCCACGCACCGGACCAAGAGTGATCTGGCCCGGGAAATGCTGCGCAGGCAGATCGCCATCCGCAGGTTTCAGACCCTCAGGGCCAAGGCCGTGCCCTATGCCGAAGCCTCGGGCTACCTGACTGACGAGGACGTCTTCCGGGACGTTTCGTGAGGGTATTCCTCGACACCAATGTCCTGGCCAGCGCCCTCGCCACGCGGGGCCTGTGCGCGGACCTGTTCGAGTCCGTACTGGCTGAGCATGACCTACTGACCAGCACGGCCGTCCTGGTCGAGCTCCGACGCATTTTGGCGAGCAAGTTCCGCCTGCCCGCCGACCTGGTCGAAGCTTGCATCGCGCTGATCGAAGTCTCCGCCGAACCGATCACGGGTGCAGTCGAGCTTACCCGGCTTGTCGTGCCCGACCCCGACGATGCCCCCATCCTGGCCGCCGCCCTGGCAGTCAATGCAGGCTGCTTCGTCACAGGAGACAAGGCCCTTCTGGACCTCGGTGAGGTCGCAGGAATGCCTATCCAATCACCCCGGCAATTCTGGGAAAAACAACGCCTGGGCCGCTGAAACGACCTGCTCGGCGACCGGGCAGAAACCCACCCCCTACACTGACGCGCCATGGATCTGAACACGCTGCTGACTGACGAGGAACTGGAAGAGCTCGAGCAGTTCCTGATGTCCGACGACACTCCCGAGGAGTGCATGGACCTGGCCATGATGGACGGCTTCCTCACCGCCCTGCTCATCGCCCCCAACACAGCCATGCCCAGCCAGTGGCTGCCGGTGCTCTGGGGCGAGACGGAGGAGGACGAGATGATCTGGGACTCCACCGAGCAGATGCAGCGCATCCTCAACCTGGTCATGCGCCACTACAACGAACGCGCCCTGGACCTGCAGGAAGGCGTGGACGAATACGAGCCCTTGATCTACGAGCGCGAGCACGAAGGCAAGACCATCCCCATCATCGACGAGTGGTGCATGGGCTTCATGCGCGGCGTGCGCATGGACCTTGAAGGCTGGTCAGAACTCATCGACTCGGATCAGGCTCTCGAACTCCTGGCCCCCATGTTCCTTTACGGCACCGAGGAAGGCTGGCAAAAACTCGAGGAACACCCGGAAGAGGCTGACAAGAACCACGATGCCCTGGCCCAGTCCATCGGCCCCTGTGTCATCGGCATCCGGGACTACTGGCTGCCACACCGAAAGGCCGCCTCGACCTTCCGGCGGGAATCAGAGAAGGTGGGCAGGAACGATCCGTGCCCCTGCGGGAGCGGGAAGAAGTACAAGAAGTGTTGCGGGAGTAGCGGGAAGCTGCACTAACGCCGATCTCGGTGCATGCGCGTGTTCTGGAATTACGAGTGCTTGAAGAGAGTTTCTCGATGCTTCGCCAACAATTGGCGGTCAGGGTAGAACTTCTCGGGAAGCTTCAACGGTTTGCCCTCGAAGCAGGCAAAGTTGTCGTGAATCGACTGGTGTGCCAGATGGTCCTTGATCCGCTTACTCAAGACCAGTCGGAAATCTTCGTCAAAAGTAATCAACCCCTGGTCAAACGCACCGTCGTGGAGCCGGGAAAGGCAAAGTCCGTTGCGCGGATTCACTCGATGCTCCGGATGGCTTGCCCAGGGCAATATATGGCTGGCAACAAGCAATTCCGGGATCGGGTTGCCAGAAATGCAGCACTGGCTCTGGTAGGCCATCAACACCATGCGTCTAAAAAAACCCTGGGCCAGTCTGATCTTGACCGTTCGTTGGCCTTCCGTGGGGCCAACTGTTGATTCCTCCGTCCTCTCGGTTGCCAATACCAATACCGGCGGAGAACACTGGGTAAGCTGGCAACGGAGTCGTTCACTTTCAATCGCAAATCTTTCCCAGTCATCATGAAATTCATCCCACACCCGCTTATCGAGTTGACTTGCGCCCGGGAGCCCCTTCACGCCGCGTGCGCGCTCCTCGGGATCGAGCGAGGTCAGGTTATTGAGTTTCATCGCCACGCTACCGGGGGTGCGGCCCAACGCATTGGCTAGTTCGACAACCTCTGATGCCCTGCTGTGCTGCCGTCCGAAAGGAATGCGGCAATACAAATTCATGACCAGAAGGAGTTCGTCACGACTCCAAGGTTTCCGGATGATGTCGGTCATGTGGGTCATCTCAGGCTTCACCACTCACGCGTGGGATGTTTGAACACTTCTTTGCCATGCCAAGCAAGAAACTGCTGCGCAGGCAGGTAATCCTTGCTCTGCGGCTCCAGCAATGGGTTGCCATGCCGCTCCAGCAGGGCGTGTTTGGTGACCTCGCCACCTGCCACGTGCTGGCTGAAAACCAGCTTGTAGCTATCGGGCAAGATCGTGAAGGCCCCAAGATCGAAAATCTTGTGGTGTAGCGCGCACAGCGCCAGACCGTTGCTTTCGATATCCGGCCCCCCTGCCTGAAACCATTTGATGTGGGCAGCTTCCAGGCCGATGGTTTGTTGCCCCAGTCGCAGGTCGTAGCCACAGACACAACAGCGGTATTCGTAGGCACGCAGTACACGCTCGCGGAAACCCGGGTCGCGGTGACGGCGCTGGTATTCAACGCTTGCCGATCTGGCCAAGCCGGTTTCGGTCAGGCTCAGGCCCACGGTGGCGAGGATGTCGGCATGGAGCGTTTCCGGGAAATGGGCGTTCAGGATGCGGCGTGCAACTTCCTGAAGAAGACTGGGGTCATGCTCAAGGGCCGCCTGCACATGCTTCGGGAAGCCACCCGTGATGTGATGCTGCCGGAGTTCCGTGAGACTGGGGGTTGCACCACGCGCACGCTCAAGGATATTGGCCGGCCCGGCAAGTTGCCAAAGTCCACCCGCATCATCAGTGGCCAGGTGCCAGAAAGGCAGGTGCCGATTCTTGCCGGCGCCCGATGGACCGAATTCGTCGATCAGTTCCTTCAGGGGTGCGTCGATCTGACTGAATTCCGCCAGCGGCGACTCTCCACGCTGAAGTCGGCCCAGCGCCAGCAACACCAGCAAGGGTTTGTGCGGCGCTCGCTTGTCGCCTTGCTGCCAGACTCGAATTCGGTCAAAGGCATCGAGTATCTGGGTACGGGTCATGCCCAATACCTCGCCTTCTCCGGTAGCACCCACCGCACCCCGCCCCTCGGGTCCTCGCGATCCCCCTTGTAGCGTGGGATCAGGTGGATGTGCAGGTGGAACACGGTTTGCCCACCCGCCTCGCCATGGTTGATGCCAATGTTGTAGCCGTCCGGTTTGTGGGTTTCGTCCAGCATGGCCTTGGCGCGGTTCAGGGCCTCCAGCAATGACTGCTGCTCGGCCTCGGTGGCCTCGAACAGGGTGGCGACGTGCCGCTTGGGAATGATCAGCGTGTGGCCGGGCGAAATCGGGAAGCCATCCTTGTAAGTGACGGTGAGGTCGTCTTCGGCCAGTACCCGGGTGGGGGCACGATGGCAGAAGGGACAAGGCTTGGTTTCCGGCAGGCTCATTTGCGCATCTTGTCGAGTCAAGCCGCATTCAGGAATTTAGCCACGGTCTGGATGAGCATGCCCGCGGCCTTGGCGCGGTCGTTCATCAGGAAGCCGAAGTCGCGGATGTCGCCCGTGAGCAGCAAGTCCGACTTGCTGGCCAGCGCCGCGCGGTAGATCGGGCAGTCCTTGTCTACCAGGCCATCGGGGCAGTTAAGGCCGGGGTTGTCGGGCACGATGCGCAATGTCTGGGCCTGGGCTTCCAGTTGCGGGGCGCACGCGGGGAACTTGATGGCGATGTTGCGCCGTGCTTCTTCCAGGGCATAGGCGCTGGTCACCAGTTGCCAGAGGCCCTCTTGCCCGAGTTCCAGGATCAGCGCGGACTTGCCCTTAAGGTTATGGGCGGCGGTGAAGAGGATGTTGGCGTCCAGGAAGAGGCGCATCAGGCCTTCCGCAATCGGTCCAGGATGCGTTTGCGTTCCGCCGGGGTGAGGCTGTCCTCACGGTCCCACTCGGCGACCTGTTCGTCGCTGTAGCGCTCGACTTCAAGAACGGCGGCGGGTTTCAAAGTGAGGACCCCTGCGCTTTCCTCGATGATCACCGCGCCGCCGGGTTCGATGCCGAGATGCTTGCGCATGCTGGCGGGCAGGGTGATCTGGCCACGATTGGAAACGATCAGGGTTTCGCGCATGTCAATTCTCCGTAATTCCGATTTTCTGAAATACGAGCATAGACCCTATCGCCCCTATCTGGGTAGACGTGGCGGTCATGGCGCGGCCCTGAGTTGCTCCACCTGCTGCCCCAAGGCGTCCAGTTCCCCATCCAGCGCCTTCTGCATCCGCTCGATTCGGTCGATGACCTTCTCCGCGTTGCTCTTGATGGTGCTGCTCCAGGTACGGATCTCGTCCAGGTACTTCACCTGGCGCTGGATTTCCTGCATGGATTTGTCGATGGCCTGGAAGTCTGCCGCCCGTTCTGCATTGTCCAGACGGGCACGCACTGCCAGGGACTTGGCGGTGAGCAGACCGGCCTTGAGCCAGGCGTCGGTGGTTTCGTCTTCGGCATCCCAGATCACGACGATGTCGTTGCCGTAGCGGGCAAGGGGCTCCATGCCGGCGGGGGCGGTACGTCGGGAGTGGATGAATAGGCCGACCCCGGCATCCCGGTTCTTGCGGGCGGTGTCGATCTCTTCCAGGGTGCCCTTCAGGTTGTAGTTACCCGCTTCCTTGATCTCGATGGCGATGCGGGCACCGGCGGCAGCGCAGTCCGGCCCCAGGGTGATGACGGCGTCCCCCACCTTGCTGTACTTGATGGCACCGGTGCTGTTGCCAGTGTCCTCAACAATGTCGCCGGCCGGGCCGACGGTGTCCTGGATGGCAACAATGCAGGCCTGCTGGAAATCATGGCCGTGGGTCGTTGAGGCAGCCTCGGCGGTCTTGCGGGCGCGCATGGCCTCCAACTCGCTCACCACCTTGGTCTGGAAGGCCTGGGCGGCCTGGTTCTGGGCTTCGATCATCTGGGCGAGTTCGCGCTTCATTCTCGCCAGGGCAGAGTTCTCTGCGTCCAGGGTGAACTCGGCACTGATGCGGCCCTGGGCTTCTTCTACCCGGCGAACCAGGCGGCTGAGGGCGGACTGGTCATTGTCCAGGGAGAATTCCTGGACCACGTCCCCGATACGCTTTTGCAGGCCATCGGAGACTTCGCCGTGCTTGTCCTTGAGTTCCTTCACCAGTCGGGAGAGCGCGCCCTCGCCGTTGTCCAGGGAGAACTCCTTCAGAATCACGTTGGCCTGCTCGGCCAGGGTCGTTTCGATATTGGCCTTGAGGGCCCCCAGGAAGCGGTTGGAGTCGTCGGGGCTCAGGTGCTGCATGAGCAGGCTGTTTTCACCCACGTGGCGGGTGAGGGTCTCGGCCAGGGTGCGTTCGGCCTGTTCCACCTGGCTGCGCATCATGCGCTCCAGTTCTCCATCCTGCTTGACCAGGCGTTCCACCCGCTCGTTGAAGCGGCCACTCAGGGGATCGAAGTAGTCCTTGAGGGTGGTGGCCAGCAACTGCTCGGTCTGGCGACGGTAGTCGGCCAGCTTGCCTTCCATCTCCTTGACCAGGCGATCTCCCTCGTTGCGTACCGATTCGGTGTCGATGCGGCCCTGGGCCTGGTTCAGGGCGATGATGCCGATCCGGAGCGCCGTACGCACGAAGCGGTTGCGCTCGCGCCCTTCCGGGTAGGAAGCCAGCGCGGCGACGGTTTCCGGGTCATCAAGATAAAGTTCCAGGCGAAATCCTGATGCCGGGGTTTCTTCCTGATTCTGCCGATCGGCGCTATCCCTGAGGCCAATGGCTTCGTGTTGTTCCAGGCTCATCCGAGTCTCCCTTTTATTTCGAAAGTGTACTCCCGGTCTGGCGACTTTTCAGGTGAGGAGGGGCGGCCTCTGGCCTGCCCCCTGCGCCAGAAACTCCGCCAGCCTGACCATCGCCAGGGTGTCCAGCCGGCAGTAGTCCCGCAGGTCCTGGATGAGGGCATTCCGGCGGTCTTCCGGCGTGGCCGGGTCGATGATCTCGCCGTAGGCCCTTTGTGCGGCGGTGCCGTCCTGGACTTCGCCCAGGGCCTGGTAGTCCAGGTCCGGGGCCACGGTGGGCAGCACGGCCTTGATGGACCAGGAGCCTTTCATGGCCGGGTGGTAGTAGTGGGCCTTGGTCAGCGGATGCAGGTCGTGGAGCCGATCCATGACTGCCTTCAATGAGGGGGCCAGGTCAGGGAGGGCCTGGGCCAGTTCGTTAAGGATGCGCCGCTCGTAGGGGCTGTAGACCAGGATGGGCCCCTCCTCCCCCAAAGCAGTCAGCAGGCTTTCGGCGAAGGGGCGCATGGGGGGCTCGCCCCGGGTTTCCAGGTAGTCCGCGTGGCGAAGCTGTCCATCCGCTGTCTGGATGTGGCAGGACCACTGGAAAGGCAGCGCCTGGAAGGGGCGGGTGCCAGCCCAGACCGGAATGGCGAAGCCGGCGGCCTCGAAGTCCAGGTAGTGACGGGGCCAGCCCAGGGCCTTGAGTTTCTCCGCAGCCTGGGGGTCCAGATACGCCTGGCCGCTGACCGTGGCCTGGTGGATGCGACGCAGGGTGGGCTCGGTGATGCGGGCTTCGGGTACCTGGCGCAGGTCGTCGTGGCCTTCCTTATGGAGTTGGCGGGCCAGCGCCTTGCCGTTCTTGCCCGGCAGCAGGTCCACGGGGTTTTCGGGGGGCTCGGGCCAGCAGTGGTGCTGGAAGGGGCAGTCGAAGGGCGTGGTGCACTGTTCCCCCGGGGCGATGTCCGGCTGGTCGCCTTGCAGCACGACCCGGGCGGCGACCAGCCAGTCGCCCACCTCATTTTCTAGGGGCTGGATGCGGTCGGTGACGTCTTCCCAGTGGAACAGCCCCGTGTAGTCGCCAGCCCCCGGGTAGATGAAGGCGGTATCCAGGTGGCCGATGCTGACCCGGCCCAGGGGCAGCCCCGCCCGTTCCGCCACCCAGGCCTGGATGGCGGCATCCGGCAGATAGTAGTCCTTCACCCCCGCCGTGGACTTGACCTCCACCAGGTGGTGGCCGCCCTGCCCTGCCCCGGGCAGCAGCAGGTCGGCCCGCACCAGCAGGCCGTCGTGCTGGAAGGCGGCCTCGAACAGGGGGGCGTCGGGCCGGGTGCGCAGGAGCTCCGCCGTCACGGCCAGGGCCTGGGCGAGGTCGTCCTGGTATTTGACGAGCACCCCGCCGGGCACCAAGTCCCGGGCCAACTCACCCACCCGGTTGCCCGTGTCGAAGCGGGCCTGGGCGGCGGCGTCCACCTCACGCAGTTCAGGCCGGTAGGTCTCCAGCCACAGCCGCCTGGGGCATTGCCGCCAGGCGATGAGGCGGGACTTGGACAGGCCCCGCCGGGTCTGGGACGCACTCATCGAGTTTCCAGGGCGGTCGGGAACCGGCCCCGGTCGTCCAGGACACCCCCGTCGTAGAAAGCGAGCAGTTTGTTCATGGCAGCAGGTTAACCCTTGGGCGGCGTGTCATCACTGTCGGGGCCCTTTCGGTACTGGGCCTTGCCCTGGGCCGACTTGCGCCGCAGGAAGGAGGGGGCCATGGCATCCATGTGCAGGTTCGTCATCTCCTCCTTGGCGGAAAGGCGGCTGCGCATGCGGCGGGTGGAGAACATGGCTTCCTTGCTGAAGCCGGCCTGGTCCTGCACCCGGGCCAGGTCCACCATGTTGGCCAGAACCTGCTGCACCCAGGGGTTGTCGGCGAAGCGCTTCCTGGCCTCGTCCAGCATCCCTTCGATGGCCCGCCAGTCGCCCCGCTGGGCGGCGGCCCGGGCCTGTTCCAGCAGTTTGGCGGCCTCCAGCTCGTTCAGGCGCTGGCGCACCAGGGCGTCCGGCAGCAGGGCGTCCCACAGGTCCGGCGACACGGCCAGCAGCTTGAGCTGGGCCGGGGGGAAGGCCACGGGCTGGCCGTCCAGGTCCACGCCGGTGACTTCCACCTGGAGCAGGGACACGAGCTCGCCGTCCTTCGGCGCCGGCACGTGCAGTTCCACCAGGGCCCAGGCCTCGGCGCCCCAGGCCAGATCCGGCAGGCGGACCCAGGGGAAGCCCCGCCGTTCTTCCACCACGTAGTCGTTGAGCAGCGTGCCCTTGACGCCCTCGGGGGTGCCCAGGGAGAGGCGCAGCTGGCGGGCGTGGAGGTTGGCGAGGAGGTCGAATTCCTCGGCGAAGGGTTCGAACAGGTCCCGGGCCGTCTCGCCGTAGTAGTGGTTGCCCTGCCCCGCCTTGGCCATGGCCACCATGAGGTCTTCGTTGAAGTCCCGGCCCAGGCCGTAGGTGGAGGTGGTCACCCCCTGGTCGGCGAGGCGGCCGCACTGGGCGGCGATCTCCGACGCATCGGTGAGGCCCTCGTTGGCGTTGCCGTCGGACAGCAGGATCACCCGGGAGAGGCCGGCCTGGCGGACCAGGTCGGCCAGTTCCCGGGCGCCGGCCTCCCAGCCGCCGTGCAGGTTGGTCATGCCGCCTGCGCTGATGGTGTCCAGGGCGGCGTGGAGGGCCTTGCGGTCGCCCACGGGCCGGGCGGGGGCCAGTACCTCCACGTGGTTGTCGAACTGGACCAGGGCGGCCCGATCCCCGGGCTTCAACTGGTCGACGATGTAGCCGGCGCAGCGCTTGGCTTCTTCCAGGGGCTCGCCGGACATGGAGCCGGAACGGTCGATGACCAAGGCCAGGTGGTAGGGGGGCCGCTCTTTCACCTGATGGGGGTTCGCATCGGGGGCCTGGACGCGCACCAGCACGGGCAGGCGCTGGTCGTGCCCGGCCACCAGGGCGGACTTGAGGGGGGTGAGCAGGACGGTGGGGGTGTTCGGGCTGGCGGGATTGTCGTTCTGGGTCATGGCGGCCTCCTGGGCGTGGTCTGGTGAGTTCAGACTACCGATCAGGAGTCTCGCCAAGTGATACTGCCCTTCACGGCCCGCCGGAATTTCGCTTCCTGGCCTGGTCCGACTCGTAGTCCAACAAGATCTGGTCCAGCACCCGGACCTCCCCTCTGGATGGCGGCCTGCAATGGCCCGGAAATTGTCCGGATGGATTCAGGGCGCACCAGCCATGGCCGCCTGCCGTTGTTCCAACAGGTAGGGCCGGTCGATGTGCCCGCCCAATTCGTCAAGAACCCCCGCGGCAAGCCCCAGGCCCGCAAAATGCGAGCGCCAGCCGTTGACCACCCGGGCAACGCGGCTTGCCTCTGCCAGTGCGCCCTGCGGCGTTAGCCAATATTGGGCAGCCGCGGTCAGCGCGTTATGTAGGGAAGATTCCGCACCGCGCTCACCAATCGTCATTGCCTGGTAGCCAAGCGATTGGCCCATGGGCAAGACGTCAAAGGCTGGGGCCAGCGCATAGTGCTGGTTCTGCGTTACCAGGAGAACGTGGTTCTTCTCATGGTCATCCGTGTTATCGATGAGTATGTTGAACACCAGCCGCCGGAAAAGCTCGTGCATTTGGTCGCGATTGACGTCGACGTCGCCCCGACGGCGAAGCAGCAGAGCCAGGTTTGGATAGGACAATTCGACCCCGGCGGCCTTCAGCGCCACGTTGGCAGACATGGCATGCAGCCGGCTACCCGCCTTGCGGTCAAAACGTCGGATAGCTATTGCTACGCCATTGTTGAACGGAATAGGCCGTGTTTCAGCGACGGAAATACCCGCCTTCGCGGCCAAAGTCATGGCTGCATGCTCGATCAAGGGTTCCGAGGGCCGGTCTTCTTCGGCGAACTTCAGGACCCATTCCTCCCCATCCAGCTGCAACAAGGCCTTCGGCCTGGCCCCACCCATCGTGACGCCCGGGGCGATCAGCCGCTTTTGCCGTTCGTCGATGGGCTCCCTGGCCAACACACGGCGAACGACATCGTGCACCGCATCAACATCCGCGAGCTTTGGCAGGGGGCCAATCACGCGTGGTAGGTAGAAAGACCGGGAAGTGGAAACACCAAGGGCGCCAAAACGGTCATCTCCCGCATGGAACAGGAACTCCATAAGGGATAGCCGTGGAGGGCGGTCAACCAAGCGAATAACGCGTTCGCCCCACCGGTCCGGTCTGGCATCGTCCACCGCGCCGGCAGCTGTATCCTTTTCCCGGGGAAAATGCTCGCTGTCAGTGAGCGGGAGGTCTTCGCTGAGCGCGAATCCCTGGGTGAGCCAATCCCTACCATAACGCAATGAGACTCCGCGCCGGTTCATGACCAGATTGAGCTCGCCTACCAGACGTGGTTCGGCTGGGTCGCCGAGGTACCAGAGATACAAAGTGTCTGGAGGCTGGGTAGCAGCGTTCACTCGGCCTCCGCTCTCTTTCCGGACAAGGCCGTTTTCGCGATGCGTGTCCGGGTGGCACGCAGCCGACTGGCCCGGCGCACATCTGTTTCCAAGGCTCGGACATCCTTGCGCGGTTCGGCCAACTCAGCCAGACCGCCTGACAACCCGAGCAGCCAGAGTGCTGTGGCGTACGCCCCCATGCTGACGGTGGGGTCGCCCTTCTCCATGCGAATCAGGGTGGGTACGGATACGCTTAGGCGGATAGCCCATTGTTTCTGGGATTCTTTGCGGCGCAGCCGGGCCAAGGCCAGATGTTCGCCAAGTGCGGTTAAGGCGGCGGCCACCTCTGGCGGCAAGGATTGAATAGCTAGTGACGACTTAGACATAGCATATAACTTATCGTAAACGGCCAATTTAATAAATTATATGTTACGTTAATGCAGTACAAAGCCCGTGGCAAGGTGCTCGGCCACGAACCAGGCTCTCGGAGCAAAATCGTGCGGATGGAAAAATGCCCCAACTCAGAGAAACAGGCGCATGGTGAATTGGCCGTCTGCCGCAAGGCAACTTGCCGCCAGGGTATTTGACCTTGTGCTTGAAGGCATGCCTCGCGCAGTGGCCGCTAGTTGCCATCGCTCACCCCCCAGGGGAACGACATGTCTTCCAGGCGGGCGATGACGTCCCCCATGGGCGATTCCGGCTGGGCCGTGATCCCTCGGTAGAGCTCCAGCGCCTCTTCGTAGTGCCCGTGCGCCAATTCCGCCCCGGTATGGAAGACGATCCGCCCCACCCGGGGCGCAAATCGGCCTCGGGTTTGTCCGGGTCCGTGATGGAGATGACGGCCGCGCCGGGATCCCCCGGCAGGGCCTCCACCGCCTTCTGGCTCAGGAACAGGACGCGTTGCAGGGTCATGGGCCAAGGCGGGGTGCAACTGCGTCTAGCACACCACCGGCAGTTCGTCCCAGTCGCTGGTGTAGGCCGGCGTCACCCGATCCCGCCGCATCTTCCAGGGCTGGCCGACGCCCTCCGCCGCGAAACGCAGCGTTCCCCGTCCCATGCGCTGGTTCGTCTCGTCCAGCACCGCCAGCAGGCGGGCGCGGGTGTCCGGGGGGGCCTGGGCGAACAGGTCTCCCTGCCGGACGCCCGCCGGCCCCAGGTCCATGAGCATCACCCCCGCCTTCTTGTAGCGGAAGCCCTGGCGGTAGATGCGCCGGAGCCCCGCCCGGGCGGCCTGGATGAGCCGGGCGCTGTCGGCGACGGGGCCGGCGAAGGGCACCGTGGCCCCCGGGTGGTACTGGGGCTCGCCGGGGATGAAGGGGTTGGTGCCGATGAAGACCTGGATGAGGCCGGCAGCCTGGCCTTCCTGGCGCAGTTTCTCTCCCGCCCGGGCGGCGTGGGTGGAGACGGACTCCAGCAGGTCCTGGAGCCGGGTCACCGGGTGGCCGAAGCTGCGGGAGGAGACGATCTGCTTCTTGGGGGGCGGGGCCTCTTCCAGGGGCATGCAGTGGACGCCGTTGAGTTCCCGCACGGTGCGTTCCAGCACCACGCTGAAGCGGCTGCGCAGGGTTTCCGGGTCGGCCATCTTCAGGTCCTGGGCGGACTGGATGCCCAGTTCCCGTAGCTTCCTGCCCCAGCGGGACCCCACGCCCCACACGTCTTCCACGTCCACCTCGCTGAAGTAGCGGATCCGGTGCCAGGGCTCCAGGTCCTGGAGGTTGCATACGCCGACGGCCTTGAAGTCCGGGTGCTTCTTGGCCAGGCGGTTGGCCAGCTTGGCCAGGGTCTTGGTGGGGCCGACGCCCACGCCCACGGGAATGCCGGTCCACTGCCGCACGGTCTGGCGCATGCGGACGCCCAGGCTGGTCAGGTCCCACTGGCCGAAGCCGGTGAAGCGCAGGAAGGATTCGTCGATGGAGTAGACCTCCTGCTCGGGGCAGAAGCCGCCGATGACGGCCATCATGCGGCGGCTCATGTCGGCGTAGAGGGTGTAGTTGCTGGACAGGGCGATGCCGCCGTTGGCGTCCATCAAGTCCCGCACCTGGAACCAGGGGGCGCCCATCCTGACGCCCAGGGCCTTGGCCTCGTCGCTCCGCGCCACGGCACAGCCGTCGTTGTTGGAGAGGACGATGACGGGAAGGCCTTCCAGGCGGGGGTTGAAGACCCGCTCGCAGGAAACGTAGAAGTTGTTGCCGTCCACCAGGGCGTACTGGCGGGAGGGAATCGTCATGACGGTCTCAGCGCAGCTTGCGCACCACGCCCTTCACCACGCCCCAGACCATCAGTTCCTGGCCCGGCTTGAACTCGATGACGGGGAAGTCGGGGTTGTGGGGCAAGAGGCGGATCCGGTCCTGCTTGCGGGAGAGTTCCTTCACCGTCAGTTCGCCGTCCACCACGGCCAGGACGATGTCGCCGTCGTGGGCCTCCAGGGCCCGGTCCACGGCGATGATGTCCCCGTCCAGGATGCCCGCCCCGCTCATGGAGTGGCCCTTCACCCGCACGTAGAAGGTGGCCGCCTCGTGCTCCACCAGATACTCGTTCAGGTCCAGCCTGCCCTCGGCGTAGTCCTCGGCGGGGCTGGGGAAGCCGGCGGGCACGTTGCCGTCGAACAGGGGCAGCGCCATTCTGACGAGCCCAGCGGGCAGCCCCGCATAGTCCACGTTGCCCCACCCATGGACAGGTGGCCGGGCCAGATAGGCCTTCACCTCGTCAACCCGGCCGACGGGGACGCGCATGGTCCTGGTGGGATTGTTGAGGGCCTTGCGCCCGGCTCCGGCACGCTTGCCGCCTCGCGTATTCATGGGGTTTTTTGAATAATGTCACAACAATCAAATTACCATGCCCAGCCAGCCCTGCATAGCCCACCCGTCGACGGTCCAGGAGGTCCGGCCGACAGCGGCGAGCGGGCCCCCATCCGTCGTATTACGATGTGACGCATTTCGTTCGGAAGGTCACCATGTCAACCTTGGCAACGCGCATCGATGATCCCACGGAGGCCGAGCCTCCCAAGCCTGCCCCCGGCCCCGGCGACACCCTCCGCCTTGCACCGGCCATGCCCCGCGCATTCCACCGAACCGTGGCGGCCGCCCTCCTCGCCCTGGGCCTTGCCGGCCCGGCCGTCCACGCCGAGGAGCAGAGCGTCCGGCCCGGCATCAACCGGTCCTACCAGGGCGCGGATTTCGCCCGCTGGCAGGGCGTCTTCGAGACCGAGGGGCGGGAGGTCTACGAGCAGCGCCACCGGATCGTCGACGCCCTGGGCCTGCGGCCCGGCATGGCGGTGGCCGACGTGGGCGCCGGCACCGGGGTGTTCTCCGTGCTGATGGCCCACGAGGTCGGCCCCGCCGGCCGCGTCGTCGCCCAGGACATCGCCCCGGAATTCGTCGCCGGCATCGCCCGCCGCGCCGAGGCCGAAGGGCTGCCCCAGCTGGTGGCCCAGTTGGGCGGCGAGCGGGACGCCCGACTGCCCGCCAACGCCTTCGACCTCGTCTTCACCAGCGACACCTACCACCACTTCGAGTACCCCCAATCCATGCTCGCGTCCCTGCGGGCCGCCCTGAAGCCGGGCGGACGCCTGGTCGTCATCGACTACGAGCGCATTCCGGGGCGATCCAGCCCCTGGGTGCTGGGCCACGTCCGCGCCGGACGGGAAACGGTGGTGCGGGAAATCGTCGCCGCCGGCTTCCAGCCCCTGCGCGCCCATGATTTCCTGCGGGAAAACTACTTCCTGGAGTTCCTGCGGCCCCAGGAAAGCGATCAATCGGGCTCCGCCGTTCCCGCGAAGGCGGAAACCCGGTCAAGGCAATAACCTGGATGCCCGCCTGCGCGGGCATGACGATTCCGGCGCTTTCGGAGCCCGCGGCCGCTGCCACGCGAACGCCCGGGCGAGGCCCGGGACGGCTCGGCCGCCCTACCCTTCGGCGATCACCGCGCCGCCGGGCCCATCGCCGGCTTCAGCCGGTTCACCGCTTCGCGGCATACAGTCCGGTGGCCCGCTCGTGCTCCGCCTTCACCAGGCCGCGCAGCGACTCGGGCTCCAGCACCTCCACGTCACCGCCGTACTTGAGGATGTCCATGATCAGCTCCCGGTGGTCCGCGTAGGGAATCTCCAGGACGTAGCGGCCTTCCGCGTCGAAGTGGCCCTTCTGCCTGGGGTGCCAGCGCTCGGAGCCGACCCAGCGGGCCCGCTCCGCGGTGAAGACCAGCCGGGCCCACTGCACCTTGCTGCCCGTGAAGATGCCGTAGCCGGGCCCCAGCACCTCGTCGACGCTGCGCTTGGAGATTTCCCGGGCGGGCTTTTCCAGGACCTCCACGTGCTGGATGGAATCCACGGCGAAGTTGCGCAGTTCGTTGCGTAGGTGGCACCAGGCGTCCAGGTACCAGTTTTCGCGGTAGTGGACCAGCCGCTGGGGGGACACCTCCCGCTCGGTGACCTCGCCCTTGCCCTTGGAAAGATAGGTGATGTCCAGCCGCTTCCTGCGCAGCAGGGCCGACCCCACCCGCTCGAAGTGGTCCAGCTTCAGCTGCCGCTGGCCGATGCCCACCACCAGCACCCGGCGGCGGATCTCGTCCGCCGTGTCCTCGGCGGTGCCCAGCAGGGCATTCAGCCGGGCCATGAGGGGCCGGACGTGGGGGGTGAGGATGCCCCCCGGGTCCAGGTTGGCCAGCAGGTGCTGCATGGTAAGCAGGGCGTGGATCTCCGCCGGGGAGAACCACAGGCCCGGCAGTTCGTACTGGCCGCCGATCTGGGGCTGGCCCTTGTCGAAGCGGTAACCGCCTTCCAGCCGGTCGTAGACGATGGGCGCGTTGAGCCGGGTGCGCATGTATTCCAGGTCCCGGCGCAGGGTGGCCCGGGACACCTCCAGGGCCTCCTGCATCTGCTGGAAGGTGACCAGTCCCTTGTCCGTGATCATCTGGTCGATCTTGTAGAAGCGCTCGGTCTGGTTCACGGATTGCCCTCTCTATGGTGGTCGCGCCCCGGGGTGGCCCGCCGGAGATGCCAAGGATGCCTTTCCCCCCTATCCTATGGCCTCTTCCCATCATCGACAAAGCCATGGCCAGGATCATTCCCGACGGTTGGCGCGAACTGGAAGTGAGCGGCGCGGCCGCCCGGGAGATCGAGACCCTGGGGCGCCTGGCCGAGGCGCTGGCGGACGACTACACGGTCTACCACGCCGTCCACTGGACCAACCTGGACCGGGGCTTTGCCGTCTACGGCGAGATCGACTTCGTGGTGGTCAACCGGGCCGGAGACCTGCTGCTCATCGAGCAGAAGAGCGGCTTCCTGGAGGAAACCCCGGACGGCCTGGTGAAGCGCTACGCGGACAAGACCAAGAGCGTGCCCATCCAGCTGGCGCGCAACGCGGACGGCCTGCTGGCCAAGCTGAAGAAGCGCGGCGGCTGCGGGGAAGTCCACCTGGACTTCCTGCTGTACTGCCCGGACTACACGGTCAAGCAACTGGAGACCGCGGGCATCCCCGCCCAGCGCATCGTGGACGCCCGGCAGAAAGACCACCTGGCCGCCTTCGTAGCCAGCTTCCTCCCCCCGGGCGAGCCCCACAACAGGGCCAACGAGGTGCACCGCTTCCTCCGGGACGTGATCCAGCTGGAAACCGACGTGAGCGCCCTGGTGGGCCGGGCCCGCAGCCTGGTGACCCGCATCTCGGGCGGCCTGGCCCACTGGGCGCGCCAGCTGGAATTCGAGCCTTTCCGCCTGCGGGTGACGGGCACCGCCGGCTCCGGCAAGACCCAGCTGGCCCTGCGGGCCTTCGAGGACGCCGTCCAGCAAGGCAAGCGGCCTCTGTATGTCTGCTTCAACCGCCCCCTGGCGGACCACTTCCAGGCCATCGCCCCCCCGGGCGGATGGGTGGGCACCCTGCACATGCTCTGCGACCAGCGCGTGCGGGAGACCGGCGCGGTGCCGGACTTCACCCTGCAGAACGCCTTCGAGGACCTGGTGGCTCGGGCCAGTGCCCTGCCCGTCACCGAGGCGTGGCGGTTCGATACAGTCATCGTCGACGAGGGCCAGGACTTCTCCGAGACCTGGCGCGACCTGGCCCTGGGCCACGCCAGGCCCGGTGCCCGCCTGTTCTGGCTGGAAGACCCCCTGCAGAACCTGTACGGGCGGGACCCGGTGCCCCTGCCGGGCTGGGTGGTCATGAAGGCCACGGGCAACTACCGCAGCCCCCGGCCGGTGGTGCGCATGCTCCAGTCCCTGCTGCCGGAGGCCCAGGCCATCGAGGCGGCGGGCCCCTTCAACGACGCCGGCCTGGAGGTGCTGACCTACGCGGACGGCGAGGGCCTGCGGGAGCGAGTGAAGGAAGGCATCCGCCTGTGCTATTCGGCGGGCTTCAGGAAGGAAGACGTGGCCGTGGTCACCTTCCGGGGCCGGGAGCAGTCCGCCCTTTTCCCCTTCACCCAGCTGGGGCCCCATGTCTTCCGCACCTTCACCGGACGCTACGACCTGCTGGGCCATCCCCTTTATTCGGAGGGGGAGCTGCTGCTGGAAACGGTCTATCGCTTCAAGGGCCAGGCCGCACCGGCGGTGGTCTTCGCCGAGATCGATTTCGAGGAACTGGACGAGAAGACCGTGCGCAAGCTCTTCGTGGGAGCCACAAGGGCCATGATGAAGCTGGTGCTGGTGATGTCGGAACGCTCCGCGCAACGCCTCATGGACCGGATAGGATGAGCACCATGCCCCGGTTAGTCACCGCCACCGCCCTGCTGGTCGAGGCCCACCAGGGCCGCCACCCAGTGCGCGTCAGCCCGGACGAAGGCCCCGCCGACCCCCGGGAGAGCTACGCCGTCCAGGCCCAGGTCTGGCATGCCCTCGCGGGTTCCGCCCGCCCCACGGCCTGGAAGGTGGGCGCGCCCCGCATCGATGCCGAGCCCCTGGCCGCACCGGTATTGCCGGAACGGCTGTGCCCGGGCTGCGGGCGGCTGCCCCGGGAAATGTTTACGTCCGTCGCCGTGGAAGCGGAAATCGCCGTCCGCTTCGGCAGGGCACTACCCGCGCGTCAGACGCCCTACTCAAGGCAGGAAATCCTGGACGCCATTGAAAGTCTCCATGTCGCCATGGAACTGGTGGACGCCCGGCTCGCCGACCCGGAGGCCGCCGGCCCTAACTGGCGGCTTGCCGACAACCTGCTCAACGGCGCCCTGGTCATCGGGGACGCCCTGCCCGGCTGGCGTGAAATCGACTGGTCGTCCCGGGAGGTCACGCTGGAGGCCGACGGGCGGGTACTGGACCGCCGCACCTGCGGGGCGCCGCTGAACGACCTGTTCCATTGCCTGTCCTGGTGGCTTTCCCACGCCGGGGGTGCCAGGCCGGGCGACATCGTGACCACCGGCGCCTGGAGCGGCGCCCATCCGGCAGGCAGTGCGGCACGCCTGTCCGCCACGTTTTCCGGGCTGGGGATGGCGCTGGTGGAGATCGTTACCTGATTTTGTAGGCTGTCGAGTGGAGCCTTACATCATGAGACTCCGGGGCGGGGTCATGGTCTCCTGACAACAACATGTTCATGGCCAGATGGCCAAGGGCGGCTGCGAAAGCCCCATGGGACAGGGTCAAGTCCGTCCCGGCATTGCCCATCGTGGGAGCAGTTCCGGCAGGTACCGGGACCGCAGGGCGTCAATATCCCCCTTTGCGCGGGCACGGATGGCGAGGAAGTCGGTGCCCGGCTTCTGCACGGCGCTGAAGCACCCGATTCTGGTGAATAACCACATCTTCGACCCCCCGTTGACCTGTTGGCTGTCGCTCCACGACATCCTGTCCCAGGCTCAAGGAGCGAGACTCGGTTCCAAGCCGCGAATATTGATTGCGCCGCCCAATCCCTCTTTGTCTTTTAGTCACCATGCGGATACATTCAGGCCATCGACTAGCGGCACCATTGCAGACCAGGACCCGGCTGAATGTCTTGCGGGGCGTTGCAAGACGAGCAACACGGCGATGGCCCGCCTGTTATTGCCCTCCAAGGAAACGCCCCATGACAGCCCTGCCCCAATGCCCCCGTTGCGGCTCCGAACTCACCTATGAAGATGGCCAGATGTTCGTCTGCCCGGAGTGCGCCCATGAATGGCCACGTCAGGCGGCGGAGGCCTCCACCGACGAGCAGCCCGTGGTGAAGGATGCCAACGGCAACGTGCTTCGGGATGGGGACACCGTCACCGTCATCAAGGACCTGAAGGTCAAGGGCTCCTCCCTGGTGGTCAAGGTCGGCACCAAGGTGAAGAACATTCGCCTGGTGGAAGGCGACCACGACATCGATTGCAAGATCGACGGCATCGGGGCGATGGGGCTCAAGTCCGAATTCGTCAAGAAAGCCTGAACCCCCTGTCCCCAAAAGGAACCACGTCATGAAATCCCTGAACATCCATATCCACGCCGAACTGGAAGTGCCCGACGACTGGGAACTGGTGGAACACCCCTCCGGGATGCTGGTGCTGAGGATCGGCGACCAGTACGTTGACTTCGACATCACCCCCCTTTCCACCCGCTCGGAGGACCCGGAGGCGGAATGGTCCGACGAGGACACCGCCCTGGTGGGCAAAGTGCTGGACACCGTGGTGGGCATCGACGTGGAGATGGAAAGCGTGGCCCAGCAGTAACCCCGCTCCCCACCCCTGGCGCAAGGAGACATGGGGAGCAAGCCAGCGCAAGGCTGGAAGAATTCGGCCGACCCATTGATGCGGACATGGCCGCCGGCGTAACGTCCGGCCAGCCGCGCCCAGCCCCACGCTTCAGGGGTTGGCGGTAACCGGCCGGTTATTCAGACATGCTTGTCTCAAGTTTTTGCTCGCCCTGTCGATAAGCCAGTTACGACACTTGGCCGGGCCTTCACTTGCCCACCAAGCACGCCATATAACAAACGGGAAGACAACATGCACAGGGCCGCACCTCCGATCCACGCCGATGCCGGCGTCAAGTCAGCTTCACTCAAGTCTGTCGGCCAGTCGCCACGCCCGAGGATGCGCTGTCTTCTCGCCCTGGATGCCGGCTCCCTGAGCCCCAGAGTAATCAGCGCCGCCGAGGCCAAGTGCCTTAACGGCGCGGACCGGATAGACATCCTCCTGGTCAACTCGCTCAAGACACCGGAGGCCGTGCTGCACAAACTGCTCATCAGCCTGGAAGGCGTGGATGTGGATTATCGGCTCACGACGGCCGACGGCGAGTTGGGCGATCTGGTCGCGCAATACCTGCGCCGCCACAAGGGCATCACCCAGATCATGGTCACCACCCTGCCTACCATGGGCAAGGATTGGGAGGTAAAGGTCGCTGACCTGCGTTACCAGGGATATCGCTTCTGCGCCCTGATGGGCCTGAAGGACAAATGAGCAGGCTTGCCAGCGGGACCTGATGCCCTGGTATTCGGGCAAGGCCGATCCCGCTGTTCCTTGCCGGTGGCACCTGCCCACTCTCAGCGCTTGCCGAACTTCTCCGCCAATTGTTCCAGCTTGGCCTGGCGCTTGGCAGCCTCCTCCTCTGCCTTGCGCTGGGCCTCTTCCGCCTTCTGGCGCTCCTTCACCTGCTTGATGCGGTCCCGCAGGGTCTTCACGGCCACTTCCTGCTGCTCCGCCGTCACCTCCCCCGCTTGTTGACCGTCCAGGTCCAGGCGGGGCGCACCTTCCGTCAGGGCCTTCAGATAACGGGTCGACGCCGTGTGGCCGTGCAGGGCCGTCCGCACCTTGTTCTTGTCCAGGTCCGGCTTGCGCTCCATCAACTGTTTGTGGATGCCGATGGCCAGGGGCTTGTAGTCACGGAAGACGGGAAACTCCGCCTGCAACTGCTCGAGGAGGGCGTTGCGGCGGAGGGGTTTGCTTGCGGGCTGGGTGTTCATGGACGGCGGGGACGGGCAAAACGTGCATGATATCCCCCTTGGGCCTTCAACCTAAGGGGGCAGTGCCTTCACAGGACGAAATCTGCCGCGGTCAAATTGCTGATGCCCGAGAGGTTGACCTTGACGGAGAAGTCCGCCCGGGCGTCGCCATCGTTGTTGCCCCACAGGATGTGGGTGTCTGTTTCGTAGAACAGCTTGCCGGTGCCGTTGAAGGTGCCGGAAAAATCCGCGCCCCTGCCGAATGTGAAAGCCTGGTTACCCGCCACCGTGGTCTTTGCGTCGATGGATGACACATCGATGACGTCCGAGGCGTCGAAAGCGTTGATGACGTCGCGGTTGCTGGTCGTTACGGACTCGTTCACCGTATTGAAGTCGAATACGTCCCTGCCCTGGCCGCCCCGCAACGCATCCTTGCCGCTGCCGCCGAGCAGCTTGTCGTTGCCCGTGCCACCGTTCAAAGTGTCGTTTCCAGGCCCTCCGCTCAGGGTGTCGTTGCCGGCATTGCCGTTCATCAGGTCATTGCCGCCGTAGGCCTTCATGCCGTCCGCGTAGCCAGATCCGTTGAAGGTATCCGCCGCGCGGAAGAAATAGCCGAACGCCCCATCCAAGTCCTCTGCCTCCAGGTAATTAGCGAAGGTGATGATGTCCGCGTTGAGGCCGGTGATCGTCCCCTGGAGCGAACCGCCCTCATATTCCTGGAACCCGGTGATGGTGCCGCCCGTGATGCCCGTGCCGTCAAGGGTGAACGTGCCGGTGTAGGTCTGACTGACATATCCATCCGTGAGCGTGAGATGGTTGCCGTCATAGCCCTCGACATAGCCTTCAGACAGGTATGGATTGAACATATCCATCGGGCCATAAGCGTTGATGATTGCCATATTCAAACCTCCCGTGATGAACACTATTCCCTTTATTCGTTTATAGGCGCGCGGCGTGACCCCACCGCCCCGGCGGGCAAATTTATTCAGTCACGATAGGACTGCCACACCTCGTGTCGTGCCAGCGGGTTTGGTGCCTTCATGGCTTGATCGATCCGGTCATTCCGGGGCCCTGGAGTCCAGCATCAGCGTCACCGGCCCGTCATTCACCAGCCCCACCTGCATATCCGCCCCGAAGGCCCCGATGGCCACAGGTCGCCCCAGGGCCTGGGCCAGTGCCTCCACGAACTGATTGAACAGCGGCCGAGACACCTCCCCCGTTGCCGCCCGGCTCCAGGAGGGCCGGTTGCCCTTCCTGGTGGAGGCGTACAGGGTGAACTGGGAGACGGCCAGGATTTCCCCGCCCACGTCGGTGACGCTGCGGTTCATCACGCCGCCCTCGTCGGCGAAGATGCGCATCCGCGCCAGCTTGATCGCCATCCAGTCCAGGTCCGCCAGAGTGTCGACGTCCTCGAAGCCAGCCAGTACCAGGAGTCCGGGACCGATGCGGCTGATGACCCGGCTGTCCACGGTAACCCGGGCTTCGCTGACCCGCTGCACCAGGGCCCTCATCCGCGCTCCAGTCGAACTGCCCCGCCGTGATCCTCCCGCAGGCGGGGGTCCGGGCAGGGGTTGTCCCGGGTGACCGCCCGGGCGGGAACGACTTGGCTCAAGGCGCGCCTACCAAAAGGCCAGCAAGCGCCCGTCTTCCACCCTGGTGTCGAACGCCTTCATGGGGTGCTTGCCCTTCTCGATGCAGGCGCCGGTGGTAATGTCGAACTTCCAGTGGTGCTTGGGGCAGGTGAGGGTCTTGCCTTCCAGGGCCAGGTGGGGAATGTTGGTGACCTGGTGGGGGCAGTGGGAGTCGTAGACCTTGAAGCTGCCGCCTTCCCGGTACACGAACACGGTGCGGGTGGCGGTTTCAATGCGCTGCACCTCGCCGTCGGCGATGTCCGCCTCGGCCATCACGTCCCGCCACTGGGGGGTGCTGGCGATGAGTTCCGGGGAGAACTCGGGAATGCCCATCTCCAGGATCACTTCCGTGGCCCAGACGATCTTGGCCAGCCCCAGGGCGGGGAAGGCCATGAGCAGGGCATCCAGCACCTCCATGGGGGTGCAGCCGTTCCGCAGGGCCCGCATGAGGTATTGCCTGAGGCCCGCCTCGGTCTGGGAGTGGACCTTGGTGATCACCGAGATCAGGTCCCGGGTCTTGGGGTCCAGGTGCTTGCCCGTGTCCTTGAGGAACTTGAAGTAATGGCCCAGGGCGTCTCCGCGTACCTGGACCAGGTAATTCAGTGCATCGCTCATTTGAAGCTCCTTGGGGTGAAGAAAAACCATGGCGGTCTAGGCGATTGTCCGGGATGGGGCCAGCACGCGCCAGGGTGGGCGCCGCAACGGTGGCAAGGCCCCTGCCGTTGTGGGGGATGCTGGGCTCAGCCGCCCAGCAGGGCGTCCTTCAGGCTGGCCTGGATGGGGTCTTCACCCAGCCAGATCCGCAGCAGGGCCCGGTTGAAGGCACGGCCGGGCACGCTGCCCAGGGGGCGCCCGTTCACCCCCACCCGGGTACCTTCCCCCGGCACGTAGTCCAGGTGGATGACGGTACCGGCTGTCACCTCGTGCACGCCCTTCAGGTAGCCCAGGAACTGCGCGAGCTCCGCCTGGATGGCTTCCATCTCCGCGGCGTTGTTGTTGGCGACGAGGCCACCTTTGAGGGCCTCGATGTTCTGGTCGGTGGAGAGGTCCCGGAGCAGGGTCACCCGCAGGCTGCGGGGGATATCACGGTCCAGGATGGCGCGGGGTTCGTGGCGACGTTCGGGCAGGTAGAGGGCGGCCACGTAGACTTTCAGGAACAGGATGCGGCGCAGGCCGGCGCCGTTGAGGAGCAGCTTCTGGCCGGCCACGCTGACCTGGTCCGTGAGGGGGACCCCCGCCACAGCCAGGGCGCGGGGTGAGGCCGGGGCGGGCATGGCCCAGGCCAGGAATAGGGTAAAAAGGCCGAGAAGGCCGACAAGCCGGTTCAGGGTGCCCATGGGGCTCTGAAAAGTCCAGGTCGACAAGGTTCCCGCCGAAAGCAGATTGGCTTTGGGTAATTGCTGGACCGGATTCGCTCAGTCGTCGAAATCGCCGGGCTCTTCCCGGGGGAAGAATGGGCGGTCCCCGGCATGGAAGGCTTCGCGTATGGTCGCGCCCAGGGGCCAGGCTTCCTCGGCTCGCAGGTAGAGTTCGGCCATGCCGTCATCCCATGGGCTGGGATCCATGGGCTCGTCGTCGTCTTGCCAGTGACCAACGGGTTCCTCGATGATTTCGTAAAAGGGCATGGCGCCTCCTTGTATTGCGTTGATGGAGACGCCACTTTGGCGCACAAGTGTTTAAGCCATGTGTCAGGGGCACTGGAAGGCATATAGCCCCAGCCCTCGTGGCAGGCTCGCAACGGGATGCCACGCCCGAAATGCCCGCGAATGCGGGGGCCCTGACGGATGGCGTGCCCTGCCGTGTACTTCGTCTTGTCCCCAGGGCCACGGCCCCGGGCAGGCCAATACGCCTATTTCCTTGCCACGCCCTTGTTCACGGCGTTGGCCAGGGCGGCGCCGGGCTTGAAGCGGGCCACCTTGCGGGCGGCGATCCTGATCTCCTTGCCGGTCCGGGGGTTGCGGCCGGTACGGGCCTTGCGCTCGCTGACGCGGAAGGTGCCGAAGCCCAGGAACTGGACGGTATCCCCTTGTTCAAGGCCACTGATGATGGCCTCCATGGCCACGTCCAGCACGGTGCTGATGGTGACCTTGGGCAGATGGGTCTTGCCGGCGATGTGAGTGATGAGTTCGGACTTGTTCATGGGCTCTCCTGGTTTGCATGGGGGCATGCCATCGGCTTGGGGTTGCGGTCGCAACGGCTCAACGATACCTCCAATGCAAACCGCCCGGGTTACAAACCTGGGCGGTTGCAATGCATGCCCGGAGACAGGGCCTGGCGGGTATGGCAACCCGGGCATCGGGCCAGGCCATGGGGTGGTGCTTACCAGCGGCTGCGGTCGCCGGGGCCTCGGTCGTCGTTGCGGTCGTTGCGGTCGCCGCGACCCCGATGATCACCACGGTCATCCCGGCCACCCCATCCTTCGCGACGGTCGTAATGACCGTCTTGGCGCCAATCCCGGCGAAGCTCGTAGCGGACGGGATGGCCGACCCATCCCCTGGGCGGCTCGTGGTAGCGCACCACGGGGGCCACGTAAACCGGGCGGGGGTGATGCTGATGCACCACCACGGGGGCCACATGGACAGGACGGGGAGGAGGCTGGCGAACCACCACGCGTCGGTGGTCGACATCATCGTCGGCTACGGCGGCGCCCACGATGGCGCCCAGGAAACCGCCCACCACGGCGCCGTCGCCGCCGTTCACGGCATGGCCGATGAGGGCGCCGGCACCGGCACCCAGAAGCAGGCCGGCAAGTTCGTCGCCGGCATTGGCGGCAGGACTGCCCAGGGCGATGAGGCTGGCAAGAAGGACACTGGACGCTGCGTATCTGGCTTTCATGATTCACTCCATTGGTTGAACTGCGATTCCAGATTACGCAGGGGTCGTTCCAGAGGGGTTGCGGGGCGGTAAGCGTGTGTTTCCGGTTGTTACAGGGTCCGGGCACGGGGTCAGTCCGGGGCGGCGGGGTATCATGGTAATCATGCAGCAACCCGCCTCCCCGCTCCACCCTCCCCGTCCCGCGGCATGACCGCGATCCCCCAGCGCCTGGCCTTCATCGACCTGGAAACCACCGGGGCGAATCCCACCATCGACCGCATCACCGAGATCGGCATCGTGGAGGTGGAAGGCGAGAAGGTCTCCACCTGGAACACCCTGGTGAAACCGGAGCGGACCATCCCCGCCTTCATCCAGCAACTCACAGGCATCAGCAACGAGATGGTGGCGGATGCCCCCACCTTCGCCCAGGTGGCGGACGAACTGGATCAGAGGCTCCAGGGCCGCCTGTTCATCGCCCACAACGCCCGCTTCGACTACGGCTTCATCAAGAACGAATTCCAGCGCCTGGGCCGCCGCTTCCGGGCCGACGTGCTGTGCACCGTGCGCCTGTCCCGCAAGCTCTTCCCGGAGCACCACCGCCACAACCTGGACAGCCTCATCGCCCGCCACGGCCTGGTCACGGGGGACCGGCACCGGGCCCTGGCGGACGCGGATCTGATCTGGCAATTCTGGCGCCGGGCGCTGGAGGAACGGGGCGACATGGCCTTGGCGGAGGCCATCGGCCTTCAGCTGAAGCGGCCGTCCCTGCCGCCCCACCTGGACCCTGCCCTGGTGGACGACCTGCCCGAATCCCCCGGCGTGTACCTCTTCCATGGCGAGAACGACGTGCTGCTTTACGTGGGCAAGAGCATCAACCTGCGCCAGCGGGTCCTGTCCCACTTCAGCGCCGACACCCGGGAGAACAAGGCCATGCGCCTGACCCAGGAGGTGCGGCGCATCGACTGGAAGGAGACCGTGGGAGAACTGGGCGCCCTGCTGCTGGAATCCCGCCTGGTGAAGGAAGGCAGCCCCCTGCACAACCGGCGCTTGCGCCAGGCCGCCGAGCTGTGCGCCTGGCAACTGGAAGAACAGGGCCCCGGCGACTACCGGCCCCGCCTGGTGAGCGACCGGGACGCCAACTTCGGCCGTTCCGAGCTGTACGGCCTGTTCAACAGCCGCCGCCAGGCCACCAGCGCCCTGCGCAAGATCGCCGAGGCCTACGAGCTCTGCCCCGTGGTCCTGGGCCTGGAGAAGCCCAGCCAGCCGGGCCGGCCCTGCTTCGCCTTCCAGGTGCACAAGTGCCGGGGCGCCTGCGCCGGCAAGGAGCCCATCGGCGTGCACAGCGCCCGCATGATGGCCGCCCTGGCCAGGCTGAAGCTCAAGGCCTGGCCCTATGACGGCCCCATCGGCCTGGTGGAGCGGGACGAATTCCTGGACGTGGAGGAGATGCACCTGGTGGACGGCTGGCGCTACCTGGGCACGGCCCGCAGCCAGGACGAGGTGCACGATCTGCTGGCGGGCGTCGTTGACGCCCGCTTCGACATGGATACCTACAAGCTCATCAAGGCCTGGCTGGGCAAGGGCGGCGGCAAGGCCAAGGTGGAAGTCAGGCGGCTGGGTCGCTAACGCTCCCGGTCAGTTCCCCAGGTCCACCACGGTGCGCCCCGTGACGGTGCCGTCCAGGAAGCCCTGGAACACGCCGGGTAGTTGGACCAGGGGCACGGTGCGGGCGATGCCGGTTTCCAGGTGGCGGGGCTTCAGGTCGGTGGCCAGGCGGCGCCAGACTTCCAGGCGCTGGGCCATGGGGCAGGCCACGGAGTCGATGCCCAGCAGGCTCACGCCCCGCAGGATGAAGGGCATGACGGTGGTGTTCAGTTCGATACCGCCCGCCAGGCCGCAGGAGGCGATGACGCCCCGGTAGGCCATGGTGCGGGTAAGCCATGCCAGGGTCTTGCCCCCCACGCTGTCCACGGCCCCGGCCCACAGGGCCTTTTCCAGGGGCCGTTCCCCCATCTCCAGGCTGTGGCGGTCCATGACCTCTACCGCCCCCAGGCCCTTCAGGTAGTCCGCCTGGTCCGCCTTGCCGGACAGGGCCGTGACCTGGTGGCCCAGGCCCGCCAGCATGTCCACCGCCAGGCTGCCCACGCCGCCGGTGGCGCCGGTGACCATGACCGGACCCTGGCCCGGCATCAGGCCGTTCTGCTCCATCCGCAGGATGGCCAGGCCGGCGGTGAAGCCCGCCGTGCCCAGGGCCATGGCCTGGAAATCCGTCAGCCCCGCCGGCAGGGGCACCACCCAGTCCGCCGACACCTTCACGTACTCGGCAAAGCCGCCGTCCACCTCCACCCCCAGGCCGTAGCCGGTGACCAGCACGGCATCGCCTTCCTTGTAGCGAGCATCCTGGCTGGCGGCCACGGTGCCGGCCACGTCGACGCCGCCGGTGAGGGGCAGGGTCTTCATGATCTTGCCGGCCCCGGTGGCGGCCAGGGCGTCCTTGTAATTGATGCTGGACCAGCGGGCCCGGATCAGCACCTCGCCGGGACCTGCCTGGGGCATGGGCAACTCTTTGATTAAACAATGGATACCTTGGTCGCCCGTGGCCACCTGCAGGGCTTGTATTGAATTTTTCAATTCAATTCCTTGAAATATTTGAATGGCGCAATACTAAAAACCCAACTAGCTTTCTCAACAAATAGCGGGTTCGGGTTGCAGTGTACTGCAGGCATTCCGGGCTACTGCAACACAAGGGCCGACAGGCATTGCCGGGCGGCCATGAGGATGGAGATCGTGATGGCTACAGGGCTCAGTGTCGCCCTGGCACGGGATGACCGTGCCGATGAGGGCTTCCATTCCGCCGGAAGGTTTTCCGGCGCCGCGTCACAAAAGGTGTTGGGAGACTTCTGGCCCGGCATCCAGCTGTATTACCCGCCGGTGAAATACGCGCCGGCCCTGGGCGTCTACGAGGACCTGGCGTCGGCGGCCCAGCGCTTCCAGAAGCACGCCCGCCAGACCAACGCCCACACCCTGCTCTTCGACCTGGAGGACGGCTGCCGCCAGAAGGCCCTGTCCCGGGACCTCCTCCGCCAGGAATTGCCCAAACTGGGCCGGGAAGACGTGACCGTGGCGGTGCGCATCAACCCCTTCCGCACCGAGGAGTACGAGCTGGACATGAAGATGGTGCGGGACCTGGCCGACCACATCGACGTGGTGATGCTGGCCAAGGCGGGCGAGGCCTACGGCGCCGCCGAGATCCGGGACCTGTCCGCCAGCCTGGCGGGCCTGAACAGCGGCCACATCACCATCCAGCCCATCATCGAGCACCCCAAGTCTCTGAAGGCGGCGCCGGACATCATGGCCTACCCCACCGTGAAGCACGTGGTGTTCGGCATCCACGACTTCTCCAAGGCCATGGGCATCCACATCACGCCCCAGCACTGGACCGAGGAACTGCGCTTCTTCATGAACCAGATCCTGTTCGAGGCCCGCATCGCCGGCAAGGGCGTCATCGGCGGCGTGGAGGTGCTCATCGGCGAGGCCGCCATGCCGGAGCACTTCCTGGAGCCCCACGACATCCGGCGCTGGCTGGACCTGCATGGCGACGAGGAATCCCGGGTGGTGTTCCAGCACGCCTGCGAGGAGGCGGCCATGGGCATGACCGGCAAGCAGGTGATCCACCCCAGCCACATCCACCTGTGCAAGGTGGCCTATACCCCCTCCCCCACCGAGGTGAGCCGCAACATCCGCATCCTCCAGGCTGCCGTGGAAGCGGACGCCCTGCTGGGGGGCGCCATCAAATTCGAGGGCGAGATGCTGGACCCGCCCATGTTCGGCAAGGCCCTCCAGGTGCTGCTGCGGGCCCACGCCCTGCGGGCCCTGTCCGGGGAGGACACCGCCTTCGCCCTGAAGGTGCTGGGCATGCTGCCTGCCCAGGTCATTCGGGAAAATTGGCCGTATGGAGTCATCCTATGAATCCATACGGCCAATTTCAGTGCAGGCTAATGCCGCGTGAGCGGCGTTATGCCGGAGCTAAAACTGGCCCCGGCCCCGCAACGCGGGGGCGGCCGGCGCAGCCGGTACGGAGTCATCCTATGAATCCGTACGACCAATTTAAGCGCAAAACCACATCGGTACCGGCGTCCGTTTTCTTTCCCCCCTTTCGTAAAGGGGGGCAGGGGGGATTTCTACGGCCCCTGCCTCTTCAGCCGCCCTCAAATCCCCCTTACTCCCCCTTTTCCAAAGGGGGAAGAAAGGTCATCAGCCATGAACGCGCCTGAACCCCCATTCATCCTGGAGGCCCATACCATGCCCTTCGCCCCCTTCCCCGCCTGGACCTGGAACCTGCCGGAGCACTTCAACATCGGCGTGGCCTGCACCGACGCCCACCTGGGCACACCGGCTGAAGACCGCATCGCCATGATCGTGGAGGACGATGCCCGGGGCACGTCCGTCGCCACCTACAGGGAACTGGCCGAGGCCACCAGCCGCTTTGCCCAGTTGCTGCGCAACCTGGGGGTGAAGCAGGAAGACCGGGTGCTGATCCGCCTGCCCAACTCCCTGGCCTATCCCACCGCCTTCCTGGGGGCCATGAAGCGGGGCGCCATCGCCGTGCCCACTTCCACCCTGCTCACCGCCGAGGAGGTGCTCTACCTGGCCAGGGATTCCGGCGCCACGGTGCTGGTGACGGACAAGGCCATGTGGACTGGCCTGCGGGACAAGCTGCATGGCCTGGAGAACCTGCGCTACGTCCTGCTGGCCAGCGATGGCGTGCCGGCGGCGAGCAATGGCAACGGCCTGAAGACCCTGGGCCTGGAGGCCGCCCTGGCCGCCATCGACACCTGGGCACCGCCGCAAAACACCCGCTCCCACGACCCCGCCTACCTGGTCTACACCTCGGGCACCACGGGCTATCCCAAGGGCGTGCTCCACGCCCACCGGGCCATGGTCGGGCGTGAACCGGCGGCGCGCTACTGGTTCGACTTCGGCACCGAAGGGGCACCGGCGGAGGACCGCATCGTCCATTCCGGCAAGTTCAACTGGACCTACGTGCTGGGCTCGGGCCTCATGGACCCCTTGTATCGCGGCAAGACCGTCATCGTGCATGAGGGCAGGAACGACGCGGAGGGCTGGATCAGGCTCATCGCCAAGCACAGCGCCACCATCTTCATCGGCGTGCCCACCATCTACCGCCAGATCATCCAGAAGACCGCCTTCACCAGCACCGACGTGCCCACGCTGCGGCACTGCATGAGTGCCGGCGAGCACCTGTCCGACGAGATGCTGGCCCTGTGGAAGGAACGCTTCGGCCAGGAGATCTACGAGGCCGTGGGCATGTCCGAATGCTCCTATTACCTGTCCGAGAACAAGTTCCGCCCCATCCGACCCGGCTCCGCCGGCTTCCCCCAGCCGGGCCACGGCGTGAAGCTGCTGGACCCGGAGACCCTGGCCGAAGTACCTCCTGGCGAGGAAGGCATGATCTGCATTCCCGCCGATGATCCGGGCCTGTTCATGCGCTACTGGAACCTGCCGGAGGAGACGGGCAGGGTGTTCAGGGAGCGCTGGTTCCTCACGGGTGACTACGCCCGCCTGGATACCAACGGCTATATCTGGTTCCTGGGCCGCAAGGACGACATCATCAATTCCTTCGGCTACCGGGTCTCGCCCCACGAGATCGAACGGGTGATGAAGACCCACCTGGCGGTGGCGGACTGCGCCGCCACGGGGGAGGAGATCGGCCCGGACAAGGTGCTGGTGGTGGCCTACGTGGTGCGGCACCCGGGCGATGATACGGATGCCGATGCCCTGCTGGAATTTGCCCGCCAGCACCTGGCCGCCTACAAGGCCCCCAAGGTCCTCTACCTGGTGGAGGACTTCCCCCACACCAAGAACGGCAAGATCATCCGCAAGCAGTTGGCGCCGGGCTTGGCCACCGCCCGGTCCAGCAAATAGGAGAGGCGCCCATGGGTCCCCATTACCGTCCGCGCCGTTCCATGCTCTACGTGCCCGCCTCGGCACCCCGCTATCTGGAGAAGGCCCGGGGCCTGCAGGTGGACAGCGTCATATTCGACCTGGAGGATGCGGTGCTGCCGGAGCGCAAGGCCGAGGCCCGGACCAACCTGCTGGAAGCCCTGGCCAAGGGCGACTACGGCTGCCGCGAACGGGTGGTAAGGGTCAACGGCCTGGCCACCCCCTGGGGCCGGGACGACCTGGCGGCCGTGGCCCGGGCGGACATCGACGCCGTGCTGTTCCCCAAGATCGAAAGCCGCCAGGACGTGCTGGACGCCCTGGCTGCCCTGGACGCCGCCGGCGGCGAGCGCCTGCCCATCATGGTGCTCATCGAGACCCCCTTCGGCGTGCTGCGGGCGGCGGAGATCGCCGGGGCCTCGTCCCGCATCGCCTGCCTGGTGATGGGGACCTCGGACCTGACCAACGAGCTCCACGCCCGGGTGACCGCCGAGCGCCTGCCCATGCTGCACAGCCTGTCCCACTGCCTGCTGGCGGCCCGGGCCCATGACCTGGCCTTCATCGACGGCATCCACCTGGACCTGAAGCACATGGAGACCTACGAATACGCCTGCCGCATGGCCCGGGACCTGGGCTGCGACGGCAAGAGCCTGATCCACCCGGACCAGGTGGCTTACGCCAACGACGCCTTCACGCCCCGGCCCGACAGCGTGGACCGGGCCCGCCGCATCATCACTGCCCTGGCGGAGGCCAACGCCGCCGGCAAGGGCGTGGCGGTGGTGGAAGGCCGCGTGGTGGAGAACCTGCACGTGGAGGCCGCCAAACGTACCCTGTTGATCCATGACATGATCCAGCAGTGCTGGGGAGGGGCACAGCCATGAGCAAGGCAAGCAAGGGCAACTTCTTCGAGGACTTCAGCCTGGGCCAGACCCTGGTGCACGGCACGCCCCGCACCGTGGGCGAAGGCGACCAGGCCCTGTACATCGCCCTCACCGGGGCCCGCCACGTGCTGCCCAGCGCCCGGCCCGTGGCCCATGCCCTGGGCTACCCGGACCGGCCCCTGGACGATCTGCTGGCCTTCCACCTGGCCTTCGGCAAGACCGTTGCGGACGTGTCCCTCAACGCCGTGGCCAACCTGGGCTACGCCGACGTGCGCTTCCTGGCGCCGGTTTACGCGGGCGACACCCTGAAGGCGGAATCCACGGTCATCGGCCTCAGGGAAAACAGCAACGGCAGGAGCGGCATCGTCTGGGTGCGCTCCACCGCCGTGAACCAGAACGAGCAGGAAGTGCTGACCTGGGTACGCTGGGTGATGGTGCACAAGTCGGACCCGAGCCGGCCGGCCCCTGCCGCCGTGGTGCCCGAACCGCCCCCCATTGTCGAGCCCCATCGCCTGACCATTCCCGCCTGCCTGGACGCCCGGGGCTACGAGACGGAACTCACCGGCGCCCCCTGGCTGTGGGAGGACTACGCGGTGGGTGAGCGCATCGACCACCCGGCGGGCATGACCCTGGACGAGAGCGACCACACCCTGGCCACCCGCCTCTACCAGAACAGCGCCCGGCTGCATTTCGACGGCTTTCTCATGGCCAACACCCCCTTCGGCCGGCGCCTGGTCTACGGCGGCCACGTCATTTCCGTCTGCCGGGCCCTGTCTTTCGAGGGCCTGGAGAACGCCCTCACCATCGCCGCCATCAACGGCGGCGTCCACAGCAACCCCACCTTTGCCGGCGACACCCTCTATGCCTGGTCCGAGGTGCTGGACAAGTGGGAGTTGTTCGGCCGGGACGACCTGGGCGCCCTGCGCCTGCGGCTGGTGGGGGTGAAAAACCTGCCCCCCGGCGAGTTGGCGGAAGCCAAACCCCAGGAAGCCGGCGGAAAATATCATCCCAACTTGGTACTGGACCTGGACTACACCGTGCTCATGCCGAGGCGGGGTGCAGCATGAGCACGATGAGCACGCCCACTGGACTAGCCTCCCCCTTTCCTAAAGGGGGATTGAGGGGGATTCCAGCGGCCGTCGCCCAGGGCAAGCGCCGTGAATCCCCCCTGCCCCCCTTTGCCAAAGGGGGGAACAGCACTGATACGCACCGCCCGACCATGAAGCACGCCGAGGAGCGCCCATGACCCAAGCCGTACATCCCAACTCAGCCCTGTTCGCCGGTGAGAAGCCCTTCCCGGCCATTCCTGCCTGCGAGCACTTCGCTGGCAGCGAGAAGCTGATCCTCAAGGCCCTGGAACTCCAGGACAAGCTGGGTCCGGTATTCGACATCACCTGCGACTGCGAGGACGGGGCCCCGGCGGGCAAGGAACGGGAGCACGCGGAGATGATCGTGCGGGTGCTCAACGCCGAGGCCAACAGGCACCGCATGGCCGGCGCCCGCGTCCACGACTATACCCACCCCCACTGGCGCCAGGACGTGGACATCCTGGTGGGCGGCGCCGGCGCCCTGCTGCGCTACATCACCATCCCCAAGTCCACCGCCGCCGGCCAGGTGGCGGAGATGATCGGCTACATCCAGCGGGTGGCCGCCAAGCATGAGATCGGCCGGGAGATTCCCATCCACGCCCTAATCGAGACCCACGGTGCCCTGCGGGACGCCCAGGCCATCGCCGCCCTGCCCTGGATGCAGGTGCTGGACTTCGGCCTCATGGACTTCGTCTCCGGCCACCACGGTGCCATCCCCGCCAGTGCCATGCGCAGCCCCGGCCAGTTCGAGCACAAGCTGCTGGCCCGGGCCAAGGCCGAGGTGGTGGCCGCGGCCCTGGCCCACGGCGTGGTGCCTGCCCACAACGTCACCCTGGACTTGAAGAACCCCTACGCCGCCTACGCCGACGCCCGCCGGGCCCGCATGGAATTCGGCTTTCTGCGCCAGTGGAGCATCTACCCCACCCAGATCCAGCCCATCGTGGACGCCATGAAGCCGGACTACTCCGAGGTGGCCACGGGCAGCGCCATCCTGCTGGCGGCCCAGAAGGCGGACTGGGGCCCCATTCAGCACGACGGGGAATTGCACGACCGGGCCACCTACCGGTATTACTGGGAGGTATTGCAGAAGGCCCATGTGACGGGTATCAAGTTGCCCCCAGAGGCCGAACAGGCCTTTTTCCAGGACTGACCAAGGAACCTCATCCATGAGCATTGCATCCGCCGGCGCCCGCTTCCGCGCCGCCGTCGCCGCCGAACAGCCCCTGCAGGTGGTGGGCGCCATCAACGCCTACCACGCCAAGCTGGCGCAAAACGTGGGTTACAAGGCCCTGTACATCTCCGGCGGCGGCGTGGCCGCCGGCTCCCTGGGCCTGCCGGACCTGGGCATCTCCACCCTGGACGACGTGCTCACCGACGTGCGCCGCATCACCGACGCCACCGACCTGCCCGTGCTGGTGGACGTGGACACGGGCTTCGGCGGCGCCTTCAACATCGCCCGCACGGTGAAGTCCATGATCAAGTTCGGCGCCGGGGCCATGCACATCGAGGACCAGGTGCTGGCCAAGCGTTGCGGCCACCGGCCGGGCAAGGCCATTGTCAGCCAGGCCGAGATGGTGGACCGCGTCAAGGCGGCGGTGGATGCCCGCACCGACCCGGACTTCGTCATCATGGCCCGCACCGACGCCCTGGCGGTGGAAGGCCTGAACGCCGCCATGGACCGGGCCCGGGCCTGCGTGGAGGCCGGCGCGGACATGATCTTCCCCGAGGCCATGACCGAACTGGCCATGTACAAGCAGTTCGCCGAGGCGGTAAAGGTGCCGGTGCTGGCCAACATCACCGAGTTCGGCTCCACGCCCCTTTACACCGTGGATGAACTGCGGGGCGCCGGCGTGGGCCTGGTGCTCTATCCCCTGTCCGCCTTCCGGGCCATGAACCAGGCGGCCCTCAAGGTGTACGAAGCCATTCGCCGGGACGGCACCCAGCAGCACGTGCTGGATACCATGCAGACTCGCATGGAGCTTTACGAGCACCTGGGCTACCACGCCTACGAGCAGAAGCTGGACCAGTTGTTCGACGTAGACAAGTGAAGACCTTCCCCCCTTTGAAAAAGGGGGGCCAGGGGGGATTTGACGGCGCTTCCTGTAGCCAGCGCCACCGGAATCCCCCTCGATCCCCCTTTACGAAAGGGGGAAGACAAGCAGCATGAACTGGAGACTGCCATGAGCGAGACCGTCATCGAGAAGCCGAAGAAGAAATCCGTGGCCCTGTCCGGCGTGCAGGCGGGCACCACCGCCGTCTGCACCGTGGGACACAGCGGCAACGACCTGCATTACCGGGGCTACGACATCCTGGAACTGGCCGACAAATCCACCTTCGAGGAAGTGGCCTGGCTGCTGGTGCACGGCGAGTTGCCCACCCAGGGGCAGCTGCAGGATTACAAGCTCAAGCTGCAAGGGCTGCGGGGCCTGCCTCCCGCCCTGAAGACGGTGCTGGAGCAGATTCCCGCCCACACCCATCCCATGGACGTGATGCGCACCGGCTGCTCCATGCTGGGCACCCTGTTGCCGGAAGAGGAAGGCCATCCCGTGGGCGGCGCCCGGGACATCGCCGACCGGCTGGTGGCCAGCTTCGGCTCCATGCTGCTGTACTGGTGGCATTACAGCCAGAGCGGCAAACGCATCGAGGTGGAGACGGATGACGAGACCGTGGCGGGCCACTTCCTGCACCTGCTGCACGGCCAGCGGCCGGACGAACTGACCCGCCGGGCCCTGGACGTGTCCCTCATCCTCTATGCCGAGCACGAATTCAACGCCTCCACCTTCGCCGCCCGGGTCATCGCCGGTACCCTTTCGGACTTCCATTCCTGCATCACCGGCGCCATCGGTGCCCTGCGGGGCCCCAAACACGGCGGCGCCAACGAAGCGGCCATGGAGATCATCGGCCGCTATGCCACACCCGACGAAGCCGAGGCGGACATCCGCAGGAGGGTCTCCGCCAAGGAGATCATCATCGGCTTCGGCCACCCCGTGTACACCATCGGCGACCCCCGCAACGAGGCCATCAAGGCCGTGTCAAAACGCCTGTGCGAGGCGGGCGGCAACATGAACCTGTTCAACATCTCCGAGCGCATCGAGACCGTGATGTGGGAAGTGAAGAAGATGTTCCCCAACCTGGACTGGTACTCCTCCTCCAGCTACCACATGATGGGCGTGCCCACCCCCATGTTCACCCCCCTCTTCGTCATCAGCCGCACCACCGGCTGGGCCGCCCACATCATCGAGCAGCGCATCGACAACAAGATCATCCGCCCCAACGCGGAATACGTGGGACCGGAAGAGCGGGCCTACGTGCCGATCGAGGCACGGGGCTGAGGGCACCATGGTCGTCGCCCCATCGTTTTTCCTCCCCCTTTGGAAAAGGGGGACCGAGGGGGATTCCAGGGGCGCGACCCTGGCCGACCCTACTCAAATCCCCCCTGCCCCCCTTTGCCAAAGGGGGGAGAAACCCACACCCATCATCGCCATTGAAAGGTCCGCATGAGCAGCCACATCTCCAACGTCCGCCCCGATCCAGACCAGGTATTGGTGGACATCGCCGACTACGTCATCAACTACGTCGTCAACTCCGACGAAGCCTACGACACGGCCCGCTACTGCCTGATGGACACCCTCGGCTGCGGCCTGGAGGCCCTGTCCTACCCGGCCTGCACCAAGCTGCTGGGCCCCATCGTGCCCGGCACCGTGGTGCCCAACGGGGCCAAGGTGTTCGGCACCCAGTTCCAGCTGGACCCGGTGAAGGCCGCCTTCGACATCGGCGCCCTGGTGCGCTGGCTGGACTTCAACGACACCTGGCTGGCCGCCGAGTGGGGACACCCTTCCGACAACCTGGGGGGCATCCTGGCCACCGCCGACTGGTTGTCCCGCACCCGGGTGGCCGAGGGCAAGGCGCCCCTCACCATGAAGGACGTGCTCACGGCCATGATCAAGGCCCACGAGGTCCAGGGCGTGCTGGCCCTGGAGAACAGCTTCAACCGGGTGGGCCTGGACCACGTGATCCTCGTGAAGGTGGCCTCCGCCGCCGTGGTGGCCCACATGCTGGGCTGCACCCGGGACGAGGTGATCAACGCCGTGTCCCACGCCTGGATCGACGGCCAGAGCCTGCGCACCTACCGCCACACCCCCAACACCGGCCCCCGCAAGTCCTGGGCCGCCGGCGACGCCACCAGCCGCGCCGTGCGTCTGGCCCTCATGTGCCACAAGGGGGAGATGGGCTACCCCTCCGCCCTCACCGCCAAGACCTGGGGTTTCTACGACGTGAGCTTCAAGGGGAACGAATTCAGGTTCCAGCGCCCCTACGGCAGCTACGTCATGGAGCACATCCTGTTCAAGATCAGCTTCCCCGCCGAATTCCACGCCCAGACCGCCGTGGAATGCGCCTTCCAGCTCCATCCCCATGTGGTGAATCGGCTGCATGACATCGACAGGATCGTCATCACCACCCACGAGTCCGCCATCCGCATCATCGACAAGAAGGGGCCCCTGTATAACCCCGCCGACCGGGACCACTGCATCCAGTACATGGCCGCCGTGGGCCTGATCAAGGGGTCATTGACCGCCGCTGACTACGAGGACGCGGCCGCCGCCGACCCCCGCATCGACCAGTTGCGGGACAGGATGGAATGCGTGGAGAACAAGCAGTACAGCCTGGACTACCACGATCCGGAGAAGCGCTCCATCGCCAACGCCATCCAGGTATTCTTCAAGGACGGCACGGCCACGAAGCAGATCGCCGTGGAATACCCCATCGGCCACCGCCGCCGCCGCGCCGAGGGCATCCCCGAGCTCGTCAGAAAGTACAAGGTAAACCTGGCACGCCGCTTCCCCGCCAAGCAACAGGCCGCCATCCTGGACCTGTGCATGGACCGGCCCCGGCTGGAGGCCACGCCGGTGAATGCGTTCATGGATATGTTTGTGATCTGAGGCGCTGCCCTCACGCGACAAGCAGGCAAAAAAAGCCCAACCGGTTTCGGTTGGGCTTCAAGTGGCCGGCGGGAATCGAACCCGTGTCCATGCATACCTCGAAAAAATCCAATTTCTACCCATTCTTACCAAGTCCGATCTATCAAAATACCCCCATAAATACCCCCACGGTGATTGGATGATCTTGGGCTTCGATCCAGCAGGGTCGAGAGATCACCCCAATGCGCGCATGACGGCCTTCGGGTCGCGGTCGATGAGGTTGAGCAGGACCAGGGCCGGACCTTGGGGGTTGCGATCACCGCGCTCCCAGTGGCGAAGCGTGGCCACGGAGAAACCGAAGCGCGCCGCGAATTGCTCCTGGGTCAGGTCAAGACGCTTGCGCAGCGAGGCGACATCCACGGCGGTCGGCTGATAAATCTGGGCCGCCACCTTCTTGCCCTTGGCATGCTCCACGGCCTCGGTAAGACCCTGCTTGATACTCTCGAATGCGCTTCCCATCGTGTCACCTCTCCAACCATGCGTTAACCAGAATATCCACCAGGCCGGCCAATTCATTGCGCTCTGACTTGCTGATGTTGGCCCGCTCGTTCTTGGCGAACAGGGTCAGCAGGTACAGCGGCATCACCTCGCTGTGGAAGTAGTAAATCACCCGGACCCCACCCGATTTACCCTGCCCACCCCGACCCCAGCGTAACTTGCGCACCCCACCCGTGCCTTCCATCAAATCACCCGCCTTGGGATGCGCGGCCAGATACTCGATCACATCACGCCGCTCCGCGTCGGATAACAACTTTTCCGCACCTCGGATGTACTCGGGCACCTCGGCAACGGTAATCATGGCGTTTGATTGTAATCCATTGGATTAGTTTCAGGACATGGGCGCGGTATCATCTTTCGCCCCCCTGGCTATTGCATGACTTGGATCATGCAACCTCCTGCTGTCCTTCGGACTGGTCAACATAGACCGTTTCGATCTCATAGTCGCTCAGTTCACTTACTTTCCAGCGCCCCTCCTCCTCTCGCATCGGTACAGGCTCGCCGCGTTCCCAGGCCTCCGCTTCCTGGGTAGCCTGGAATTGACGCAGCTCTGGCCGCTCCGGCAGCGTGCCTCGCCCCAGTACTGCGCCAATAACGATTTCACGCACGAAGCGGGATAGCAGCACATCGGCATGCTCCGCCAAGACCAGCAGGTCATCCCGTAGTCGCTTGGGTATCCAGACCTGTTAATCAGCGTGCAAATCTGACCAGGCAACCGGGGTAAACAGCGTGCAAAGTTGACCACCCTGGTTGAGTCAAGATGCCGCCCTTTTGGCGGAGCAACCTGGAGTGATCAGCATGGAGAGTTTGTTGAAGCTGCGGCGAAAAGCCCTGGTCAAGGGGGAACCGATCAGCCGCATCGCCCGCGACCTGAACCTGTCGCGCAACACCGTCAAGAAGTACCTCAAGGCCGAGATGGAGCCGGTCTACCAGAGAAGTCATCAACCCTGCCCCAAGCTGGGCGAGCACCGCCCGCAACTGGAGACCTGGCTGGAACAGGACAGCCAGCGCCCCAAGGGGCAACGGCGCACCGCCCGGCGGCTGTTCGAAGACCTCCAGCGGGAGGGCTATGCCGGTGCCTACGACAGCGTCCAACGCTTCGTGAAGCAATGGAAGGGCAAAGCCCCCACCCCAGCCAGCGATACCTATGTGCCCCTGAGCTTCCCGCCTGGCGAGACCTGCCAGTTCGACTGGAGCCATGAACAGGTGCAACTGGCCGGCGTGGTGCAGACCGTCAAGCTCGCCCACTTCCGCCTGGCCCACAGCCGCCAGACGTTCCTGGCGGCCTACCCCCGGGAAACCCAGGAGATGGTCTTTGACGCCCACAACCGGGCCTTCGCCTTCTTCGGAGGCGTACCCGAGCGGATGGTCTACGACAACCCCAAGACCATCGTCCAGGCCATCTACGCGGGCAAGGAACGCCAGTTCAACCGCCGCTTCCTGGCCCTGGCCAGCCACTACCTGTTTGAGCCCGTGGCCTGTACTCCGGCTTCAGGTTGGGGCGAGGCAGGGTTTCGCAAAGCATGCTTTGCGCTGCCGCAGCCGGCCCGGTATGCAGACCGGGCCGTGGGGCGCGGAGCGAGGGGCAAGTGGAGAACCAGGTGGGCAACGTCCGGGAATGGCTGTTCACCCCCCGACCATCCTTTGCTGACTTCAGCGCACTCAACGCCTGGCTGGAAGTCCGCTGCCGGGAATTGGCCAAGCGTCCCCACCCCGAGCAGAAGGACCGCCCCATCGCCGAGGTGTTCACCGAGGAACAGGCCCGGCTGCGCCCCATCGCCGCCCCCTTCGACGGCTACTTCGAGCAACCCTGCCGGGTGTCCAGCACCTGCCTGGTGAGCTACGACCGCAACCGCTACAGCGTCCCGGCGGAGTTTGCCGGCCAACGGGTGTCCCTGCGCGCCTGGGCGGATCGAATCGGGGTGGTGGCCGAAGGCCGTCTCATCGCCGAGCATGTCCGCAACTTCGGGCGGGAACGGTTGATCCTCGACCCCTGGCATTACCTGCCGGTGCTGGAACGCAAACCTGGGGCCCTGCGCCATGGCGCCCCCTTCCAGGGTTGGAAGCTGCCCGCGCCCATCTTCGCGGTGAAGGAACGCCTGCTGAAACAGCCCCAGGGCGACCGGGCCTTCGTGGAGGTGCTCTTGGCCCTGCGGGAACACGGCTCCGAGATCCTGACCGTGGCCTGTGATCTGGCCCTGGAACACCGTACCGTCACGGCGCCGGTCATTCTCAACCACGTGGCCCGCCTGGTGGCGCCGCCGCCGCCCCTCTCCACTGTGGTGACCGCCCTGATGCTCAAGGAAGCCCCCGCAGCCAACTGTGCCCGCTACGATGCCCTGCGCGGGAGGTCTCCATGCTGACCGAGTCCATCCAGTCCCTGAAGGCCATGCACCTCTATGGCATGGCCACCGCACTGGCGGAACTGGAGGCCGAGCGGTCCCGCATCCCCCCCAGTCCGGAGGTCTGGCTCAAACGCCTGATCGAGGCCGAGCAGGTGGATCGCCAGACCCGTTCCCTGCGTTATCAGTTGCGGGTGGCCAAGTTCCCCATGCACCGGGACTTCGCTACCTTCAATTGGCAGGAGTCCAGCCTCGACCAGGCCCAGGTTCAGCAACTGGCCACCGGGGCGTTCATGGCAGCGGCCCATAACCTGATCCTGGTGGGCGGGACCGGCACCGGCAAGACCCATGTGGCCATCGCCCTGGGGGTGGCGGCCATCCATGCCGGCAAGCGGGTGCGCTTCTTCAATGCGGTGGACCTGGTGAACCAGTTGGAGCGGGAGAAGGCCCAGGGCCGGGCGGGCGCCCTGGCCCGGCATCTTGCCCAGATGGATGCCGTGATTCTGGATGAACTGGGATATCTGCCGTTCCCGGCAGCGGGTGGGGCTTTGCTGTTCCACCTCATCAGCCAGCTCTATGAACGCACCAGCCTGATCGTCACCACCAACCTGGCCTTCGCGGAATGGGTCCAGGTCTTCGGGGACGCGAAGATGACCACCGCGCTCCTGGACAGGCTCACCCACCACTGCGACATCCTCGAAACCGGTAACGATTCCTTCCGTTTCAAGCACCGCAATCAGCCACGCTGACCCTGGTCAAAATTCAACGCTGACAGGTGGTCAATATTGCGCGCTGATTGACAGCAGGGGCCAGGCACTTATGATCCTCCCGCGCCCTACCGGGTCTTCCGCCTGATTCGGACCGGCGGGATAGACCAAGCCGACCCCGACCTTTGACCTTCCCCGACTGCGCCATGGCCACCCCATCCGAACAAAGCACCGCCCGCAACTTCCTTCAGGTCTCGTTGAAGGAGTTCAAGCTGGCCACCAAGGTGTTCACCCGCAAGCGGGTGCAACTGGGACCGGTATTGCTGGCCTACGAAGGCCAATTCCTGTCCATCGAATCGGGTGAAGTCACGGTGGTCATGCATGCCGAGGGCGAATGGCACGGCCGCGCCCTTTTTTCCCCACAGGTCATGCGCGCCCTGGCCATGGCGCCGCCCGCCTGCGACCCCATTCCGGTTTCCTATGCCGACGGCCACCTGCTCATCGGCAACATGACCATCGCCTGCGACTGGCGCATAGTGGGCCAGGCCTTCATCCAGGACCTGGAAAACCCATCCCTCATCGATCTGCTGGCCCTGGAAACCACCCTGCCCCGCGCCCAGCTCAAAGGCACTGAACTGGGCAAACGGGTACTAAGCGCCCGCCAGAAGGCCGAACGCCGGATCAAAAACGCCGCCGCGCAATTGGCCGATCTGGAAATCGATGAAGCCGAGATACGCCAACTGGTGGGCCGCCAGATTGCCCGCCGGATAGGATGACGCCATGCCCATGACTCGCCTGGACTACTGTCATCCCACCCCCAGAATCCAGCCCTCCACCCCGGCCACCGCGCGCTCGTGGAAGGCCAATTTCGGGTTGAGCGCTGCCCGCAGCCGGCCATCCCGATCTGCTTCCCGCAACCAGGTGGCGACGACATAGGCGTCGTGCTGGTCCGGAGTGCGGGCTTCCACCGGGTAGGCATGCTTCCACAAAGCCGGGTACACCTCCGCCAGGGCCGAGCGGCCTGCCGGGATGTCCCAGCCGTCGAAGGGCCAGAAATGCACCCGCGCCCCCAACTGCTGGCGTAAATAACGCAGCCAGGGAATGCCCGCATGGGTGGATTTGGCCACCGTGCCCTGCACATCGAAATGGAAGACCGACTTGGCCCGGCAGCGTTCTTCGCACAGCCGCCGCCAGCGCGGGTTGCCCATCCTGGCGGCCCCGTTGCCATGCAGCCCGTCGCGGATGAAATCGATGTACATGTTCTGCCCATCGGTGGGCCAATGCCGCTGAAAATCGTCCAGAAAGGCCGGCCAGTCCGGCGGCAGGCGATGCACCTCGAAATAGCGGATGGGGAAGGAAAAGCCGTGGTCGATGCCCACCAGGGTGGGCATGTCCTCGGCCAGGCGTTCCGCCAGCCAGTGCGCAATGCCTTGCCGGGTCCAGTATTTGCGCGGGCTGGGTGGAGGCGGCACTTCCACGGCGGGGCCGTCGCCCTCGGCCAGGTACACGCGCAAGCCCTTCAGGCTGGATTCCGGCGTTTGCGCGCCCGAGTAGTCGATGCCGACATAGCGGCGGAAAGCGGGCATGGCCGGGCTCACTTCTTCTTGCCCGTTCTGGCCGCCCTGGCGGGCGCCTTGATCTGTCGGGCCGGTTTTTCCGCCTCGATGGCCGGGGCGCTTTCTCCCGGCGTCAGCCCTAGGTAATTCGCCCGGCTCACCACCGGCTTGCCGCTCTTGGTTTCCAGTTCCTTGCGGGCATTGCCGGCCACCGCGCCACCCTGTTTGGCGGCATCCTGGTTTTCATCAAACCCCTGGGCATCCTTGCGCCGGGCAATCTCGGTGGTGCTGGCCTCCCCCAGCATGGTGAAGATCAGTTCCAGGTCGGTCATGTGGTCGTGCAGGTTGTTGCCGGTCTTCACCTGGTCCAGCCCCTTCAACTGGCTGTGCTCGCCGGGCGTGATGCCGAAGGTGGCGCGGGCGATCTCGGCCGTGAGGATGGCGTATTCCCTGCCCTCCGCCACCCCGCGCGCCTTCCATTCGTCGGTCAACTCGCCGCGCACGGCGATGGACCGCAGGCGCTTCTCGATCCAGTCCTTCGGGTAGCCCTTGGCCTGGTACAACTCCCGGGCGCGGGCGCTGGCCAGTTCCGGGTTTTCGATCTCCTTCACCCGCTCGTAGCCCACCTGGGCCAGCCAGCGCTTGAAGGGCTCGGCCCGGGGCGAGGGGATGGACTGGATGATGCGGAACAGGCCCTCGGTGTTGGCGCAATCCGTCACGCGCTGCTTGCCATCCGGCGCCACCAATTTCAACCCGTGACAATTTGTCACGACTTCACTGCCCTCCGCCGACAGGCGTTGTTTCAGCTTGCGCCAGTAGGCGCCGGGATCGACGCTTTCCGTCAGCACCCCGCAGACATCAGCGACGGAAAACCACCATTCTTCGTTGTGCCAGGCGCGGCGGATGGTTTGCTCCTGGAAGACGGCGATGTGGTTCGCTGGTTCGACAGGCAAGGTTTTCTTGCCCATGTTTATTCTCCCTGATCCTTCATTAAGAACACGTCGGCTAGCCGACATTCACTGGCACCAGGGTCATGGTGTCGTTGCCGAAGATGTCGATGACCTTGACGGCCACGGTGTAACGTCCGGGGCGGTCATAGGTGTGCTGAGCCGTCATCAAATCCAGGTCGCGGTTCTGGCGGGTGCGGAAGCTCTGCCATTCGTTCTCGAAGATATAGCCGCCGGTCCAGCGTTCCTCGAATTGCGGCAGGGCCAGTTCGCCCTGGGGCGCTTCCAGGCCGGGCAACGTGGCAACGCCGGAAACCCCCGTGCCCACCGGCACCTTGATGATCTCCTGGCGGCTCATGTAGTCGAAATCCACCGCCCAGTAGTCCACCCAGTCGGTCCAGTGCTTGGTGAGACGCTCGCGGGTGACGATGCCTTCCTTGCTCTTGTTGATCTTGTAGAGCTGGCCTGCGTCGCAGATCACCCCGTTCTTGCCTTCCTTCAGGTTGGCAATGGCCGCTTCGGCAGCGCCCTGGGTGTAATAGACGGAAAAGTCGGTCAGCTCGATGCTCAGCGCCAGCTTGTGGTCGTAACGGGGCGTGGCCTCGACGAAGCTGATGTCGTGGAACACCACCTGGCCCTTGTCCACCGCCCGCTTGTCGAACACCTCGGCGGGGATGTATTTCGGCGCCAAGTCGATGCCCTTGCCCCGCGCCTCTTCCAGCACGGCGGGGAACAGCCCCATCTCGAACTCGAAGGCCAGCACGTCGACGCGGGAGGCGCCGCGCTTGCGGCATTCGGTGATGACCTCCTCCACGAACAGGCGTCCCACCGGCAGGTTGATGGGGCCGATGGCCACCAGACGGCCATTGCGCGCGCCGTGGAAGAAACCGTCCTGGGCGGCGTCCACTCCGCCCTCGCCGCCGCCCGAGTTTGCAAAGTACGCGGTGGCCTTGTAAGCGCGCAGGATCAGGTCGCGGAACTCCCGTTCCTTTTGCGCCAGGGCCTGTTCCTTCTGTTCGCCGGTCAGCCGGCCGCCGACGTTGAGATAGGCCTGCCGCTCGTAGCGGCCCAGGTTCAACACCTCGAAGGCGCGGAAATCCTTTTCGGCGGCCTTCAGTTCCCGCTGCACGCCGATCAGGCGCTTGCGGGTGGTGTGGATGCCGAACTTGCCCAGGTCGGTGGCGATCCATTTTCGGCCCAGCTTTTCGGCGACGGCGGCGGTGGTGCCGGAGCCGCAGAAGAAGTCGGCGACGAGGTCGCCGGGGTTGCTGCTGGCCTTGATGATGCGTTCGAGGAGGGCTTCGGGTTTTTGGGTGTTGTAGCCAGTGTCATCCTTTGCTTGTGAGTTGATTGGCGCAATATCAGCCCAGACGCTCCCCACTGGCACACCTTTACTCTCATCGAGAAAACGTCGAAGCCTCGGACGTGAATCAGCTTTTTTGGGGAGCTCAATACGCCCTTCCGCATAAAGTTTTTCCATGGTGGACAACTCATAACGCCAGCCCATCCTTGGTGCCGAATACCCTCGCCACTCATACATCATGTTTGGTCTCGGGTTGGGGCTCGTCATGAGGTTCCCCCGGAATTTCGTCTTCCAAGGGTGACATAAGATGGACGTCACGAAGGAAAGGAAGACGATGAAGATCCCGAAGCAGGAGTACACCGCCGAGTTCAAGGAGCTGGCGGTCAAGCGAGTCAAGGAAGGGCAGTCGATCGGCGCAGTGGCCAGGGAGTTGGGGCTGGTCGAGCAGACGCTGCGTAACTGGGTCAAATCGGCAGCGGCTGGCAAGCTCAATGGCGCTGGCGCCAAGGTGGTGACCCCGGAGGAAATGGAACTTTCGCGGCTGCGTGCTGAGAACATCCGGCTCAAGCGGGAGAACGAAATCCTAAAAAAAGCGACGGCGTACTTCGCGAGGGATGCGCTGTGAAGTACGCCTGGGTCGACGCGCAGCGGCAAACCTACGAATTGGCCGAGATGTGCGCCGTGCTGAACGTCAGCGTCAGCGGCTACCGGGCCTGGAAGCGTGGCGGCACGCCCAACCGCAAGCGCCTGACGGACGCCCAGATGCTGGTGCTGATCCGCGCCATCGACGCCGAACTCAAGGGCAGCTATGGTAGCCCGCGGATGGTTCTGGAGTTGCGGGATCGTGGTTTCTCGGCGGGCAAGGAACGGGTCGAGCGGTTGATGCGGGAGAACGGCATCCGGGCTCGTCACAAGCGGCGTTACAAGGCCACGACGGACTCGAAGCACAGCCTGCCGGTGGCGCAGAATCTGCTGGATCGGAACTTCACCCCAGAGGCGCCCAACCAAGTCTGGGCCTCGGACATCACCTACCTGTGGACGAACGAAGGCTGGCTGTACCTGGCCATCGTCTTGGACCTGTTCAACCGCGAAGTCGTGGGTTGGTCGCTGAAACCCCGGATGACGGCGGATATCGTGACGGATGCGCTGACGATGGCCTGGTTCCGCAGGCGGCCGGCGCCGGGGCTGCTGCATCACTCCGACCGGGGCAGCCAGTACGCCAGTCATGCCTTCCAGGCCAAGCTGGGCGGGTATGGGATGACCTGCTCGATGTCGCGCCGTGGCAACTGCTGGGACAACGCACCCGCCGAGAGCTGGTTCAACAGCTTCAAGAACGAGCGGGTGCATGGCCAAGCATTCGAGACGCGCGAGGAGGTGAAGGCGATGGCCTTCGAGTACATCGAGGTGTTCTACAACCGGAAACGCCTGCACTCGACCCTCGGATACAAGTCGCCAGCGCGGTTCATGAAGGATTGGATCGACACTCAGAAACGAGTGCAGCAGGTAGCATGAAGCCCACCCGTTGGAAGACGAAAAACCAGGGGAAGCTCATCATGTTGTCGAGGGTGTAAGCACGTCCGTCTGGAGTACGGTAGCTAAAACGAGATAGGTACTCGTCGGAATATGGTTCGTATTGTGGATTCCAAACGTAACGCTCCCCCTTCGTGCGCCAGATGATGGTGTCGTGAACAACACCCCAACGTAGGCTATCTCCGTGGGCAGTAACCCGCTTCCAAGTGATTGTTGCGCTTGCACCTGTGTTACCGAAAACCTCCTTTATTGCCGATTCAACGGCAGACGAGACGTTCGGTCCCATGTGCACATAAATCGACCCATCCTCCGCCAGCAAATCCCGCATCAATATCAGCCGCTCGTAGATCATGCTGATGAAGGAATCCGCCCCCCGCCCCCAGGTATCCCGATAGGCGATCTGCTCCAGCAGGTTCGGCTCCTTGTGGAAGGTCTCGCCGCCGATCTCGATGTCCATGCTGAAATCGGCGCCCACGTCGAAGGGCGGGTCGATATAGATCAGCTTGAGGCCGCCGGCCTCCTCGATCTGCCGGCGCAGCGCCCCGGCCTTCAAGGACGACAGGATCAGCTTGTTGTCGCCCCAGATGAGCTTGTTGGTCCAGCCTTGCAGTTGCCGGCCCCGGCTGTCGAACAGGTCGCCCTGGTGCTTGGTCTCGGCGCGGGGTTCGTCCACGTGCTCCAGGGTCTGGAAGGGCAGCACGGTGGTGCACACGTCGCGGGTCTTGCCGTTCCAGACCAGTTCCACCTCCCGCTTGTCCTCAAACAGGATGAAGCGGTATTTCTCCGGCAGGGGGCGGCCCTGCTGGATGAGGTTGAACAGGTCACGCTGTTCGGCTTCGGTGAGGTCGTAGGTTTTCTTTTCGGGCCGGGACATGGTCGGTTTGTTTGTTAAGCAGGCGAAACGGCGCCTGGGTTATCAAAAGAAAGTTTTTTACAAACAATCACATATCGTCGTTTGGTGGTTGATTATCCGGGTTGGCGATGGGTTTCGACTCGTCGTTAACAGAGGCGAGACGCCAACGGGCATTGCTCTTGCCGCCAACCCGCATGATCCGGCCGCCGCGCTTGAGGGCGCTGAGCAGATTGTGCAGCTTGTTTTCCTTTTGCTCGTCGGTGAAGACCTCGGGCCACTTGTTGGCCAGCATTTGACGCAACTTGTCCTTGCTCGCCTCTCCATACTGTTTCAGGTAATCCAGGATCAGGTGCTGGTAATGGGCGTCGTCCTGACGGCGCGTGAGGATGTAGTCGGCTTCGCGGCCGACGGTGCGGGCGACGCTGGCGGAAATGTGGATGGCGGGTTTGCGGCCTTCCACGAGTTGGCGCTTGCGCAGTCCCTTGAGTACGGCCTCGTCGGGCACGATGCCCTTTTGCACCTGATCCAGGGCGAGGATGTCGCCCAGGGTGAACTCGCCATGGGTCAGCAGGGCGCGGCTGTAGTTCTCGTCGATGAAGCGCCCCGCCAGACGCATGACGACGTGGCCGGGTTCGGTGAGGTCATAGTCGGGCAACGGCAGGTAGCGCCGCGCCTGGCCACGGAACATGACTTCGCGGATGCCGAAGCCCATGGTGTCGATCATGCGCAGTTGCGCCATGGCTTCGGCCAGAAACCGGTTGCGGTAACGCCGGGGCGTGCGGTTGCCGAGGATGTAATCCCGCGGCGCGCCGTCGAAAAACTCGCCGGCGTTCTGGAATTCCAGTTCGCCCTGGCGTTCGATCACCAATACGCGCTCGCATTGCCGGTAATCCTGGTGGGCAATGCAGTTGTGCAGGGCTTCGAGGACGATGCGTTGGTCGTACTTCGGTACGTCGATGGGAATGAGCTGGCCCGGCGGCAGGAAGGACAGGCGCAGGTTGCGGATGCGCTGGAACAGACGGCTGGTCTCCAGCAGAAACGGGGGGTGGAAGTGCTCGTAGGCCAGCTCCGGGCCTTCCAGCTTCCAGGACAGTTCGGCCACGTAGGGCGAGAGCAACGGCGTGGCTTGAGGCCGCCCGAGCAGCAGCAGGGTGGCGCGGGCGATCTTGCCCTTGATGGTCAGCCTGGCCCGGTCGAGAAATTCGGCGTCACTCCAGGCACGGATGGTTTCCGCCGGAATGCGCTCACCATGCCGGGCAATGAAGATTTCCCGCGCCCTGGCAAGGGCTTCAGGGTCGAGATCGTCCAGCGTGGCCTCCGGACAGAGAACGGCCGACCAGTCGTCATCCAATCCCTGGGCGCGAATCTCGTCCAGCTTGGCAAGCCCGAGGGAGCCGAGGCTTTCGCCGTCCCGCGCGTAGTAATGGCCATTCCAGGCAATAGGAATGCCGCGCGGCGCGGGGGGGATTTCAAACAGGATGACTCGGCCCTGGGCGGTTTCAAGTTCGTGGATTTCGCGGAAGGTGATGGTGGGGTCGGTGTTCTGGGTAATCTGGTGCTTGAGGCCGTGCAGCCGTTCACGCGCCTTGCGGTAGTCGGTGCCAATCACCTGGCGCGTCTTGTTGTGGACGCCGAACACCAGCCAGCCGGCATCGCGTTGGCGCAGATTGGCTTCGTTGCTCATGGCGGAGAAGTATTTGCCGATGTCGGAGGTGGGGAAGTTGTCGTTGGCGTCCTTGAATTCGACGCACTCGCTTTCCCATTCCACCAGCAGGCGGCGAAGCAGGTCGTCCAGGGGGTCGGGCCGGGTCATGACTGATATTCCCGGAAAGCGGCCAGCAGCCCGGCGAAGGTCTTGGGCGGGTGCTTCTCGAAGCCATCCTGATCGACATAAACAAAGCCGTAGGCCGTGCCGTCCTGGTCCTTGCTCGCCGCCGTCGCGTCGGCGCACCACTGTTTAAGACGGGCCATCTTTTGTGGGATGTCCAGTTCCTCACGGCCCTTGGTCTCGACGATCCAGACTTGGCCGTCGCTGGTACGAACGATGAAATCGGGGGTGTAGGTGGAGAGGTCGCCGTCGGCCCTCACGTAGTCCACCCGGAAGCCTACGGCCATGTAGTTCTTGCCGAAGGCTTGCACGTCCGGCGCGCTGTCGAGGAAAGCGGCGAAGGCCAATTCGAGACGGTCGGCGCCGACCTCGCCAACGATGCGGTTGAACACCGAGCGCTTGGCTTGGAGAAAACCGCGCGGCTCGGTGCGGAAGGGCCGGGTGTCGCGCAGCCGGATATGGCCCTCGATGCGGGAGCCACCGCTGTCGTGCAGGGTCAGGGCATTGATGGCGGCACGGAAGTGGTCGAACAGCAGCTTGCCGACTTCCGGCTCGGAGAGGTTGCGTAAGGTTACCGGGTCTTCCAGATCGACCGGGGCGGCAAACAGGTGGTCGCGGATGAAGGCCCGGACCTTGGGATAGAGCAGGTCGTAGCCGCCCACCAGACGCAAATCCTTGAGCAATTGACGGGCGAAGAAGGCGACCACGGAGCGGTAGTCGGCCGGGCCGCCGGCGTCGAGCTGGATGGTGTGATCCACCTCGGCTTCGAGCATGGTTTTGAAGACGATCTCGCGGGTTTCTTCCGGGGTGAAGGGTTTGACCGGCAATTTGGGGTTGCCGAAGGCGGCGGGGTCCAGCTCGCCCAGATCCTTGAATTCGCGGTTGAAGCGACGGGTGAGGCGCGGCAGGGCGATGTCCAGGGCATCGATGTCCTTGTCCGGCGCTTCGGTGTCCACCTCGACCACCAGGGAGTCCTGGCGCTCCCGCCCGCCCGCGCCGCCCATGGGCACGCGCTCGAAGGTGACGCCTTCGCTCTGGATGGATTCGACGAAGTCCATGAAGGCCGGGGTGCCCATGACCGACACAGTTTCCCGCTGCTCGCTGCCGAAATACATGCGGCGCAGGCCCCGCCCCAGGGTCTGCTCGGGCAGGATGTTGCTCTGGGCCGCATAAGCGCGCAGGCCGACGATGACGGTGACGTTCTTCACGTCCCAGCCCTCTTTCAGCATCAGCACGGAGACGATGGCCTTGTAGGGCGACTTCCAGGTGTCGATCTCGTTGGATTGCTTGCGCAGCAATTCCAGTTCTTCCTTGTTCTTGCTGCTGGCCGCCTCGGAGATGTCACCGTTGGCCTTGGTGTGGATGACCAACACGCCGTTTTGCAACTCGGGGCATTGCTTTTGCAGGTACTCGCCGACGATGTCGCAGTTCCGGGTGTCGTCCACCATTACAAAGAGCACGGCCTTCTTGCCCAGTTTTTCGTGCTCGGCGTAACTCTTGCGCCATTCCTCGATGCCGAGTTGCAGGTAGTCGGCGTATTTCTCGGTGATGATGGGGCTTTGGTGCTCGGTGAGCTTGGCCCGGCTGGCGGCGTCTGGAAGCACGGGATGCTTAACCACGTTCTGGGCAATGGCTTCGACCAGCGGATAGTCGCTCACCGTCTGTACGAAGATGGCGCCGTTGTTGTGGCGCGGCGTGGCGGTGACGTCGATCTGGATGGCCAGTCGCAAATCCTTTTGTAACAGCTTGTGGTGGATGTCCTGGATGTTCTTGAACCAGGCCATCTTCGGGTCGTGGATGTGGTGCGCCTCGTCGTTGAACACGGCGAGTTCGTCGATCTCCCGGACGATCTCACCCAGGTCGGTCTGGCTGTCGGTGGTCTTGCCCACCGGCCTGGCGCCGAAGGGGGCGAGGAAGTAGTCGCGCAGGTCGTCATCTTCCAGGGAGGGTTCGGTGATCTCGCCGAGGTAGACGCGGTGGATGTTGGTCAGGAACAGGTTGCCGGTGGGACGCACGACGCGCACGTCGTCCTGGATGTGCAGGGCGATCTGGAAATCGTCGCACCAGTTGCGCCCGGCGTGGCCGTTGTCCGGCAGCACGGGGTCGTTGAAGAAGATGCGTAGGCCGTCGAAATCGGCGCGCAGCCGATCCAGCACGATGATGTTGGGCGCAATCAGCAGGAAATTGCGCGCCAGGGTCGAATCCGGCTCGTAGAGCTTGTGGAAGTAGCACCAGGCCATCAGCAGTGTCAATCAGCGCGCAATATTGACCACCTGTCAGCGTTGAATTTTGACCAGGGTCAGCGTGGCTGATTGCGGTGCTTGAAACGGAAGGAATCGTTACCGGTTTCGAGGATGTCGCAGTGGTGGGTGAGCCTGTCCAGGAGCGCGGTGGTCATCTTCGCGTCCCCGAAGACCTGGACCCATTCCGCGAAGGCCAGGTTGGTGGTGACGATCAGGCTGGTGCGTTCATAGAGCTGGCTGATGAGGTGGAACAGCAAAGCCCCACCCGCTGCCGGGAACGGCAGATATCCCAGTTCATCCAGAATCACGGCATCCATCTGGGCAAGATGCCGGGCCAGGGCGCCCGCCCGGCCCTGGGCCTTCTCCCGCTCCAACTGGTTCACCAGGTCCACCGCATTGAAGAAGCGCACCCGCTTGCCGGCATGGATGGCCGCCACCCCCAGGGCGATGGCCACATGGGTCTTGCCGGTGCCGGTCCCGCCCACCAGGATCAGGTTATGGGCCGCTGCCATGAACGCCCCGGTGGCCAGTTGCTGAACCTGGGCCTGGTCGAGGCTGGACTCCTGCCAATTGAAGGTAGCGAAGTCCCGGTGCATGGGGAACTTGGCCACCCGCAACTGATAACGCAGGGAACGGGTCTGGCGATCCACCTGCTCGGCCTCGATCAGGCGTTTGAGCCAGACCTCCGGACTGGGGGGGATGCGGGACCGCTCGGCCTCCAGTTCCGCCAGTGCGGTGGCCATGCCATAGAGGTGCATGGCCTTCAGGGACTGGATGGACTCGGTCAGCATGGAGACCTCCCGCGCAGGGCATCGTAGCGGGCACAGTTGGCTGCGGGGGCTTCCTTGAGCATCAGGGCGGTCACCACAGTGGAGAGGGGCGGCGGCGGCGCCACCAGGCGGGCCACGTGGTTGAGAATGACCGGCGCCGTGACGGTACGGTGTTCCAGGGCCAGATCACAGGCCACGGTCAGGATCTCGGAGCCGTGTTCCCGCAGGGCCAAGAGCACCTCCACGAAGGCCCGGTCGCCCTGGGGCTGTTTCAGCAGGCGTTCCTTCACCGCGAAGATGGGCGCGGGCAGCTTCCAACCCTGGAAGGGGGCGCCATGGCGCAGGGCCCCAGGTTTGCGTTCCAGCACCGGCAGGTAATGCCAGGGGTCGAGGATCAACCGTTCCCGCCCGAAGTTGCGGACATGCTCGGCGATGAGACGGCCTTCGGCCACCACCCCGATTCGATCCGCCCAGGCGCGCAGGGACACCCGTTGGCCGGCAAACTCCGCCGGGACGCTGTAGCGGTTGCGGTCGTAGCTCACCAGGCAGGTGCTGGACACCCGGCAGGGTTGCTCGAAGTAGCCGTCGAAGGGGGCGGCGATGGGGCGCAGCCGGGCCTGTTCCTCGGTGAACACCTCGGCGATGGGGCGGTCCTTCTGCTCGGGGTGGGGACGCTTGGCCAATTCCCGGCAGCGGACTTCCAGCCAGGCGTTGAGTGCGCTGAAGTCAGCAAAGGATGGTCGGGGGGTGAACAGCCATTCCCGGACGTTGCCCACCTGGTTCTCCACTTGCCCCTCGCTCCGCGCCCCACGGCCCGGTCTGCATACCGGGCCGGCTGCGGCAGCGCAAAGCATGCTTTGCGAAACCCTGCCTCGCCCCAACCTGAAGCGGGAGTACAGGCCACGGGCTCAAACAGGTAGTGGTTGGCCAGGGCCAGGAAGCGGCGGTTGAACTGGCGCGCCTTACCGGTGTGGATGGCCTGGACGATGGTCTTGGGGTTGTCGTAGACCATCCGCTCGGGTACGCCTCCGAAGAAGGCGAAGGCCCGGTTGTGGGCGTCAAAGACCATCTCCTGGGTTTCCCGGGGGTAGGCCGCCAGGAACGTCTGGCGGCTGTGGGCCAGGCGGAAGTGGGCGAGCTTGACGGTCTGCACCACGCCGCCCAGTTCCACCTGCTCATGACTCCAGTCGAACTGGCAGGTCTCGCCCGGGGGGGAAGCTCAGGGGCACATAGGCGTCGCAGGCGGGGGTGGGGGCTTTGCCCTTCCAGTGCTTCACGAAGCGCTGCACGCTGTCGTAGGCGCCGGCATAGCCCTCCCGCTGAAGATCTTCGTACAGCCGCCGGGCAGTGCGCCGTTGCCCCTTGGGGCGTTGGCCGTCCTGTTCCAGCCAGGTCTCCAGTTGCTGACGGTACTTGCCCAGCTTGGGGCAGGGTTGGTGACTTCTCTGGTAGACCGGCTCCATCTCGGCCTTGAGGTACTTCTTGACGGTATTGCGCGACAGGTTCAGGTCGCGGGCGATGCGGCTGATCGGTTCCCCCTTGACCAGGGCTTTTCGCCGCAGCTTCAACAAACTCTCCATGCTGATCACTCCAGGTTGCTCCGCCAAAAGGGCGGCATCTTGACTCAACCAGGGTGGTCAAATTTGCACGCTGTTTACCCCGGTTGCCTGGTCAGATTTGCACGCTGATTAACAATTCGTCGCGATGCCACTTGGGTGCGGCTACACGGCCGAGGAGCAGATCTCAGGGGCAGCAGAGCACGGTGGGATCCAGATCATCGTGTACCCGATGAAGCGGGATCGCTATGAAGCAATGCTCAAGGAGCGCGCTCGCGTGTTCGAAGACAACATCTGCTACAGCCTTGCCGAACCCTGTGAATCAGCATCAATGGGCCTTGCGCCCGGGGGGCTGATGCGCCAAGAGATCTATGAAGATGAGTACGGCTACGATGCCTGGGACCTGAGCCTGTCCAGCCGATGCTTTATTCACATCCTCAATAGTGCGCAATGGGAGGCCGCGACCGGGAAGGCCGTGCCTGGGGAGGCGCCCACAGCTTCCGATTATACGAAGGCCGGGCTACCGTGGTTCGAGTACTACGACGACAAGATCAGCGCGTTGGCCGGTGCGCAGAAGCTTGCCGGAATGGACAGCGTTGCCGCCAAAGGCGTGAAGCTTGGCGAGCAGCCGCTGAAGGAGAACGAGGCGGTAAAACCGACAAAGGTCGTCCAACTCGGTACAGATTCGACCCGGGTCAGCGAGGGGAAGTGGTGATCCTTCGAAATGCGTAAGGGCAAGCTGTTTCCTCCGGCTGGGCGATGCCGTCATCCAACCGCTTGAACGGTCAGCATGTAACCTGTTGATATTCATGGGAGCCGCAGACGGCCTTTGCGGACTTCGGTGCCTCAAAGGGGAGCGAGGCCGGAGAGAAAAACGGCGCGGAGAGAGCGGAATGCGGCCCGAGGTGGCCAAGACGACCAGGGAAGGAAGTCCGCAGGAATCCGCAGGAGTCCCCGCAAACACGCGCGAGCGCGCAAGAAAAAAGGCCAACCGAGAACGGTTGACCTTTATATATTGGTGGAGCCGGCGGGAATCGAACCCGCGTCCGCAAGTCCTCTACAGCAAGATCTACATACTTAGTCCGGTCATTTGGTTTTAACCCGGACCCCGCCGGCCGAACAGGCTGGGTCTAGGCGAGTCACCTTAATTTAACGCTGAATCAAGTGACCCGAATCAGCGCGATCCCGTGTAAATGACTCCTCAGCTGGTTGCCCAGCCCGGCCCACGGGCCTGCCGGTGAGGAGTCCGGCCGTCAAGCGGCCAGAGCGTAAGTTTCGTCGTTGGCGACTATAGATTTCCAGATGGATTTACGAGGTGACTGGTCCTCGGTATGCCCTTCACTGCTTTGCAACCCACGTCGAAGCCAGGTCGGCCCCAAATGAGGTAAAGCTCAGATGGATGCTACCGGCAATTGGTTCAATCCCCCAGCAAATAATTTATCTGGGGAGCCATCCAGCCAGTCCATGAGGCCCAGGGGCGACTGGATGAAGCCGGCCGCACCCCAGGTCTCGGGATGGTCGTCCCCGCCCAGGTAGCCATAGAGGGCCACCAGGGTGGGCATGCCTGCGGCGGTGGCGGCTTCCACGTCCCGGGCGGCGTCGCCCACGTACAAACAACGGCCAGGGGAGGCGCCCATGCGGCGGCAGGCATGCAGGACAGGCTCCGGGTGGGGCTTGGGGTGGGCGCAGGTGTCGCCGGACACCACACTGGCAGCCCGTTCCAAGAGGCCCAAGCCGCGTAGTAGCGGCTCGGTGAGGAAGGCGGGCTTGTTGGTCACCACGGCCCAGGAGATGCCGCGCGCTTCCAGGCCGTCCAGCACCTCTTCCATCCCTGGGAACAGGTCGGAACGCGCCGTGAGATGTTCGATATAGATATCCAGGAACTCGGCGCGCAGGTCCTGGAACTCCGGGTGGTCGTGGCCGATGCCGAAGCCCAGGCGCAGGAGGCCCTGGGTGCCGTGGGAAGCCTGGGCCCGCAGGGGGGCGTGGTCCATGTTCGCCAGGCCCCGGCGGCGGCGCATCTCGTTGAGGGTGTGGATAAGGTCCGGTGCGGTATCCACCAGGGTGCCGTCCAGGTCGAAGAGGACGGCGCGGACAGCGCCGCCGTCAACCACGCCGGCAGGCCAGCAGGTAGTTCACGTCAGTGTCCCGCTCCAGCCGATAGACCTTGCTGAAGGGGTTGTAGGTCATGCCCATGAGTTCCACCGGCTCCAGGCCTGACTGCCGGGCGAATGAAGCCAGTTCGTGGGGCTTGATGAACTTTGCCCAGTCATGGGTGCCCTTGGGCAGCATGTTGAGCACGTATTCCGCTCCGACGATGGCGAACAGGTAGCTCTTGGGGTTGCGGTTCAGGGTGGAGAGGAAGACCCAGCCGCCGGGCTTCACCATGGCGCGGCAGGCGGCCAGGATGGAGACGGGGTCCGGCACGTGCTCCAGCATCTCCATGCAGGTCACCACGTCGAAGGCTTCGGGCTGCTCTTCGGCCAGGGCCTCGGCGGCGATGTGGCGGTAGTCCACCTGGGCGCCGGTCTCCAACTGGTGCAGCCTGGCCACCTTGAGGGCCTTCTCGGAGAGGTCGATGCCGGTGACCGCAGCACCCTTCATGGCCATGCTCTCGGCCAGGATGCCACCGCCGCAGCCCACGTCCACCACGCGCTTGCCGGCCACGCCGCCGCACAGGCCGTCCACCCAATCCAGGCGCAGGGGGTTGATTTCATGCAGGGGCTTGAATTCGGAGTTGGGGTCCCACCAGCGGTGGGCGAGTTGGCTGAACTTGTCCAGTTCGGCCTGGTCGGCATTGGTCATATCTCTACCTCTATAGAAAACGATGGGCCGCCCCTTGCTTGATTGCCCCCCAGGGGGCTGGCTTGGCGATGCACGGACAGAGGGCGCCCAGAAATCAGCCCCATCATTGTCCGTCATTTCCTTCCTACGGGGCGACGTCCCGGGCCATCAAATGCTCTTCGTAGTGACGCCGGAAAAGGCCTTCCAGTTCGTCGATGACCTCTTGGGCGGGCTTGCCGTGCACCAGGTGCTGGGTCATGAAGGCGGATGTTTCGTGCAGAATTTTGGCCCGGTCAATCATGGGATAGGTCTGGCGCAGGCGTTTGATGGCCTTCACCACGCTTTCCTTGTCCGGTCGTGGAATGTCCAGGGGGGTCTGGGGCGTGGCGGGCACCTGGAGCGCGGTACGCTCGGCCAGGAAATCCGCGTAGTCCAGCAGCCCTTGTTGCCGGTCTGCCGGCAGATCGCGGAAGGCCTTGAGGAGTCGGCGTTCTTCCTGCGTCATGAGTGGTTGTGGGCGTAGTCCTTGAGCATGGGGCTGCTTTCCAGGAATTCCAGGAAGGCCTGGAGCAGCTTGCTGCGGAATTTTTCCTGGGGGTACACCAGGGACAACTGGCGGCGAAGGGGGGGGTCGATGGGCACGGACACCAATTCGCCCAGCTTCACTTCCTTTTCCACCGTGGTGCTGGATACCACCGCCACGCCCAGGCCGGCGGCCACGGCACCCTTGATGGCCTCGCGGCTGCCCAGTTCCATGGACAGGTTGATCTCGTCCAGATTGACGCCGTTGAGCTTGAAAAAATCGTCTATGCATTCCCGGGTGCCAGAGCCGGATTCCCGGGTGATGTAGGACTGTTCCGACACCAGCTTGGGGGTCACCATTTCCAACTTGGCCAGCTTGGAGAAGGGGGCGCATATCATCACCAGTTCGTCCTCGCAGCAAACGTGGGTGATGAGGTTGGGGTGATGGGAGGGAGATTCGATGAGGCCCAGGTCCAGGGTGTGGTCCGCCACCTTGTTCTCGATGGTCTCTGAGTTGGCCACCGTGAGCCTTGCCTGGGTTTCCGGGTGCAGGCGCTTGAACTCCCCCAGCAGGCGGGGCAGCATGTATTCGGCAATGGTGGTGGAGGCGCCGATCAGCAGGGGACCGCTCACCTGGCCGGTCAGTTCGGAGATGCGGGCCTCCATTTCACCGGTCATGTTCAGGATGCGTTCGGCATAATCCAGGGCCAATTCACCGGCGGGGGTGAGGGAAATTTTGCCGTGGGACCGCTCGAACAACCTGGTGTTGAAATGTTCTTCCAGTTGTTTCACCTGGAAGGTCACCGCTGGCTGGGTCATGAACAGCAGTTCAGCAGCCTTGGTGAAGGAAAGCTGCTTCGCCACCGTGTAGAAAACCTGGAGCCTGCGATCGGCCATATCGTTTATGCAAAGATAAAAATTAATTATGTCATTGGATCATAATTTACTTATCAGTCACAACCATACTAGCCACCGCAATAAAATTTCCCTATTGTTTCGTGGCTAATAAATTCACGCCTTGAGCCGCATGCTTTTTCCTTGATTCCGGGCGCAGAATCCACCCTCCTGCCTTCGGCCACCCGGACAAAAACACCGCTCCCACGGATCCATGAATCGCGGCTTCTACGTCATCCTCATCGCGCAGTTCTTCTCCGCCCTGGCTGACAACGCTCTCCTCTTCGCCGCCATTGCCCTGTTGCAGGAACTGGCCGCGCCGGACTGGCACGTGCCCCTGTTGCAGCAGTTCTTCGTCATCTCCTACATAGCCCTGGCGCCCTTCGTGGGTTCCTTCGCCGATGCCCTGCCCAAGGGCCGGGTCATGTTCATCTCCAACGGCATCAAGATTGTGGGCTGCCTGGCCATGCTGCTGGGCATGCAGCCTCTTTATGCCTATGCCATCGTGGGCCTGGGGGCGGCAGCCTATTCCCCGGCCAAGTACGGCATCCTCACCGAGTTCCTTCCTCCCGCCCTGCTTGTGAAGGCCAACAGCTGGATGGAAGGCGCCACGGTGGCCGCCATCATCATCGGCGCCATCATCGGCGGCCTGCTCATCAGTCCGGCCCTCATGGGCAAGACGCTGGTGGACTGGAACGCGCCGGCTTGGATGTCGGTGCCCGACGCGGCCATCGCCATCATCCTGCTGCTCTACCTGGCCGCTGCCTGGTTCAACCTGTACATCCCGCGACTGCCCATCGACCACAAGGTCCCAAAGAAGAATCCCCTATTCCTCATTCACGACTTCTGGCACGCCTTCAAGCTGCTGTGGAAAGACCCTCTGGGCCAGGTCTCCCTGGCCGTGACAACCCTGTTCTGGGGCGTTGGCGCCACCCTGCGCCTGGTGGTGCTGGCCTGGGCGGCCTTCAACCTGAATTTCGACCTGACCCATGCCACCCAGCTAACGGCCATGGTGGCCGTGGGCATTGCGGTGGGCGCGGCCGTGGCGGGCAAGTGGGTGAAGCTGGAGGACTCGGTGAAGGTGCTGCCGGCGGGCATCGCCCTGGGCCTCATCGTCGTCACCATGATTCTGGTGACCGACTGGCGCATCGCCATGATGATCATGTTCCTGGTGGGGGCCCTGTCAGGCTACTTCGTGGTGCCCCTGAACGCCCTGCTCCAGCACCGGGGCCACCTGCTCATGGGCGCGGGCCACTCCATCGCCATCCAGAACTTCAACGAGAACATCGGCATCCTGGTGCTGCTGGGGGCCTACACCTTCATGGTGGGCCACGGCGTACACATCCATTGGGTCATCGTGGCGTTCGGCCTGTTCATAAGCGCGGCCATGACCGTCATCTGGCGCCGGCACCGCAACGACGAGGTGCATTAGGCCGGCATGGGGATGGCATTACCCCGCCATTAACCCGCCAGGGGAAGGTCGCTGGTCTTCAGGCCGGACAGGAACAGGCTGCATGGCCTTCCCTGGTCACGCCATGCGTCGGCGGCGTCCGTGTAGATATCCATGAGGTTGTGCAGCAACTCCGGGTCCAGGGCGTCGGCGTGGTCGATGTGCAAGGCAATGGGCCCCTCCCGCCAGGACATGTCATTCAGGCACTCCTCCAGGGCATCCCAGTTGGCGCCGTAGTAGCCCGGAAACTCCAGGGCCCAGCCCAGGGCCGCCAGCAGCCCCGCCTTGCCCTCCAGAACCCGTCCATCCAGGGTGGGCAGCAGGTCGGAGGGGATTTCCAGGCGATACACGTCGTTGAGGGACGAGTCCGCAAGGATGCGGGCGACGGAAAGGCTCATTCCCATGATTATTGGCGCCTATTCCCTAATCCGCCTGAAGCTGCGGTAATGGTCGGCGGTGTACCAGTAGTCGCCCCCTCGACCCGCCACGATTCGGCGCGCACCCCGGTTGGTCGCGCCCGGCGTGGGCACGGTGTACTCCCGGTAGTAGCCCCGGCTCTGGCTGGGCAGCAGGCCTTCCCGGTTGCCGAAGGTGCTACCGTCCTTGCCGTAGGGGAAAGGTCCGCCCCGCTTGATGAGGGCCAGGGTCTGGCGTCCTTCCGGGGGCAGCTGGGCGAGGCTGATTTCGTCTGGGGGCTGGGGCGCGAACCAGCCCAGGGCCTGGGCCCCCAGGGATACCAGGGCCAGCAGAAGAAGGATCGGTAACAGGAAACGCCGCATGGGTTTCTTTATTCCCCGACCTGTGCCGGAGTAACGCACGTCAATCGTTGGCGTGACGGGCGATGAAGGCTTTGATGGCCTCGGCGTCGGCATCCATCACTTCAACCCGGCGGGGCAGGCCTTCAAGGTCTTCCAGGCCGGCGGGGCGCTCGGGTTTGCGGCCCAGGGCCTCGACGATGGTCTCCTCGAACTTGGCCGGCAGGGCCGTCTCCAGGCAAACCAGGGGTATGCCTGGCTCACGGTGCTCCAGGCCCACCTTCAGGCCATCGGCCGTGTGGGTATCGATGACCGTGGCGTACTTGGCCCAGCACATGCGAATGGTGGCCAGGCGGTCGGCATGGGTGCTCTTGCCGGACACCAGCCCGAAGGCCGGCACCTGGTCGAACAGGCCATCGTGCTTGAGGTCGAAGCTGTCGCCCTTGTCCACAGCGCTCCATAGTTCCTCCACCCGGGCGCTGTCCCGACCCGTGAGGTCGGCGATGAAGCGTTCGAAGTTGGAGGCCTTGGAGATGTCCATGGAGGGGCTGGAGGTGTGCAGGGTTTCCGCCGACTTGCGGGGCCTGTACACGCCGGTGCGGAAGAACTCGTCCAGCACGTCGTTCTCGTTTGTGGCGACGATGAGCTGGTGGATGGGCAGGCCCATCATGCGGGCGATATGGCCGGCGCAGACGTTGCCGAAGTTGCCCGAGGGCACAGAGAAACTCACCTGCTCCTCATTGGTCTTGGTGACGGCGAAGTAGGCCTTGAAGTAATAGATCACCTGGGCGGCGACGCGGGCCCAGTTGATGGAGTTCACGGCCCCCAAACGATACTTCTTCTTGAATTCATGGTCGTTGGCGGCGGCCTTGACGATGTCCTGGCATTCGTCGAACACGCCGCGCACGGCGATGTTGAAGATGTTGGCGTCCTGCAGGGAGTACATCTGGGCCTGCTGGAAGGGGGTCATGCCGTGCACGGGCGAGAGCATGAACACCCGCACGTTGTGCTTGCCCCGCATGGCGTACTCGGCGGCGGAACCCGTGTCGCCGGAGGTGGCGCCCAGGATGTTGATGTCCCGGCCGGCCTTGTCCAGGGCGTACTCGAACAGGTTGCCCAGAAGCTGCATGGCCATGTCCTTGAAGGCCAGGGTGGGGCCGTTGGACAACTCCAGGATGAACAGGCCATCTTCCAGCTTGCGCACCGGCGTGATCTGGCTGAAATCCGAATCACTGCGGCCGTGGCTGTAGACCTCGGTGGTGTAGGTCTTGTCGATGAGGGCCTTCAGGTCCGCAGCGGGGATGTCGTCCGCCAGGCGGGAGAGAATGGCGAAGGCCAGCTGCCGGTAGTCCATGGCCCGCATGGCCGCCAGGTCCTCGGCGCCGAAATGGGGATAGGTCTCCGGCAGATACAGGCCGCCGTCGGGGGCCAGGCCGCCCAGCAGGATTTCCAGGAAGGATTGCTTGGGGGACTGGCCCCGGGTGCTGATGTACTTCATGCCTTGCTCGGTTCCTTAACGCTTAGCCCTTGAGGATCAACCCTTGAGCTCTTCCATGCGGATGCGGGTGACCCGGCCGCGGATGCAGTCCAGGGCCTCGATCTTCTGGATGGCTGCGTTCACGTCCTTCTCCTTGGCCACGTGGGTCAGGATCACCACGTCGGTCTGGTCCTCACCCTCCTCCGGCTCCTTCTGCATCATGGCGTCGATGGAAATGGAGAGATCGGCCAGGATGCGCGTCACCTCCGCCAGCACCCCCGGCTTGTCCAGGGCCCGCATGCGCAGGTAGTAGGCCGTCTCCACCTCGTCCATGGGCAGGATGGAAAGGTCGGACATGCGGTCCGGCTGGAAGGCCAGGTGGGGTACGCGATGATGGGGGTCGGCGGTATGCAGCCGGGTCACGTCCACCAGGTCGGCGATGACGGCGCTGGCGGTGGGCTCCGCACCCGCGCCCTTGCCGTAGTAAAGGGTGGCGCCCACGGCGTCGCCCCAGACCAGCACGGCGTTCATGGCACCTTCCACGTTGGCGATGAGGCGCTTCTCCGGCACCAGAGTGGGATGCACGCGCAGTTCCACCCCGGTATCGCGGCGCTTGGCCACGCCCAACAGCTTGATGCGGTAGCCCAGCTCCTCGGCAAAGCGGATGTCCGTGGCCTCCAGCTTGCTGATGCCCTCGATGTGGCACTTGTCGAACTGCACCGGGATGCCAAAGGCGATCGAGGCCATTAGGGTGGCCTTGTGGGCCGCGTCCACGCCCTCGATGTCGAAGGTGGGGTCCGCCTCGGCATAGCCCAGCTGCTGGGCTTCCTTGAGCACCGTGTCGAAGGACGAGCCCTTGTCCCGCATCTCCGACAGGATGAAGTTGGTGGTGCCGTTGATGATGCCGGCCAGCCACTGGATGCGGTTGGCGGACAGGCCCTCCCGCAGGGCCTTGATGATGGGGATGCCCCCAGCCACGGCAGCCTCGAAGGCCACCATTACGCCCTTGTTCTGGGCGGCGGCGAAGATCTCGTTGCCGTGCACGGCCAGCAGGGCCTTGTTGGCGGTGACCACGTGCTTGCCCTGGGCGATGGCCTCCATGACCAGGTCCTTGGCCACGGTGTAGCCGCCGATCAGTTCCACCACGATGTCCATGTCCGGGTTGCGCACCACGGCGAAGGCGTCGTCCACCACCTGGGCCCGGCCACCAGTGAGTTCCCTGGCCCGTTCCAGGTTGCGGTCCGCCACCATGGTGATCTGGATGGGCCGACCTGCCCGGCGGGTGATCTCTTCCTGGTTGCGGGTCAGCACCGTCCAGGTGCCGCCCCCTACGGTGCCGATGCCGAGAAGTCCTACGTTGATGGGTTTCATGGTCTTAATGGAAAGTAGAGAGTGGAGAGTGGAGAGTCTGGGGTGGGGTCGCTCTTGACTGGCCACTCTCGACTCTCGGCTGAATCAGGTTCCATGCCGCTTGCGGTAAAGCTCCAGGAAGCGGGCAATGCGGCCCATAGCGTCGTGCAGGTCATCCATGGAGGGCAGGAACACCACGCGGATGTGATCCGGGTGGGGCCAGTTGAAGCCGGAGCCCTGCACCACCAGGACCTTTTCCTGCAGCAGCAGGTCCAGGATGAACTGCTGATCGTTGGAGATGGGATAGACCTTGGGATCCAGCCGGGGAAACAGATACATGGCCGCCTGGGGCTTCACGCAGCTCACGCCGGGCATCTGGGTCAGAAGCTCCCAGGCCAGGTCCCGCTGGCGGCGCAGGCGGCCGCCGGGGGCCACCAGCTCGTTGATGCTCTGGTAACCGCCCAGGGCGGTCTGGATGCCGAACTGGGCCGGCACGTTGGAGCACAGGCGCATGGAGGCCAGGATGTCCATGCCTTCGATGTAGTCCTTGGCGTGCTTCTTCTCGCCGGAGACGATGGCCCAGCCGGCCCGGTAGCCGCAAGCGCGGTAGTTCTTGGACAGGCCGTTGAAGGTCACGAACAGCACGTCGTCCGCCAGGGAGGCGATGGAGGTGTGTTCGGCATCGTCGTAGAGCACCTTGTCGTAGATCTCGTCGGCGTAGACGATGAGCTGGTGCTGGCGGGCGATCTCCACGATGCCTTCCAGTATCTCTTTCGGATAGAGGGCGCCCGTGGGATTGTTGGGGTTGATGACAACGATGGCGCGGGTGTTGGCCGTGACCTTCCCGCGGATGTCATCCAGGTCCGGAAGCCAGCCGCTGCCCTCGTCGCAGATGTAATGCCGGGGCGTGCCGCCTCCCAGGCTCACCGCCGCCGTCCACAGGGGATAGTCGGGGGCCGGCACCAGCACCTCGTCACCGTTGTCCAGCAGGGCCTGCATGGTGAGGACGATGAGTTCCGACACGCCGTTGCCGATGTAGATGTCGTCCACCTGCACCCCGGCGATCCGCTTCTCCTGGGTGTAGTGCATGATGGCCTTGCGGGCCGCGAACACGCCCTTGGACTCGGAATAGCCCGCCGCCAGGGGCAGGTTGTGGATCACGTCCTGGACGATCTCTTCCGGGGCATCAAAGCCGAAAGTGGCGGGGTTGCCGATGTTCAGCTTGATGATGCGGTGGCCCTCTTCCTCCATCTGCCGGGCGCGAGCCATGACCGGACCACGAATGTCGTAGCACACGTTGGCGAGCTTGGCGGATTTGAGGATGGGCTGCATGGAAGTGCGGCGTCAGGGTATAAAGGGGGCAATCTTACCCGAAAACCGCCCATATCCGGCCGTAACCTCCCGCCCCGGATACCCCTTCAGCCATGAAACTCCACCTGGATCACAACGACGTACAGTACATCATCACCGGTTATGGCGAGGACCACGTCCTGGTCAATGGCGTGGCCCACAACCGCAGCCTCATCGTGTTGCCGGACGAGGTGGTCACGGACTGGGCAGAAGGCCTGGCAGAACTCACTGCCCGGCACTTCGAGGTGGTGGTGATCCGTGCGCCGGAAATCGTGCTGCTGGGCACCGGCCAGCGCCAGCGCTTCCCCCCGCCCGCCCTCTACCGGGGCCTAATCGCCGCACGCATCGGCGTGGAGGTCATGGACACCGCGGCGGCCTGCCGCACCTACAACATCCTGGCGGGGGAAGGCCGCCGGGTGGCGGCGGCCTTGTTGATCGGCGATTAATCCAGGCTGCCCTGCATTAGGCTTGCGGTGTCCTTGATGTAGAGGGTATTGCCGACCACCTCGATGCAGCCCTGGTCGCTGAGCTTGTGCAACAGGCGGGACAGGGTCTCCGGCTTGACGCCGATGCGGGATGCGATGACCTGCTTGGGAGCCTCCCATTCCACCTTCTGGCGCCCCGTATTGTCCGGGTCGGAATGGTCAAGCAGGTATTGCAGCAGCCGGTCCGAGCCCTTCATCAGGGTCAGGCGGTCGATCTCGTTTACCATCTTGTGCAGCCGGGAGCTCATGCCCGCCATGAGCAGGAAGCACCGCCGGGCATCCTTGGTGAGCCACTCCTTGAAGGTGCGTCCGTCGAAGGCCACCAGGCGGGAAGGCACCTGGGCGGCAGCATTCACGGGGAACTGCCCGCCCATGAACAACACGGCCTCGGCGAAAAGGCGGTTGGGCCCCGCCAGCTCGATCACCTTCTCGTCCCCCTGGGGAGAGGCCCGGTAGAGGCGGATCACGCCGTCCGCCACCCAGTAGAAGGCGTTGGCCGCATCTCCCTGATTGAACAGGATGTGGCCCTGGGGCAATTCCACAGTGCTGGCATGTTCCAGTACTTCATTGAATTGGTCATCCTCCATGCCAGAGAACAGATAGCAGCGGCGCAGGCCAGCCAAATCCTGGTTCGTAACATTCGAAATCACGGCAGTATTTCCTTGAAGTGTCTGATGGCGGCGAATTCGCCCACGTCCTTGTCCGGCTGGCGCGTGTCAGGCCGCAGCACGGCGCGCAGGTGGGCAATGCCGTAGGCCCGGGCGGAACGCAGCACCGGCAGGCTGTCATCCACCAGCAGGGTGCGTTCGGGTACATAGGGTTCGCTGGCCCGCAGGGCCGCCCAGAAAGCGGTGTCTTCCTTGGCAATGCCGTACTCATGGGACACGTGCATGGCGTCGAAGTGCACATCCAGGCCGGTGCGGTCCATCTTGAGGTTCAGGCTCTTGCGGTGGGCGTTGGTCACCAGCACCAGGCGCTTGCCAGCGCCGCGAACGGCATCGAGAAATTCCGGCACATCCGGGTGCACGGCGATGAGGTGGGCTACCTCCTCCTTCAACTGGACGATGTCCAGTTCCAGTTGCTGGGTCCAATAGTCCACGCAATACCAGGCCAGGGTGCCGGCCTTGGCGTTGTAGCGACGGAAGCACTCGTCATGGGCCTCGGCATAGGGCAGGCCATGGCGCTGGGCGAACTTCTGGGGCACGTAGACCTGCCAGAAGTGGTTGTCGTAGTGCAGGTCCAGCAGGGTGCCGTCCATGTCCAGCAGGACGGTGTCGACGCCGTCCCAGTCCAGCCTCGCGGACATCAGAGCAGGCCTTCCTTGGACATGCCCCGGCGGCGCAGGATGCGGCGCAGGGTCTGCAGGGCCTCCAGTTGTATTTGCCTTACTCGTTCCCGGGTCACGGCCAGATGCTCGGCCAGTTCCTCCAGGGTGGCGATGTCCTGGTTGTTGAGGCCGAAGCGCCGCTCGATGACCCAGCGATGCCGCTCCGGCAGTTCATCCAGCCACTCCCGCACGTACTGCTCCACCTCGGCCATCTGCAGCATGTCCTCGGGCTGCTCGGAATGCTCGTCGGCGATGGCCTCGCCGATGGACAGGGAGGGATCGATCTCCAGGGGCGCGTCCAGGGACGCCACCCGCTCGTTCAGGGACATGACACGCCGCACTTCCTCCAGGGGCCGCCCGGTAAGGGAGGCGATGTCCTCGGGCCTGGCATCGGGCACGCCGTGCATCTCAAGGTGACGCTGGGCACGCAGGTAGATATTCAGTTCCTTGATGATGTGGACCGGCAGACGGATGGTGCGGGACTGGTTCATGATGGCCCGCTCGATGTTCTGGCGGATCCACCAGGTGGCATAGGTGGAGAAGCGAAAGCCCCGCTCCGGCTCGAACTTGTCCAGGGCGTGCATCAATCCCAGATTGCCTTCCTCGATGAGATCCAGCAGTGACAGGCCGCGATTGACGTAGTGCTTGGCGATGTTCACAACCAGGCGCAGGTTGTGCTCGATCATCTTCTGGCGGGCGTCGAAATCACCCTGCCGCACCCGGGTGGCCAGCTCCCGTTCCTGGTCGGGGGTCAGCAGCCCTTCCCGGCCGATCTCGTTGAGATAGAGCTGGGTGACGTCGGGCAGTTCGTCGAACTCGAAATCCGACTCGGCATGATGGACCTCCTTGCCGTCATCGGCTTCGATGCCATCAGGCTGACCCTGATCCGTCTCCTGCTCGAGATTGTCTTCGTCCTGCATCGCTCTCTCTTCAAGGCCGGGCCCTCAGCCGGGGAGTTGGCCAAGGCGCGGCAAATAATTCAGCGGGTCCACCGGCTTGCCGTATTCCCGTATCTCGAAATGCAGCTTAACCCGATCTGTGTCTGTGTCGCCCATCTCGCTGATGATCTGGCCCTTGGCCACATCCTGGCCCTCTTTCACCAGGATGCGCAAATTATGGGCATAGGCGGACAAGAGGGTCTTTCCGTGCCGGATGATGATGAGTTTTCCATACCCCCGCAACCCGGACCCCACATAGGCCACCCGCCCCTCCGCGGCAGCCTGGACCAACTGGCCCCGGCCCCCGGCGATATCGATGCCCTTGCTGAATCCATTACCGTAGCTGGTCAGCAACTCGCCCCTGACGGGCCAGGCCCAGCTATCGGGTGGCCCCTCCTTCAGGGGCGTTGTTTGCACAGGCTGGGTGGGCTCCGCCGTCAGGGGGCGGGTCTCCATCCTGGCCGGCACGGGCAGGGGATTTGTGGTGACCGCCGGCCTGGGCGGGGTCAGGCGCAACAGCGCCCCGGCCTGGATCTGGTTGGGATCGGGCAACCCGTTCCATTCCGCCAGAGACTCGAAATCCAGACCGTTTTCGAAAGCGATCTTGAACAAGGTGTCCCCTGCCTCCACGCGATAATGACCAGGCGGCGCGGGCACAAGCGCGGGCTTCGCGGCGACGCGAGGCTTCTTCCCGCCGTCCCACACGGGTGCTGGATAGCGCGTGTTGCCGCAACCGCCCAGATGCAGGGCCAGCACAAGGCCCAGCAGGGCCGGCGCAATGCGCCGAAACTGGGCCGGGAAATCTCTCAACTGACTCCGGAGAGCAAGGGCACGAACTTCACTGCCTCCAGCTCTTTTTCGCTGTAGCCGCCCTCGGGCAGGGCCTCCACCAGGAACAGCCTCTGGCTGTCCCCGGCTCCCACGGGGGCCACCAGGCGGCCCCCCGGCTTGAGTTGTTGCTTCAGGGCTGCGGGGATATACGGCATGGCGGCGGCCACCACGATGGCGTCATAGGGCGCGGCCGCGGGGAAGCCCTCGGTACCGTCCACGTTCTTCATGAGCACGTTGTTGATGCGCAGTTCCCGCAGGGTCAGTCGGGCCCTGCCTATGAGCTTGGCGATGCGCTCCAGGCTCAGGACTTCCCTGGCCAGCTTGGACAGCACGGCAGCCTGGTAGCCACAGCCGCCGCCCACCTCCAGCACCCGCTCCAGCGGCCGGTCCTGGGTGATGAGTTCACAACTCAGGGCCACGGTGTAGGGGCTGGAGATGGTCTGGCCCTGGCCGATGGGCAGGGGTGTCTCGTCGTAGGCCCGTTGCTGGATGCCTTCCTCAAGGAATGGATGACGGGGCACCTCGGCCATGGCCGCCAGCACCTTGGGGTTGCTGATGCCCTGGCCCTTCAGGCGCTCGATCATGCGCGCCCTGGCCCGCTGGGAGGTCATGCCGATGCCCTGGGCGATCATTTGTGTAGCCAGTCCTCCACCACGCCCATCTGGTTGTAGCGGGTCAGGTCCAGCTGCAGTGGGGTGATGGAAATGCGGCCCCGGGCCACGGCGTTGAAGTCCGTGCCCGGTCCCGCATCCTGGGCTGCGCCGGCGGCGCCCACCCAGTACATGGTCTGGTTGCGTGGATTGATGGTCTTGACCGTGTCCTGGGCCTTGTGGCGCCTGCCCAGGCGGGTCACTTCCACGCCCTGGATGCGATCCGCGGGCAGGTCCGGCACGTTCACGTTCAGCAGCACGTGCTCGGGAAAGGGATTGGCTGCGAAACGCTCGGCCAGGCCCGCGACAAAGTCTGCCGCCGTCTGGAAATGTTCCTCCTGGATGTTGGCCAGGGAAACGGCCACCGAGGGGATACCCAGCAGGAAGCCCTCCGTGGCCGCAGCCACGGTACCGGAATAGACGGTGTCATCACCCATGTTGGCCCCCAGGTTGATGCCGGAGATCACCATGTCTGGCAGTGCCGGCAACAGGCCGGTGACGGCAAGGTGGACGCAATCCGTGGGGGTGCCGTTGACGTAGTGGAAGCCACCGGGGGTGGTCCGCACCATGAGGGGACGATCCAATGTAAGGGAATTGCTGGCCCCGCTGCGGTCGCGCTCGGGCGCCACCACGGTGATCTCGTGGCCTTTTTCGCTGAGTGTCGCGGCTAGGACGGCTAATCCCGGTGCGAAGTAGCCGTCGTCATTGCTGAGCAGAATCCGCATTCGCCGCAAGATACGTTGGGTGGGGAAAGGAAGAAAAGTGGTCGGGGCGAGAAGATTCGAACTTCCGACCCCCTGCACCCCATGCAGGTGCGCTACCAGGCTGCGCTACGCCCCGAACGCCGCGCATTATAGGGACTCGCCCCGGGGCGGTAAACAGCGGGGACGCAAAAAAAGTGTCATGGACGCACTTGCCTTTCAGGGCTGACTTGTGCGTGTAGGACTCGGCGCATAGGCCAGGCGCTCCATCAGGTAGCACAGGCAGTCCTGGCGGATCACTCGCTCGTCCCGGGTGAGCATGGCCGGCATGAGGGCCTTCCTAAGGCGTATCTGGCCGCCGCCGCAATCGAACAGGCGGGCACCCACGTCCCGGCCATCCTCGTCCACGGCCAGCAGGCAGGCCTCGCCCCCGGGCCTGGTCTGAGCGAACAAGGCTCCCCGCTCCAGCTCGCGGAAATTCAGGTAGTCCAGATCGGGCACGAAATCGATATCCAGGCCGTGGTCGCCGAAACCGAAGCTCAAGGATTCCGGCACTTTTACCGTGGCCACGGTATGAAACAGGTCCAGGTCCTGGGGCGGCACGACATGAAGGGGAAAGTCCGACAGGTTGAGGCAGGCCTCCAGGAATGCCGCGGCATGCTCCACGCTGCCGGAGGAACCGGCCTTGCCGCACTCCACCGTCACCGAGGGACACAAACTGGCGAAGGCGGCGGACTGGACACCCAGGGGGCGGACGAAATAAACAACGGTACGGGAAAACAGGGTGGCCAGGTGCAGGAACCGATTGTCCAGCGTGTTCACGCAGGCATAGTGGGGGTTTAGGCCCGTGTTGTTGTGGATGTCCACGCTGGCGAACACGGCCCGCCGGGCCATGTCGTCCACCACCTGGCCCATCATGCGGTACTCCGGGCCATCGGCCTCGGGCGCCCCGGGCCAGATCCGGTTGTAGTCCAACTGGCCATCCAGCCGGCGCACGCCCTGCCTGGCGGCATCCAGGTTGCCGATGAACAGGGACAGGGCTCTGGGCAGGCCGGTGCCTGCATATTTCCGCAACACCTGCTGGGCAGCCTGCCAGCCAGTGTCCTCGTTGCCGTGCAGCAGCACCGACACGAACAGGGGCTGGGTCCGACGCCCCTCCAAATGCATGAGTGTCGGGCCGGGCAGCCTTTCATGCAGGTTATGGGCAGGCAGTTGCAGCAGCCCTTCGGGCAGGCGATGGTAGACGGTCAACATGGTTTCTATCCGTTGGCGGGGCGTGGAGCGTCACGCCCACTCATGCACCGGCAGGCCGGCGCGTTGGTTCTCCAGGTAATTTGCCATCATGCGCCCCGTGTCGCCATGCTCCCGCTCCAGGTCGCGCAATTGCCAGCGGGCGCCGGTCTGGCCGCCCTCCACTCTCCGGGCAAGCACATCCAGATAGGGGCCGGACTCGTCCTCCGGCAGGCCGAGGGCCGCAAGCCCGGCCCGAGCCAAGGGCAGGCAGACCTCCAGAATCAGCTGCCGCGCCGGGTGCAGGCGCCCATCCAGCCATCGCAAGTCTGCCTCCAGGCCATGACGGGCCGCGCCATAGAAGTTGGCCCTGGCGTCCGGGAATGACAGCATGGCTTCCGGCGGCGGGTCCATACGGGCCAGTCCATGGCAGAGGCCGAAATGGAAGGCGGCGTTGGCCACCATGTCCACCACGCTGGGGCCGCTGGGAAGGACCCGCTGTTCCAGGCGCACATGACATCCCGCCTCCGCGTCGACCCCCACCAGGGGGCGGACCCAGCGCCAGATGGTGCCGTTATGCAGTCGCAGGTGGGGGTAGGCTTCCAGGGGACCGTCCTGGGGCATGGGCAACAGGATGGGAAACAGTTCCAGGTTTTCCCGGAACAGTTCCAGGATGCTGCCTGCCACGTAGCCCTGGCCGAAGCCCACCCGTCGTATCGTCGGGTCGGCCAGGCCACCATGTCCCCCCAGTTCCACGGATTGCTCGAACAGGGGTATCCGGGTTTCCTGCCAGAGGCGATGCCCGAACAGGAGTGGAGAGTTGCCGCTGGCCGCCAGCAGTGGGCCGCAACAGATCAGGGCCGCGTTGTAATGACGCCCTGCCTGGGCATAAGGCACCTGGAGATGGACCTGGAAGGAGGTAGTGGCCGCCTCCAGCATCACATCGGGGCGCAGGAGTTCCAGTGGCTCCGCGCCTTCGATATGAATATGGATGGGAACGCCTTCACGCCCCCGCTGCACCGCCTGGTTCAGGACCTTGTAGCGCTTCATGGCGGACATGTTTTCCAGACCCAGGTCCGTGGGACGGAGGTTGGGCGGGATGCCCACCATGGCCAGCACCGTGTCCATGTCGTGGGCCACCTCCTGGCAACGACGCCAGGTCCGGTCCAGTGAGGTTTCCAGCGCCCTCAGGACGCCGGGCCCCATGTGCAAGGGAGGCCCGTTCAGTTCCACGTTGAAGCGGGACAGTTCCGGCACCACCCAGGGATCGGCCAGCCGTCCAAGGAAAAGTTCGTTGACGGGACTGGGAAAGCCGGCGTGGTCCAGCAGCCAGGCTTCCAGTTCGAACCCCGCCAGGAAGCGGCCATCACACAGGTCACCGTCCCTGGCCGCCTCCTCCAGATAATCGGTCTCCCGGGCAAGTTGTGCCCGGTAACGCCGATAGTCGTCCTGGGTAAAGCCTGTGCGGGTGATTTCCTGGCCCATGATCTTGAGCCGATAGAGTGGTCAGCCCTTCAGCAAGGCGATGATTTCAGCCATTTCCGCCTTGATGGCCGAGAGGGGCAGGTCAGTGGTCTGTGTCGATGCCTGGGTCGGGGGTTCTTCCGCATCTTCGTCAACGGCCACGTGGGCATGGCCTTCGCTCAGCAGGCGATTGCGGGCGCCGCTGATGGTGAAGCCCTGCTCGTAGAGCAGTTCTCGAATGCGGCGGATGAGCATGACCTCATGGTGCTGGTAGTAACGTCTGTTGCCCCGGCGCTTTACCGGCTTGAGTTGGGTGAACTCCTGCTCCCAGTAGCGCAGCACATGGGGCTTCACCCCGCACAACTCGCTCACTTCACCGATGGTGAAGTAGCGCTTGGGGGGGATGGGTGGCAGCTCAGAGCTGGGCAGAAGTTCCGCCATGGGCCTCTTCCACCATTGCCTTCAGTTTCTGGCTGACATGGAAAGTCACCACACGCCGGGCGGTGATGGGCATTTCCTCACCGGTCTTGGGGTTGCGACCCGGACGTTGGGGTTTTTCCCGCAACTGGAAATTGCCGAAACCGGACAACTTGACACTGTCCCCTTTCTCCAAGGCGGTACGGATTTCCTCGAAGAAGGATTCCACCATTTCCTTGGCCTCCCGTTTGTTAAGGCCCACCTTTTCAAACAACATGTTGGCGAGCTCCGCTTTGGTCAGCGTAGTCATTTCTTGCTTGTCTCCGAGCAGCCGGTGGGTGTTACCCCGTCAACCGCGCAAACTGGCTTTAAAGTTATTTCTCAGGATTTCCAACACGCCCTGGACGGCCGCATCGATCTCCTGGTCTGTAAGCGTTTTCTCAGTATGTTGCACCAACACTTTGAAAGCAAGGCTTTTTTTGCCGACCTCAACCCCCTGCCCCTGGTACACGTCGAAGAGGCTGAAATCCGCCACCAGAGCTGGTTTCTCGGCCCGCACCCGGGCCAGCATCTCGCCCACGGGCACCTCGGCATCCACCACCACGGCGATGTCGCGCCGCACCGCCGGCAAGCGGGCCACGCTGCTGTAACGGGGCATGGGACGCTGCACCATGGGGGCCAGGTCCACTTCGAACAGGAATGGTGCCTTGGCCAGGCCGTATTTTTGCGTGAGGGCCGGATGAAGAGCACCGATCCAGCCGATGTCCTGGCCATCCACGCTGACCCGGGCACTTTGGCCGGGGTGCAGGGCGAGGTGTCGACCAGGCGTAAATACCGCCTGCATCGGCTGCAGCAGGGCCTCCAGATCGGCCCGCAGGTCGTAGAAATCCGTGGCCCGGGTCTTTTCACCCCACTGTTCGGGAAAAGCCGCGCCATAGGCCAGGCCGCCACCATGCAACGGTTGATCCGCCGCCTTGGGACTGATGAACACCCGGCCCAGTTCGAACAGGCGCAGGCGTTCCTGGCCATGGTTCAAATTGTGGCGCAGAGCCTGAAGCAGCCCCCCCATGAGGCTGCCCCGCATGACGCCCATCTGGCTGGCAATGGGGTTCACCAGCGGCACCGCCTCGCCCTGGGAACGGAAGTCGGCGTCCAGCTCATCAGATATGAAGCTGTACGTTATGATTTCCTGATATCCCCTTGATACCAATATATTTTTAACTTCCCTACCCGTGCGCTCCTTCTCGTCTGAGGGCAGCATGGCGTGCTCACCCCGCAGGGGTGTGGCAGGAATGGCGTCGTAGCTGTGGACCCGGGCGATTTCCTCGATGAGATCCACCTCCCGGGTGAGATCGAAACGGTGGCTGGGGGCCGTCACCAGATAGCCGTCGCCGGCCTGCTCCAACCCCATGCCGAGCCGGCTCAGGATGGCGGCCATGGCGTCGTCCGCCAGATCGAAGCCCAGCACGCGCCGTGTCCGTCCGGTGCGGAAGGGGATGGCAGCCCGGGATGCCACGCCGGGACCGGTCGAAATCCCAGGCCCGGCCTGGCCACCACAGATATCCAGGATCAGGCGTGTAGCCCGCTCCATGGCCCTGGCTGGCAACTCCGGGTCCACCCCCCGCTCGAAGCGGTGGGAGGAATCCGTGGACAGGCCGTAACTACGGGCCCGGCCGGCCACGGCCTCGGGAGTGAAGTGCGCCGCCTCCAGGAACACATCCACGGTGGCCTCGGTGACACCGCTGCCCTCCCCGCCCATGATGCCGGCCAGGGCCAGGGGGCCGACATCGTCGGCGATCACCAGGCTATCGGCCTTGAGGTCCAGGCCCTGACCGTTGAGGAGGGCCAGTTTCTCACCGGCCAGGCCCATGCGGGCCCGCACCGTGCCCTGCAGGCGGGCAAGGTCGAAGCCGTGCATGGGCTGGCCCAGTTCCAGCAACACGTAGTTGGTCACGTCCACCACCGGGTGGATGGGCCGCAGTCCGGACCGTTCCAGGCGCCGCACCATCCAGGCAGGGGTGGCCGCCCGGGGGTTGATGCCCTTGATGACACGGCCGCAGTAGCGGGGGCAGGCAGCCTCCGCCTCGATGGCCACAGGGAAGGTATCGGCAATGGACGCCGACACAGGCGTGCAATCCACCGCTTTCATGGGCGCGGAGGTCAAGGCCGCCACTTCCCGGGCGATGCCGGCCAGGGACAGGCAGTCACCCCGGTTGGGGGTCAGCTTCAGTGTGACGAGGGTGTCGTCCAGGCTGAGCCAGTCCCGCAGGCCAGTGCCTACGGGGGCGTCGGCGGCCAGCTCCATGATGCCTTCCGCATCCGTGGAGATGCCCAGTTCCTTGGCGGAGCAGAGCATGCCGAAGGACTCCACGCCCCGCACCTTGGCCTGCTTGATGTTGAAATCGCCGGGCAATTGGGCACCCACCCGGGCGCAGGCGGTCTTCAGGCCGGCCCGGGCATTGGGAGCACCGCAGACGATGGTCAGGGGCTGGGCCTCGCCCACATCGACCTGGCAGACCTGGAGACGATCCGCATCGGGATGTTTCCCGGCGGACAGAATTTCGCCCACCACCACCTGGGTGAAGGATGGGGCAGCAGGCTCCAGGGCCTCCACCTCCAAGCCGGCCATGGTCAGCAGATGCCCCAGTTGCCGGGTGTCCAGATCAGGATTGACGAGGCTACGCAGCCAGGCTTCGGAAAATTGCATGGTCGATTACCTATGAGCCAATTAAGCGAATTGCTTCAGGAAGCGCAGGTCGTTCTCGAAGAACAAGCGCAGGTCGTCCACGCCGTAGCGCAACATGGCCAGGCGTTCCACACCCAGGCCGAAGGCGAAGCCCTGGAAGCGTTCGGCGTCGATGCCCACGTGGCCAAACACGTTGGGGTGCACCATGCCGCAGCCCAGCACCTCCAGCCAGCCCGTGTGGGAGCACACGCGGCAACCCGCCCCCTCGCAGATCACGCAACCGATATCCATCTCGGCGGAGGGCTCGGTGAAGGGGAAGAAGGAGGGACGGAAGCGCACCGGCAGGTTGTCCCGCTCGAAGAAACGGGCCATGAAATCGGCCAGCACGCCCTTCAGGTCGGCGAAGGAGGCGCTTTCATCCACCCACAGGCCTTCCACCTGATGGAACATGGGCGTGTGGGTCACGTCCGAATCGCAGCGGTATACCCGCCCCGGGGCGATGATGCGGATGGGGGGCTCGTGGGCCTGCATGTAGTGCACCTGCACCGGCGAGGTGTGGGTGCGCAGCAGGGAGCCGTCCCTCAGGTAGAAGGTGTCGTGCATGGCCCGGGCCGGATGGTCCTCGGGGATGTTCAGGGCCGTGAAGTTGAAGAAGTCGGTCTCGATCTCGGGACCGTCCGCCACGGTGAAGCCGATGGAGGCGAACAGGGACTCGATGCGGGCCAGGGTGCGGGTGACCGGATGCAGCCCCCCCACCCCTTCTCCTCGGCCGGGCAGGGTCACATCCAGGGCCTCGGAGGCCAGTTGTTTTTCCAGTTCCGCGGCCTGAATCCCATCCCGTCTGGCCTTGAGCAGGGCTTCCACCTGGTTCTTCACTTCGTTGATGCGGGCACCGGCGCTCTTGCGCTCCTCCGGCGGCAAGCCGCCCAGGCCCTTCATCTGCTCGGTGATGGCTCCGGTCTTGCCCAGGAAACGGGCCTTCACCTGGTCCAGGGTGGGCAGGCTGGCGGCGGCGGCGAACTCGCGTTCGGCGTCTTTGAGGAGGTCTTCCAGATTCATGGCGCGCTCAATTCAGGCTCTGGGTTCGCGGAGAAAGGTTCACGTAATGTGTGCACGTAAATGGAAAGGGAGGCCTTGTGGGCCTCCCTCCATGTTGCCGGGCAAGATTGTGGCTTGGTCCGGCTTATAAATGGACCGACTTTTAGGGTCGATTAAGCAGCCAGGGAGGCCTTGGCCTGCTCGGCGATCTTGGCGAAGGCCGGCTGGTCGAAGATGGCCATGTCGGACAGCACCTTGCGGTCGATCTCGATGTTGGCTTTCTTCAGGCCGTTCATGAACACGCTGTAGGTCATGTCCATACCCAGCTCGCGCACGGCGGCGTTGATACGGGCGATCCACAACACGCGGAACTGACGCTTCTTCTGACGACGGTCACGATAGGCATACTGCCCAGCCTTCATGACCGCTTCGTTGGCGACCCGGAATACGTTCTTGCGGCGGCCGCGGAAGCCCTTGGCGGCCTCCATGACCTTCTTGTGACTGGCACGGGCGGTTACACCACGTTTTACGCGAGGCATGTCTGATCTCCTTTGACTTAGGCGTAGGGCATCATGTCACGGACATGACCCACATCACCGGGATGAACTTCGGACATACCGCGCAGCTGACGCTTGCGCTTGGTGGTCTTCTTGGTGAGGATGTGGCGCATGTAAGCGGATGAACGCTTCAGCGTGCCGTTTCCCCGGACGCGGAAACGCTTGGCGGCGCCGCTCTTGGTCTTCATCTTCGGCATGACAACTCCATTCTTCGATGCTTTCCGGCGGCTTCCGGCGGAAGCGCTTGTTTGGCCGGATGGCACTTGTCGATGCGATTCGCCGAGTACGGTCACCCATACCGGTCAGGCCCGCATCGGCCTGAAAACCGCTTTGCCATTCGCGTGAAAACGGGAATCCAGACTTTTCGAACCGCTCTGGATCCCCGCCTGCGCGGAGATGGCCTTGCTACCTCAAGGTCACTTCTTCTTCTTGGGCGTCAGTACCATAACCATCTGGCGCCCTTCCATCTTGGGGAACTGCTCCACCGTGGCGTACTCCACCAGGTCGGCTTCCACCCGTTTCAGTTGCTCCATGCCCAGTTCCTGGTGAGCCATTTCCCGGCCGCGGAAACGCAAGGTGATTTTCGCCTTGTCGCCCTCGCTCAGGAAGCGGATCAGGTTCCGAAGCTTGACCTGGTAGTCATTTTCATCGGTACCGGGCCGGAACTTGACTTCCTTGACCTGGATCTGCTTCTGCTTGAGCTTGGCCTCGTGCTGCTTCTTGCTCTCCCGGTACTTGTGCTTGCCGAAATCCATGATCCGGCAAACCGGGGGCTTGGCCATGGGAGCGATCTCGACAAGATCCAGCTCCGAGTCTTCGGCCTTCAGCAGGGCTTCCCGCAGACTGACGATGCCCAACTGCTCGCCATCGTCACCTACCAGTCGGACCTCGGGCACATCAATCTCGCCGTTGATCCTGAGTTCTTTTTCCTGAGCTATCGCGAATCCCTTCAATAATGCTTAAAAAACAAGGAGCCGACCTAGTGCATCGGCTCCTCAGTATCTACGCCTCCTGCAGCCTTGCGATGAACGCTTCCAGCGTCATCTGCCCCAGATCCTCGCCACCCCGGGCCCGGACCGCCAGCTTGTTTTCCTGGCGTTCCTTGTCGCCCAGCACGATCTGGTAAGGCACCCGCTGCATGGAGTGCTCGCGGATTTTATAGCCAATCTTCTCGCTTCTCAAGTCAGAAACCACCCGGAAGCCTTGTTTTTTAAGGGCTTGCGTCACTTCTTTCGCGTATTCCGCCTGGGCGTCGGTGATGCTCATGACCACCGCCTGCACCGGCGCCAGCCATACGGGAAAGTTGCCGGCGTAGTGCTCGATGAGGATGCCGATGAAGCGCTCCATGGAGCCCAGGATGGCCCGGTGCAGCATGACCGGCGGCTTGCGCGTGTTGTCCTCGTCCACGAATTCGGCCCCCAGGCGCACTGGCAGGTTGAAGTCCAGCTGGATGGTGCCCACCTGCCACAGCCGGCCCAGGGAGTCCTTCAGGGTGAACTCGATCTTGGGGCCGTAGAAGGCTCCCTCCCCCGGCTGCAGGTCGTAGGCCAGGTGATTCTGCTCCAGGGCCGCGGCCAGGCCGGCCTCCGCCTTGTCCCAGGACTCGTCGCTGCCCACCCGCTTGTCGGGCCTGGTGGAGAGCTTAACCAGCACGTCCTCGAAACCGAAGTCGGCATAGACGTCCTGAAGCATCTTGATGAAGTCCGACACCTCGGCCTGGACCTGGCCCTCGGCGCAGAAGATGTGGGCGTCGTCCTGAACGAAGGCGCGCACCCGCATGAGGCCATGCAGGGCGCCGGAGGGCTCGTTGCGGTGGCAGGAGCCGAACTCCGCCAGGCGCATGGGCAGGTCCCGGTAGGAACGCAGGCCGTGGTTGAATATCTGCACGTGGCCGGGGCAGTTCATGGGTTTCACCGCATAGTCCCGGTTCTCCGAGTTGGTGGTGAACATGTTTTCCCGGTAGTTGTCCCAGTGGCCTGACTTCTCCCACAGGGTCTTGTCCATGACCGTGGGGGTCTTCACCTCCTCGTAGCCGTACTCGCGGAACTTGCCTCGCATGTACTGCTCGATCTCCTGCCACAGCACCCAGCCATGGGGATGCCAGAACACCATGCCAGGAGCCTCGTCCTGGAGGTGGAACAGGTCCAGTTGCTTGCCAAGGCGACGGTGGTCACGTTTCTCCGCCTCTTCCAGGCGGTGCAGGTAGGCAGCCAGGTCGTCCTTGTTGGCCCAGGCGGTGCCGTAGATGCGTTGCAGCATCTCGTTCCTGGAATCTCCGCGCCAATAGGCCCCGGCCACCTTCATGAGCTTGAAGGCCTTGAGCTTGCCGGTGGAAGGCACGTGGGGACCTCGGCACAGGTCGACGAACTCGCCCTCACGATAGAGGGAGATGGTCTGACCGGCGGGAATGGAGGCGATGATCTCCGCCTTGTAGGCCTCGCCGATGGACTTGAAGAAGTCCACGGCCGCGTCCCGGTCCCACTCCTCCCGGGCCACGGGGATGTCCTTCTTCGCCAGCTCCGCCATGCGCTTTTCGATGGCCGCCAGGTCTTCCGGCGTGAAGGGGCGCTTGAACGCGAAATCGTAGTAGAAGCCGTCCTCGATCACCGGGCCGATGGTCACCTGGGCCTCGGGGAACAGCTCCTTCACCGCATAGGCCAAGAGGTGGGCGGTGGAATGGCGGATCAAATCCAGGCCGTCCACGTCCTTGTCGGTGATGATGGCCAGATCAGCATCCGCCTCGATGCGATGGGAGGTATCCACCAGGTTGCCGTTCACCTTGCCGGCCAGGGCGGCCCGGGCCAGTCCGGCGCCAATGCTGGCAGCCACCTCGGCGACGGTGACCGGGTTATCGAAGCTCCTTACGGAACCATCGGGCAATTTGATCTGGGGCATGCTGCGCTCCGGTAAAGCTCAATCAGGGCAAAAAAAAAGTGCGGGTCGGCCGCACTTTTTTCTCAGGACATAACAAGACAAAGGCTCAACCCGTGTGGGGTATCCGTTCGGTCAAACAAGTTCGGAAAGCCATCCTGTTACTCCTGCTGTTGTCTGGTAGGCGCGATTGGACTCGAACCAACGACCCCCACCATGTCAAGGTGGTGCTCTAACCAGCTGAGCTACGCGCCTAAGGTCGGGGCGCATTCTATCGACCTTCCTTGGGCGGGGCAATCTCCCATGTCTTAGAATGTGCGGCTTCCTTGCATACATTCGCAAACATGCCCCACCAGATGCCCAGACAAATCCTCGTCACTTCCGCCCTGCCCTACGCCAACGGCTCCATTCACCTGGGTCATCTGGTGGAATACATCCAGACCGACATCTGGGTGCGCTTCCAGAAGATGCAGGGCAACGACTGCATCTATTGCTGCGCCGACGACACCCACGGCACCCCCATCATGCTGCGGGCGGAAAAGGAAGGCATCACGCCGGAGCAACTGGTGGACCGGGTGTGGCACGAGCACAAGCGGGACTTCGACGGCTTCCTGGTGGGCTTCGACAACTACTACTCCACCAACACCCCGGAAACCCGCCACTACGCTGACACCATCTACACCCGCCTGCGGGACGCGGGCCTCATCGAGGTGCGTTCCATCGAGCAGTTCTACGATCCGGTGAAGCAAATGTTCCTGCCGGACCGATTCATCAAGGGCGAGTGCCCCAAGTGCCACGCCAAGGACCAGTACGGCGATTCCTGCGAGGTGTGTGGCGCGGCCTACCTGCCCACGGAACTGATCAACCCCTTCTCCGCCGTGTCCGGCGCGGCGCCCGTACGCAAGGAATCGGACCATTATTTCTTCAAGCTCTCCGACCCCCGTTGCGCCGAGTTCCTGAAGGGCTGGATCGTCCCGCCCCATGTCCAGGCAGAGGCCGCGAACAAACTGAACGAGTGGCTTGAGGGCGGGCTTTCAGATTGGGACATCTCCCGGGACGCCCCCTACTTCGGCTTCGAGATCCCGGATGCCCCGGGCAAGTACTACTACGTCTGGCTGGACGCCCCCATCGGCTACATGGGCAGCTTCCAGAACTACTGCGACAAGCACGGCCTGAATTTCGATGACTTCTGGAAGCCGGATTCCACCGCCGAGGTGTACCACTTCATCGGCAAGGACATCCTCTACTTCCACGCCCTGTTCTGGCCCGCGGAACTGCACCACGCCGGCTTCCGCACCCCCACGGGCGTGTTCTGCCACGGCTTCCTCACGGTTAACGGCGCCAAGATGTCCAAGAGCCGGGGCACCTTCATCACCGCCGAGAGCTACCTGCGCCATTTGAACCCGGAATGGCTGCGCTATTACTACGCCGCCAAGCTGGCCCCCACCCTGGAGGACATCGACCTGAACCTGGAGGACTTCACTGCCCGGGTGAATGCCGACCTGGTGGGCAAGTTCGTGAACATCGCCAGTCGCTCCGCAGGCTTCATCACCAAGCGCTTTGGCGGCAAGCTGGGCGCCATTCCCTCCGACACGCCCCTGGCCAACCTGAAAGCCGCCGCCGGCAGGATTGCAGAACTCTACGAGGCCCGGGAATACAGCAAGGCCCTGCGGGAGATCATGGCCCTGGCAGACCTGGCCAACCAGTACGTGGATACTCACAAGCCCTGGGAGATGGCCAAGCAAGAGGGTCGGGACGCGGAGTTGCACCAGGTCTGCACCGTGGCGGTGAACGCCTTCCGCCTGCTGGCCCTGTACCTAAAGCCCGTATTGCCCAAGCTGGCGGAGAGCGTGGAGGCCTTCCTAAACATCGGCCCCATGACCTGGACTGACGCAACGACGTTGCTGACGGACCACGCCATCAACCCCTACCAGCACCTGATGACCCGCATCGATCCCAAGAAGATCGAGGCCATGGTGGAGGAGAACAAGCAGACTCTGGCCCCCGCCCCCACCCCCGAGCCGGCGCCGGTGCGCCACGCCGAACACCAGCAGCACGTGGCCCAGTCGGACGAGGCCAAGGTGCCTGAGCAGAACTACATCTCCATCGACGACTTCACCAAGGTGGACCTGCGGGTGGCCCGCATCGCCAACGCCGAACATGTGGAAGGGGCCGACAAGCTGCTGAAGCTCACCCTGGAACTTGGCGCCGAGACCCGCACCGTATTCGCCGGCATCAAGGCCGCCTACGCGCCCGAGACCCTGGTGGGCCGCCTCACGGTCATGGTGGCCAACCTGGCACCCCGCAAGATGAAATTCGGCATGAGCGAAGGCATGGTGCTGGCCGCGTCAGACGAGCGGGGTGGCCCCTTCCTGCTGTCGCCGGATTCCGGTGCCCAGCCGGGCATGCGCATCAAGTAGCTCCTATGAAGACCACCCGACATCTGGTCATCACCGGCCGGGTCCAGGGGGTGTGGTACCGGGAATCCATGCGACTGGAGGCGGAGCGCCTGGGGGTGACCGGCTGGGTGCGCAACCGTGCTGATGGTGCGGTGGAAGCCATGGCGCATGGGGAAGATGCTGCCGTGGAGGCCCTCATCGCCTGGGCCTGGGAAGGCCCGCCGGCCGCCCGGGTTGTGGGCATCGAGGCTTCGCTCGCCGAAGGCAGCTTCAGCAGTTTCGAACGCCGGCCGACGGCCTGAGAGCGCTTCCGTAGTCCGGAAGAGCGCAGCGAGTCCGGGAAAAGCCCGGGAAGCCCTGGCCTCCTCCAGGCCACGGCCTGGCTTACCTCGTGACCGCCAGGCCCAGGCAGAAATTCGCCACCAGCCGATCCCCCGTATCCACCAGATCGAAGCTTCCCGGATCCAGCAGCCAGTTCTCGATGAGGCCGTCCACCAGGGCGTAGATGCCGATGGCCGTGCTTGGGATATCCAACTGATTCGGCAACTGGCCCTTTGCCACCGCATGGCGCAGGTTTTCCTCCAGGTCTCCCAGGCAGTCCCGGCGGCTTTCCCGTTGCCGTTCCAGCATCTCCGCCATGTCGCCGACGAACTCGCACTTGAAACTGAATATCTCGAACACCCGCCGGGAACGGGGGTCGTTGGCCACTTGGGCGAGCACGTTGTGGGCGGATTCCCGAAGCTTGGCCAGGGGGTCCGTCAGGGCCACGTCCGCCAGGGCCTGGTGCATGGCCTCCAGGGGCAGATGCACCCGGTCGTTCATGGCCTGGAGCAAGGCGGCCTTGTTATCGAAGTGCCAATAGATGGCCCCCCGCGTCAAGCCGGCGGCGGCGGCGATCTCTGCCAGGGTGGTATGACCCACGCCTTTCTCGCGAAATACCTGCTCGGCCGTATCCAGGATCAGGGTCCGGGTTTCCTGGGCGTCTTCCTTGGTTCTGCGTACCATCGCTACACCGGTAGGGGATTTCCCGGAATGGTAATACAAATTCCGTATTTACATACATTCATGAACGTATGTATATTGCCTAACCCCTCCCCATGCCTGACCGGAGACTTCCGTGAACCGCATTGCCCTTGCCGCCCTTATCGTCCCACTTGCCCTGACCGCCTGCGGCAAGGATGCCGCCCAACAGGCCGGCGGCCCGCCCGGGGGGGGCATGGCCCCGGCCGAGGTGGAGGTGGTCACCGTGGGACCCAAGACCGTGGCCCAGACCGTGGAAGTGCCCGGACGCATGACCGCCGTTCGGGTGGCCCAGGTACGGGCCCGGGTGGAGGGTATCCTGGAGAAGCGGGAATACACGGAGGGCAGCGAAGTAAAAGCGGGCCAGGTGTTGTTCCGCATTGACCAACGCCCCCTGGCCGCCAACGCGGAATCCGCCAAGGCCGCCCTGGCCCGGGCCAGGGCCACGGCCCTCATCGCCGCCCAGAACCTGGAGCGCATGCAGGCCCTGAAGGACACCAAGGCCATCGCCAGGCAGGAATACGACCAGGCCGTGGCCGCCAAGGCCCAGGGGGACGCGGACGTGGCCGCCGCCCAGGCGGCACTCACCCAGGCGGAGATCAACCTGTCCTACACCACCGTCACCGCCCCCATCTCCGGCCGTATCGGACGGGCCCTGGTCACCGAAGGCGCCCTGGTGGGCAAGGGCGAGGCCACCCACCTGGCCACCATCGAGCAGTACGACCCCATCTGGGTGGATTTCTCCCAGTCCAGCGCCGAGTTCATCCAGCTGCGGGAAACCATGAAGAGCGGGCGAACCAAGGCCAGCAGGGCCCCCGTGAAACTGGTGCTGGAGACCGGCCGGGAATATGCCCAGCCAGGAAAACTGCTTTTCAACGACCTGGCGGTGGACCCCGCCACGGGCTCCGTGGGCCAGCGGGCGGAGTTCGCCAACCCGGGCCGCGAATTGTTGCCGGGCCAGTTCGTCACCGTGCGCCTGCCCGTGGCCCAGGCGGAAAACGTTATCGCCGTGCCGCAAAAGGCGGTGATGACCTCCGCCCAGGGCCAGATGGTCATGCTGGTGAGCCCTGAAGGCACCGTGGTACCCCAGCCGGTCAAGACCGGCGGCCTGGCAGGCGAAGACTGGCTCATCGCTGAAGGACTGAAGGGCGGCGAACAGGTGATCGTCAACGGCTTGCAGAAGGCACGGCCGGGGGCGCCGGTGAAACCAGTAAGCAGTTCGCAGCCGGCAGTCAGCAGCAATCAGAAATGACGAACAGCCCTTACTGCCGACTGAAAACTGCTCACTGACGACTGCCGACCATGCTGCCCCGCTTCTTCATCGACCGCCCCATCTTCGCCTGGGTCATCGCCCTGGCCATCATCCTGGCCGGGGTGCTGGTATTTCCCAAGCTGCCCGTATCCCAGTACCCGGAGGTGGCACCGCCGGCCCTGCAGATAACCGCCGTCTATCCGGGCGCGTCCGCCCAGGTGGTGGAAGACACGGTCACCACCCTTATCGAACAGGAGATGAACGGCATCGAGAATCTCCTTTACATGGAGTCCAACTCCGATGCCAGCGGCACCCTCACCCTGACCATGACCTTCTCCACGGGCACGGACCTGGACATCGCCTCGGTGGAGGCCCAGAACCGCATCAAGCGGGTGGAGGCCCGGCTGCCCGAGGAGGTGCGCCGCCAGGGCATCACCGTAGTGAAGTCCCGGCGCAATTTCCTCATGTTCATCACCGTCTTCTCGCCGGACAAGAGCCTGGACGCGGTGGATCTGGGCAGCTTCACCGCCGCCAACGTGCTTAACAACATCCGCCAGGTGCCCGGCGTGGGCGAGGCCCAGATGTTCGGCTCCGAATACGCCATGCGCATCTGGCTGGACCCCCTCAAGCTGGCGAATTTCAACATGACCCCGGGCCAGGCCCTGGCCGCCGTCCAGGCCCAGAACGTGCAGCTGGCCACGGGCGAGCTGGGCCAGGTGCCCGCCGTGAAGGGCCAGCAACTGTCTGCCACGGTCATTACCCAGGGCCGTCTGGCCACGCCGGATGAGTTCGGCAACATCCTGCTGCGCAGCGACAGCACCGGCGCGGCCGTGCGGCTGAAGGACGTGGCCCGGGTGGAACTGGGTGCCCAGGACTACATCTTCCGGGCCCGCCTGAATGGCCAGCCCACGGCGCCCATCGGCATCAAGCTGGCCCCGGGCAGCAACGCCCTGGAAACCTCCCAGGCGGTGAAGGAACGCATGGCCGAGCTGGCCAGACACTTCCCCAAGGGGGTGAGCTGGGACGTGCCCTACGACACCTCCCGCTTCGTGGAAATCTCCATCCGGGAAGTGGTTAAGACCCTGGTGGAGGCCTTCGTGCTGGTGTTCCTGGTGATGTGGCTGTTCCTGGGCAAACTTCGGGCCGCCGTCATACCCGCCGTGGTGGTGCCCGTTTCCCTCATCGGCACCCTGGTGGGCATCTATCTCCTGGGCTACTCCATCAACCTGCTGACCCTGTTCGCCATGGTGCTGGCCATCGGCATCGTGGTGGACGACGCCATCGTCGTGGTGGAGAACGTGGAGCGCATCATGTCCAGGGAAGGCCTGGCCGCCAGGGAAGCCACCTCCAAGGCCATGGGCCAGATCTTCGGTGCCATCGTCGGCATCACCGTGGTGCTTTCGGCGGTGTTCGTGCCCATGGGCTTCTTCAGCGGCTCGGTGGGGGCCATCTACCGGCAGTTCTCCGTGACCCTGGTGATCACCATGCTGTTCTCGGCCCTCATGGCCATCACCCTCACCCCGGCCTTGTGCGCCACCCTATTCAAGGGCCTGGACAAGGACCAACTGGAGCACCAGCGAGGCCTGTTCGGCTGGTTCCACGACTTCTTCGAACGCGGCACCGGCCGCTACATGAAGGGGGTGGGTGGCGTGGTGGTACGGCCCCTGCGCATGTTCCTGCTGTTCCTCGCCATCGTCGCCGCCACGGCATTCCTGTTAATGAAGCTGCCCACGGGCTTCCTGCCGGACGAGGACCAGGGCTACCTGATCAGCATCATCCAGCTGCCCGCCGGCGCCACCCAGGAGCGCACGGAGCAGGTGCTGTCCCAGATGGAGGAGTATTACCTGAAGCAGCCGGAAGTGGCCAAGGTGGTGGGGGTGCTGGGCTTCTCCTTCTTCGGCAAGGGCCAGGATGCCGCCATCTCCTTCGTGCGCTTCAAGGACTGGGATGAACGCAAGCAATCCGACCAGCACGCCTTGTCCATCGTGCAACGCGCCAACATGGCCTTGTTCTCCATCAAGCAGGCCCTGATCTTCGCCCTCAACCCACCTCCCATCCCGGAACTGGCGGCGGTGGGCGGCTTCGACTTCCGTCTCCAGGACCGTACCAACCTGGGCAGGGACAAGCTCATGGAGGCCCGCAACATGGTGCTGGGCCTGGCCAGCCAGGATCCCCGCCTGGCGGGCGTGCGCCCGGAGGGCAAGGAACCGGCCTCCCAGCTGATGCTGGACATCGACCGGGTAAAGGCCAGCAGCCTGGGCATCGACATCGGCGAGCTGAACCAGACCCTGGCCGTGGCCCTGGGCTCCGCCTACGTGAACGATTTCATCCGGGAAGGCCGGGTCCTGCGGGTGGTCATGCAGGTGGACGCCCCCGCCCGGGCAACGCCCGAGGGGCTCCTGGCCTTGCGGGTACGGACGGCCCAGGGCACCCTGGTCCCCCTGTCGGAGATCGCCACGCCTCGCTGGATGGTGGGCTCGCCCAAGCTGGACCGCTACAACGGCTTGCCCGCCACCAAGATCGCCGGCGGCCCTTCCCCGGGCCACAGCACCGGCGAGGCCATGCAGGCCATGGAGGAGATCGCGGGCAAGCTCCCGCCGGGCCTGGGCTTCGAGTGGTCCGGCACGTCCTATGAAGAGAAGCTCTCCGGCGCCCAGGCCCCCATCCTCTTCACCCTGTCCATCATCGTGGTGTTCATGTGCCTGGCCGCCCTGTACGAAAGCTGGAGCGTGCCCCTGGCGGTGTTGCTGGTGGTGCCCCTGGGCGTGTTTGGCGCGGTGCTGGCCATGACATTAAGAGAACTTCCCAACGACGTGTACTTCAAGGTGGGCTTCATCACCATCATCGGCCTGTCGGCCAAGAATTCCATCCTGATCGTGGAATTCGCCCGCCAGCTGGAGGCCCAGGGCAAGACCACCCTGGAGGCGGTCCTGGAGGCAAGCCGGCTGCGCTTCCGGCCCATCATCATGACCTCCATCGCCTTCATGTTCGGCGTGCTGCCCCTGGCCATCTCCTCCGGCGCCGGTGCCGCCAGCCGCCACGCCATCGGCACCGGGGTCATGGGCGGCATGATCGCCGCCACGGTGCTGGCGGTGTTCTTCGTGCCCGTGCTCTACCTGCTGGTGCGCAAGCTGTTCCCGGGACCCATCAAATACCACGGCGCGGCGCAACATGGAGACGATCATGCCTAAGACCGGCTCGCTCATCGTCCTGGCCCTGGCCCTCCTCTTCCTGGCTGGCTGCGCCGCCATCCCCGAACTACGAAAAGCCACCCCCGAGTTGCCGGCCAGCTGGCCTCAACAAGCCGGACAATCCGCCATACCCATGGCGTCCGACTGGTGGAACGCCTATGGCGATCCCCAACTGGAGACCCTGATCCAGGAGGCCCTGGCCCGCAACGCCGACATCAGGCTCGCTGCCGCCCGCATCGAGGAGGCCCGCGCCAACCTGGGCCTGGCTCGGGCGGACCAGGCCCTGCAACTGCAAGGCAGCGCCGATGTCAGCCGCAGCCGCCGGACGGAGGTGGGCGCCATGCCCGCCGGTGGCTCCCCCACCAACAACACCTACAAGGCCCAACTCCAGGCCGCCTACGAGTTGGACCTCTGGGGCCGCTACCGGGAGGCCAGCAACGCCACCCGCTCCGAGCTGCTGGCCAGTGAATATGGCCGGGACGTGGTGCGCATCTCCCTCACCAGCGAAGTCGCCCAGGCCTACTTCGCCTTGCGGGCCCTGGATGCCCAACTGGCCCTGGTGGACAGGACACGGGCCAACCGCCAGGCCGCCGTTGACCTGCAGGCACTGCGCCTGGATGCCGGCGTGTCCTCCGAACTGGAACTGCGCCAGGCCCAGGCAGAACTGGCTGGCCTGGAGGCCAGCCTGGCCCAGCTGACCCAGGGCGTTCGCCAGCAGGAACTGGCCCTGGCGGTGCTCGTCGGCCGCAGCCCCCGTGCCCTGATGGAGGATCCCATCGGCCGTGGCAAGTCCTTGGAGGCCCTGGGCGAGCCGCCCACCCTTCCCGCCAGCCTGCCTTCCGAACTGCTGGAACGGCGCCCCGACCTGCGCCAGGCGGAGCAGAACGTGCTGACCTCCCACGCCCGCATCAAGGAGGCCAAGGCAGCCCTGTACCCGGACCTGAGCCTCACGGCCTACCTGGGCTCGGAAAGCAAGGCCCTGTCGAACCTGTTCTCCGGTCCTGCCGCCATCTGGGGCCTCAGCGCCGGCATCGTGCAAAGCATCCTGAACGGCGGCCGCACCGAAGCGGAACTCCAGGTCCGGGACGCGCGCCAGGCCCAGGCCCTGATCGGCTATGAGCAGGCCGTGCGCCAGGCCTTCCGGGAAGTGCTGGACGCCCTCACAGCCCACCGCCAGGCCCGGGAACTGGCCGAGGCGGAAGGCCGGCGCGCCGAGGCCCTGGCTAGCGCCGAGAAGTTGGCGGATCTGCGCTACCGCAATGGCTTGAGCAACTACCTGACGGTGCTGGACGCCCAGCGCAACGCGTTGCAGGCGGAACTGAACCGCATCGATGCCCGACGCGCCCAGCTGAGCGCCTCGGCTGACCTGGCCAAGGCCATGGGCGGCGGCTGGCAGGTGGCTGCCGCCAGGACCCCCTAGGCGAAGGTGCTGACGGCCAGGCCCAGGGCCTGGGTGATGGCCTGGGCGCTTTGCGCATAGGCCCCCATGGCCCTGTCAGCCTTGTCGGCTTTCCCGTACCGATCCTGGGAGTTGCCGACAGCAAGGTTGCCCTGCACGGCAGAGGTCGGGGACTGGCCATCGCCGTCCTCCCCTTCTCTGCGCTGCTTCGCGATCTCCTGCCGGGCCTGCAGCGCCATCATCGCCGCGGCAGCCGCCACAGCCTGGTCCTGCGGCGAGGGATCGGCCGGCGCCAGGGCAGCGGCGCGAATCTGCTCGGCCTTGGCCAAGGTGGATTGAGGCGTGCCGGCGGGCGAGGTGTTGATGCTCACCTCCCCCGACACGGCATACTGCCTGCCGTCCGGCCCACGCACGTACTGGTAGGTGGCCGCGCCCGTCAGGCCCGCGCCGGCGGCCTTGTGGGCCGCCTCGTGCTGGCGCACCTTCTGGTCGATGGCCTGCAGCTTGCGCACCTGGGCTTGTTCCTGGGGAGACAGACGCTCGCCACCGCTGGCACGCATAGCCGCCGCACCGGCATTGAGCCCCCCTGTCATGGAAGAAACCGCATCCACCGCCATCGCACCGAATCTCCCGTCCAATCCTCATGCAATTGAAAACATTATAGAAAGCACATTCCTACCATTTCACTCAACTTTACATTCACCCCCCTCAACCCTATCCTGAATCACTTTTTCCAACCCTAGCATCATGCCCATCACCATCAAGACCCCGGAACAAATAGAAAAAATGCGCGTGGCGGGCCGCCTCGCCGGCGAGGTGCTGGATTACATCACTCCCTTCGTGAAACCCGGCGTCACAACCGGCGAACTGGACAAGCTCTGCCACGACTACATGGTGGAGGTGCAGGACTGCATTCCCGCCCCCCTCAACTACGCCCCCAACGGCCACAAGCCTTACCCCAAGTCCATCTGCGCCTCGGTGAACCACCAGGTCTGCCACGGCGTGCCCGGGGACAAGGCGCTGAAGGCCGGCGACGTGGTAAACCTGGACATCACCACCATCAAGGATGGCTGGCACGGCGACACCTCCCGCATGTTCTACGTGGGGGAACCCACGATCCAGGCCCGCCGCCTCACGGAAATCACCTATGAATGCATGTGGAAGGGCATCAGCGTGGTGAAGCCAGGGGCCCATCTGGGGGACATCGGCGCTGCCATCCAGCGCCACGCGGAATCCAACGGGTATTCCGTGGTACGTGAATTCTGCGGCCACGGCATAGGCGCCAGGTTCCACGAGGATCCCCAGGTGCTGCACTACGGCAAGGCGGGTACCGGCCCCAAGCTCGAGACGGGCATGGTCTTCACCATCGAACCCATGATCAACGCCGGCAGGAAAGACATCCGCGTCCTGGGAGATGGCTGGACCGTGGTCACCAAGGACCACAGCCTTTCTGCCCAGTGGGAGCATACCGTCCTGGTCACGCCCACCGGCTTCGAGGTCCTGACCCTTTCCCAGGCCGCCCCGCCCCCGCCCCCCTTCATCCAGCGAGGCGCATGAATCCTGACCTGGCCAGGGTCGCGGCCTGGCGTGCCCGCATCCAGGATGAGCGGGCCGGCCTGATCCAGGACTATCTGGAACGGCCCCAGGCACCTCGCCTGCTCAAGGGCCTGTGCCGCCTGGCAGACGAGGTGCTGGCGGAGATCTGGGCTGCCCACGACCTGCCGGCCCGGGCCACCCTCATCGCCGTGGGGGGATATGGCCGGGGAGAGCTCTATCCCCAGTCGGACGTGGACCTGTTGCTGTTGCTGGACGACGGCCTCACCCAGGAAGACCAAGCCCGCCTGGAACCCCTTGTGGCCCTGTTCTGGGACGTAGGCCTGCCCATCGGCCACAGCGTGCGCACCCTGGCGGAGTGCACGGCGGAAGCCGCCAAGGACATCACCGTGCAGACCAACCTGCTGGAGGCCCGCTTCCTGGCCGGCAGCAGGGGCCTCTTCCAGCGGATGGTCCGGGACCAGCGGACCCTGCTGGATCCCGCTGCATTCTTCCAGGCCAAGCTGCTGGAACAGCGGGTGCGCCACGGGCGCCACGCCGACGTGGCCATGGTGCTGGAGCCAAACCTCAAGGAAAGCCCCGGCGGCCTGCGGGACCTGCATACGCTGCTGTGGGTCAGCCAGGCGGCCGGCCTGGGCAACCGCCTCCCCGACCTGGTGAAGGCCGGGCTGCTCAGCGCCCGTGAAGTCCGCTCACTGGCCACCCAGCTGATCTTCCTTTCCCACCTGCGCATCCGCCTGCACCTCGCCGCCAAGCGCCGGGAGGACCGTATGCTGTTCGAGTTCCAGGAACCGGTGGCCGCCGCCATGGGGGTAGTGCCACGGCCACCTCGCCGGGCATCGGAACGCCTCATGCAGCGTTACTACCGCGCCGCCCGCCACATCCGCCTCATCAACGAACTGGGCCTGGCGGAACTGCGCGGCCGGCTGCTTCCGCCGGAACCCGCCCGCCCCCTGGCCCATGCCAGCCCCTTCCGCATCGAGGGCCAATCCCTGGACGCGGAAGACAATCTGCTGGATGCCCAGCCCGGCCTGCTGCTGGAGGCCTTCCTGGTTTTTGCCCGGGAAAAGGACCTGCAGGGCTTCACGCCCAGGCTGCTGCGGGCCTTATGGCGCGGGGGCCGGCATATCGACGCTGCCTTCCGCCGGGACCCCGCCAACCAGAAGCGCTTTTTGGACCTGCTGGCATCGCCCCGGGGGGTGACCCACGCCCTGCGCCTCATGCACCGTCTGGGACTGCTGGGGCGCTACATTCCCCTGTTCGGGCGCATCACCGGCCAGATGCAGCACGACCACTTCCACATCTACCCCGTGGACGAACATACCCTCATGGTGGTGCGCAACCTGCGCCGCCTGGCCCTGAACGAGTACGCCCACGAATTCCCCCTGGCCCACCGCCTCATGGCGGACTGCAAGCGCCAGGAACTGCTCATGCTGGCCGCCCTGTTCCACGACATCGCCAAGGGCCGGGGCGGCGACCATTCCAGCCTGGGGGCCGTGGACGCGCGCCGCTTCTGCCGCAGCCAGGGCCTGTCAAGGGAGGACACCGAATTCGTGGCCTGGCTGGTGGCGGAACATCTGACCCTGTCCCAGACGGCGCAGAAACAGGACCTCTCCGACCCCGATGTCATCACCGCCTTCGCCCTGCGCTGCGGCGATGTGCGACGCCTCACGGCCCTCTACCTGCTGACGGTGGCGGACATCCGCGGCACCAGCCCCAAGGTCTGGAACGCCTGGAAGGATAAGCTGACCCAGGAACTCTATCTGGCGGCCCGGCGGGTACTGGAAAAGGGGGAGGCCCAGCCGGACAGCGTGGAGGAGAAAAAGGAGGCCGCCCGTGCCCAGCTGCGCCTCTACGGCTTCATGCCCGGCGCCGAGGAGGCCTTGTGGAAGCGCCTGGACGACGTGTATTTCATGCGCCAGGACAGCAGGGACATCGCCTGGCAGACCCGCCGCCTCCTGCCCCTGGTGGCCAAGGAGCAGCACATCGTGCGGGCCCGTCTGGCGGAGGTTGGTGAAGGCGTGGAAGTGATGGTCTTCGCCCCCGACGTGAAGGCCCTGTTCGCCCGCATCTGCGCCTTTTTCGCCCGCATGGGCTACTCCATCCTCTCGGCCCGGGTCCACACCACCCGTGATGGCCATGCCCTGGATACCTTCTATGCCCTGGACCCTGAACAGCGCCGCATCGCCTACCGCGACATCCTCAGCTATATCGAGCATGAGCTGCAGCAGGAACTGGCCCATCCCAAAGAGGGGGAGGTACTGCCCAACGGTCGCCTGCCCCGCCAGCTCAAGGCCTTCCCCCTGAGCCCCAGCCTGAACCTGGTACGCAGTGAACAGGGACGCAGCTACCTGCTTTCCTTCACTGCAGGGGACCGTCCCGGCCTGTTGGCCCGGGTGGCCCAGGTACTGCTGGAACACGATGCCAGCGTGGCCAGTGCCCGCATCAACACCCTGGGCAACCGGGCGGAGGACGTTTTCGTGCTGCAAGGCGAGGACCTGGGGGATCCGGTCAAGCGCCTGGCCCTGGAAAAGGCCCTGCTGGAGGTTCTCAGCCTGAGCTGAGGTCGGGCTCCGCTCCCGGCTGTTCCTGTTCCAGGCGGTAGAGCCAGGCCAGCAGTTCCGCCACCGCCACGTAAAGCTCCGGCGGGATGCGATCGTCCAGGTCCACCTGCATGAGCAGCGACACCAGTTCCGGGGACTCGTGCACGAACACGCCCGCAGCCCTGGCCCGCTCGATGATCTCCTCCGCCACCAGCCCCCGGCCCTTGGCCACCACCTGGGGAGCCCCCTTCTCGCTGGCGTAATGCAGCGCCACGGCTTCCTGGCGCGTTTCCTCCCGGGCCATCAGCCTTCCTCCGTCACCACGGCCAGATTAACGGGGCGCAGGCCTGCGGACTCCAGCCCGAGCTGCAGCATGGGCAGTGCATCCGTCATGGCCTGGGCGGCACCGGCCTCCGCCGCCTGCAGGCGCAGGCTCACGTCCTGGCCGCGCAATGAAAGATGGGCCTGGACCGCACCCATGCGTGGCAGGGTAAGACGCAATTCCGTGGACCAGGGATTGGGCTCTTCGCCGCCTTGGCCGTCGCCCTGACCTTCCTTGCGCTCTTCCACCAGCCAGTCCATCCACTGGCCCGGCCAGGCAAAGCCCTGCCAAAGGAAGGGACCGCCCTCCAGCATGTGCAACTGGCGTCCGGCCATGCGTGCCGCATCCTCCGGCATGCCGGCCAGCTCCGCCATGCCGGGCATGGGCACTGCGCCCCGCCCCAGCCGGGCCAGGGGTTCGTTGAGAATGGCCTCGAAGGGATAACTTCCCTTGGCCCAGCGGGCCAGGTGGGCCTCGTAGAAGAGGCCGCTCTCCCGTACCGTCTGGGCCAGTCGGGAAGGCAACAAATTGTCCGAGGCCACGGCGGGATCTGCCAGCACGGTGGGCCTCAGGGTGGTGTTGGCGCCCACCGACACCCATGACCGGTCAACCGCCTGGCCCAGCAGGGCGGTATTGGGACTGGCCACGGCAATCGGGGCATTGACGGACGATGGCGTGAATCCCTGCAGCATGACCACGTTGGCCACGATGGGGCGGGCCGATGCAGCGCCTTGTGTAGCCGCCGCATTCGCTGCGCCGGTCAAGGCCTGGGCCGCCTGGCCCGTCGGCGTGATGCGTGACTGGTCGGTGACAGCGGTACTATTGGCCAGGACAGTAGACGCCTGTCCAGCCGCTGCGGCGGGAACTGAGCCCGCCTGTATGACGCTAGGTGCCGACATGCGCGCCCCGGGCGGGGCGGCGGTCTGGCCCGTGCTTGCTCCGGGACTGAGGGGTGCCTGTCTGGGTGCCGGTCCAGTTGCAGCAGCCTGGGCGACCTGGCCCAGCGGTTGGGCGATGCGCATGAGGGCACTGACCTGCTGGGCACTGCTGGAAATTTGCACGGGCTGGACTGGTGTGGCCTGTGGCTGGGCATTCATCAGGAAAGTGGGCCGGGGCCCCGCACTCAGGAAGGTAAGCCGTACATTGTCCCCAGCACGGGCTTGGGCTGGCAGGCCCATGTCCAGTTTCTGGCCCGCCACCTGGACCAGGTGCCGCCCGCCGGGCAGTTGGTCCAGCACCTTGCCCTCGTACTCTGCCCCCACCTTGAAGGGGGAGGCCTGTTCCGCCTTGCCGCCCTGCAGAAGGGCCGCCCCCTGGGTCTTGGCCCAGGCCAGCAGCATTTCAGGCAGGGCGGAGAAATTCACGAATCCCCCCGCCATTTGGGCGGGTCACAGGCCACTCTTATAGGCATTGCCATCACTGCTTCTCCTTATGCAAGGCCACGATGAGTTCGGCCTCGCTGCGGGAGATGCCCAGTTGGTCGGCCATGTCTCGAGGCTGGACCCCGTTCCGTGCCAGACGGACGGCCTCGGCGTAGATGGTGGACTGGCCATCCATCGCGCTGCCCGCAGGCGGCCTCACCTCCAGGTGTTCCAACCTGGCCTTGAGGCCGGCCAACTCCCTTTCCAGGGCATCGATACGAAGGGTGAAGGATGAGGTGTCCCGGGATTTGCGCCGTGCGAAGATCAAGGTCTCCACCACATAGACCAGCGTGGCCAGGATCACGGCGATCAGCAGTTCACGGCCTGTGAAGTTGATCTGCTCCAACATCATGCAGCGGGTGGGCGCGACCTGCTGTCAGGGCCCTTCGGCCTCAGGCACTGCGGGCCGGGGCGGGGCCAGGCCTTCGGATATCTGCTGGTTGATGTTGATCAGGACATTGAGCTTGTCCGGGGCCGGATAGGCCATGATTTCAAAGGTACGCTTATCCACGAAGGCGGAAAGATTGAGCAGGTTTTGCTTGATCTGTGCGGGCAGGGGGTTGGTTTCTTCCATCAGTTCGGACTGAAAGAAGGTCCACAGGCGCTGGTTGAAGCGCAGGGCATTGTCCAATCGCTCGATATGGCCCTCCTGGTCCCAGGTTTCCTGGCATTGCCGCAACAAGGCCGCAGCTCTCGACAACAAGGACGACTCCAACTCACGCCCATCCATGGTCTCGTTCTGGACACTCTTGTATGCGTCAATCGCATTGCCTGGCATTTTTCAGAAGCTCCGATTCGTAATTGATTAGCTGTTTTACCGCCTTCAGGGCCAGATAGTACTGGCCACCAGTCACCAAATCACCTACCTCCCGCAGCCTGGGGACCGTACTGGGCGCGGCCTGGGCCACATCGTTCACCAATTCCTCCAGGAGTTTGAAATAGGCCGGGCGATTCACGCCGTCCATATACATTTGCTGGACCGCGAGATATATGCGCCGACAGGGCGTATCCGCTTCCTGTTCGTGCATGATTTCCTTGTGGCGAAGGATGGGCACATCGTTAAGGATGGTCAACTCCGCCTTCGCCTGGCCGTTCTGCACCACCGCGCCACCGATGAAAATCTTTTCCTTGGGCTTCAGGGTCAAACTCAAAGCCATGTCAATTGCGCCAATCTCTGAAGCCTGTCACCCGATGAGGGCCAGCACCGCTTCCGGTGACCTGGATATGGCGGCCCCCTGTCGCAGCAATTCGGCGCCCACGCGCTTGCTCTGGTACACGACGAAGCTTTCCTCTCCCGAATTGGCGCGAGACGGAAAAACCTCGTGTTCCATGCTCGCCTGCATTTCGGCCAGCACGGACTCGGCACGGCTCAATCCATCCATGCCCGCCGGCATCAAATCCGCAGAGGCATCCGAGTTGATCAATGCGGGTTGGGACAAGGCCTGCTTCAGTTGTTCACCCGGTTCGGGCGGTATGGTCAATTTTTCAATGATGCTGCGAATCCCGGCAACGCTGTTGAGGTACTGTTCCCTCTCCATGCTGCCAGGGGGGAATGGCGGAAAACTTTTCACCACCAGTTCCAACTGCTGCTGGGCGCGTTCGACCAGTTTCCGTGCATAGGCCAGTTCACGTACACCCGTTGCCACCTGGCCCAAGGCCTCTTTTGTTGAATTGAGGGGTCCGAATCTGCCAAGGGAAATGGCTTCGTCACCCTCATTGACTTGATCGGTGCCCATGGACTGCGACAAAGGCCCTTCGGCAACACGAGCAGGCACTTTGGCTGGAACCGCCACGCCTGGGGCCGATGCACCCACGAATTCGACTGTATTCATGATTCACCCTCCTGCCGCGACTTCCCAAACCATGAGAAAAACGGCTGGCCATGCAATGATGGCCAGCCATCCCTTCACGGTCCTAGTCCCGCTGTTAGAACAGACGCAGCACCGACTGAGCGGCCTGGGAAGCCAGGCTCAGGGAGGTGACACCCAGGTTCTGACGGGTCTGCAGGGCCAGCATGTTGGCGGATTCCTCGTTCATGTCCGCCAGGGTCAGCTTGTCGGCACCTTCCTTCAGCACGTTGGTCAGGCTGGTCGTGAAGTCCTGACGCGCGGAGATGACGGAAAGGTTGCTGGCCAGGATGGAGGCCTGGGTCGTCAGGGTGGTCAGGGCAACCTGAATCTGCGAAGCCGCCGCATCCAGCCCCGTGCCGCCAGCGGAAATATCCGCGCCGGAAGCAGCCACACCCAGGCCGGAGGCCCCAACGTTGGCGGTGAAGCCGGTCACCGTGAGGGCATTGGTGCCGTCCTCGTTGAAGAGCACGGTGAGGGAACCGTTTTCCAGGTAGTTTGTGCCCTTGTAGTCCGCGTCCTCGACCAGGTCGTTGATCTTCAACAGGATCTGGCTGAACTGGGTACCCAGGGCAGAGCGGTCAGCCGTGGTGGCGGAACGCGCGGATTCCACCAAGCCCTTGGCGGATTCCAACAGGGTCTTGATGCCGGAAATACCGGTATCCGCCGCCTTGATGGTCTGGATTGCCTCGCCCATCGCATCCTTACGACCGATCAGGTCACCGGCGCGCTGGTTGTGGCGGGCTGCAACGAAAAAGTTGGTGGGGTTGTCGAGGGCACTGTTGACCTTCTTGCCGGAGGCCAGGCGGTCTTGGGTGCGGTTGATGAGGGTTTCCGTCAGTTGCAGGCTGACGACGTTTTGCCGCATGGATGCGGTCAGGGCGATATCTGCCATTTGAAGCTCCTTTTCTAAGGATGTTTAGGAGGGTTCTCCCTCCCGGGGTTAAGTTCGCGACGCCCTCGCAAGGCATTGCGATTCTCTTATCGGCAGGCCAAAGAAAAACTTTAGGCAAGCTTGAGAAAAAAACACCCGCCTGGGGCGGGTGCGGAAAAAAGCTGGAAATCGCAGGGCGGCAAGGCCCGCCCGGGCCTTGGCTCAGGCCTGTCCGGCCAGGCCTTCGGCAATATGGCGGTTGATGTCGATGAGGACGTTCAGGCTTCCCACCTCGGGATTGGACAAGGTCTCGTAGGTTCGTTTGTCCACGAACCAGGACAAATTGAGCAGATTGCGCTTGACGTCTTCAGGGAGGGGGTTGTCCTCGCTGCTCAACTCGGTCTGGAATACCGTCCAAAGCCGCTGGTTGAACTTCAGGGCTTCATCCAGACGGGCCTCATGCCCCTCGGTCCCCCACTCATCCTGGCATTCCTTGAGGGCCAGGGCCGCGCGAATCAGAAGGGCTGCCTCCAGTTCCCTGGCCTCGTCCTTTTCTTCCAAGACCTCAACGTCCATGGCCACTTGCATGTTCATTTCCATCATCAACCCCTTTCTTAATCCATCTGATTCCTCTGGGCAGGTCTCGCCCACTGAGGACCGGTAACGCTTTCATCCGGCGGCGCATCAATGCGCCGCCCCATCTATGACGCTTAGCCGAACAGGCGCAAGACCGACTGGGCCGCCTGGGAGGCAAGACTCAGGGAGGTCACGCCCAGGTTCTGGCGGGTCTGAAGCGCCAGCATGTTGGCTGATTCCTCGTTCATGTCGGCCAGGGTCAGCTTGTCGGCACCTTCCTTCAGCACGTTCACCAGGTCAGTGGTGAAGTCCAGGCGACCGTTGATGACGGACAGGTTGCTGGCCAGGATGGAGGCCTGGGTCGTCAGGGTGGTGAGGGCCACCTGGATCTGGGATGCTGCAGCGTCCAGGGCTGCGCCACCCGCCGAAATATCCGCGCCGGAAGCGTTCACGCCCAGGCCGGAGGCCCCGACGTTGGCGGTGAAGCCGGTCACCGTGAGGGCATTGGTGCCGTCCTCGTTGAACAACACGGTCAAGGAGCCGTTTTCCAGGTAGTTGACCCCCTTGTAGTCCGCATCCTCGATCACGTCGTTGATCTTCAGGAGAATCTGGCTGAACTGGGTTCCCAGGGCGGACCGGTCCGCAGTGGTGGCAGAGCGCGCGGCCTCCACCAGGCCTTTGGCAGACTCGAGCAAAGTCTTGACGCCGGAAATGCCCACGTCGGCGGCCTTGATGGTCTGGATCGCCTCCCCCATCGCGTCCTTGCGGCCAACCAGGTCATTGGCGCGCTGGGTGTGCCGTGCGGCAACAAAGAAGTTGGTCGGGTTGTCGAGGGCGCTGTTGACCCGCTTGCCGGTCGCCAGACGGTCCTGGGTCCGGTTGATCAACGATTCCGTCAGCTGAAGGCTGACTACGTTCTGCCGCATGCTCGCCGTCAGTGCGATTTCCTTCATTATTCACTCCTTGCCTTTGGTTTAGGGCATCACCCTGAAATACGGTGGTCGGCTTCTGCCGGTCCATTCCAGTTCCAGACTCCGCAGTGATCTACGGTTGGCGAGACAAAAGCAACAGGCATGCCAATTACAAATCGTCCGTGAATTCCCAAAAAAAAGCGCGCCCCGAGGCGCGCCTTGACCCGATGTCGCAAGGACTCAACTGCTGGAAAGCAGGCTCTCCCGAATCTCCTTCTCACCCTTGCTGATCACGATGCGGTCCACGCCGCATGCCCAGTGCACGCCCGGGTAACGTGCGGCCGCTGCGGTAAACAGGGCTTTCCACCACGCTTCCCGTCGCTGCGTGACATGAGCGTTGTCCCCATTCGGCAAGGTCTTGGCGGCCGGATAGCTGGCCACGTTGGCGAAAACGAAACGGCGTGCGTGGGAGAAAAGCTCGTCCACGATCCAGGGCAAGTCCTCCACGGCACAATGTTCCAGGACATCCACGCAAATCACGCCGTCATACTGGCCTTCAGGGCCGCCGGTGACCACAGCAGCGCCGGGTTCGTAGCAATCCACCTTGTCCACGCCCCAGTATTGGCTGAGGCTGGGCCAAACCCCTGGCACGTTGGGCAGGGCGATATTGGTGGCCCGGTACTGCTCACCCTTGCCGCTACCGTAGTCCAGCAATGTCCTTGCACCGTGGCGTTGCACCAGATCACGGATCATGGATGCGGCAAAAAATACCGACTTGCCGGCAAAAACTTCCGGGCCGGCGGCATGCATCTGGCCATACTGCTCCAGCAATGCCTCATAGCAGGGGCTGGGATGGGCCCTGCCATAGGTCGGGCGCGACGGTGACTCGCCCCCCTTCTCATACAGGTCCTTGAGGTCACCCTTGATGAGCAGGGTCGCCCCCAGCCAGCTGCCTTCCGGCGTCTGCCTGTAAATGCGGCAGTCAGGGAACCAGGGCGAACGCTCACCTTCACTCATCCAGCGCCAATCCAGGATGTTGGCCGGAACCAGCACCCGGGAAGCGCCTCCTATTGCCGCGCGCAGATGGGTATTGGTGTTGCTCACGCCAACGTATTCGTCCAGCCGGGCCATCAGCGCCAGCATCTGGTCCAAATCCTCGTTGAGGTCGCTGAAGTCATGCACCGGCCGCCCCAGCTCCGCTGCAAAGGCATCGACCTCCCCCGGCTTGGGATGGCGCTGGAGGATCAAAACCGTGCCCGGTAAATCGCGCAGCACCCCGGCAAGGGATTCCAGCGGGTACTCCTTGAAGGGCAGCCGCGACTTGCGGGTTTCCGGGTCGTTCTTGTCCGCTCCCGCACGCCAGGTCACCCCGATCAGGGGGCCGGCATTGGCCGGCAAGGCAGAAAGCCTGGCCTCCACCAGCTTTACCGATTCTTCCGGAGGGGTCAGACGGACGGAAGACGGCACCTGGGTCAGGTCCCTGACGCCCAGGGCCAGGGGTAGGTCGCCGATGGAAAACAGATAATCCAGGCCGTCCGGCGTCTCGTGGCGTCCCACAACCTGGTCCAGGAAGGGCAGGCGCCTGGCGATGGGTGCGATCTTGTCGGCGGCCCGATAGGCCACCCAGGCACCCCGCGCCTTCAACTGGACGGCAAAACGCAGGAAAAAGAGTTCGTCACCTACACCCTGGTTGCGGGTCAGCAGGATGCGCTTCCCGGTCAGGTCGGCGGGCAGGGGATGTTCCAGGAAGGACTGTGCATTCTGGCGCTGCTTGACGGAGCCCCTGTAGAGGTAATGGCGCCAGCCTTCCTGGAGGCGACCCAGATTGAGCAGGGCCAGGGCCAGGTTATAGCGGGCCTCCTGGTAATCGGCATTGAGGTAAACCGAGGCTTCCAGGTGATCCAGGGCCTCCTCGATGCGGCCAAGTTCCATCAGGGACGCGGCCAGGTTGCTGTGCACCTGGGCATCGTCCGGCTTGGTGGCCAGGGCAGCCTCGTAATAGGGAATGGCGTCGGCCGGCCTTTCCATCTCCTGCAGGGCCACCCCCCAGTTGTTCAGGGGCGCGGTGTAGTCCGGCCGCAAGGCAGCGGCCAGCTTGTAGTGGGCGATGGCGTCCTCGTAACGATGCTGCTCCTTCAGGGCATTGCCCAGGTTGTTGTGGGCTTCCGCCACCTGGGGATGCTCGCTGAGGGTCCTTTCATATTGGTCGACCGACTCCGCCAGTTCCTTCTCGAAGCGGGCCACATAGCTTTCCGCATCCCCCGCCAGCATGAGGGCGTTCTTGAAGTTCTCCACGGACTCCGGGTTGCCGCCGTCCAGCTTGATGGACTGCTCATAAGCCTGCAAGGCCTCCGAAAGCCGGCCCTGTTGCTGCAGCAGCACGCCCAGGTTGTCATAGGCCTTGGCGTATTCCGGCCACAGCCTAATGGCGTGGCGCAGCTTTTCCTCCGCCTCGGCCAGGCGCCCGGACCCCGCCAGGGCAATGGCCAGGTTGTTCCACCCCTCCACGAAGGCCGGATCGATCTGCACGGCCTTCCCGTAGGCTTCCAGGGCTTCGTCGTTACGCCCCAGGGCCTGGTAGGCACAACCCAGGTGGCTGCAGGCCAGAGGGAAATCCGGTCGGCTGGCCAGGGCCTTGCTCAATAGCGGCACGGCCTGGTCCGGCTGGCCCCACTGCACCATGAGCACCCCCAGGCCATGCAGGGCGTCGGCGTTGTTGGGTTCCCCCATCAAGGCCTTCTGGTACACCGCCTCGGCCTCGTCGAGGCGGCCGTCCTCGTGCAGCCGGACTGCGATCTCCAGGGCCTCCTGGACGTTGACGACCTTGGGCGTGCTCATGATGCCCTCCCTGGATGTTCGCACGGGGACATGGTGCGCCGTACGTCGCAACACGGCGGCCTGGGGACAATCATGGATACGCGAATCAAGACGGGTCTCCTTTTATCGTCTTCAGCAAATCTGAGTGCAGCACTTCCAGGGCCTCGCTCCACCCCTCGCCCCCCGGGGCTTCCCGGTAGGTGGGAATGTCGGGGTACCAGGGGCTGCGGCCCGAAGTCATCCAGCGCCAGTCCGGCGGGTGGGGAATCAGCACCCGGCTGATGCGCCCCGCACCGGCCCGGAGGTGGACGTTGGTATTGCTGACGGCCACATACTCGTCGATCAGGCTCAACAGCGCCAGCATCACCTCCAACTGCTCGTTGACGCCGGTCAGGTCATGGACCGGCCGCCCCAGATGCGCTGCAAATCGCTCTATCTCGCCGGCCTTGGGCTTGCGCTGAAGGACCAGCACCTGGCCGGGCATGTCCCGCAGCCGTTCGGCCAGCAAATCCAGGTCGATTTCCTTGTAGAGCACGTTCCACTTGGAAAACTCTTCCTTGGAGGTGCCGCCGCGCCACGTCACGCCAATGAACGGGCCATCGCCCAGGGGTGCCAGCAGGCGCCGGGCCTGGCCCAGGGAGCCGGGGGACGGCGTCAGCATAACCGGCGGGGGAATGTCCGTCACCTCGCGCATGTCCACGGCAAGGGCCAGGTCGCACACCGCCAGGCGGTAATCCAGGTGCTCGGGGGTCTCCCGGTGGCTCACCGCCATGTCGATGAAGGGCAGCTTGCCCACGAAGCTGGCCAGCTTGGGGTTGGGCCGGTAGGCCACCCAGGCGCCCCGCGCCTTGAGAACCTGGGCGAAGCGAAGAAACAGCAGCTCGTCCCCCAGGCCCTGATCCATCTGCACGAGGATGCGCTTGCCTTGGAGGTCCGTCGGCAGGGGGGCCTCCAGCAGGTCGTAGTCCGAAGTACGGGTGATGTTGGGGCGATGGGCATAGTTGCGCCAGGCCTCGGCCCACTCGGCCATCAGCAATTGGGTCAGGGCATAGGAAAAGCGGATCTGGTCGTCTCCCGGGGCCCGCTCCAGGGCCAAGCCGAAGTAGTGGCGGCGTCGGGCGAAGTCGCCCTTCTGCCCATACAGGCTGGCCATGTTCACCAGGGGCAGGGCCATGTCCGGCCGCACCTCGGACGCCGCCATGAAGGCGGCCGAGGCCTGGCCCCAGTGGCGACGGGACAGCTCCACCAGGCCCAGGGCATTGAGGGCGTGCACGCTGTCCGGCTTGACCGCCAGGGCGCGGTGCACGGCGTCCTCCGCCTCGTCCAGGCGGCGCAGGCTGCGCAGCAGGATGGCGATCCGCGTAAGGGTGGCGGGATTGTCCGGCGACAGCCGATCCGAGGCCTGCATCTGCTCCAGTGCCGCCTCCGGCCGTTCCAGGTCGTCCAGCACCATGCCCAGGTGGAAGCGGGCCCAGGGATGGTCGGGCTTGAGGGCCACCGCCCGCTCCAGGGAAACCAGGGCCTCCGGCAGCAGCTTGCGGCGCTGCTGCAGCCCCCCCAGGGCGTACCAGGCCTCGAAGCTCTCCGGAAGAAGCAGGGTCAGGGCGCCGAAGTGGTCCATGGCCTCGTCTTCCAGCGCCAGGGCCATGCAGGCATGGGCCAGCCGCTCCAGCGCCACCGGATTGTCCGGGGTCCGCTCCAGGACGCTTTGCAGGTGGGGCATGGACGCCTCGTGGCGACCCAGGTCCTCCAGGGTGACGCCCAGGTTGAAGGCCGCCTCCGGGTAATCCGGCCGGCTGGCCAGGGCGGCCTCGAAGGCCTCCACCGCCTCCTCCGCACGCCCCGCCTGGCGCAGGGCCACGCCCAGGTTGTTGCGGGCCTCGGCATAGTCCGGTCTTAACTCCAGGGATGCGCGGTAGGCTGCCATGGCCTTGTCCAGGTCGCCGGCGGCACGCCGGCATTCCCCCAGGTCGTTATGCAGTTCTGGACGCTCCGGCGCCAGCTTCACTGCCCGTTCCAGCAGATCGGCGGCCACGGCATGGTGGCCCTGGGCGAAGCTTGAAAGGGCCGCCAGGTGCAGGGCATCGACGTGGGCGGGGTATTTCGCCAGCACCTGCTGGAAGATCATGTCGGCCAGCTGCACACGGCCGGACTGGAGATAGCCGTGGCCCAGGCGCAAGGCCTGCTGGATGTCCTGGTCGTCTTGGGGGAAGGTCATGGCGAATCTGGGAAACTGACGCCGTAATGTACACTCGGGCGTAACCTGACGGAACGAGAACCCAAGCGTTTTATGTGCGGCATCGCGGGCCTCATCGACAAACACGGAAAGCACTCGCCGGATGCCCTGCGCGCCATCATGGCCCGCATGACCGACGCCATCGCCCACCGGGGTCCGGACGACGCCGGCACCTGGATTTCCGCTGACGGCCGGGTCGCCCTGGGCCATCGCCGCCTGTCCGTCATTGATGTCAGCAGCGCCGGCCACCAGCCCATGCCGGACACAACCGGCAGTCGCGCCCTGGTGTTCAATGGCGAAATATATAACTACCGCGAGTTGCGTCGGGGTCTGGAGCGTTCCGGACAGTCCTTCCACACCCTGAGCGACACCGAGGTCCTGCTGTCCATGCTGGGCCTCCAGGGGGTGCGGGCCCTGGACATGCTGGACGGCATGTTCGCCTTCGGCCACTACGACACCGCCAGCCACACCCTGCTCCTGGCCCGGGACGCCTTCGGCGAGAAGCCGCTGTACTACTGGGACGGACCCGACTGCTTCCTGTTCGCTTCGGAACTCTCCGCCATCCTGGCCTCCGGCCTGTTCGACGGCGGCATCGAGGGCGCGGAGCTGGCAGCCTACCTGCATTTTCGCTACGTGCCCCAGCCCTTCTCCATCTTCAGGGACATCCGCAAGCTGGAGCCCGGCTGCCTGCTGACCTGGCAGGACGGCCGCATCGACAGGAAGCGGTGGTTCAGCTTCCAGCTGCCGGAGAACCTGCCCATCGCCGACCCCCGCCAGGTCGCCGAGGCCCTGGAACACGAACTCACCGCCGCAGTGAAGTCCCGCCTGGTGAGTGACGTGCCCCTGGGGGCCTTCCTCTCCAGCGGCGTGGACTCCTCCCTGGTCTGCGCCCTGGCCACGAAGAAGCTGGGCGTGCCCCTGAACACCTACACCATCGCCTTCGACGGCGGCGAGTCGGAACACGAGGACGCCGCCCGCATCGCCGAGGTCCTGGGCACCACCCACCACTGCCACCACGTCAGCCACCAGGACCTGCTGGACGTGGCCGCGCGCATGGGCAGCATCCTGGACGAGCCCAACGGCGACCGCTCCTGCGTCCCCACTTACCTCCTGTCCCGCTTCGCCCGCCAGGACATCACCGTGGCCCTGTCCGGGGACGGCGGCGACGAATTGTTCGCCGGGTACGGCCGCTATTTCGGCGCCCAGGCCGCCCTGGGCGACGGCCTCACACCGGCCCAGCTGGCGCCCCTGTACTTCGACCGCTTCCTGCCCGTCATGCCCCTGGAGCAGCTGGTGCAGCTGTTCGGCGGCCTGCCGGAGCGCTTCCAGGAGATCTACGCCGGCATCCTCCTGGCCATGGCCCCCGCCCGGGGCGCCATCAATACCCTGAGGGTGCTGGACGCCAACAGCTACCTGCCCGGCGCCGTGCTGGCCAAGGTGGACCGCATGAGCATGGCCCATGGCCTGGAGGTGCGGGCCCCCCTCCTGTCCACGGCCATCGCCCGGCTGGCGGGGCGTATCCCCCTGGCCCGGCACCTGGCCGACGGCAAGGGCAAGTTCCTGCTGCGCCACATCCTCAAGAAACACCTGCCGGCGGAATGGGTGGATCGCCGCAAGACCGGTTTCGGCATGCCCCCCGCCTTCCTCAAGGCCCATGCCGACTTCTTCGGCAATGAACTGGCCCGGGCCGTGCACGACGGTGCCGCACTGGCCCGGGTGCTTGACGTGCGGCGGCTGCGGACTTTGCTGCCCCAGGCCAACAACAACATCGTCTGGGCGGTCATCGTCCTCAACCAGTGGCTGGAGAAGGTGTACGCCCGGGCCGGCGCCACCCGGGACGAATCCGGCGCCGTGGAGATCCGGCCCCTGCGCGGCGTCCACTTCGGCCAGGAGGAGGCGGGCGCCGGCCACGGCCGGGACATCCTGGATATCCTGGCCAAGCCCCTGCCCCGCCGTCAGGCGTCCCCGCCGCCCGGCCTCGACGAACTGGTTGCCGCCTTCGATGCCGCCGGCGTGGGCCCGGCCCCGCTGAACGTCTTCACCTACCACACCCGGGTGGCCGAGGCCTACCAGCCCATCGAGACCTTCGACGTGAAGGGCCTGGACCACCGCAGGTTCGATTACGACTACATCCTGGCCTATTTCTCCCATGCCGCCGCCGGCGTGTTCCCCGGCAGCAACGTCATCCTGGTCACCGACCTGGACTCCCCCGTCCCGGCGGGCCACCGCTTCACCCACGTGGTGCGCCTGGCGGTGAACAAGGAGGAGCCCATGTACCAGCGGGTGCGGGCCATGGCCGCCTACGTGAATTCCGCCGCCTTCAATGCCAGCACCCTGTTCCTGGATTCCGACGCCTTCGTGGGCCAGGACTTCCGCGAAGTCCTGGATGGCGACTTCGACATTGCCGTCACCTTCCGCCCTGACCCGGCCATGGTGCTGAACGAGGGCGTCCAGGCCGCCTCCCATCGCCGCCCCGGGCAAGTGCGGGCCTTCTACAACGGCTACCTGGCCACCTACGCGCAACTGGCCCTGGACCCGGACGTCCAGGCCCGCTACCCCCATGGCATCAAGAAGTGGCGCGGCGGCCAGCTCTCCCTCAACAGCGTGGCCTGGGACGGGTCCTACCCGGAGAACGGTGAGGTGCGCACCCTGGACGGCACCCGCATCCTGTACCTGCCCTGCAGCGCCTACAACCACAAGCCCGGCCCCTCCGACGGCCTGCTGGACCTGCTGCCCAGGCAGGTGGTGCACTTCAAGGGCAACGCCAAGGAATTCGACTTCCTGCGCCGCTACACCCTGGAGCGCAACCTGCCCGGCTGGCCCCTGGCGGACCTCCTCATCGAGACCGGCCAGGCCGAAGGCGTACCCGGCGACGAAGCCCTGGTGCAGGCCTACAACCGACTGATCGGCCGCCGTCACTACGGGGCCGCCAAGAACCTCTTCCTCAGCGTGCTGGAGCGGCAGCCTGACAGCGGCCTGGCCCACAGCCTGTTGGCCCTGCTCCACTTCCGCATCGAGGGAGACTGGAACAGCGCCCGCGCGAGGGGGCACCAGGCCCTGGCCACGGGCAGGGTGCCGGAGGGCCTGCAAGCCGAGATCAACCGCATGATGAAGACCACGGAAGCCACCCAATGAGCATCAAGCCCAACTTCGCCCTCTACAACAAGGAATTCACCAAGCCCCCCTTCGACAACCCCCTGGTGAAGAACCTCTTCGTCATGCACGTCCAGGCCCTGGGCCAGATGCTCAACCTGAACCAGCCCGGCAGCGGCGCCGCCGTCCACGACGACATGATGGTGTGGTACCGCAACCTGGGCTTCCTGGAGGACATCGACTTCATCCGCGCCATGGGCCCCCATGCCGAGGACCCCATCCTCCTGGCCCGGGTGTGGCGCATCTACACCCTGTGCTGGGCGGCCAGGAGCTGCCTGGGCGTGGAGGGGGACTTCATCGACCTGGGCTGCTACGACGGCAAGACCGTGGAGGTGATGGAGCGCTTCTGCGACTTCCGCAAGGTGCAGGGCAAGACCTGGTGGCTCTACGACATCTTCGACAACCCGCCCCAGGAGGCGAAGAAGTCCGGCCATGGCCCCCAGCTCTACGACCAGGTGCGCAACCACTTTGAGCCCCTGGGCAACTTCCGCGTCATCCAGGGTGCCGTGCCCGGAAGCTTCGAGCAGGGCCTGCCGGAAAAGATCGCCTTCGCCCAGGTCGACCTGAATGCCGCCGAGCCGGAACTGGCCGTGCTGCCCTTCATCGTGGAGCGCCTCAGCCCCGGCGGCATGATCGTGTTCGACGACTTCGGCTTCAAGCGCTACCGCCTCAGCCACATCGGCGAGCGGGAGTTCTTCCGCGCCCGGGGCGAGCTGGTGTGGGAGAGTCCCACCGGCCAGGGCCTGTACATCAAGCGCTGAGCCCGTGGACCTGAGCCAGTACGAGAAGCTGGACCCCCAGGTGGTGCTGAAGGCCGCCGATGGCGGCCGCGTCATCTTCAAGACGCCCAACCGCCTCAGCCTGGCCCGGGTGCAGACCCTCTACAGCAAGGAGCCCCATACCATCGCCTGGCTGAACGGCCTGGCGGAAGAGTCGGTGCTGCTGGACGTGGGCGCCAACATCGGCCTCTACAGCCTCTACGCCGCCACGGCCCGGCGCTGCCGGGTCTACGCCTTCGAGCCGGAATCCCAGAACTACGGCCTGCTCAACCGCAACATCCAGGCCAACGGCCTGGATGACCGCATCACCGCCTTTCCCTGTGCCCTGTCGGACCGTGTGGGCCTGGACCGCCTCTACCTGTCCGGGTTCGAGACCGGCGCCTCCTGCCACAGTTTTGGCGCGCAAGTGGACTTCAACCTGCGGGAGCGGGACTCCTCCTTTGCCCAGGGCTGTGCCAGCTGGACCCTGGACGCCGCCGTCGCGGCCGGCGCCCTGCCCGTGCCCCGCTACATCAAGATCGACGTGGACGGCTTCGAGCACAAGGTCATCTCCGGCGCCCGCGCCACCCTGGCCGGTGCCGGCGTGGCGGAACTGCTCATCGAGGTGAACCCCCAGCTGGCGGAACACCATGCCATGGTGGAGGACCTGACCGTCCTGGGTTTCCGCCACGACCCCGCCCAGGCCCGGGCCGCCAGCCGCCCGGAGGGCCCCTTCGCCGGGGTGGGGGAATGGCTGTTCAGGCGGGAGGCCGCGGCTTGAACGGCTCCGTCGCAACGGAGGACTACGCCACCGAGATGGCCGTCCTCTACCGCCTCATGAACGCCGAGGTGAAGACCTGGCCCTTCCCCCACTTCCATGTCACCGACGTCTTCCCCGCCCCCGTCTACCAGGCCCTCATCGACCAGTTGCCGGCCGACGACGCCTACACCCCCATCCGGGAATACGGCACGGTGGGCCTGGACAACAGCAGCGAGCGCCTCATCCTCTCCCTGGGGGAGGCCAACCCTGGCGTGCCGGCGCCCTGGAGCCAGGTGGGCGCATGGATGCTGGGCAGCCGCTTCGCCAATGCGATGCTGAGCAAGTTCCGTCCCTTCGTCACCCGACAGTGGGGCGAGGCCCTGGCGAAGAAGCGCCTGCTCAAGGACGCCCGCCTGGTGCGGGACTTCACCAACTATGCCCTGCCGCCCCATACGGACATGCCCGAAAAGGTGCTGGCCTTCCTGTTCTATCTGCCCCGGGATGCCACCGACCCCCATCTGGGCACTTCCGCCTATGTCCCCAACGACCCGGACTTCCGCTGCCCCGGCGGCCCCCACCATCCCCGGGAGGCCTTCACCCGGGTCACCACCGCCCCCTACCTGCCCAACTCCCTGTTCGGCTTCATCCGCACCGACAACGCCTTCCACGGCGTGGAACCCGTGACCGATGCGGGCGTACAACGCGACCTGTTGCTCTACAACCTGTACCTGGTGGACTGATGTCCGAACACGCCCAGGGCCGCCCCCTCTTCTCCTTGTTCTTCATCTCCGGTTGGCTGCTGGCCTTCTACCAGCGCGTCCTCAAGGCCAAGCGCCGCGACAGGGGCGCCCTCTCCCTGCTGCTCAGGTCATGGTGGCTGGGCCCCCGGGCCATCCCCCTGGGGGGCGCCCAGCGCTCCGGCCCCCATGCCTACACCGTAACCCTGGACGAGGACTTCTGCAGCGACGAGATGGGCCACACCACCCTGCTGCTGCTGGAGGACGGCAAGCCCCTGCCGCTGCCCCATGCCACCTCCATCAAGAAGATCGCCAGTCACGGCCAGGGCCGCTGGGTCCACGTGGGCCGCAAGCTCATCTTTTCTCCCAGCGACAATGCCGACCTGGCCAGCACGCCCCACCAGTACCACCTCATCGACGGACTGGGCGGCAACCCGACCCTGTTCGGTCCCCTATCCAAGCTGGCCCAGTTGCGGAGCACTTTCCGCAACCCGGCGGCCTACGCCCTGGCCAAGCTCCAGCTCGTCCTGGCCAAGCGCCTATCCGTGGGTCGGCAGAGGGAAGTGGACGACCGCAACCTACTGGTGGAGAGCCTGGGGCTGGACCTGTCCGCCGTCTTCCTGCCAGACCTGTCCGTAGGCCGCCTGGCCCTGGAGGTGCTGCCCGCGGGCGGGGCCCACCGTGTCCAGGCCGACCTCCGGGACATGACCTGGGGCGGGCTGCGACTGGACGAGTTGAAGCTGACCCTGGAAATCGAAAACTACCAACCCCGGCTGAAGGCCCTGTCGGCGCGTCGGGACGACGTCAACCTGATGCAACTCGCCACCCAGCCCGCCGAGGGCCCCTGGCAGTCCGCCCGCGTGGACGTGGCGGGCCTGGCGGCCCTGCGCAAGCAACTGGCCGCCGCCTGTGGCGGGGTGGAGGCGACCGCTGCCTGGCTGGAGGGCTGGATGGCGGACCTGGCCTCCGGCGCCCTGCCCATGGGACTGGAAATCGCCGAGGCCGACTGGACGGTCCTGGGCGACGCCCTGGCCGCCGACGGTCCGGCCGATGCCCTCACCCTGGACCTGACCAGGGCAGGCGAGTCCATCCTTGTCAGCGTGAGAATCCCATGACACCCAATACCCTGGACTGGCGCAGCCTCATCGGCAAGGACCTGGACCCGGCCTTCGCCCGGGAGGTGGAAGGCGTGCTGGCCCCCGCCCCCACGGGCAGCGCGGACAGCGCCCTCACCTTCGCCGATCGCCCCCCCGCCCCCGTGGTGCGGGGCATTCCCCGCTTCGTGGACTCGGACCACTACGTCTCGTCCTTCTCCTTCCAGTGGACCACCTACACCGACACCCAACTGGACAGCCGCCAGGGCGTGGCCCTCACCGAGCAGGACCTGGTACTGAAGACCGGCCTGTCGCCGGACGAGGTGAGAGGCAGGCTGGTGCTGGACGCCGGCGTGGGCATCGGCCGCCATGCCGAGCTGCTGGCCGGCTGGGGCGCCCATGTGGTGGGCGTGGACCTCTCCGATGCCGTGGAAACCGCCCGGGACAACCTGGCTCGCTTCCCCAACGCCCTGGTCATGCAGGCCGACATCGGCGCCCTGCCTTTCAGGCCCGCCAGCTTCGACGTCATCTATTCCATCGGCGTGCTGCACCACACCCCGGACACCCGGGCCTACACGGAAAGGTTGCTGCCCCTGCTGAAGCCCGGTGGCGTGCTGGCCATCTGGGTCTACCCGCCCCTGTTCCAGCGGCGGGGCGAATGGGTGCCCCTGGTCTCCCGCCTGCCGCCCCTGGCCTTCAAGGCCTGGAGCGAATGGGTCATCGACATGGCCCGGGCCCACCGCAACGACCTGTGGATGGAGTCCTTCATCCGCCAGTTCCCCTTCGCCACCCACCACCCCACCGCCCAGCGCAGCGTCCTGGCCCTGTTCGACGGCTACACCCCCACCTACCACTGGACCCACGCGCCGGAGGAAGTGGAGGACTGGTTCCGGGCCTGGGGCCTGGAGGACATCCGCCGCCTGGAGGAAGCCACCGCAGTGCGGGGCCGCAAGCCCACAGTCTAGGCCGCCCGTGGCCGGCAAAGGTCACGAAAATGTTAACCACGCGAAACGCCGACCGGCGCATTCTGGAGCCGTCGCACACGGACCACGGAGGCCAGCATGAGCCGCACTTCGAGAACCATGGGCCGCCTACTGGCCCTGATCGCCCTCCCCGCCCTGTTACTGGCCCTACCCTTCCTGGCCGACGGCCGCGCTGAAACAACCCAACAGCAAACGCCCGTCCCCGCGCCGGAATTCACCGCCCGCGCCACCGCCGACTGGATCAACGCCAACCCCCTCAGCATCTCCGACCTGAAGGGCAAGGTGGTGCTTCTGGATGTGTGGACATTCGGCTGCTGGAACTGCTACCGCTCCTTCCCCTGGCTGCGGGAGTTGGAAGCCCGCCTGGCGCCCAAGGGCCTGCGGGTGGTGGGCATCCACAGCCCCGAGTTCGACCACGAGCGGGACGCCGCCGCGGTGCGGGCCAAGGCCCGGGAGTTCGGCCTCACCCACCCCATCATGCTGGACAACGACTTCCGCTACTGGAAGGCCCTGAACAACCGCTACTGGCCCGCCTACTACCTTTTAGACAAGCAGGGCCGCATCCGCGCCCGGTTCTTCGGCGAGACCCACAGCGGCACGCCCCAGGCCAGGCAGATCGAGGTGGCAGTGGAGAAGTTACTGGCCGAGTGAAGGTGGGGCAGCGTAAGTAAATAGTCTGGAATTGGGCCAGATTAAATTCGAACCTGACCCCTCAAATTGCGTAACTTGCGCGAAAAATGAGCAGGTTCGTTCAAGGCTAACACTTGAGCAGGTTTTCTCTGGGTCAATACACGATGTCCTTCAGGCTCAGGCTCGGCGGCGGGAGGGCGTCCCGGTCGACGAGGAGTTCGACCGTGGTGTAGCACCTCCTGTCGTCCTGCCGGTAGCGCACACAGCCCAAGTCCTTGCCGTATTCGGCCTGGAAGTGCTTGGTGCCGTGCAGGCCGGGCGCAAGGCGTTTGGTGACCCGGACTGGCAATCCACGCCTGGGCCAGGGCTTCCCTTTCAGGCCACCGTCAGTTCCTGCCGGTCCAGCGCCGCCAACGCCGCTTCCGGTGTATTCCACATGAGCACATCCAGGATGGACAGGTGGGGCTCGAAGGCGTGGGGACCGCAGGCGTATTGCAGGTCCGGCAGGGGGGAGAACATCAGGCGGATGCCGGCCTGGCGCCATTCCTCAGGGCGGAACAGCTCCCGGCCGCCGGGGGGGTTGAGGTAGGCGTCTGCCCCCAGGGCCTGGGCGATGCGCAAGGCCCATTGGCCAGGGTGTGCAACGTCCGACAGGTTGAGGCCCAGTTCGCAGCAACGCTGGCCGTGCCAGGCCATGCCCAGGTAGTCGCAGACGGCGGCCAGGGCGGCGACGTTCAGGTCCACCAGGCCGGGGCCGGCGGCGCGGGCGAAGGCCTGCTCCACCAGTTCGACCACCCGGCGGTAATGGGGGGCGTGGCGGCGATAGTGGCCGAGCTGGCCCAGCAGGCGCTGTTGGGCGGCGGCGGGGTCCGCCAGGCGGATGTCCTTAAGCAGGGTGCCGTGGGGGGCGTGGGCCACGGGGGCGGAGATGTACTGCCAGCCCTGCCGCGGGTGAAGGATGCGGTTGCGGTTCATCCAGCTGCGCCGGTTGTACTGCACCACGTCGAACACCACCCAGCTATCCGTGTGGCGGAGGAGGGTGAAGTAGCCCAGGTAGGGGAAGAAGTAGGGCTGCATGATGCCCAGCCTCAACTTGTTCCCATCCTTCTCTTTTTCAGCTCCGGCCCGTGGGCCTGGATGAGGCGGATGAGACCGCACACCCGCTCCACGTTCGCCGGGCCCACGGCCTGGCCGGAGGGGAGCTGCATGAGGCGGGTACTCAGGTGCTCTGTGACGGGGAAGTCGCGCGGATCGTAGCCGGCGCGGTAGGTATGCAGGCGGTGCAGGGGCGGGTGGAAATAGCGGCGGCAGAGGACGTTCTCCATCTCCAGCAGCTCGAACAACGCGTCCCGGGAGAGGCCGGCCGCCGCCGCGTCCACGTCCAGCACCACGTACTGGTGGTTGTGGGGGTCTGCGTCGCCGTACTCCAGCACCCGGATGCCGGGGATGTCGCCCAGGCAGGCGCGGTAGGCGGCGTGGCGGCGGCGGTTGGCGGCCAGGTTGTCCGGCAGCTCGTCCAGGCTGAGCAGGGCCATGGCCGCCTGGGCCTCGCTCATCTTGGCGTTCATGCGCGGCGCGGCGTCGCAGAAGGTCTCGCCGTCGTGGAAGCTGCGCAGGGTGCGCAGGCGGGCAGCCAGTCGGGCGTCGTTGGTGGTGACGCAACCGCCCTCCATGCCGTTGATGACCTTGGTGGCGTGGAAGGAGAAGGCCTCGCCGGCGCCGAAGTTGCCCAGCCAGCGGCCACCGTGGGCGCAGGCGATGCCGTGGCATGCGTCGAAGAACAGGGCCAGGCCCTGCCGGTCCGCCAGTTCGGCCAGGGGCCCGGGGGCACAGGCCCGGCCCCACAGGTGCACCCCCAGGATGCCGACGGTGGCGGGGCCGATGCGGGCCGCCACGCCTTTGGGGCCCAGGGAGTGGGTATCCGGGTCCACGTCGCACAGCACGGGGGTGAGCCCGGCCCAGGACACGGCCTGTACCGTGGCGGGGAAGGAGAAGGCGGGCACGATCACCTCGCCCTTCAGTTCCAGGGCCCGGGCCAGAAGCATGAGGGCCACCGTGCCGTTCACCACGCAGATGGCGTGCTCCACCCCCAGCAGGCGGGCGAAACGCTGCTCCAGCTCACGCACCAGGGGTCCGTGGTTGGCGTACTGGCGGCGGGCGAAGAGGTGGCGGAAGGTGGCCTCAACCCGCTCCCAGGGGGGCAGGTTGAGCTGGGCCACGTGCAGGGGCTCGGCGAAGGCGGGGGCGCCGCCCAGGCAGGCCAGCTCGTTCGCCTGCAGCTTCACCCCATCCCCCTTCATGCCGCCACCTCCGCGTGCAGCCGATCCGCCACCGACCTGCCCCGCCCCGCCAGGAAGCGGAACAGGTTTCCCAGGGCGGCGATGTCCCCCAGGGATACGTGGTCGCCGCAGGGCAGTTGCAGGAAGCGGCGGGCCAGATCCTCGGCCACGGGCACGGGTAAGGGCTGGACACCTCCCTTACTGGACCGGGGCAGCAGGGGGCTGTAGTAGGCGTGGATGGCGACACCCTCGGCCCGCAGCACGGCCACGGTTTCATCCCGGCCGAGTGGCCAGGCGGGCCGCACCTCCAGAACCGCCAGCTGGTAGTGCTGTGTCTCACCCGCCGGGTAGTCCAGCAACGCCAGGCCGGGGAGGCCGACCAGGGCCCGCTGCCACGCCTCGTGGCGGCCCTTGTTGCGGGCGCGGATGGCGTCCAGCTCGTCCAGGCTGGCCAGGGCCATGGCCGCGTGGAACTCGTTGAGCTTGGCGTTCAGGCCAATGACGTGGGCCTGGTCCTCCAGGTCCAGGGTCTCGGGACCGGGAAAGCAGAAGTTGCGCTGCCAGCGCAGCAGGCGCGCCAGGGTTTCGTCGCGGGTGGTGATGTAGCCGCCCTCGAAGCCATTGACGAGCTTGGTGGCGTGCAGGCTGAACACCTCGGCCCGGCCGTTGCCCCCTGCAGGCCGGCCGTCGGCGGTGGCGCCGGCCCGGTAGACCGAATCGAAGATAAGGGGCACGCCGTGGCGCTCGGCCACCGCCTCCAGGCCGGCGATGTCGCCGGCGTCATGGGGGCTGCCCACGGCCAGGATGCTGGTAGTGTCCGGCGTGACGGCGAGGTCAGCGGCGGCGGGGTCCAGGGTGTGGCTGTGGGGGTCCACGTCGCAGAAGCAGGGCTGCTGGCCGGCCCAGGCGGCGAAATGGGGCAGGCCGCGGAAGGAGAAGGCGGGCATCACCACCCTGCCCCGCCGTCCCCCGGCCAGGATGGCCATGAGCATGGTGAGCCCCAGGCCGGCGTTGGCCACGGCCACGCAATGGGGCACCTGGTGCAGCGCCGCCAGGCGGGCCTCCAGCCGGCGCACAAGGGGGCCGTCGTTGGTGAGCCGCCGGCCTTCATAGGCCAGGCGGATGTTGTCCAGGAAGGCCTCCACCGGCGGCGCCGAGAGCTGGGCCATGGGCCGGGGCGCGTCAAACAGGGGCGAACCGCCGAACAGGGCCAGATCCTCCAGACGGGTCTTGGGGGGCAATATGCTCACGCGTCCATAGGGGTCAGGATGGCGTCGTAGCGGTAGGCGGCGGCGTAGAAGTCCGCCGGCATGCGGCGGACCTCAGCGTTCCATCCCGCCACCCGGGCCAGTTCCGCCAGTTCCACCTCATGCCGCCACACGCCGATGGGCGAGGCGGGGTCGGACTCCAGGCCGGGGCGGTATTCGCCATGGCGGAAGAAGTCCCCCATGCGGGCCTTGTCCGGCAGGTTGCCGAGAAACACGCGGGACAGCCCGGTGAAGCGGGTGCGCAGGCGGGTCAGACAGGCCAGGGCCTCGTCGGCGTCCAGGAACATGAACACGCCGTAGCACATGGCCTTGTCGAAGCGCTGCGGGTACGGGGCCGTGGCCAGGAAGTCCAGCAGCTCGCCGGCCTGGTAGAGGCGCTGGGGCGGGCGCTGGAAGTCACGCTGGGCCACGCCGATGAGGAAGTCGGAGAAATCCACCCCCAGGCCGCCTGCGCAGTGGTCGAAGACCCGGTCCGTGAGGGCCCCGTTGCCACAGCCCAGGTCCAGCAGCACGTCCTCGGCCTTCAGGGCCAGGCCGCCGGCCACGGAGGCGACGATCATGTCGATCTGCCCCGGTGCCACGGGCTGCCCATTGACGGTGCGCTTCACCTGGCCCCAGTAGTCGTCGGGGGCACAGGTGGCGGGATGGTCCCGGTAGAAGTAGCGGTCGGGAGAAGTCATGGTGGGGGCTCCGGTCGGGAATCAGGACGGGCAAGCAGCCAGCCCTGGATGGCGGCCAGCTTTTCCGGGGTCAGTTCGGGGTGGGCGGCGGCCTGGGGCATGTCCGAGGCAATATGCTTGAACAGCTCATCGCGGCCGAGCCAGCGGCGTGCCACGGCCCGGTTGCCTGACTGGTACCGGGCCAGCAGGTCCCGGCGGGCGGCGCCGTCCATCAGCGGCCCCTCCACGAACAGGCCGCTGCCGGCGGCCGCCCGGCTGAGGGCCATGAGGGGCTTGTGGTGGCGGCGCTTCTCCTGGGGACTCAGGGGCAGCCGGTTGACGGCCCGCTGGTAGGCCAGCAGATCCGGGTTGAGGGCGGTGTTCACCGGCGCCCCGGTCAGGTCGAAGCCCGCCTCCGGCAGGCCCAGCACGGCGAGGAAGTCCCGACGCACGTCGCCGCCGGGCAGATCGTCGAAGGGGCGCACGAAAATGTTTCCCTCACCGAAGACCGCCGCCCAGGCCTCCAGCCGGGCGTCGTAGTCCCACAGGTCCCGGCATTCCGCAATGCAGTCCTCCAACTCGCCGGCATAGCCCTGGGCCTTCACCGCCTGGTTGTACCAGGACAGGTGGGCCTCGTCCTGGCGGCGCAGGTAGACCAGCACCCGGGTACGCGCCGGAGCCAGGCCGATGCCGTCCAGGGCCCGGGCCACCATCTGTGGGTCGGACAGCAAGTAGAAATTCTCGCTGCTGAGGATGACGGGGCGGCCTGCGGCGGCGATCTCGACCTTCAGTGCGGCCAGCAGCTCGTCCAGGCCCCGGTCCTGGGGCGTGGCCCAGCCCGGGTAGCCGCCCCCCAGTAGGAAGGCCAGGTCATGGTGGCCGCAAGCGCGCATCACCGAGGAGGGATAGCACAGGCCCTGCTCCGCCAGCCGGGCCTGGTGGCCGGAGAGGAATCGCTCCAGGGCGGTGCTGCCGGTCTTGGGGGCACCGATGTGCAGCCAGCAGTCGGGCACGCCGGCCTTCACGGAGCGGCCCTCAGGGCGGCCAGGCGTTCCCTGTTGCGGGGCGAGGGGTCGCGACTGGCAGCGATCTCGGCGAACTCGATGGCGTTGGCCCTGTCGCCCTTGGTCTCCGCCATGCCGCTGAGCAGGGCGGCCGCCTGGGACGCCACCCAGCGTTCGCCGTCCAGCAGGCGCATCAGCAGGATGATGGACCGGCCCGTCTGGCCCTTGGCCTGGAGGTTCATGGCGTCCTTGAGCAGGGCGAGTTGCTCGGCCATGGGGATAAGGGCCCTCCCAACTGCGTCGCTGCAGAACATCCGCCCGCTGCCGCTGGCGGGGCCCTCTCCGGCCGCGCCGGCCCAGGCGCGGATCTGCTCGCCGAACAGGCGCAGGGTCTTGTCGACGTAGTTGTCCTTGGTCATGGGGTTGAACAGGGGCTTGCCGGCCTCCGGACCCTGGGGTTCCGAAGCGTCCAGGTACCAGGCCTTGATGGCCTGGCCCAGGTCGAAATAGAAGACGTCCGGATGGATCTTGAACAGGCGGTCGAACAGCCAGTAGGCCAGGGAGGCGCCGCATTGGGAGAACACGTAGATGCGCTCCTGGCCTTCGGCCCTGAGTGTCTCGACGGCCTGGCGGGTGCGTTCCAGGATGTCCCAGCGCATGAGCTGGCTGAAGTCGGGCTCGATGGACACGAAGCGGAAGTGGGCCGCACCCCAGCGCCGGTCCATGTCTTCGTAACGGTCGTTGGCGATGAGCACCACCCCGTGCCGGGCAGCGATGCCGGCCATGCGGCCGGCATCGCCGGAAACCATCCAGCGCTTTGGCAGCATGGCGTCGTAGACAGGCTCCTGGCGGGTGAAGATGGCTGCGAACAGATGTAAGCGTTTCAGGTGTCCCAGGGTAGGCTTGGCCAGGTTGAAAACTTCTTCCCGCCATGTCGGTACGCCCTTGAAGGATACGGCGCGCATGAAATCCGGATGGGGGACGTGGGCGGCCGCGTCCAGAAGTACTTCTTCCTGGAAGGACTCGATGAAATTGCTGTTCCAGGGCATTAACAGGCCGCAGAGACGCACGGCCAGGGCATATTTCTCAGCCAGGCTGAGGGGATCACATACAGGCTGGAGGCCCAGGTGGCCCCTCACCATCTCCACCTGGTACACGCTGTCCCAAAAACCATGGGGAAGGCGGACGTAGGCGAAGGGCCGCCCATGGTCCATGCGCCGCAACATCTCTTCCGAATCAGGCACCCGTAGCTCGTATGCCTTGTCAGCCACGCTGAAGGGGATAGGCCGACCTTGTGCGATCTCCCGCACATGGGCCATGTTGCGAGACTGCTCCTCAGGGTCGGCGAGGTCTATGGGGTCCGTACTGGTAACCTTGATGCGGCTGCGTAATTCCTCCACGTCCGGGAAGAGGGCCAGCAGCCCGCCTTCCAGACGGGGTAGCGGGCCATGGCGCATGGCATGGAAGACGGGGTTTTCACGGCCACATTCCGGGCGCCTCAGGCGATAGACAACCGGGTCGAAATCGGGAGATGGCAGGTAGCCCCTTTCCACCCCAACTTCCAGGAAGTGCTTCAGGGGGTCGTCATAGCCGTCCCGGAGAAGGGCATGGTGGTAGTGCCTGAGATAGAAGGCCGCGTCCAGCCATCCAGCGTTCTCGGGGTTCAGGCAGGGCTCTACGGGCCCCGTCTTCTCCTTGGTCATCCGCGCACCCGCTCAGAGGCGTCAAGTCGCGACGGCCAAATCCGGCCCCTGATCCGGCAAGGCCTCGAAATGCGTATCCATGAAGGCGGCGATGATGCGGTCCACCACCTCCTCCTTCACGTGCAGCCGGTCCTTGGCCTGGTAGGCGGTGGCGCCCGTGCCCCATACGATCTCGAAGGAGGGGAAGTAGTGCACCCAGTCGAACTCCCGGCAGATCTGGGCGGTGACGGCCCGCAGGGTGCACTTGCTCTCGTAGTTGTTCACGAAGATGTCGTCGCTGTTGAAGCTGCGGTGCAGGGGCACGGGGGACACGGTGAGGACCACCTGGACCTTGGGGTTCATCTCCTTGAGCAGCCTGAGGCTCACTCGCATGTTCTCCAGGTTCTCCTGGTAGTCGCTGGCGTGGAAGAAGGTCTCACGCAGACCGGAGCCGCCGCCGTAGACCGGCACCTGATTGCACACCAGGCCGTTGTCCTTCTTCTTGAAGACCTCGGTCATGCCCAGGGTGATGACGCATACATCGGCCTGGCGGAATCCATCCCGCATCACGACATTGATCTGTTCCAGGGCCTCGTGCAGGTCCTCCGGCGTCTTGCCGAACACCAGGCGACGGTAGGGGTCCTGGCAAAGGGTCCGTTCCCCCGCCACGAACACGCCGTTCTGGATGTCCCGCTTGTGCACCAGCCAGAGGTCATTGGCGGCCTGGGTCCACTGGCCGGCGGCCCGCTCAAGTTCCTGGCGTATTGAGAAGGTGTTGTAGTAGTTCATGTGCTCCCGCGCCGGCAGGGTATCGATCTTCATGCGATTCGGGTCGATGGCGATCCTGCTGTACTCCGGGTAGCAGCGCACGTTGCGGGCGGTGAGGGCCTTGCGGATCTCCTCGGCGAAGCAGCTGCCGATGGTCATGAAGCCCATGTCGCGGCGGAATAAGCGGTTCACCCGCACGGTGAGAGCGCCGGTGTTGAAGAGAACTTCCCACTTCCTGTTCGGATGGTCGGTGGGGACGATCTTGTTGAAGAACATCGTGGACTCCGGATTTGTTGGCCAGGCCTCTCAGGTAAACGAAGGGCCGCCCCGAGTTTACTTGACCCCCTCGGGGGGCGGGCTGGGCGCAGCCCGGCCCTGGGGGCGCTCAGTGGCCCACCTTGAGCACGTGGGCCTCCTGCCCCGTCTTGCCGGAACGGCCCAGCACCTGGCCGGTGCCGAAGCCCCGGGGGTTGAGGCCGCAGCCGTGGCAGATCTCGGTCTGATCCTGGATGAAGCGCCGGATCCAGGCATGGAGGGAAGGCTGCTGCCAGGCCTCCTGGAACGTCAGGTCCACCAGGTTCACGCGGCCGAACTGCTCCGGGTCGAAGGTGGTGCAGCAGGGGGTGAGGAAGCCCTCCACGGAGATGGCGGGGCGGAACCAGGGGGCGGTGCATATGTCGCCCTTGGGACGGGCGAAGTTGGGCGGCAGGATCTTCATGCCGGGTACCCTGGGCAGCACGGCGGCCAGGGCATTGAGGAACTCCAACCGCTGGGCCTGGCTCATGAGCCCGTAGGGGTCGCCGAAGTCCTGGAATTCCTGCATGTGCACCGGCGGGGCTCCCAGGGCATGAAGTTTCAGCAGGGTGGCGGGGATGTCCCTGTAGTTGACGGCGCTCACCACCATGGAGATGTGCACCGGCAGGCCTGCGGCCAGGCAGCCGCCCACCTGCCGCTCCAGCTTTTCCACCTTGGTGCCGAACCGCATCTGGTCGGCGATGCCCTGGTCCAGGCTGTCCACGGACACCCAGAATTCGTCCAGACCGGCCGCCACGGACTGGGCGTAGTAGTCCACCGTGCGGGACAGGGCGTTGGTGGTCATCTTCATGCGCCCGAACTTGCCACTCTGCCTGGCCATGGCCACCAGCTCGGTGAACTGGGGGTGCAGGGTGGGCTCGCCGATGCCGTGGAGGGTGACGAACTCGGTGAAGGGGATGTGATCCAGGATGCGCTGGAAGCGCTCCAGGGGGATGTGCAGGTCGGCCCAGGCCCCCTGGGCCATGGCCGTGGTGCGGGGACAGCCCGCGCACTTGAGGTTGCACAGGGTGGTGATCTCGATGGTGAGCTTGGCCAGGCGCTGGGGGGCGGCGAAGGGGTTCACGGCAAATTGCTCCTCAGTCGCGGAAGAAGAACACGCCTGCCTCGTCCTTGAGGAAGCGGTTGAAGCCCGAGTCCTTCATCACGTCGTGGATGGCCATGTGCTGGGGGTCTTTCTCGTCGATCTCGATCATGATGCTTTTGAGTCTGGCGTCCGCCAGGGTTTCCCGGGCGCCGGCCACGATCTTGGGTTCGATGCCGTCCACGTCCACCTTGATGTGGTTGGGCACGACGCCGGTGTTGCGCACGAACTCGTCGATGGACACCGATACCGCCGCCTGGGGAATCACCGCGTGCCAGAGTTCTTCTTCGCTGGGGCGGGCGTCGCCGTAGTTGTTGAGGGACTTGCCGGCCGTGATGGCGGACAGGTAGAGGTTGTCGAAGCCCAGTTTGTCAGACACCGCCAGGGGATAGGCATGCACCCGTTCCTGCAGGTCATTGGCATAGACGTTGTGGACCAGGGTGTAATAACTGGCGAAATGGGGCTCGAAGGCGTAGACCCGGCACCCGGGCACCACGGCGGCCATGAGGGCGAAGACCCCGTTGTTGCTGCCCACGTCGAAGAACACGTCATCCCGGTCGAACGCGAGAATCCATTTGTTCGTCATGGGCTCGCGGCGCTCCAGGCTCAGGGCGAAATGCAGACACTTTCGGTTTGGAATCGCGAACTTGATGCGGTGGCCGGCAAACTTCACCGTGACGAACTGGAGCGATATCTCGTACTGGCTGGCGATACGCTCGATATTCTCCATGGACTCGACGCGGGATTTCGGTTTCAAGGTGACTCTTTCGGGGTTGTCATGAGGAAATGAACAGGCTGGCGCGTGACGCCGGTGTTAGGCAGTTCGGCCAGCCCTGCGGAGACGGTCTGGGCAAGGCGCTCCACCTCTTCCCGGGTCTCCGGCGGTCTCAAGGCGTCGTTCAGCGGGGCCAGGCCCGCCAGGCGGTCCAGATAAGCAGCACGCTCCGCATAGACCTTCGGGTAGGGTGGATAAAGCTTGCGGAACTGATCGGGGTTGCCATGGGACGGGTCGCCTCCGCTTGCAGCCCGCTCCTTCATGGCCACCACGCTTGCGTCGTCCAGTCGCGCATACAGGGATGCAAGCATGGTCCGGCTGGTGAAGACGTCAACACCCGCTTCCCCTTGCACGCCTGCCTGCCGGGGACTGTCCAGGCCGGGGAGCGCGTCACGGCTGGATACCCTGGCAAGGTAAGCACTGTCCGGGCCGAAGGCCGTCACCGGAAGGAGGCTCATGGCTCGCAATTCCGGCCAAGGATGGAATTCAGCAAAGGGGGTCTGGTCATCGGCCTCTTCTTCATGCCTGCGCATCAAGCGCGGGGATCTGGATGACATGTTTGTCAGCAAATGCTGTGCCACCTGTTGCCGCATGAAAAAGAGGCGCCCTGAAACGGCTTACCGGGCATAGGGCCGGAATAAGGCCCAACAGGGCTAACCCTGCCGGCAACCCTTGCCATGAGGCGGCATGGATTGCCACTGGCCTGGAGACCACAGCTGCTCCCACCAACTATCGTGCCTGGCTCTCCGTGAATTGAAAAACAGGCATGTCAGGCAACGCCGGAGAAGCCGGCGTATTGATCCGCCTGGGGACTGATTCCCTGACCAAATCGGTCTTGCCCGGAAAACGCGAACTGGACGTGGGACGGATCAATCGTCCCGTTGGCGCTGGCGTTCTGGCGAATCTCGAAATAGACGGTGGCGGTGTACGCGGCTGCGTCGTAGTAAACCCCCACCGGATGCCGTGGCAAACTTATCTCCGTGTCAGGGATTTCCAGGTTGAAGTTGTAGCCGTCACCCAGGCCGGACCCGATGGACCGGCTGATGGTCCAGTTGAAGACATCCTCCACGGAGTCCTGGTCCATCTCCTTGCTGAAATAGAAGATCATGGAAAAGGTCTGGGAAGACTCTGCATTGGCCAGGTACGAGCCCAGGGCGGAAACCATGGTCCCCCTGCCCAGGCTGGTGGGAAAACTGCCGTCCTCCCCCACCGTGAGAATTTTCGGCTGATTCTTTTCGTAGAGATAGGCGGTCAAGGTTGCCGCCCTGGTGGCATCCTCGTCGCTCAGGGCCTCGACGAGGTCCTGGGCCTCGTCAAGCCGGCCCGTGTCGGCATAGACATAGCCCAGTTCCACATAGGCATCCCAGAAATCCCGCTGCACGTTGATGGCCTGCTGGAAGGCATCGATGGCTTCGTTCGTGCGGTCCTGCCTGGCGTAGACCTGGCCCAGGCCGTAGCTGCCGCTGGGCTCGCGGGGCTCCAGGGTCTGCACGCGCTTGAATTGCAGTTCGGCCTCGGTGTAGTTGCCGTTGGCCAAGTAGGCCTGACCGAGGGAAAAGCGGTTGACGGCGGAGGGGTCGATGCGCACCGCCCGCTCATACTCCACCTGAGCATCGCTGTAGCGTTCCTCGAAGTAATACACGTTGCCCAGGGCCGTGCGCAGCTCGGCATTGTTGGGGTCCATCCTCAAGGCCTGCTGGTAAGACTCGATGGCTCCCTGGCTGTCATTCTTCTGAGCATAGGACTGGGCGATCTGCTTGTATGCATCCACGGCGTAGGCGCTGTTGGGCGCCAAAGCGACAGCGCGACGGAACTCCTTGATGGCATCGTCGTATTTCTGGTCGATGAACAGGTCCAGGCCCCGGGTGAGGGCCCGCTGGGCCTGGCTTTCCAGTTGGGCGGACTGCGCGCCCGTGTAGGCGAACAGTCCAGTGGGGGTGACCGCGCTGATATTCATGATTCGCTACCCGCGATGTGCATGGCGTCAATCAGTTAACTTAAGCACATTCCAGGCCAGGCGGATCAAGCTTTCGGGAAGCCTGGCCGTGGGTCGAAGTCGGAAATGGCCGCCAGCCGGGCATAGAGTTCTTTCTCGCCCTCCGTAAGTTTGCCGGGCATCGCGACCTGCAGGTTCACGAAGAAGTCCCCGTTGCCCCTGGGGCTTGGCATACCTTTCCCAGTCAGGCGCAGTTTTTGTCCTCCACGCGCACCTGCAGGAACCTTGAGGCGGACGTCGCCCGCCAGGGTGGGAACCAGCAGCGTGGCGCCCAGGGCCGCTTCCCAGGGGGCGATGGGCATATCCAGATGGATGTCCTTGCCCTCAAGGCGATACAAGCGGTGAGGCGCGATTTCGATATGCAGGAACACATCCCCTCTGGGACCACCATGGCTGGAGGCCTGGCCCTTGCCCGCCAGGCGCAGGCGCTTGCCCGGCAGGGCCCCCGGGGGCACACGGAAACGGACGTTGCCGCTGCCCGGCACATGGACCTCCTTTTCCGTGCCCTGATAGGCCTCCTCCAGGGACAGGATGATGCTGGCCTCCACATCCCGGCCCTTGGGCGCGCTCCGGCCATGAAACTCCTGCCCCCCTGCCCCGCCGAAAAGTTGGGAAAACAGGTCCGAGAAATCCATGCCGGCGAATTCCGCCCCGCCCCGGGCGCCACCGAAACGCTCACCCCATTCGGGCGGCGGCCGGAAATTCTGTCCGGGTCGATGGAAGCCGAGCTGATCGTAAGCAGCGCGCTTGTCCGGGTCCGATAGGACTTCGTTGGCCTCGTTCACCTCCTTGAACCTTTCCTCGGCCCCGGCCTCCTTGGAGACATCCGGATGGTATTTGCGGGCCAGCCTGCGGTAGGCCTTCTTGATTTCATCAGCGGAGGCATTCCGGGCGACATCCAGAATGCGGTAGTAATCCTTGTACTTCATGCAACCCAACCCATGGAACACATTAAGGTGTGGAGTATCGCTCGTGCTATAGTCACGGACGTTTTTTCGCAGGAAATATCCTCATGAGCGAGCGCCAGAACTTGCAAGACCAATTCCTCAACACCTTGCGCCGGGAACACGTGCACTGCTCCGTTTTCCTCGTGAACGGCATCAAGCTGGTGGGCAAGATCGAATCCTTCGACCAGTACATGGTCCTGTTGCGTGGCAACGACCAGACGGTGCAGGCCATCTTCAAGCACGCCATATCCACCATCTCGCCTTCCCGCCAGGTGGAAATGGGCGCCAAGCCCGGCGCGACCGAATAAGCGCCATTCCCAATGCAAAGGCCCGCGGAATCCGCGGGCCTTTGCTTTTCACCAACTCGTGCCACCCGAGGACACGGTGGCACCCAGCGCCTGAACTGCAACCGCCACCCTCACACCCCCCGGTATAGCGGGGCTGGAGGGCGGGGAAAACGTCGTTCAGCGGGGTTTCTTGAAGGTGTTTACCACCAGGTTCTTCACGTTGGCCTGGGGCGCATGGCACTGGGTGCAATTCCAGCGTCCCATGTACAACTCGCCAGCCTTCACGTTGACATAGTGGCTGACCGGAGCCGGCACGGGCACCCCGGGGGTGATCTTCTGGCCGATCATGTCCGGCACCACATGGCAGTCCTTGCACAGGTTGAAATCCTGACGGATGGGGACCATGTCCTTGATGGAGTGGGGCACCATGGGGGGCGCGGTGTGGTACGAACGGAGAGCGCGCTTGCCCACCGTGCCGGGGTCTGCGGAACCATATTCAAATGTGGCCGGGTCTGGCACATCGTATACGCTGGTCTTGGACAGACCCAGGTCATCGTCGGGAATTGCCTGATCCTGTACAGCCGATGCGGACAGGGACAGGAAGGCCGCGGTAATGGCCGCCCCCAACAGAACTCCTTTCCTTACGCTCTTTTCCATCTCGTCCTCCTTGACAAACTTGCTCGGTTAACACGCGTTGGTACTCAATCCTTAAGCCCGGGTATTGTGCTTTTGGATCAGGGGTCTCAAATCGAAAGCCAGACTGCCTTCCGGACACAGGGCGGTACACCGCCCGCAATTGCTGCATTCGCCGGAGAAAACCAGGCCACGCTCTTCCAGCTTCTTCAGGTTCAGCACCTGGGGTTCGGGGCATACCTTGGCGCACTCGCCGCAGTGGGTGCAGGAGCGCTTGTCGAAGCGCACCTTGACCAGCCCCGCCTTGCCCACCAGGGACCAGAAGGCGCCCAGGGGACACAGATGCCCGCACCAGCCGTTCTTCAGTATCAACAGGTCGAACAGGAAGATGGAAAGCAGGGCCAGGAAGCCAAAGCCCACGCCGAAGATGATTTCCCGATGCATCATGCCCACGGGGCTGACCCACTCGAAGGCCGCCACGCCCGTGGCTGCGGATAGGACAAGGGCCGCGGCCAGGACGAAATAACGCACCGTGCGGGGAATATGGATCAGGACGTGGATGTCCAGCCGGTTGCGCAGCCAGCCGGCCAGGTCCGTCACCATGTTAACCGGACACACCCAGGCGCAAAACACGCGCCCACCCACCAGCAGATAGAAGGCGAACACAACGGCCACGCCGATCAGGGTCTCCTGGGTCAGCACATGACCGGTCAGGAATATCTGCAAGGCAGCCAGGGGATCGGCCATGGGAATCAGGCCAATGAATTCGGAGGCGCTCAGGTTGCCCGTCAGCAGGGGCGTCTTATTTGGATATTGCCAAGCCCAATGGGCCGTGCCGAAGAACAGCAGCAGGATGCCCAACTGGGTAAAGCGGCGCAGGAACAGATAGCGCCATGACCATATCCTGGCACCGAGGCCCCGCTGATGAAGCTTCTCCACGGATGCCAGGGCATCCGGCCTGACCTTGTAACCACCCATGTCGTTCATAGCCCGCCCTCATTCAGGTAGTCCATGCCCGGTGCCTGGTCTGGCACGGGGGCATCGGGGGCGGTCGCGGGCGGCGCCTCGGTGGGCTTGAAGTCCTGGGTGATCTCGGTGTCGAAGGTCCAGCCCAGACGGTAGTGCTCGCCGATCTTGCCCTGCACCATCTGGTGGGGAAGGATGCGGATGGCCGCTTCCGTGGTAGGGCAGGCCTTCTCGCAAATGCCGCAGCCCGTGCAGGCGTCTGAATTGACGATGGGATAGAACATCGCGTGCTTGGACTGTGCGCGGGGATGCAACTCCAGGGTGATGGCCTTGCCCTTGAGGGGACACTCCCGATGACAGATTTCGCAGCGCAGGCCCTTCCAGGACAGGCAGTTCTCCAGGTCTATGACCGCCAGGCCCATGCGGGAATCGTTGATGTTCTTCAACTCCGGCGATAGGGCCCCCGTGGGGCAGGCCTTCATGCAGGGGATATCCGGGCACAGATAACAGGGAATATCGCGGGGCTCGAAATAGGGCATGCCGATGGGCAGACTACCGCCCGAGCCAGCCAGTTTCAGGGTGTCGAAGGGGCAGGCGTTCACACATTGGCCGCACTTGATGCAGGCTGCGTTGAAGTCCTGCTCGGCCAGGGCACCCGGGGGACGCAATGCATAGGGATGGGCACGGGCCTCCTGACGCAGCAGATAGACCCACAACAGGCCCCCCGTTGCCGCCATGGCAGTACCTTGCGCCGCCTTTACCAGAAAGTCGCGTCTCGTGACGCTTTGCTCAGCCATTGTTCTTTCCAACAATCCATACCGCAACCGCGGCAGATAAACACTTCACCCAAGCCCTCTCGGGGGAAAAGCCTTGGGTGAAGCCGAGGTGGCAGGCCACCTCGGCCTCGGTCAGGACATCAGGCCTTGTAGATCTTCACCGCGCACTTCTTGTAGTCCGTCTCTTTCGAGAGCGGGCAAGTTGTGTCCAGGGTGACCTTGTTGATCAGCACTCCCTCGTCGAACCAGGGCACGTAGACCAGACCGCGGGGCACCCGGTTGCGGCCGCCGGTTTCCAGGCGCACCTTCACCTTGCCGCGGCGGGATTCCACCCACACCAGGTCGTTGCGCTTCAGGCCCTTGGCATCCGCGTCCTTCTGGTTGATCCAGCAGACGGCGGAAGGCACGGCCCGGTGGAGTTCGGGCACGCGACGGGTCATGGTGCCGGAGTGCCAGTGCTCCAGTACCCGGCCCGTGCACAACCACAGGTCGTAGTTGGCATCCGGCTTCTCCACCGGCGAGGCGTAGGGCCGGAAGTAGATCTTGGCCTTGCCGGAGATATCCACCTTGTTGGCAGGATCGCCCGGCTTGTCCAGGTCGCCCATGACCATTTTCTTGCCGTTATTGCCGTAGAAATCGAAGCCGGAGCCCTTCTTCACATAGGGATCGTACTGCTCGTTGTTGCGCCAGGGAGTTTCCACCCACTTGCCGTCCTTCTCCACCACGGGCCAACGCAGACCACGGACCTTGGCACTGTGATAGACGTTGAAGGGAGCCAGGTCATGGGCGTGGCCGCTGCCGAATTGCCTGTATTCCTCGAACAAGGCTTTCTCTGGGAACCAGCCATCCTTGAGCAAGTCGGCCACATGGTTGCCATGTCCGCTGGCCACGGCATTGTCAGGCCACTTGTATTTCTTGTTCTCCGGAGTGGCGAACAACACTTCATACAGGGTCGACTCGGGCGTGTATCCCATGGCCTGGGCGGCGGGCAGCACATCGGGCAAGCCATCCTTTAGGCCTGGCACGGGCTGAGCGACCCACACGTCCTTGAGTTTGAATCGCTTGGACAACTCCAGCATCATCCAGATGTCGGCGCGGGCCTGGCCGGGAGGCATGATCTGCTGGCGCCAGACCTGGGTGCGGCGTTCAGCGTTGCCGTAAGCACCCCACTTCTCGTTGATCATGGCGGCAGGCAGGATCAGGTCGGCCACCTTGGCGGACACGCCGGGGTAGGCGTCGGCCACGACGATGAAGTTATTCATGTCCCGGGCAGCCTTGATCCAGTGGTTCACGTTGGCGGTGTTCTGCCAGGGGTTATTCACCTGGGTCCAGGAGAACAGGATCTGGCCGTCCTCCAGATCGCGCATGATCTTGACGAAGTGGCTGCCCATCTGGGGATTGATGGTGCCGGCGGGCAGTTTCCAGATCTTCTCGGCAATGGCCCGGTGCTTCGGGTTCATCACCACCATGTCGGCGGGCAGGCGGTGGGCGAAGGTGCCCACTTCCCTGGCGGTGCCGCAGGCGGAGGGTTGGCCGGTGAGGGAGAAGGCGCCGTCGCCGGGCTTGGACTGGCGACCGGTGAGTAGATGGTTCATGTAGCACTGCTCGTTCACCCAGGAACCCCGCTGGTGCTGGTTGAAACCCATGGTCCAGTAGGACACGATCTTGCGGCCCTTCTCACAGTACAGGTCGGCCAGTTGCTGCAACTTGGCCTTGAAGTCAGCCAGGGACTCGTCCGGGTCGCCCTTGGCCACCTCGGCGGTGTAGTCCAGGGTGTAGGGCTCCAGGGCCGTCTTGAAGTCGTCGAAGCTGATGGCCCAGTCCTTCATGGGGGTGGCGGCGTTCTTCTGCTCCACGGCCTCGCCTTCCTTCTTGCGCTGGCCGATGGCTTCGTGCTTGTCCAGGACGCGAACCTTCTCGTTCTTGTAGATCTCCATCTCGGCGGCGGAGGCGAATTTCTCCACATTCTTGGGACGGAAACCGTAGCCGATGTCGTAGGGGCCGGTGGCGAACTGGGTGTGCTTCTTGACGAAGTCGTGGTCGATGGCATCCCGCTTCACGATTTCCCGGGCGATGTAGTTCTGGATGGCCAGGTCACCACTGGGGGAGAAGATGATCTCCAGGTCGGCAATATCGGAGGACATGTTGCCGTAGGTGCTCAGGTTCACCACCCGCATGTTCTTGTGGGTGAGGCGGCGGTTGGTGATGCGGGACCACAGGATGGGGTGCATCTCGGCCATGTTGGCGCCCCACAGCACGGCGGTGTCGGTGTGCTCGATGTCGTCGTAGTTGCCCTGGGGCTCGTCGATGCCGAAGGTCTGCATGAAGCCCACCACGGCGGAGGCCATGCAGTGGCGGGCGTTGGGGTCGATGTTGTTGGAGCGGAAACCGGCCTTCATCAGCTTGGCCGCGGTGTAACCCTCATGGATGGTGTACTGGCCGGAACCGAAGATGGAGATGCCGGTGGGACCCTTTTCCTTCATGGCCCAGCGCATTTTCTCTTCCATGATGTCCAGGGCCTGTTCCCAGGACACGGGCGTGAACTTGCCCTTCTTGTCGAACTTGCCGTTGGTCATGCGCAGCAGGGGCTGGGTGAGGCGGTCCTTGCCGTAGTTGATCTTGCCGTTGAAGTAGCCCTTGACGCAGTTCAGGCCCCGGTTCACGGGGGCATCCGGGTCACCCTTGGTGGCGACGATGCGACCACCCTTGGTAGCCACCATGATGCCGCAACCCGTGCCGCAGAACCGGCAGACGGACTTGTCCCACTGCCAACCCGCCTCGGACTGCTTGACGGCAGCCTCGGCCTGTTTGGAGAGTGGCATTCCCACCGTGGCGGCGGTGCTTGCTGCAATGCTGGTTTTCAGAAAATCACGACGCGACAGTCCCATCTCAGCCTCCTTGCTCAATTAACCGTTCAGATATGCCGGCACAGCGCAGGCATCCAACCCGTCCTGCTTCTCTTCCAACTCCGGTGGCATGGCCTCATAGGCGCGTTTGTCATCGGCGATGTAGTGGTAGACCATTTCCGCCATGATCACGTGGGGAACAGCCTTGATACGCTTCAGGCCATCAATCTCGGCATGGATGTCCGATGCTTCCTGTACGGCGATGATCCGGCCCGTCTGATCATCCACCTGGTGGACCTCCACGCCTTCAAGGGCGTTGATCGCTTCCACCACCTGCCCCTGCCATTGAGGGGTTGCAATTACCAGAATGCCTGACAGATTCACGTCTTCCTCCATGTGTTAGGCTGATTCGAATCCTGACAACCATGTCTTCAAATTACTTTGACAATGATCAAGTTTCAACACGAGTTAAAGTGTCCTAATGCGCTTCCCCACAATAGACATTTTGGAGCGCCTGCTTGCTGACTGATGCCCGCCCCCAGCTCGTGGAAATACTCTCCCGCCAACCCCTGTTCCGGGGCCTCACGGAGGAAGAGTTACACTTCATCGCCCAGGGTTGCCGGGAAATAAGGGCTCAGAAGAACGAGATCCTGTTCCAGAAAGGTGATGTGGCTGAGGGCATGCACGTCCTGGTCATGGGGCAGGTGAAGCTTTCCCTGCCCTCGCCCCAGGGATCGGAGAAGGTAGTGCACATGTTCGAGTCCGCCTCCACCTTCGGCGAAGCGGTGGCGTTCCTGGACAAGCCCTACCCGGTGACAGCCCAGGCCACCCAGGATTCCCTGTTGTTGCTGGTTTCCAAGCGCACACTCCTGGAGACCCTGGATGCCAATCCCCTGCTCTGCCGCAAGATGCTGGCCAGCCTGTCCACGCGCCTGCATGAACTTCTGGACGACATGGAAACCTGCACCCTGCGCACCAGTTCCCAGCGGGTGATCTGCTTTCTTTCCAATCTGGCGCCCCCTACCCAGCCGGACCAGTATGAAATCTTGCTGCCCGCCAGCAAGCAGACCATCGCCTCCCAACTGAACCTGGCACCGGAAACCTTTTCCCGGGTGCTGGGCCACCTAGCGGGGGCCGGGCTGATTCAGGTAAAGGGACGCTCCATCACGGTGCTCGACGCCATCAAGCTGCGCAATTTCACCGGCTGAGGGCCAAGCCCCCGGCCAGGTCGGCCTGCAGATCTTCCACGGCTTCAAGGCCCACGGCGACGCGGATGAGTCCGTCGACTATGCCCGCCTCAGCCCGCTGTTGCGCCGTCATGCGGCTGTGGGTGGTGCTGGCGGGGTGGGTGATGGTGGTGCGGGTATCCCCCAGGTTGGCGGTGATGGACATGAGCCGGCAGGCATCGATGACCCGCCAGGCCGCCTCCCTGCCCCCCGCCACCTCAAAGGCCACTATGCCGCCACCGGTCTTCTGCTGGGCCATGGCCAGGGCGTGCTGGGGGTGTGAGGGCAAGCCGGGGTATAACACCTTGACGACCTGGGGTTGTTGCTCCAGCCATCGCGCCAGGGCCAGGGCGTGGTCGGAATGGGCCCCCATGCGCAAACTCAGGGTTTCCAGCCCCTTCAGCAGCACCCAGGCATTGAAGGCAGACAAAGTAGGCCCCGCCGTGCGCAGGAAGGTGTAGACGCCTTCCATCAGGTCCTTCCTGCCCAGCACTGCCCCTCCCAGCACCCTCCCCTGCCCGTCCAGATACTTGGTGGCGGAATGGATGACGATATCCGCACCCAGTTTCAGGGGCTGCTGCAGGGCGGGGGAGCAAAAGCAGTTGTCCACCGCCAGCCAGGCGCCGTGGCCGTGGGCGATGTCCGCCAGGGCGCGAAGGTCGGACACCTCCGTGAGGGGGTTGGAGGGGGACTCCACGAAGAACAGTCGGGTATTCGGTCGCAGAGCGGCCCGCCAGGCCTCCGGATCCGTGGGCGAGACGAAGGTGGTCTCCACGCCGAACCGGGCCAGGATGTTCTGGAACAACTGCACCGTGGAGCCGAAGATGGAGCGGGAGGCCACGATGTGTTCCCCTGCGCGCATCAGGCCCATGACCGCAGCCAGGATGGCCGCCATGCCGGAGGCGAAGGCCACGCAGCGCTCGGCGCCCTCCAGGGCCGCCAGTCGCTCCTCGAACATGGTGACGGAGGGGTTGGTGAAACGGGCATAGATGGGCCCGGCCTCTGCTCCGGAAAAACGGGCCGCAGCCTCGGCGGCGTTCTTGAACACGAAGCTGGAGGTAAGGAACAAAGCCTCGGAGTGCTCGTTCAGCTCGCTGCGGAAGGTACCCGCACGCACAGCCAGGGTGTCTGGATGCAATGACTTCATGCTCACTGGGCAGCCAGGTTGAGGCCCATCTGCCGGGTAGGCGGCGCGGGGACGATGGGGATGGTGCCGCTGCGCTGGCCTTCCAGGCGGGTGAGATACTCCTCGGAAACATCTCCGGTGATGTAGTCGCCATCGAAGCAGGAGGCATCAAAGCGCGAGATGCCGGGGTTCACCATCTGCACCGCGGCGATGAGGTCGGACAGGTCCTGGTAGATCACCGCATCGGCCCCGATCTCCCGGGCGATCTCCTCATCCGTGCGCCCGTTGGCCAGCAGTTCCGCCCGGGTGGGCATGTCGATGCCGTAGACGTTGGGAAAGCGCACCGGCGGACTGGCCGAGGCGAAATACACCGACGTGGCCCCAGCGTCCCGGGCCATCTGGATGATTTCCCTGCTGGTGGTGCCTCGCACGATGGAATCGTCCACCAGCAGCACCGACTTACCCTTGAATTCCAGGGGCATGGCGTTGAGCTTCTGGCGCACGGACTTCTTGCGCGTGGACTGGCCAGGCATGATGAAGGTGCGGCCGATGTAGCGGTTCTTGATGAAGCCCTCCCGGTAAGGCAAACCCAGCTGGTGGGCCAGCTGCAGGGCGGAGGGCCGGCTGGTGTCGGGAATGGGGACCACCACGTCGATCTTCAGGTGGCTGAATTGGCGCTTGACCTTCTCGGCCAGGAATTCCCCCATCTTGAGGCGGGTTTCATAGATGGAGGTGCCATCCATGACGGAGTCGGGGCGGGCGAAATACACGTACTCGAAGATGCAGGGGGCGAATTCCTGGGGGTTGGCCATGGGGTGGCTGATGAACTGCCCCCCGGCGGTGACCAGCACTGCCTCGCCAGGGGCCAGGTCCCGTACCACCTGGAAACCCAGGGCTTCAACCGCCACGCTTTCCGATGCCACCATCCACTCCACGCCACCACCGTCCGTGTTCTTGCCGATGACCAGGGGACGGATGCCGTGGGGATCCCGGAAGGCCAGCAAGCCGAAACCTGCGACCATGGCCACCACCGCGTAGGCCCCCTTGCAGCGCCGGTGCACACCCGTAACGGCCGTGAACACATCCTCGGGTGTGAGCCAGTGGCCCTCCACCGCCCGCTGCAGTTCGTGGGCCAGGACATTGAGCAGCACCTCAGAATCGGAGCTGGTGTTGATGTGGCGCAGGTCATCCTTGAACAACTGGTCCTGCAGGGCCTCGGTATTGGTCAGGTTGCCGTTGTGGCCCAGGACGATGCCGAAAGGCGAATTCACGTAAAAAGGCTGGGCCTCCGCAGGACTGGCGGCGGAACCGGCGGTGGGATAGCGCACGTGGGCGATGCCCGCGTTGCCCACCAGGTTGCGCATGTCCCGGGTACGGAACACGTCCCGCACCATGCCCAGGCTCTTGTGCATGTGGAACATGCTGCCGTCCATGGTGACGATGCCGGCCGCATCCTGGCCCCGGTGCTGCAGCAGTTGCAGCCCGTCATAGAGCATCTGGTTGACGGGCTGGTGGGAAATGATGCCGAGAATGCCGCACATGGGAATGACCTTTTGCCTTCAGTGCTTTCAGGAATACTTGATGAGGACGGAGACGTCCCTGGGCAACCAGGGCGCCACCTTCTGGGCAGCCACCTCCAGTGGCTTGCGGCTCATGGCCGTCTGCCAAGTGTGGGTCTTGGGCAGGGCCGTCATGCCGGCCAGCAGGGCCAGGGCCACCACTGCCGCCACACCGCGCAGCAAGCCGAACATGACACCAAGCAAGCGGTCATAGCCCCCCAATCCGGCCAGCTTCACCAGCCCGGCCAGGAGGCTGCCAGCCAAACCCGCGCCAAACAGGACGACGATGAATACCAGGACCAGGGCCAGGCCGTGCTGCAGGGCCGGGTTCTCTACCCCGGGCAGCAAGGGCGCCAGGGGAGGGCCGAACAGGCGGGCGCCGATGAAGGCCAGAATCCACGCGGCCAGGGAGAACACCTCCTTCACCAAGCCCCGCATCAGGCCCAGCAGCGTGGACCCCGCGAGGATGGCCAGCACCACCATATCCAGGCTGCTCACCGGACTGACCTCGGGGGTGAAAGATCGCCCTCTTTGGGCTGCCTGGCGTAAGCGCTCATGGCCCGATCATGACGGGGCTGAACCCCTTGCTCTTCAGCTTGGCCAGGGTATCCATGGCCTTGTCCCGATCGGGAATGGGGCCCACCCGCACGCGATATTGGCCATTGCTGTCCGCCATGCCCACCTTGAAGCCCGCCGCCTGCACCTTGGCCAGCAGGGCCTTGGCGTTGGCCTCGCCGCTGAAAGCGCCCAGCTGAAGATAATAGCCCCGGCTGGCAAAGGCCGCGTCCGACTTGGGTTGGGCCGGCTCACCCTTCCGGACATCCCGGGTGGGTTTGGCAGCGGGCTTCTTCGCTTCCTTGGGTGGTTCCGGCGCCACGGCCTTGGGGGGTGGCGGACTGACCGGAGTAGGCTCCGCCGGCTCTGGATTCACCTCGGGGGGGGATGACGGATCCATCCTGGAAGGGCCCGCGTCCACCGGGGACACGGACGTCGGTGACGCTTGCGGCACCACGGCAGGCTTGGGTTCGAAGGGACTTTCCTGGGCGGGGATGCGAATATCCACGTCCGACCCCAGGGGCTTGGGGTCCGGGTCGAACAGCATGGGCACCACCACGATGGCCACCAGGGCGATGGCAATGGCCCCCACCAGCCGGCGCCTGGCCCTGCGGCGAAGCGCCGCCGGATCTTCGTTCATCGCATCCTGGGTACGGAGGGTGTCAGCCATGGGTAGGAGGAATTTCCGTCATCAACTCGGCCACGGTGTAAAAGGAACCGAAGGCAATGATTGTATCAGCGGCAGCAGCCTCCCTGCATGCCGCGAGCCAAGCTTCCGCGGGGCAGCCATGGACCTGGTACCGGGTATCCAGACGCGCCAGCTCCCCGCCCAGGGCCTCGCCGGCCAATCCCCTGGGCCCGGACAGGCCCGCCACATGCCAGCTTTCCACCAGGGGCAGCAAAGGTTCGATGACGCCGCCGACATCCTTGTCCGACAGCATGGCCAGCACAGCGATGATCCGGCCCCCTTCGCCCGTCCGCGCCCCCAGGGTTGCCAGGTTGGCGGCCAGGGCCCGGGCAGCGTGGGGATTGTGGGCCACGTCCAGGATGCGCAAGGGCTGTCGCCCCACCACCTGGAACCGCCCCGGTTGCCGCGCCTGGACCAGCCCATGTCGCAGGGCCTGGCGCGGCACGGGCAGGCGATGCCGCAGGGTTTCCAGGGTGGCAATGGCGCAGGCGGCATTGGCCAGTTGGTGGGCACCGGCCATGGCCGGCCGGGGCAGGGCCGGAAAGACGGCTTCGTTCACCCGCAGGCTCCAGGTTTCGCCCTGCTCCTCGATGCGCATGTCCCGATCCAGTCGCAGCAGGCGCGCACCCAGGTCGCTGGCGTGTTCCAGCAGGCTGGCGGGCGGGACAGGATCGCCGCAGACGGCGGGACGTCCCGGACGGAAAATGCCCGCCTTCTCGAAGCCGATGGCTTCCCGGGTGTCCCCCAGGAAGGCCTGGTGGTCCAGGTCCACGCTGGTGACCACGGCGCAGTCCGGGTCCCAGATGTTCACTGCGTCCAGCCTGCCCCCCAAGCCCACTTCCAGGATGACGGCTTCCGCGTTGGCTTGGCGGAAAAGCCACAAGGCCGCCAGGGTGCCCTGCTCGAAATAGGTCAGGGCTATGTCGCCCCGGACGGATTCCACCGCCGCGAAGGCCCTGCACAAGGCTTCGTCCGTGGCCTCCTGGCCGGCGATGCGCACGCGCTCGTTGTAGCGCAGCAGGTGGGGCGAGGTGTAACAGCCCACCCGGACGCCCGCAGCCAGCAGCATGGCCTCCAGGTAGGCGCACACGGATCCCTTGCCGTTGGTGCCCCCCACGGTGATGACGGGAAAGTCGGGCTCAAGACCCAGGCGGTCCGCCACCGCCCGCACCCGTTCCAGGCCCAGGACGATGGCATCCCGGCTGCGGGACTCCAGGTGGGCCAGCCAGCCCGCGAGGTCGGTGGGTTGGCTCAAGACGGAAAGATCGCGCCGCCTAGATGGGGGCAGGCTTGTGCAGGAACTGGGCGCAGAGGCGAGCCAGAGTTTGCTGCATCTCGCGGCGGTCCACGATCATGTCCACGGCGCCGTGTTCCTGCAGGAACTCCGCCCGCTGAAAGCCCTCCGGCAGCTTCTCCCGCACGGTCTGCTCGATCACCCGGGGGCCGGCAAAACCGATGAGCGCCTTGGGCTCCGCCACGATCACGTCCCCCAGCATGGCGAAACTGGCGGACACGCCGCCCATGGTGGGATCGGTCAACACGGATATGAACGGCAGGCGGTTGGCGGCCAGCTGGGTCAGGGCCGCGCTGGTCTTGGCCATCTGCATCAGGGACATCAGGCCCTCCTGCATGCGGGCGCCGCCACTGGCGGACACGCAGATGAAGGGCTTCTTGCCCTTGATGGCAGCCTCCACGCCGCGCACGAAACGCTCCCCCACCACGGAGCCCATGGAACCCCCCATGAAACGGAACTCGAAGGCGGCTATCACCACGGGCAGGCCCAGCATGCGGCCTTCCATGACCACCAGGGCATCCTCCTCCTGGGTGGCCTTGCAGGCTTCCGCCAGGCGGTCGGTGTACTTCTTGCTGTCCTTGAACTTGAGGGTGTCCATGGGCTTGACGTTGGCGCCCACCTCCTTGCGGCCCTCATCGTCCAGCATGAGGTCAAGGCGCTGGCGCGCACCCACGCGGTGGTGATGGCCACATTGGGGGCACACGTGCTGGTTGTTCTCCAGGTCGGCAGCGTAGAGCACCGCATCGCAGGACGGGCACTTGCTCCACAACCCTTCGGGCACCACCTTCTTGGCCGCGGTGCGCCGCTGGATCTTGGGCGGGATGATCTTCTGGAACCAACTCATCGCAGCTTCCTCACTTGTCCAGGGCAGCGCGCACGCCAGCCACGAAATTCTTCACGTTATCCAGCATGGCCTCGGGGACGGAGTTCTCGATCTCCTGCACGATGCGGGAGCCGATCACCACGGCATCCGCCACCTGGGCCACCTGGCGAGCGGTTTCCGCATCCCGGATGCCGAAACCCACACCCACGGGCAGCCCCGTAGCGGCGTGAATGGCCGGCAGGCGCGCGGCCACTTCACTCATATCCAGAGTCGCCGCCCCGGTGACGCCCTTCAGGGAGACGTAGTAGATGAAGCCCCGGGCTTGCTTGGCCACTGCCTCCACCCGTGCGGCCGGGGTGGTTGGCGCCAGCAGATAGATGTTGTCCAGACCTGCCGCCGCGCACTTGGCGGCGAACTCGGTGGATTCTTCCGGCGGATAGTCCACAGTCAGCACCCCGTCCACCCCGGCCTGGGCGGCGGCGGCACAAAATCCGTCCCAGGACATGGCCTCGATGGGGTTGGCGTAGCCCATGAGCACCACTGGCGTATTGGCATTGGTCTTGCGGAACTCGGCCACCATGGCCAGCACGTCCCGCAAACCAACGCCGTGCTTCAAGGCCCGCTCGGAACTGCGCTGGATGGTGGGGCCGTCCGCCATGGGGTCGGAGAACGGCACGCCCAATTCCAGGATGTCGGCTCCGCCGGACACCAGGGCATGCATGAGGGGCACGGTCCTGTCCGGGGCTGGGTCGCCGGCGGTGACGAAGGGGATGAGGGCCTTGCGGCCCTGGGCTTTCAGGGAGGCGAAAACAGCGGGTATACGTGACATGATCAGAGCTCGATGCCGGCCAGGCGGGCCACGGTGTTGATGTCCTTGTCGCCTCGGCCGGACAGGTTCACCAGCAGCACCTGGTCCTTGTCCATGGAGGGGGCCATCTTGGCGGCGTGGGCCAGGGCGTGGCTGGATTCCAGGGCGGGGATGATGCCCTCGAAGCGGCACAGGTCGTGGAAGGCGCGCAGGGCCTCGTCATCGTTGATGGCCACGTACTCTGCCCGGCCGATGTCCTTGAGCCAGCTGTGTTCCGGACCTACCCCGGGGTAGTCCAGGCCGGCCGAGACGGAATGGGTCTCGATGATCTGGCCGTTGGCATCCTGCATCAGGTAGCTGCGGAATCCGTGCAGCACGCCCGGCGTGCCGGCGGACAGGGGTGCGGCATGGCGACCGGTGGCCACACCATCGCCCCCCGCTTCCACGCCGATGAGGCGCACGCCATCCACGGGGATGTAGGGATGGAAGATGCCGATGGCGTTGGAGCCGCCACCCACGCAGGCGATGACGGCATCCGGCTGGCGGCCCAGCATCTCGCCCATCTGTACCTTGCACTCCTCGCCGATGACGCACTGGAAATCCCGCACAAGCATGGGATAGGGATGGGGGCCGGCGGCGGTGCCCAGGATGTAGAAGGTGGACTCCACGTTGGTGACCCAGTCCCGCATGGCCTCGTTGAGGGCGTCCTTCAGGGTCTTGGAGCCGGACTCCACGCCCACCACGGTGGCGCCCAGCAGCTTCATGCGGAAGACGTTGGGGGACTGGCGCTTGATGTCCTCGGCCCCCATGTACACCACGCATTCCATGCCGTAGCGGGCGGCCACGGTGGCGGAGGCCACGCCGTGCTGGCCGGCGCCGGTCTCGGCGATGACCCGCTTCTTGCCCATGCGGCGGGCCAGCAGGGCCTGGCCGATGGTGTTGTTGATCTTGTGGGCGCCGGTGTGGTTCAGGTCTTCCCGCTTCAGGTAGATCTGGGCGCCCCCCAGTTTTTCCGACCAGCGCCGGGCATGGTAGATGGGACTGGGCCGCCCCACGTAATGGCGCAGTTCATGGCGGAATTCATCCAGGAAATCGGGGTCCTGGCGGGCCGCCTCATATTCCTGGCGCAACTCGTCCAGGGCGGCCATGAGGGTCTCGGCGACAAACACGCCACCATAGGGGCCGAAATGCCCCTTGGCATCCGGTAGGTTAGTAGCCAAATTCGGCATCTGCATCTTTGACTTCCTTCACGAAAGCAGCAATCTTCGCGGCATCCTTGATGCCGGGCGCGGCCTCTACGCCGCTGGACACATCCACCGCCCAGGGTCTGGCGACATGCACGGCCTCGCCCACATTGGCCGGGACCAGCCCCCCCGCCAGCACCACCGGCCTGGGCATGACCGCTGGGATGAGACCCCAGTCGAAACGCTCGCCAGTGCCACCGTGGGCGGCGGGACTGTATGCATCCAGCAACAGGCCCTGGGCCCCCTCGAAGCGGGCCGCGAATTGTAACAAATCCAACCCCGGCCTGACCCTGGCAGCCTTGAGCCAGGGCAGGCCGAAGGCGGAGCAATACTCCGGGGACTCCTCGCCGTGAAATTGCAGGCAATCCGGCCTCACCCGGTGGATTATCCGTTCCACTTCCTCGGGGCCGGCGTTCACGAACAGGGCCACGGTGGAGACGAAGGGGGGCAACGCCACGGCAATGGCCCGGGCCTGGTCCGGGGTGACCCGGCGGGAGCTTTTCTCGGCGAACACCAGGCCGATGGCGTCGGCGCCGGCCCGGGCGGCGGCCAGGCCATCTTCCATGCGGGTGATGCCGCAGATCTTGATGCGGGTGGACATGATGCTCAGGAATCCGGGGGCAGAAAGGGGATGATGCCACCACCGGCCGGCAAGCCCCAGGCCTGGTCGTATTTCACCTCGGCCAGGTAAAGGCCGTCGGGGGCGAAGGTGGCCGCGCCCAAGGTGCGGTCCCCTGAAGCCAGCAGTTCGCCTATCCAGTCCGGGAGGCGGCGTTTCAGGCCCACCCAGACCAGTGCCGCCACCATGTTGCGTACCTGGTGGTGGAGAAATGCGTTGGCCCTGAATTCGAACACCAGGAATGTCCCCCGGCAGTCCACGTTGGCCACGCGCAGTTCCCGCACCGGGCTCCTTGCCTGGCATTCGGCGGCGCGGAAGGCGGAAAAATCGTGGGTTCCCAGAAGATGCTTGGCGCCCTGCGCCATGGCGTCCAGGTCCAGGGCGCCGTGAATCCAGCCCACCTTCCCCGCCAGCAGGGCCGGGCGTACGTCTCGATTCATCAGGATGTAGCGATAGCAGCGCTCCAGGGCCCCGCGCCGGGCGTCGAAGCCCGGGCCCACCGCCTGTGCCCACAACACCGATATGCCCGCCGGCAGGTGGGCATTCACCCCCCGCACCCAGGCGCTCACGGGGCGATGGTTGCGGGCATCGAAATGCACCACCTGGCCCAGGGCGTGGACCCCCGCATCCGTCCGGCCCGCGGTAATGGTGCGCACCGGTCCGCCATGGATGACGGACAAGGCCGCCTCCAGGTAGTCCTGCACGGCGCAGCCCCCAGGCTGGGTCTGCCAGCCACAGAATGTGGCTCCGTCGTACTCCAGCCCCAGGGCAAGGCGTTGTGGATCAGTCATGGGTCACCGCCATGCGCCGGACCACGCCAGCAGGCCGAATCCAGCCAGGAGCAGAAGGGGGATCGCCACATCGCCCACACCCAGCGGTTGGTGGGTGAGCACCACATGCTCGGGCAGCTTCGCGCTGGGCACGGGATCGAACAGGTGACGCAGATTGCCTCGCCCCTTGCCTGCCCCGGCGCCAGTCGCCTGGTCACGCCCCTGCTCCAGGCGCTCGATGGCCTTCAGGGTAAGGGCCAGGCGCAGGGCGATCCGGCCCGCGTTCACCCCCAGGTGGGCCAGGGGAGACATCAAGGCATGGAGTCCTGATAGCAGTTGCTGACTGCTTAGGCTCAACACCAGCACGTCCAGCCAAAGCAACAACACCATTAGATGGAACGCCCGTTCTCCCCCCAGGGCAAGTCCGGGCCACGTAGGCGTCCATGGGCCCAGCAGCGCCAAAACCCCCTCCCCCGGCACACTGAAGCCGTACCCAAGAGCCAGTACCAGCATCAGCCAGCGGGTGCGCCAGATCAGATGCAAAGGTTGGCGTCCCATCAGGACGATGGCTGGCAGGGCGGCGAACATCAGGATCGCCAAGGGGAAAAAAGACAGCCCTGGGATCACCAGGGCTGCTATGACGTAGTTCAGGATTCTGCTGCCGGGGTGCAATCAACCCGCCTCGGAAAGGAGCTTCTCTGCCTCGGACTTCTGGTTGGCATCGCCCTCCTGCGTGACTTCCTGCAGGATTTCCCTGGCGCCTTCCCGGTCCCCCATTTCCAGGTAAGCCCGGGCCAGGTCCAGCTTGGTGTTCACTTCTTCCCACAACGTGGGATCCATTCCAGGCGCGGGGGCGGCCTCGGTCTCTACGGGGGGCTCTTCCTCGACAACGGCCGGCGCTTCCATCACGGATTCGAAATCCAGGCCGACCGCCGCCACTGGCTCCTCCACTGCAGGAGCCGTTTCTGCGGGTGCGGCTTCCATTTCCAGGTCGATGCTGCTGAAGTCCAGATCGGGCATGGCCGGGGCTTGCTCAGCCGTATCCAGATCCATGGCGCCCAGATCTTCCATGGACTCACTGACCAGTTCCTCGGGGGCCTCGGTTTCAATGTGGAACTCCGGCACGGATTCCTCCGCCGCTTCCGCCATGACGGCCTCGGGCTCCAGCTCGCCCAGGTCGACGGCAAATTCCTCGGGCTCTTCCGGAGATACAGGATGCAGATCGATCGCGACTTCTTCCAACTCCGCGGGAACCTCGGCTTCGGGTTCCTGGGCCAGCAGGTCCTCGGGTTCCAGAGCCATTTCCTGGACGGGCACTTCAGACGCGGGCAGATCGAAGGAAGAAGTGAAGTCCAGTCCCTGGTCCTGCGACTCAGCCACGACTTCCGGTTCCGGGGCTTCCTGGGCAGGCGTCTCCAGGGCAGGGGCAGCCTCGGAGGTGACGAACTCCATGCCCATGTCCTCGTCGGCTTGTGCCGCGGCAGCGACGGTGTCCTCGGCAACCGGGGCGGGCATTTCCGGCGCGGAGGCAAAGGACTGCCCCTGGGCCATGCGATACAGGGGGTTCTCCGGGTCGATTGAACGGCCCATATCTGCCGCGCGCTGCCAGATGGGCGTGTCCTGGCCACCCAGGCCGGCATACAACTCGCTGGCGGTGGTTTCGAAGGCCAGGGGGTCCTTGCGGGCGGCGTAGATCTCCAGCAGTTTCAGCGCCACCTCGTGGCGGCTTGAATCCTTCTCCAGGGCTTCCTTGAGGATTTCCTCAGCCTGGGCATCCCGGCCATAGGCCATGTAGACCTCGGCTTCGGCAATGGGATCCACCTCATGGGTATCGATGGCGCCCAACCCCAGGCGGCTGAAATCCGTGAGCAGCATGCTGCCTTCCGTATTGGCCGCCCCAGCAGTGGCTCCCCCGGCCGTGCCACCGGTATTGAACACGGCACCGCTCTTGAACTCGCCGCCGGTCATGATGCTGTCTTCGAACTTGTTCAGTCCCTGGCGACGGCGACTGCCCACCATCATCATCCAAAGCAGGCCGGACAGCAGGCCCGCCGCGACCACGCCACCAATATAGATGGGGTTGTTGATGAACGTTGAAAGCCAACTGCTCTCCTCTTCCTTGGCAGCGGGCGGCAGGGCGGGGACAGGCGCGGGTTTGGCCGGGGAAGCCTCCGTGGCGGCAGGCTCGGCGGCAGGGGCGACCTCGGGCGGCGCCGCCTGCTCCGGAGCCGGCGTCTGGGGTGCGGCCCCAGCCTTTGCGGCCTCCTGGGACTTGAGCTCCAGCAGCTGCTGCATGTCGCGCACGGCCCGTTCCAACTGGCTCACGCGATCCTGGGATTCCTGCAGGGCCCGGGACTTGGCCGCCAGTTCCTCTTCAACGGCCTGGAGGCGCTCCTGGGTCTTGGCATCAGGCCTGCCTGCTGCAGCAGGCTCGCCCTTGGACAGCTTGAGCACATCCTTGGGCGCCGCAGATGGGGGCGTCCTGTCTTCCACCTTGGGCATGATCTTGCCGGCTGCGGCCTGGCTGTCCGCCTTGGCCTCCGGCATCTCGCCAGCCACCTCGGCCACCTTGCTGCGGTAGGCGTGCCACTCCTCCACATGGTTTTGGAGCATGCGCAAGGCCTGTGAAGGAGAAGATTGGAGGAGAACAGCCTCGGAGGCGGGCACATTCAACACGGCCCCCTTCTTCAGCAGGTTCATGTTATTGCTGATGAAGGCACCCTTGTTGGTCAAGTACAGGCCCGCCATCATCTGCTCCAGCGTGACGTCGGGGGCCTTGACCCGGCCGGCGATGGACCTGAGGGTCTCTCCTGGTTTAACCGGTCCGTAGCGGGGCGGCGCCTTGGGAACAGGCTTGGATACGGGTTTTGCTGCATCCGGGGCTGGCTTGGTCGTGTCTGCGGACGTGGATTCCCGGGCGGCGCCCACCGGTGCGACCGGCTTGACGGTGGCGACCTGTACCGGGGCACGGCCATCCGTGGGAGGATCCAGCAGGACCGTGTATTCGCGGATGATGCGGCCGGTACTCCAGTTCAACTCGATCAGCATGTCCAGAAAAGGGTCGGCCATGGGGACCGCGGAACTGATGCGGATCACGGGCTGGCCGTTGGCGCGCTGAGCCACTTCGAACTCGAGGACTGAAAGGGCCCCTGAGCGTTCGATGCGGGCCTGGCGGAACAATTCCATGCTGGCGAGCCTCGCGGACACACCTGGCAGCTCGTCCTTGTTGACCGAAAGCAATTCGATTTCTGCCTTGAGGGGCTGACCCAAGGCGGACTGCACGGAGAGCTTTCCTAGGCCGGCCGCATGGGCACCTCCACATGCGAGCAGCAGCGACAACAACAACCCACTGATTTTGGTGGTTTTATTCATCTCTCCGCCTTTTCCCTCAACCTTGAATCATGATGGTGTGACGCCTCGCCGCGACTACGGAATTTACTAAATATGTCATGGAGTTAGGCGCGCAACCTTAAGCGCGTTTTACGTTAGCATCGAATTTGCGGGTATTTCAATCCAATTTTCCACGGCTGACACCACCTGTTCGGCTTCCATTCGCAACGGGTCGAATACCAGCCACAACCGAACATTGCTCCCTTCGACCCGAACCTGGCCGAGAAATATATCGGCACTTTCGGCGGAATCTGTAGCCGGAGTAGGGTTGCCTGCCGCCAGGGTCGATTCCATAAGGCACAAATTCTCCTGGCGCTTGAGGGCCTGCCTCAATTCTGCCGGGTCCACCGCACGCTCAAGGCGCACATGCAGGGCGGTCATGGCGCCGAAGAACAAGGGTGCCCAGGCCACGGTAAACCCGGCCTCCCCCGCAACACCCTGGTTCTTCACAGCCGCCGCCAGGCTGGCAGGCCCGTAGCGCCCAGGACCCTCGTTCGTCTCGGGCACGATGTTGAAAGCAATCTGCAGGGGAAATATCTCCGGGTCCGGGGATTCCATGTTGAATAGCCCCCGGGTCTGGTTCACCAGTTCGTCCATTCCCGCCTTGCCCGCCAGCGCCACCGGCAGGGTCACGAAGGCTTCCGCCTGCGCCACCCCCCCCAATGCTTCAAGTATCTTCAGCAGCCGGGCCACCGCCAGGGCGGGGGCCGGCAATACATCGTCCCCGGTCAGCACGGGCATGACCGGGTATAGGGCACGCACTTGTTCCGCCCGTCGACGTGCCGCTGGATGGGGGCTGGCCACCACCAGGGCCTGGGCCTGGCCGAAATTGAAGCCTTCGGCCACCAGGCAGGGCCACTCCTCGCCCCGGAAAGCCACAATGCCGTCAGACTCGCCCAGGGTAAGGGGATAGATACGCCCCACCTGGACATCGCTCTCCTCCAGGACCTTGAGAAAGGATTGACCGAGGGGGTCATCCGCTCCCAGCACGGCCAGGTCAAACTGGGAGATCAGATTTTCGGCGGCCAACTCAGCTTTCCAGGAGGATGCGCAGCATGCGGCGCAGGGGCTCGGCCGCACCCCACAGGAGCTGGTCGCCCACGGTGAAGGCGGAGAGGTACTCCTTGCCCATGTTGAGCTTGCGCATGCGGCCCACGGGCACGGTCAGGGTGCCGGTAACGGCGGCGGGGGTGAGCTGCTCCATGGTGATCTGGCGGTCGTTGGGCACCACTTTCACCCACTGGTTGTGCTCGGCGATGATGCCGTGGATCTCGTCCAGGGGCGCGTCCTTGGTCATCTTGATGGTGAGAGCCTGGGAGTGGCAGCGCATGGCCCCCACCCGCACGCAGAGGCCGTCGATGGGGACCGGATTGTCGGAGCGGCCCAGAATTTTGTTGCATTCCACCTGGGCCTTCCACTCCTCCTTGGACTGGCCGGAGGGCAGTTGCACATCGATCCACGGGATGAGGCTGGCGGCCAGGGGAACGGGCCAGGCCTCCAGGGGGTAGACGTCGGAGCGAATGAAGTCGGTGACCTTGCGGTCGATCTCCAGGATGGCGGAGGCGGGGTCGCCGAGCAGGTGGTGCACCTCGCCGTGGACCGCGCCCATCTGCTGGATCAGCTCGCGCATGTTGCGGGCGCCGGCGCCAGAGGCGGCCTGGTAGGTCATGGGGGAGATCCACTCCACCAGGCCCTTGTCGAACAGGCCGCCGATGGCCATGAGCATGAGGGACACGGTGCAGTTGCCGCCCACGTAGGTCTTCACACCCCGGGAGATACCGTCCTGGATGACGGACTTGTTGACCGGGTCCAGGATGATGATGGCCTCGTCGTTCATGCGCAGGGTGGAGGCGGCATCGATCCAGTACCCCTTCCAGCCGCTGGCCATGAGCCGGGGATACACCTCCTTGGTGTAGTCTCCACCCTGGCAGGTGATGATCACGTCCATGGCCTTCAGCTCGTCGACGCTGTTGGCGTCCTTGAGCGGAGGAACATCCTTGCCGATGTCGGGGCCTTTGCCGCCCACGTTGGAGGTGGTGAAGAACACGGGCTCGATGTGGTCGAAATCCCTCTCGTCCCGCATCCGGCCCATGAGGACCGAACCCACCATGCCGCGCCAACCGATCAGACCTACCTTTTTCATTTCACTCACCCAATTAAAGAATGCTTCACATCGCGGCGACGACCGCGTCGCCCATGCCCGAGCAGGATACCTTGGTACAGCCTTCCGTCCAGATGTCCGCCGTGCGCAGGCCCTGGGCGATGACCTTCTTCACGGCGTTATCGATACGGTTATAGGTCGCTTCATCATTGAAGCTGTACTTGAACATCATGGCCACGGACAGGATGGTGGCCAGGGGGTTGGCGATGTCCTTGCCGGCGATGTCCGGAGCAGAACCATGGCTGGGCTCGTACATGCCCTTGTTGTGCTCGTCCAGGGAGGCCGAGGGCAGCATGCCGATGGAACCCGTGAGCATGGAGGCCTCGTCGGACAGGATGTCGCCGAAGATGTTGCCGGTGACCATCACGTCGAACTGCTTGGGGGCCCGCACCAGCTGCATGGCGGCGTTGTCCACGTACATGTGGGACAGCTCCACTTCCGGGTAGTCCCTGGCGATCTCGATCATCACCTGGCGCCACAGCTCTGTGGTTTCCAACACGTTGGCCTTGTCCACGGAGCAGACCTTCCTGCTGCGCTTCATGGCGATGTCGAAGGCGATGCGGCCGATGCGGCGGATTTCCGATTCGCTGTAACGCATGGTGTTGATGCCTTCCCGCTCGCCGTTTTCCAGGGTGGAAATGCCCCGGGGCTGGCCGAAGTAGATGTCACCGGTGAGTTCCCGCACGATCATCAGGTCCAGGCCGGATACCACCTCGGGCTTCAGGGTGGAGGCGGACGCCAGCTCGGCATACAGCAGGGCCGGACGCAGGTTGGCGAACAGGCCCAGGCCCTTGCGGATGCGCAGCAGGCCCCGCTCCGGGCGGGAATCCCGGGGCAGGCTGTCGTATTTCCAGTCGCCCACGGCCCCCAGCAATACCGCATCGGCCTCCTGGGCCAGCTTGAAGGTGGCCTCGGGGAGGGGGTCTCCCGCCGCGTCGTAGCCGGCACCGCCGATGGGCGCCTCTTCCATCTCGAGCTTCAAGCCATCCGACTTCAAAACGTTCAAGACCTTGACCGCCTGGGCGACGATCTCCGGGCCAATGCCGTCACCCGGCAAAACTGCGAGCTTCATTGTTTTCCTTTCGGGCTTGTATTCAGGCGAACAACCAGGGCGCCTGTTCCTTGCGGCGCGCCTCGTAGGCCTTGATCTTGTCGGTGAGTTGCAGGGTCAGACCGATGTCGTCCAGGCCGTTGAGCAGGCGGTGCTTGCGCTCCGGGTCCACATCGAAGGAGATCGTGTCCCCCGTGGGCGTGGTGATGGTCTGGGCCGCCAGGTCCACGGTCAGGGCATAGCCCTCGTTGGCTTCCGTTTCCTTGAACAGACGCTCCACGGTTTCCGCCGGCAAAACGATGGGCAGCAGACCGTTCTTGAAGCAGTTGTTGAAGAAGATGTCGGCGTAGGACGGCGCGATGATGACGCGAAAACCGTAATCCTCCAGGGCCCAGGGGGCGTGTTCCCGGGAAGAGCCACAGCCGAAGTTCTCCCGGGCCAGGAGCACGGAGGCGCCCTGGTAGCGGGGCTTGTTCAGCACGAAATCCGGGTTCAGGGGCCGGTCGTGGTTGGACTGGCCCGGCTCGCCCCGATCCAGGTAGCGCCATTCGTCGAAGGCGTTGGGGCCGAAGCCGGTGCGCTTGATGGACTTGAGGAACTGCTTGGGGATGATGGCGTCCGTGTCCACGTTGGCACGGTCCAGGGGCGCCACCAGGCCTTCAAGCCGGTTGAAAGGCTTCATTTCGTGGACCTCTGGATAGCGTCCCCCGCCTTCTCGATGTCCTGGCCGATGCCTCGCACGGTGTTGCAGCCATAGATGCTGAACACCACGCCCACGGCCACCAGCAGCAGGACCACCTTCACCACGCCAAGGAGGATCCATTTGCGGGGGATGCCGGAGGATTCACGGCTCGCGTCGTTGGTCATGTCGCTCATCATTGCACCTCGCGAATATCCACAAAATGTCCGAATACGGCAGCGGCGGCGGCCATGGCCGGGCTGACCAGATGGGTCCGACCACCCTGCCCCTGGCGGCCCTCGAAATTACGGTTGGAGGTGGAGGCGCAGCGCTCCCCTGGCTCCAGCCGGTCCGCGTTCATGGCCAGGCACATGGAGCAGCCGGGTTCCCGCCACTCGAAGCCCGCCTCGGTGAACACCTTGTCCAGCCCTTCCGCCTCCGCCTGGGCCTTCACCAGGCCGGAACCGGGCACCACCAGGGCCTGCTTCACGTTGCCGGCCACCTTGCGCCCCTTTGCCACGGCTGCCGCCTCGCGCAGGTCCTCGATACGGGAGTTGGTGCAGGAGCCAATGAACACCTTGTCCACGGCGATCTGGCTGATGGGAGTATGGGCCTCCAGCCCCATGTACCGCAGGGCCCGCTCCCAGTCTGATTTCTTCACGGCGTTGGCAGCCTCGGCTGGATCCGGCACCCGGCCGTCCACGGGCACCACCATTTCCGGGGATGTGCCCCAGGTGACCTGGGGACGGATCTGGGCGGCATCGAGTTCCACCACGGCATCGAACCTGGCACCCTCGTCGGACACCAGGGTGCGCCACCAGGCCACGGCCTGGTCCCATTGCTCGCCCTTCGGGGCCTGGGGCTTGCCGCGCAGGTAGTCGATGGTGGTGTCATCCACCGCCACCAGGCCGGCCCGGGCACCCGCCTCGATGGCCATGTTGCACAGGGTCATGCGGCCCTCCATGGACAGGCCGCGGATGGCGGAGCCGCCGAACTCCATGGCGTAGCCCGTGCCACCGGCAGTGCCGATGCGACCGATCACCGCCAGGGCGATATCCTTGGCGGTGACGCCCGGGGGCAGCCGGCCCTCCACTTTGACCAGCATGGCCCTGGATTTCTTCTGCCACAGACACTGGGTGGCCAGCACGTGCTCCACCTCGGAGGTGCCGATGCCGAAGGCCAGGGCGCCGAAGGCACCGTGGGTGCTGGTATGGGAATCGCCGCACACCAGGGTCACCCCGGGCTGGGTGAAGCCCTGCTCCGGGCCGATGACGTGGACGATGCCCTGGCGCGCATCGTTCATGCCGAACTCGTTGAGGCCGAAGTCGCGGCAATTGGCGTCCAGGGTCTCCACCTGGGTGCGGGAAATGGGATCGGTGATGCCGGCCTGGCGGTCGGTGGTGGGCACGTTGTGGTCCGGCGTGGCCAGCACGGAATGGATGCGCCACAGCTTGCGGCCGTGCATGCGCAGGCCCTCGAAGGCCTGGGGGCTGGTCACTTCGTGCACCAGGTGCCGGTCGATGTAGATCAGGGCCGTGCCGTCGGGCTCCACGTGGACCACGTGGTCGTCCCACAATTTGTCGTAAAGGGTTCTTGCGCTCATGGCGAACTGCCAAATACAGGCCGATGGAAAAGGGTTGAATTATTGCATTTTCAAGGGCCTAGCGGCCAGGCTCCGCGACGGAACGATGGCCCTTCAGGGCGAAGACGAAGGCCGCCATCAAGGCGAAGCCGGAGGCCAGGGCGAAGGTGCCGGCGCTGCCCAGGCTGTCCCAGGCCCCCCCGGCATAGAGGCTGCCAAAGGTGCCCCCCACGCCGAAGGCAAGACTGTTGTAGAGGGCCTGCCCCCGGGCCTGGTTCTTGCCGGTGAAGAAGCGGTGCACCAGGGCCATGGCGGAAGCATGGTAGGCGCCGAAGGTCAGGGCGTGGAGCAACTGGGCAAACAGCAACACGGGAAGGTTGCCTGCCAGATAGCCAATGAGCACGAAGCGCAGCGCCGCCGCCAGAAGGGTGACCAGCAGCACCGTTTCCGGGCGCACCCGTGCAAATACCCGGGGCATCACCAGGAACACGCCGATCTCGCACACCACCCCCAGGGCCCAGAGCCAGCCCGCCAGGCTCTTGCTGTAGCCCGTCTCCACCAGGTGGATGGTGAAGAAGGTGTAGTAGGGGCCATGGGAGGCGGCCATGAGCATGGCGGCGACGATGAGGGCCCACACCTCGGGCCGGCGCGCCACCCGCCCCAGGGGGGTGTGCTCCTGCTCGTGGCGCACCATCTCCGCCTCGGGCATGACCCGGGAGGTGAAAACGATGCCGATGAGCAGGCCGAACACCACCCACAGCACCAGGCTTACGGGGAAATGGTCCAGGGCCGCCCCCAGGCCCACCACCACCAGGATGAAGCCCACTGACCCCCACAGCCGGACGCGGCCGTAGCGTTCAGTGCGATCCTTCAGGTGTGACAGGGTGGTGGCCTCCACCAGGGGCAGGGACGCGCTCCAGAAAAAGCTGATGAGGCTCATCACCAGGAACAGGGACCAGAAGGACTTTGCCCAGAACACGCCGACGAAGGCCACCAGGCAGACCAGGGCTGCGACCTGGACGATCGGGACGCGCTTGCCGGTCCGGTCGGCGATGTGCCCCCAGACGTTGGGGGCAAAGATGCGCATGACCTGAAGCAGGGACATGAGTACCCCGATCTGCCAGGCATTGAAATCCAGGGAACGAAGGTAGAGGCCCCAGTAGGGGGCCATGGCGCCGACGAAGGCGAAGTAGAAAAAGTAGAACCCGGACAGCCGCCAGTAGGGAAAGGCGCTCCGAGGGTCGCGGAGGCTGGGCATGGCCGCGAAGGATATTCTAGAAAATGAAATCGGCCCGGGGCCGTGACGCCGGGCCGATGGTCATGGCTGTCGCAGTCAGGCGGCGGCGCCGACAAGCATGTTGTAAAGGCGGTCCTTAAGACGCACGCGCAGGTACTTCAATTCCTCGAAGTAGAGGTCGGTGGCGGGCTCCACCCGCTGTTCGATGCGGGCGATCTTGTGATCGACGTCGTCGTAGTCCTTCACCAGGGCGACGAACTTGTCGTTGCTCAGCATCAGCTTGCGGATGTTTTCCTGATGCTCGGGGAATTCGTGGAACAGATCGTGGCTTTCAATCATGGGTCTCTCCTGGCTTTGAGAAGCGATGGATGGATTCAGGGTGTCTTTCCGGGCACGAGGGGCGTGGCACAAACCACATCCCCGTTCTGGGCCCGGTGCCGCAGGGCATGGTCCATGAGGACGATGGCCAGCATGGCCTCGGCGATGGGGGTGGCGCGGATACCCACGCAGGGGTCGTGGCGGCCATGGGTTACCACCTCTATGGGTTCCCCGGCCAGGTTGATGGAGCGGCCGGGGAGCCGGATGCTGGAGGTGGGCTTGATGGCGATGGAGGCCAAGATGTCCTGGCCCGTGGTGATGCCGCCCAGGATGCCGCCGGCGTGGTTGGAGAGAAACCCCTCCGGTGTCAGTTCGTCCCGGTGCTCCGTGCCCTTCTGGGCCACGCAGGCAAAACCGGCGCCTATCTCCACGCCCTTCACGGCGTTGATGCTCATGAGGGCGTGGGCCAGATCCGCGTCCAGCCGGTCATATACGGGCTCCCCCAGCCCCACGGGCACGTTCTCCGCCACCACGTTGATGCGGGCCCCCACGGAGTTGCCCTCCTTGCGCAGCTCGTCCATGTAGGCCTCCAGGGTTGCCACGGCCTCCGGGTCGGGAGAAAAGAAGGGGTTCTCGTTCACCCCATCCCAGGACTTGAAGCCCACGACGATGGGGCCCAGCTGGGCCAGATAGCCGCGGATGACGGTGCCGTACTTCCCGTTGAGCCACTTCTTGGCGATGGCCCCCGCCGCCACCCGTACGGCCGTTTCCCGGGCCGAGGAACGCCCCCCGCCACGATGGTCGCGAAAACCGTACTTCTGAGTGTAGGTATAGTCCGCGTGGCCGGGGCGGAAGGTCTCGGCGATGTTGCCGTAGTCCTTGCTGCGCTGATCTTCGTTGCGGATCAGCAGGGCGATGGGAGTGCCCGTGGTCCTGCCCTCGAACACCCCGGAAAGGATTTCCACCGTATCCGACTCCCGCCGCTGGGTCACATGGCGGGAAGTGCCGGGCTTGCGCCGGTCCAGGTCCAGCTGGATGTCCGCCTCGCTCAGTTCCAGGCCCGGGGGGCAGCCGTCCACGATGCAACCGATGCCGGGTCCGTGGGATTCGCCGAAGGAGGTGACGGTGAACAGGTGGCCGATGGAGTTGCCTGACATGGTTGGAACGTGGGATGGATTGGCTAAATATTATTGCACGGCTGCCGATAAGCCTCCCTATAACCATTCCATTTGGGGGAGATCGCACATGCGCGCCGTCATTGCATGGTTTCTGCTCTGCATCTGCTGGCCTAGCGCAGCGGGTGCCCCCATGCCGGTCACCATCGCCCTGCCCGGCCCCGGCACACTTCCTTACCTGCCCATAGATCTTATGCCGAAGATTGGTGCGGACAAGTCTGAAGGGGTGCAGGTCACCTTGCGCCATTTCGGGGGCGGACCTCTGGTGATCAAGGACATGATGTCGGGCAACAGCGATTTCGCCGCCCTGGGATTCTCCGCCCTGGCGGAGACGGCGGGCATCGAGGGCAAAGCCTACGCCCTGGCAAGCCTGGTGCAGGTACCCGCCTACACACTCATGGTGAGTTCGCGCATGAAAAGCAAGGTCAAAAGCCCCGCCGACCTGAGAGGCCGCAGCATCGGTGTCCATTCCGGCAGCAAGGGAGGAAAATCCACGGGTCAGCACATCACTGAATTCCTGCTGGGGCGGGCGGGGGTATCCCCCCAGGACGTCAATTTCATTTCCGCGGGCCAGAACTACAAGGCCTACTCGGCCGCCCTCCTGAGCGGCGCCGCGGATGCCATCATCACCAACGAGCCTTCCGCCACCCGGCTGGAGGCTGCAGGCATCGCCTACCGCCTGGTGGACCTGCACGACCCCACTGCCACTCGCAAGTATTTCGGCAGCCTGTTCCAGTACACCCAGCTATGCGCCCGCACGGATGTGATCCAGCACCAGACCGACAAGGTCAACCGCGTGATGGCTGCCCTCATCAGCTCCCTGAAGTGGATACAGAAGCACAACGCCCGGGAAGTGGCGGAACGCATGGGCATCCAGGATCAGGAAGAGCGCGACACCTTCATCCGTGCCCTGGAAAAGCACAGGGCCATGTTCAGTCCGGACGGGGTATTCAGCGCCGAAGCCCTTGCAGGCACGGCCGCCCTCATCAAGGCCGTGCATGAGGGCGAGCACGAAGGCCCGGGGCTGGAGCGCCTCATCAACGACCAATGGGTAGGAAGCCGTCAGTGACCACGGGGATCCAGCAGAAGTCCCTGCGCCACCAGGCCTTCGCTCGCATCGCGGCAGTCTTCCTCATCATCGGCGGCATTTCCGCCGCCCTTTTCTGGGTTGGCTGGAGCCTGGTCAACGACCGGCTGCTGTACGAACAGGCTGAAAGCACGGCCAGGACCGTGGAGGCACGCATGAGCGCCCTGCAATCGGGCTGGCAACGCGAAACCGATGCCCTGGCGGCGCAAATCACCTTCAACCGGATGCTGGACGGTGCAAACGAGGACCGCTGGCTGAAACTGCGCGCCTACATCGTGGCCCTGGGCGAAACTCTGGACCATGGTGGCCTGGTGATCGTGGACAAGCAGGGCAGGCCGGTCTTCGAGTTCGGCAACGCCGGGCCGGAATTCGCCACCGTCATCAAGGCTTCAACCACCACTGCTCCTCACCACGAGTGGTATCTGAGCCAGGACAAGCGCCGCCTCTTCCGTGTACTGCATGCCCCGTTGTGGCTGGGCCTGAATGGTGGCCACGGCAGCCTCATCCTGCTCAAGCATCTCGATAATCTTCAACTGGCGGCCATCACCAGCTCCTCCACGCCCGTGCGCCTGGCCGTAAATAGCCTCATCCTGGCCAGTTCGGCCGGAATCAAGGATGTGGGCAACAGGGCCCACCCCCACCCTGGCCCCATGCATGTGGGCCCGGAAGGCGGCTTGTGCCGCGACATCCCCCTGGGCCTGGCGGACTCCTGGCTCCACGTGAATCACAACCTTCCCCAGACCGTATCCCCCACCCAGTTCGCCCTGGCGGCCGTGGTTCTGGCTGCGGCCCTGGGAATGGGTCTGTACGTGGCACTGGGCGATTGGATACGACGCAACGTCAGGCGGGTGGAAACCCTGTCAGAGATCGCCGACCGCTTCCGCCAGCACCATGCCCTGGACCAGGAGATCCATTCCCGCCTGGAAGACGACAAGCACAGCAATGATGAACTGGTGATCCTGAACCGGGCCCTGCTGGAACTCATGCAAACCAGCCAGGCCCGGGACGAGGAAAGCCGGGCTTACCTGCAAACCCTGGAAATCCTGGAAGAGGCGGTGGTGGAGGTGGACTGGGAAGGCCGGCTGCTGCGCAGTTCACCCGCCTGGGACAAACTCGTGGGTTCGGACATGCCCCGCAGCAACCTCTACGAATGCCTGGACCCGGAAGACCGGGAGAACCTGCGCTACCAACTTTCCGAGCTTTGTACAGGGGTAAAGGGCCAGGTCTCCGCCCGGCTGCGGGTAGCCTCGCCCCAGCGGTCCGGAACCTGGCTGGAATGCCGCTTCGTGCCCGTGGACCAGCCTGTCACCCGCATCCGCGGCGTACTGCGGGACGTGACCCAGACTTACCTGCAGGAAAAACACATCACCCACATGGCCCTGCACGACGCCCTGACCCGCCTGCCCAACCGCATCCTCCTGGAAGACCGCCTGAAGTTCGCCCTGCGCATGGCCACCCGGGAAAAGAACAAGGTGGGCATCGGTTTCATCGACCTGGACCATTTCAAGAACGTCAACGACGTCCTGGGCCACAAGTTCGGCGACAAACTGCTGGTGACCTTCGCCGAGAACCTGCGTGCCACTCTGCGCGGCGTGGACACCCTGGCCCGCTGGGGTGGGGACGAGTTCGTGGTGCTACTGCCCAGCCTGGACACGGTGGAAGACATCCGCCACGTAGCCGAGAAGCTGGTGAAGGCCAGCCGGGATTCGGTGCAGATCGAAGGCCAGTCCTTGCCGGTAACCTTCAGCCTGGGGTTTTCCATCTTTCCGGACGACGGGGAGAACATCGAGATACTGCTGTCCCAGGCCGACCGGGCCATGTTCTACGCCAAGGCCCAGGGCCGCAACATGGTGCAATTCTTCTGCGACATGACCCGCAAGGGCCTGGGCAAGAAGGAGCTCTACATCCAGAGCAGGCTGGGCGCCGCCATCGACCAGCGACAGATTCAGGCCTGGTTCCAACCCCTGGTGGACAGCAAGACCCACCGGGTCATCGGCCTGGAGGCCCTGGCCCGCTGGCAGGACCCGGAACTGGGCTGGATATCCCCTTCCACCTTCATCCCCATGGCCGAAAATCTGGGCCTCATCGCTGAACTGGGAGACCTGGTCCTGGCCCATGCTCTCACCATGGGCCGCCGGCTGCGGGATGCGGGCCACGACCTGCTCCTGTCGGTGAACATATCCAAGCGCCAGCTCTACATGCCCGACTGCGCCGAACGCCTGCTGCGGGACAGCCAGATCGCCGGCATCGATCCCGGCCGGATCATGCTGGAGATCACCGAAAGCGTGGCCATGAGCGAGGTTGATTTCGCCATGGAGCGTCTGCGCAGCCTGCACGAAGCAGGCTTCAAGATGGGGGTGGACGACTTTGGCGTGGGCTACAGCTCCCTCTCCCAACTCCACGAGATGCCCGTGGACGAGATCAAGATCGACATTTCCTTCACCCGCCGGGTGCTGGAGCCCCAGGGCGCCCGCCTCATCCAGGCCATCGTCGGCATGGCCCAGGCCCTGCACATCGAGACCGTGGCCGAGGGCGTGGAGGATGCCGACACCGCCCGCATCCTCACGGAACTGGGCGTGCATCAGCTGCAGGGCTACTACTTCGGAAAACCCATGCCGGAGCAGGAATTCGAGGTCTGGCTGGACGCGCAGCAGGACTGACCAGGGATGGGCCCAACCCGGTTGTTTGCCATCGGCGCGCCAAGCTTTTAGGCTTCTTGTCGTCCCAACAAAACCGGAATGCCCCCCTGGAATAGCCGTGAGAAACCACCTGCACCTTGCCTGGCCCCTGCTCTGCCTGGCCGCACTGCCCGCCCTTGCCGACGACCTTTCCGACCAGATCCGGGCCGGCCGGGAAAAGGCCCGCCCCTGCACCACCTGCCACGGCCTCGACGGCCAGCGCCAAGGCGGCGAGATGCCCGTCATCGGCGGGAGGGATTACTTCGAAGTGCTCTACCAGCTGGGCCGCTTCCGCAGCGCGGACCGCTTCCACCCCGCCATGACCCTTCTGCTGCAGACCTACGACGAGGCCGACATGGCCGACGTGGCCGCCTATTACGCCAGCATGTCCCCACCAAAACTTGCCAGGTCGCCCTATCGGTAGGCCAAGCCGGCCTGGTTGGCCAACCCCGCAATTTCTCCAGGCTTAGCGCGGCCTGGCCAGGCGGGCCAGCATCTCCACCCCCCAGGCCACGCCGAAGCCGGTGATGTCGGAGCCTACCGCCCCCAGGCCGCCCTTGCAGCGGCTGGCGGACAGATCCATGTGCAGCCAGGGGGCATCCCCCACGAAGCGGTTGAGGAAGCGGGCCGCCAGGATGTGGTCAGCCTCGGAATCCAGGGTGCACTGCTTCACGTCCGCCACGGGGCTGTCGAGGGCCTCGTCGTAGTCCTCCGGCATGGGGAAGGCCACCACCCGTTCCCCGCTGATCCGGGCCGCCTCGGCGGCCTTGGCCAGCAAGTCTTCCCGATTGCCGATGACGCCGCTCATGCGTTCCCCCAGGGCCACCGCCATGCTGCCGGTGAGGGTGGCGAAATCCAGGATGGCTGCAGGCTGCTGGCGGGAGGCCAGGGTCAGGGTATCCGCCAGCACCATGCGCCCTTCCGCGTCGGTGTGGACGATCTCGATGGTGGTGCCGTTAAGGGCCGTCACCACCTCGTTCTGGGTGTAGGCTTCGGGGGAGAGGTGGTTCTGGGCGATGGCCAGCCACACCTCCAGGTTCACCGGCAGCTTCATCCGGCTGGCCGCCAGGAGAATTCCCAGGGCCACGGCGGAGCCGTTCATGTCGTCGTGCATGTTGTTCATGTAGCGTGCCGGCTTCAGGTTATGGCCGCCGGTATCGAAGCAGATGCCCTTGCCCACCAGGGCGATTGCCTTCCCACCCTTCCCCTTTATGCCCTTCAGGGTGCTTATCCCTTCCCCCTTCACCGGCGCACGGTACGCGAGCCGCACGATGGCCGCATCCTCGTGGCTGCTGCCCCGGGCCACGGCCAGGAAGGCCCCGGCCTTCAACTTCTTCAGGCGCCGGGTGTCGTACTCCTCCAGGCCCCAGCCTTCGGCCTTGGCCAGGGCTCGCACCTGGGTGCGGTAGCTGGCCGGGGTGAGCAGGTTGGGCGGCAGCACGGTAAGCCGCCTGCACAGGGTGTTACCCTCGGCCAGGGCCCTCTCCCGCTCCAGATTCAGGCCGCTGACGCCATGCAATACCAATCGCTTCAGGGCCTTGGGGGCCTTGCCGGATTTCCAGGTGGGCATGGGAGTGCCGTTGAGCCAGGCCACATAGGCGGCCGCCCGCCCCGCCCGCCGGCAGAATTCCGGGCTGCCATACAGGGCGATCTCGATGCCATCCGGCTGCTCGTCCAGCAGGGCCTTGAGTGCCTGGCGCAGGCGAGTGTGCCAGTCAAAGGCGTCCCTGGCCTCGTCCAGCCGAACCCAGACGGACAGGCAGCCGCCCTCCAGTTCCATCGTCAGGGCCTGCCTGCCCAAATCCCCCGGCTCCTTTTCTCGCCGCTTCAGGGCGGCCTGGGCCGCATCGGCATGCGGCGCCCCGTACCATTCCGCTCCGGCAGGCAGCAGGACCAGCAGGTGGGTAAGCCTGGCACTCCGCACGGCCAAGGGCGCCTTGTGCTGGACCACCCGGGCCAGGTCAGTGGCCAACGCCTCCCTCCTTTCCATCGCCTGTTGCTTCATTAGCATTCCTTTCTATTGAATTACTCAATACTTATTATTGAAAAATTGACCCATCCCGGTCCCGCCTAGATAATTCGCCCGCCTTCAGAGACATTGTTCCACGAAACCCCTATCCATTAGCATCCGCTGATAGATGCCCGTTCCCGACCAATGCACTCGGGCATGACCGAACACCAACGGAGACTTCCATCAATGCCTAACTCCATCCCTGACATCGACCCTCAGGAAACCCGCGAATGGCTGGACGCCCTGGCCGCCGTCATTGAAGAGGAAGGGGTCGAACGCGCCCATTACCTGCTGGAGCGCCTTATCGACAAGGCCCGCCGCTCCGGCGCCTACCTGCCCTACAACGCCACCACCGCCTATGTGAACTCCATCCCGGTGCACCTGCAGGAGAAGCACCCGGGGGACGTGGCCATGGAAGGTCGCATCAAGGCCCTGATCCGCTGGAACGCGGTGGCCTGCGTCATGCGCGCCAACGAGAAGGCCCCTGGCGTGGGCGGCCACATCGCCAGCTTCCAGTCCTCGGCCACCCTGTACGACGTGGGCTTCAACCACTTCTTCCGCGCCCCCGATACCGATCATGAGGGGGACCTGGTGTATTTCCAGGGCCACTCCGCCCCCGGCATTTACGCCCGGGCCTTCCTGGAGGGCCGCATCAGCGAGGAACAGTTCTCGAATTTCCGCCAGGAGACCGGCGGCGACGGCCTGTCCTCCTATCCCCACCCCTGGCTGATGCCCAATTTCTGGCAGTTCCCCACGGTGTCCATGGGCCTGGGTCCCATCACCGCCATCTACCAGGCCCGCTTCCTCAAGTATCTGCATGACCGGGGCATCGCCGACACCTCCGGCCGCCACGTCTGGGCCTTCCTGGGGGACGGCGAGACCGATGAGCCGGAAACTCTGGGTGCCATCACTCTGGCCTCCAGGGAAAAGCTGGACAACCTGATCTTTGTAATCAACTGCAACCTGCAGCGCCTGGACGGCCCGGTGCGGGGCAACGGCAAGATCATCCAGGAACTGGAAGCCGCCTTCCGGGGCGCTGGCTGGAATGTCATCAAGGTGCTGTGGGGCTCCTACTGGGATCCCCTCCTGGCCATGGACAGCAAGGGTCTGCTGCGCCAGCGCATGGAAGAGTGCGTGGACGGCGAGTACCAGAACTTCAAGGCCAAGGGCGGCGCCTATACCCGGGAGCATTTCTTCGGCAAGTATCCCGAATTGAAGGAGATGGTGGCGGCCATGTCCGACGAGGACATCTGGCGCCTGAACCGGGGCGGCCACGACCCCCACAAGGTCTACGCGGCCTATGCGGCGGCGGTGAAGCACACCGGCCAGCCCACCGTGATCCTGGCCAAGACCGTGAAGGGGTATGGCATGGGCGCCTCCGGCGAGGCCCAGAACCCCACCCACCAGGCCAAGAAGATGGCCACGGAGGATCTGAAGGCCTTCCGCAACCGCTTCCAGATCCCCATCGCCGACGACCAGATCGAGGACCTGCCCTTCTACCGCCCGGCGGAGGACAGTCCGGAAATGAAGTACCTCCAGGCCCGCCGCGCCGCCCTGGGGGGCTACCTGCCCACCCGCCGCGAGAAGGCCGAGGCCCTGAAGGTGCCGGACCTGGCCGCTTTCCAGGCCATGTTGGAGGCCACCGGGGAGCGGGAGATCTCCACCACCATGGCCTTCGTGCGCATCCTCACCAGCCTGCTGCGGGACAAGGCCCTGGGCCGCCACGTGGTGCCCATCATCCCGGACGAGGCCCGCACCTTCGGCATGGAAGGCCTGTTCCGCACCGTGGGCATCTACTCCTCCGTGGGCCAGCTCTACGAGCCCGTGGACTCCGACCAGGTGATGTACTACCGGGAGGACAAGGGTGGCCAGATCCTGGAGGAAGGCATCAACGAGGCCGGCGCGTTCAGCTCCTGGCTGGCCGCCGCCACCTCCTACAGCACCAACGGCGTGCAGATGGTGCCCTTCTACATCTACTACTCCATGTTCGGCTTCCAGCGCATCGGCGACCTGGCCTGGGCCGCCGGCGACTCCCGCGCCCGGGGCTTCCTGCTGGGAGGTACCGCCGGCCGCACCACCCTGAACGGCGAGGGCCTGCAGCACGAGGACGGCCACAGCCACCTGCAGGCGGCCATGATCCCCAACTGCGTCTCCTACGATCCCACTTTCCACTACGAACTGGCGGTCATCATCCAGGACGGCCTGCGCCGCATGAACCAGGAGCAGGAGGACGTGTTCTATTACATCACCGTGATGAACGAGAACTACTGCCATCCCGCCCTGCCCAAGGGCGCCGAGAAGGGCATCCTCAAGGGGCTGTACCAACTGAGTGAAGGGGGAAGGGTAAAGGGTAAAGGTAAGAAAGCCCTGCCCCGCGTTCAGCTGCTGGGCTCCGGCACCATCCTGCGGGAGGTCATGGCCGCCGCCGAAATGCTGGAAGCCGACTGGGGCGTGGCCGCCGACGTGTGGAGCGCCACCAGCTTCAACGAGCTCCGGCGCGAGGCCCAGGAAGCCCATCGCTGGAACCTGCTGCATCCCGACAAGAAGGCCAGGAGCTCCTTCGTGGAGCAGTGCCTGGACGGCACCGAGGGCCCCGTCATCGCCTCCACGGACTACATGCGGGCCTTCGCCGACCAGATCCGGCCCTATGTGCACCGCCGCTATGTCACCCTGGGCACCGACGGCTTCGGCCGATCAGACTCCCGGGAGGCCCTGCGCAGCTTCTTCGAGGTGGACCGCCGCTACGTGGTGCTGGCCGCCCTCAAGGCCCTGGCCGACGACGGAGTGCTGCCCGCCAGCAAGGCGGCGGAAGCCATCCAGAAGTACGGCATCGACGCCGACCGGGCCAACCCGGTCAACGTGTAAGGAGACGAGATGAACCACCCCCTAGCTCTCTTTGTTTGCTTCCCCCCGAGGGGGAGCGAGACCTCCTTCGGGGCGGCCCTTCAGGAGATCCGCGCATGAGCATCAAAGAAGTCCTCGTCCCCGACATCGGCAACTTCGAGAACGTCGAGATCATCGAGATCATGGCCCAGGTTGGCGATACCCTGGCCGCCGACGATTCCATCATGACCGTGGAGTCCGACAAGGCCGCCATGGATATCCCCGCCCCCTTCGGCGGCACGGTGAAGGAACTGAAAATCAAGGTGGGTGACAAGGTCTCCGCCGGTTCCCTGGTCCTGCTGCTGGACGCCGCTGGCGCCAGCGAGGAAAAACCAGTTCCAACCGCCGCCGCGCCGGTGGTGAAGTCCTTCACCACGCCCGCCGCCGAGACCGTGGCGGCGGTGCCGGCCCCCACCCACCCCGTGGCCGAGGCCCCGGCCACCATCGCCCCCAGGCACCGCCCCGACCCGGTTGCCGCCCATGTGGAATTCGTGGCGGGCAAGCCGGCCCACGCCAGCCCGGCGGTACGCCGCTTTGCGCGGGAACTGGGTATCGAGGGGGATACCCTGGCACGGGTCAAGGGTAACGGCCCCCGGGGCCGCGTCACCAAGGAAGACGTGCAGGCCTGGGTCAAGGGCGAGCTGGCCAAACCCCGCAGCGAGGGCATGGGCGGCACCTCCGGCATCGCCATCCCGCCGGCCCCGGCCGTGGACTTCACCCAGTTCGGCGATGTGGACACCCAGCCCCTGTCCCGCATCAAGAAGCTGTCCGGCGCCAACCTCCACCGCAACTGGATCACCGCCCCCCACGTGACCCAGTTCGACGAGGCGGACATCACGGACCTGGAGGACTTCCGCAAGTCCATGCTGGACGAGGCCGCCAAGCGGGGCGTCAAGCTCACCCTGCTGGCCTTCCTCATGAAGGCCGTGGTCAACGCCCTGCGGGCCTATCCCAATTTCAACGCTTCCCTGGCCCCCGACGGCGAGAACCTGGTGCTGAAGAAGTATTTCCACGTGGGCTTCGCCTGCGACACGCCGGACGGCCTGGTGGTGCCGGTGATCCGGGACGTGAACAAGAAGGACGTGATGGACATCGCCAAGGAACTGGCGGAACTGTCCGAGCTGGCCCGGGAGCGCAAGCTCAAGGTGGACGCCATGCAGGGCGGCTGCTTCACCATCTCCAGCCTGGGGGGCATCGGCGGCACCGCCTTCACGCCCATCATCAACTGCCCGGAAGTGGCCATCCTGGGGGTATCCCGGGCCGACTACAAACCGGTGTGGAACAAGGCCGCCAAGACCTTCGAACCCCGGCTGATGCTGCCCCTGTCCCTGTCCTACGACCACCGGGTCATCGACGGGGCCGACGGCGCCCGCTTCACCAGCCACCTGCGCGCCATGCTGTCCGACGTGCGCCGGCTGCTGCTCTAGACTCGTGAAACGTGAAAAGTGACTCGGCTCGCAGCCTCAGGTGAAATGTAAAATCCTACTGAGCGTCCCCGCATTTCACGTTTCACTTTTCACATTTCACCATTCAGGCCTCAAACCATGAGCCAAAGCATAGAAATCCAGGTCCCGGACATCGGCAACTTCAAGGATGTGGAAGTCATCGACATCCTGGTGAACGTGGGCGACAGCGTGGCCAAGGACGCCTCCCTCATCACCGTGGAGTCCGACAAGGCCGCCATGGACATCCCATGTTCCCAGGCCGGCGTGGTGGAGAAACTGCTGGTGAAGGTGGGCGACAAGGTCTCCGAGGGGTCGCCCCTGCTGCTGCTGGCAGCAGAGGCGGTGAAGGGGGAAGGGGGAAGGGGGAAGGGTGAAACCAGTAGCCCCACCACCCCTTCTACCACCCCCCTGCCCAATTCCCAGGCCGGCGCAGCCGACCTCCACGCCCAGGTCCTGGTGCTGGGCGCCGGCCCCGGCGGCTACACCGCCGCCTTCCGCGCCGCCGACCTGGGCCAGCAGGTGGTGCTGGTGGAACGCTACCCCAGCCTGGGGGGCGTGTGCCTCAACGTGGGCTGCATCCCCTCCAAGGCCCTGCTGCACACCGCCCGGCTCATCACCGAGGCGGAGGAGATGGCGGAACACGGCGTCACCTTCGCCAAGCCCAAGGTGGATCTGGACAAGCTGCGGGCCTGGAAGGCCGACGATGTGGTGGCCAAGCTCACCGGCGGCCTGGCCCAGCTGGCCAGGCAGCGCAAGGTCACCGTGGTACATGGCCTCGCCAAATTCACCGGACCCAAAACCCTCATGGTGGAAGGCCCGGAGGGCACCAAGACCATCTCCTTCGACAGCGCCATCATCGCCGCCGGCTCCGAGGCCATCAAACTCCCCTTCCAGCCCGACGACCCCCGGGTCATGAGCTCCACCGGCGCCCTGGCCCTGGCGGATGTGCCCAAGCGCTTGCTGGTCATCGGCGGCGGCATCATCGGCCTGGAAATGGGCACGGTGTACGACGCCCTGGGCAGCCAGGTCACCGTGGTCGAGCGCGGCGGCCAGCTCATCCCCGGCTGCGACGCCGACCTGGTGAAGCCCCTGGCCAAGCGCATGGAAAAGCGCTTCGAGAAGATCCTGCTCAACACCGGCGTCACCGGCATGGAAGCCAGGAAGGACGGCATCCTCGTCAGCCTCCAGGCCGGTGACAAGACGGAGACCCAGGCGTTCGACAGGGTGCTGGTGGCCATCGGCCGCCGCCCCAACGGCAAGGCCATCAACGCGGAAGCCGCCGGCGTCGCCGTCAATGAATACGGCTTCATCGATGTGGACAAGCAGATGCGCACCAATGTGCCCCACATCTTCGCCATCGGTGACATCGTCGGCCAGCCCATGCTGGCCCACAAGGCGGTGCACGAAGGCAAGGTGGCGGCGGAAGTCATCGCTGGCCACAAGGTGGAATTCCAGGCCCTGGTGATCCCCTCCGTGGCCTACACGGACCCGGAAGTGGCCTGGGTGGGCGTCACGGAGGCGGAAGCCAAGGCCAAGGGCCTGGAGATCGAGAAAGGCGCCTTCCCCTGGGCCGCCAGCGGCCGGGCCCTGTCCATCGCCCGCACCGAGGGCATGACCAAGCTCATCCTGGACAAGGAAAGCGGCCGGGTCATCGGCGCCGGCCTGGTGGGCATCAACGCCGGCGAACTGCTCGCGGAAGCCGTACTGGCCATCGAGATGGGCGCCACGGCGGAAGATATCGGGCTGACCATCCACGCCCACCCTACCCTGTCAGAAACGATCTGCTTCGCCGCCGAAATGGCGGAGGGCACCATCACCGACCTGCTGCCACCCAGGAAGAAATGAGCACCTGGTAAAGCACGGCTGGGGAACAGTAGCGCAAGAGAAAAGGCCCGCATGAGCGGGCCTTTTTTCCGTTCCGGGCAGGCTTACTTGGCCGGCACGGGCATGGCCGGCATCAGCTTCATCAGCGTGGCCGGGTCCAGCATCTGGCCCCAGGTACCGTAGGTCTGGGGATTCATGCCGGCCCCCATCCATTGCATGTAGGTCTGGGGGTTCATGGGCGCCATCATGGTGTTGACCGCGGCGGGGCTGACAGGCGCCATCATCATGTTGGTGTACATGGAGGGGTTCAGCATCTGCATGGCCGGGGCCCACATCTGGGGATTCATGGGCGCCGCCATCATGTTGGTGTACATGGCCGGGTTCAGGCCCATGCCCATCATGCCGGTAAGGAAGCGGGGGTCCATGCCCGCACCCATCCAGCGCATGGCCACGGAGGGGTCGGCGAACTGCATGTAGTTCTGCAGGGTGGCGGGGTTCATCAGGCCGCTCATCATGCGGATGTAGGTGTTGGGGTCCATGCCCTGGCTGGCCATGGCGGCGCTGGTGGCAGGGTTCATCATGGCGTTGGACCAGGCCATGAAAGCCTGGGGGTCCTTGAACGCGGAGGCATTCTGGGTGGGATCCATCATCTTCTTCGCCCAGGCTTCGGGGGTGGCGGGGGCCTGGTCGGCGGCAAAGGCGGGGGCGGCGGCAAGCAACAACAGGGGCATCAAACGCTTCATGGTGTTTCCTCTCAGGTTTATTGGGCATCGGGGTACGTACGGCCGGGGCCGTGGGACGACAACCACCGCCATGAACTGCCATGGGCGAAGTGATAGCCATCACAGCATAGCAGCCATTACCCCAGGCCGCTTCAGACGAGCCGCCAGGATATCGGCTCGCTGGGAGTCAGCCCCATTCCAGCTGCCCACCCCCGGTGCTTTGGTAACGGATGCCTTCCACCTCATGCAAGTGTTCATGCCCGGCATTCGGGAAGGCTTGATAGGCCCGGCGACTAGGCATATTGTTTTTGGCTTTGGGTGTACCGGACGCTGGTTGCCGGTACGAATGTTCAGCACAGGAGAAGATCCATGCGCAATCAGGAAAAAAACCCCGTGAAATCCCCCTCGAAACCTGTGTCCAAGACCACGCCGCGCGCTCCAGCCAAGGCCGCGGTCAAGCCTCCCCTGAAACCGGCCACGAAATCCGCCGGTAAATCCGCCGCAAAATCCCGCGACAGTGTTGCCGCCCCTGCCCATCCCCGCCGCGCCAAGGCCGGTGATATTCCGCCCAGGCTGAACGCGGCCGGCGTGGAGAAATTCGTGGTGGACGAGTCGGTGAGCGCCGCCCAGGAAGCCAAGGTGGTGGCGATGAAGGACATTCTGGCCCACGCTGGCGGCGCCAGCCATGAACTGATCGAGTCCCTGGAAGCCATCATGAAGGGCGCCTCCCCCGAGGACGCGGAGGTGCTGCGCAATGCCCTGCTGCGCCCCGCCGCACCGGCCATCGTCAAGCAACTGAGCCCGGATGAGGAACTGGCCGAAGGCTGGCGCGATGGCGGCTATCCCTACAAGAACCTCATGTCCCGCAAGAACTACGAGAAGCAGAAGTACAAGCTTCAGGTGGAACTGCTCAAGCTCCAGGCCTGGGTGAAGGAAACCGGCCAGAAGGTGGTGATCCTGTTCGAGGGCCGGGACGCGGCGGGCAAGGGCGGCACCATCAAGCGCATGATGGAACACCTGAACCCCCGGGGCGCCCACGTGGTGGCCCTGGAGAAGCCCACCGAGACGGAGCGGGGCCAGTGGTACTTCCAGCGCTACGTGCAGAACCTGCCCACCTCCGGCGAGATCGCCTTGTTCGACCGTTCCTGGTACAACCGGGCCGGGGTGGAACGGGTGATGGGTTTCTGCACCGACGACGAGTACCTGGAATTCATGCGCCAGGCGCCGGAATTCGAACGCAACCTGGTGCGCAGCGGCGTGCACCTCATCAAATTCTGGTTCTCCGTGAGCCGGGAGGAACAGCGCCGCCGCTTCAAGGAGCGGGAAGTGCACCCCCTGAAACAGTGGAAGCTCTCCCCCATCGACCTGGCCTCCCTGGACAAGTGGGAGGACTACACCAAGGCCAAGGAGGCCATGTTCTTCTACACCGACACCGCCGACGCCCCCTGGACGGTGATCAAGTCCGACGACAAGAAGCGGGCCCGCCTCAACGCCCTGCGCTACGTGCTGCACAAGCTGCCCTACACCAACAAGGATCCGGAGCGCATCGGCCTGCTGGACCCCCTGCTGGTGGGCCGCGCCCACGTGGTGTACGAGCGGGGCGAGCACATGGGCGGCGCCCTGATTTGATCCGCCTCCAGGCCCTCACCCTCATCCGGGGCATCAAGCCCCTGCTGGAAAGCGCCGACCTCACCCTCAACCCGGGGGAGAAGGTGGGCCTCATCGGCGCCAACGGCTCGGGCAAGTCCAGCCTGTTCGCCCTGTTCCGGGGCGAGCTGCACCCGGACGGCGGCGACCTGGATTTCCCCGCCCGCTGGCGCATTGCCCACGTGGCCCAGGAAACCCCGGCCCTGGAGCGCTCCGCCCTGGACTACGCCATCGATGGCGACACCACCCTGCGGCGGCTGGAAAACGAACTGGCGGAAGCCGAGGCCGCCCATGACGGCCACAAAATAGGCGAACTCCATGCCGCCCTCCAGGATGCCGACGCCTACACGGTGAAGGCCCGGGGCGAACAGCTCCTCACCGGTCTGGGCTTCTCCCAGGCCCAGATGTCCATGCCCGTGTCCAGTTTCTCCGGCGGCTGGCGCATGCGCCTCAACCTGGCCCAGGCCCTCATGTGCCCCTCGGACCTGCTGCTGCTGGACGAGCCCACCAACCACCTGGACCTGGACGCCATCCTCTGGCTGGAGGACTGGCTCAAGCGCTACCCGGGCACCTTGATCATCATCTCCCACGACCGGGACTTCCTGGACGGGGTGGTGAACGTCATCGCCCACATCGATCAGAAGAAACTCACCCGCTACGGCGGCAACTACTCCCAATTCGAAAAGCAGCGGGCCATCAACCTGGCCCTGGGCCAAGCCGCCTTCGAGAAGCAGAGCCGGGAGCGGGCCCACCTGCAATCCTTCATCGACCGCTTCAAGGCCAAGGCCACCAAGGCCAAGCAGGCCCAGTCCCGCATGAAGATGCTGGCGAAGATGGAGGAACTGGCCCCCATCCACGCCGCCGCCGCCTTCAGCTTCGAGTTCCGGGAGCCGGAACGGGCGCCGAATCCCCTGCTGGTGCTGGAGGACGTGACGGCGGGCTACCTGATTCGTCATTCCGGCGGAAGCCGGAATCCAGAAACCGCCACAGACTCCTGGACCCCGGCTTCCGCCGGGGTGGCGGCAAAACCCATCCTCTCCCACCTCAACCTCACCCTCCAGGCCGGCCAGCGCATCGGCCTCCTGGGCGTCAACGGCGCCGGCAAATCCACCCTCATCAAGACCCTGGTGGGCGACCTGCCCCCCCTGTCCGGCACGGTGACCCAGGGCAAGGGCCTGGCCATCGGCTACTTCGCCCAACATCAGGTGGAGATGCTTCGGCACGACCAGTCGCCCATGTGGCACCTGGCCAGGATCGCCCCCACGGTGCGGGAGCAGGAACTGCGCAACTTCCTCGGCGGCTTCAACTTCGCCGGCGACATGGCCAGCGCGTCCATCGCCCCCTTCTCCGGCGGCGAGAAGGCGCGGCTGGCCCTGGCGTTGATCGTCTGGCAGCGCCCCAACCTGCTGCTCCTGGACGAACCCACCAACCACCTGGACCTGGAGACCCGGGAGGCCCTCACCGTGGCCCTGGCCCAGTTCGAGGGCACCCTGGTGCTGGTGTCCCACGACCGCCACCTGCTGCGGGCCACCACGGAGGAATTCCTCATCGTCGCCGACGGCGGCCTGAAACCCTTCGACGGCGACCTGGACGACTATCGGGACTGGCTGTTCAAGACGAAGTTGGCAAAACCGGTGGGCAAACCCGCCGGCAACGCCAATGAGCCGACGCCCGCTGCGACCCCGGCCGCACCCCTGCGGGAGGCGGTGGACCGCAAGGATCAGAAACGCCAGGAGGCCGAGGCCCGCCAGCGCCTGTCCAGCCAAAGGAAGCCCATCGAGAGCCGCATCAAGCGCCTGGAGGAACAGATGGACCGGCTAAACGCCCGCAAGACGGAACTGGACGGCGAACTGGCCGCCCCGGACATCTATGCGGAGGTCAACAAGGACCGCCTGAAAGCGTTCTTGTATGAGCAGGCCCAGGTGGCCAAGGAACTGGAACAACTGGAGGCGGAATGGATGGAACAGCAGGAAGCCCTGGAGAGTCTTGCATCGTAGGTTGGGCTGGCGCAGGAAGCCCAACGCAAGCGCACATGGTCGTGTTGGGCTGCGCTTCGCTCAGCCCAACCTACGAGAATCTCCACGCCAATCACGTATATTGAAAACACCTCAACAGGAGCCCGGGATCATGAAACACCTATTCAGCCTGATCATCGCCGCCTGCCTCTCCGTCACCCTGGCCATGCCCGCGTGGGCGGAGAATGCCGAGGCGGCCATGCAGCCTTCCACGATCACGACCACCCGGGCAGACACCGCCTTGCAGGCCTGCCCCGCCCCCGGCCAGGCCATCCACCTGAGCCAGGTCAGCCAGTCGGATTGCTGCAAGGGCCACAAGGGCGTGTGCGGCTGCCGCGCGGGCAAGATCGTGTGCTGTGACGGCACCACCAGCCCCAACTGCACCTGCCACGCCGATTCCGGCATTGAGAACTGACGCGCCAAATCCTACCCAATCCTACGGAGCCAGACGTAGCCTGGAGGAGGCCGACGGCCGAGTCCGGGAACGCAACCCTGGACTCGCCACGCTCCTCCAGGCTACCGGCTTCCGGAGCTTTATTTATTGAAGAGCCGGCCGAACTGCTGTTTCAGGCCTTCCGGCTGCCCGCTCTCCAGGCGCTTGCGTGCCGTCTCCCGCCAGCCCGGGGCCAGCACCTCCAACGCAGCCACTTCCGCCAGCGCCTCCCGGTCGACGGGCGACTGGTTCAGCACCCGCCACAGGCGCGACAAAGGCCAGTCCCGGCAAGGCCGTTCCACCAGGGTGAGGGGCTCCCCCGCCGCCACATCCCCCTCTTCAAGCACCCGGTAGTACCAGCCCGTGCGCCCGGTGTCCTGCACCCGCCGGGCCATGTCGGCCACGCCGAAACGCGTATTGAGCTTCCAGCAGGGCTTGCGCCCCTGGGACACCTGCACCACGGCGCTGCCCAGGGTGAAGATGTCCCCCAGGCACACCGTATCCTCGGTGAGGGCCTGGGTGGAGATGTTCTCGCCGAAACCGCCGGGCGCGAACAAAGCGGCCTGCTCCGGCAGTTCGCCGCGCCAGAGGGCATAGTGTTCCAGGGGATAGTGGTGCAGCGCCTTGTCCGGACCGCCGTGATGCTTGAGGTCCGCCTGGGCGTCCCCCTCCAGGCCGAACACGGTGACCTTCAACAGATCGGTGACCGCATGCTTGCGGATGGCGCTGGGCTCGCCTGCTGGGCCGAAGACCTGGACCTGGCCCACGTACAGGCCATGCAGTTGCACGGAGCAAGGTGAATCCATGATCAATGCCCTGGCCGCACCACCACCACTTCGGGATCCTGGGCATGCTCCACCAGGATGCGCCGTACCCGCTCCTGCCAGAGCTTGGCGAAGGACTCCCGCTCTTCTTCCCCGGCGGTTCCACCCACCACCCGGGCCATGAGGGGCGGCATGTCGGGAGAGGGAGGCACCTTTTCCGGGTGGTACTCAACCAGCACCGATGCGCCGGTATCCAGACGGGTAAAACGCACTTCGCCCGGCAGGTCCACGCCATAGGCCAGCAGGTCCCGGCGCACATGGCGCCCGCCCAGGCCCTTGAAGCCGCCCTCCCCCGCCGCGCCGGTTACCAGGCCCAGCACGCTGCCCACCACCCCGGTGGTACCCGCATCCAGGGCGCCGCGCAATTCCACGCGGATGCGCCCCCGCTCCGGCAACTCCTCCGGGTAAAGGGCGGCCAGGCCATGCCGGGCCATCAGCCAGGCCCCGGCCACGGTGGGGCAGGAATGCCCGGCCAGGCGCACCACATCCTCATAGCGATAAACCATGACACCGCCCAGGGCCGCGCCCAGGGTTTCCGCGAGAGGGTCCCGCAGGGTCATGGGCAGCAGTTGGGCAAAGAACTCCGGAAACAACATATTCACTCCAAATACATTTCGTCATTCGCTACTGGGCCAGCCGCAGGGAGAACCCTTCGACCATCCCCGCCAGGGCGCTTATCCCCGGCGTTTCCAGCTGGGCTGCGCGAATCCCGGACAAGGGACGGGCGCAGCCTTCGGCGCGGTATTCCTGCAAGACCAGGCGCTTGGCGCCCGCGGCCTCCAACTCCAGGCCCAGGCATTCCAGGTCAGCATCCGACAACAGGTCCGGGTGCCAGGTGCAGCGCAACTCGTAATCGACGCCGGCGGCCAGGATCATTTCCAGGCTCTGGAATACCGCCCCGCCGCTGCCGGGTACGCCGGTGATGCGGGGATAGGCGTCCCGGGGCGCTTTCACATCCAGGCCGATCCAGTCCAGCAGGGGCAGCACCCGGGCCAGCCGGTCCGGGTACATGCCGGCGCTATGTAAACCGATCTTGAAACCCATTTCCTTGACTTTGCGCATGGCTGGCGCGAGCCCGCCCTGCAAGGTGGGTTCGCCGCCGGAGAACACCACCGCGTCCAGCAGGCCCCGGCGTTTTTCCAGGAAGGCCAGGATGTCATTCCAGGCATGGCTTTCCGGCCCGTCGGCCGGCAGCAGGTGGGGGTTGTGGCAGTACTCGCAGCGCCAGGGACAGCCCTGGCAGAACACCACGGCGGACAACTGGCCGGGATAATCCGTGGTGGTGAAGGGGATGAAGCCGCCGACGCGGAGGCTGGACCTCTCCCCTAACCCTTTATGCCCTTCAGGGTGCTCCCCCGCTTGCGGGGAAGGGGAACTCAGCCGTTCAGGCCGCATGCCTGTTCGCTGTAGAAGCGCCTCTCGGCGTATTCCCCCTTCTTGCCGGTGTTGAAGCTGGCCACGGGGCGGTGGTAGCCCATCACCCGGGTCCAGACCTCGCAGGGCTGGCGTTCCTCGTCCTTCAGTTCAATCTCGATAACGGTCAGGTCGGTCATGTCGTTCATGGTGTCTCCTAGGTCAGGTGTCGGATGTCAGGGTTTGACGTGATACAACTCGCGCGCCCCGGACTCGGCCTTCGGCCTCCTCCAGGCTACAAGGCTGCCGTAGCCCGGAGGAGCGATAGCGAGTCCGGGGGCACGGGATTGTTCTGGTCTCATCTTTCGGCTTGGCAAGGGCCACAAGCGTCAGTTTCAGGCGACTCGCCGTTTCTTCTCGATCAGCTCCGCGTCGCACTTGGGGCAGAACTTGTGCTCGCCCGACAGGTAGCCGTGCGTTGGGCAGATGGAGAAGGTGGGCGTGATGGTGATGTAGGGCAGGCGGAAGTTGGTCAACGACCGTTTCACCAGGGTCTTGCAGGCCTCCACGCTGGATACCCGCTCGTTCATGTACAGGTGCAGCACGGTGCCGCCGGTGTACTTGGACTGGAGTTCCTCCTGCCGCGCCAGGGCCTCGAAGGGGTCGTCGGTGAAGCCCACGGGCAATTGCGACGAGTTGGTGTAGTAGGGCTGCTCGTCCGTGCCGGCCTGGAGGATGTCGGTCCAGCGCTTGCGGTCCTCCTTGGCGAAGCGGTAGGTGGTGCCTTCCGCCGGCGTGGCCTCCAGGTTGTAGAGGTGGCCCGTCTCCTCCTGGAAAGCGACGATGCGGGCGCGGATGTGGTCCAGCAGGCGGCAGGCGAACTCATGGCCCCAGACCGTGGTGATGTCATGCTCATCCTCGGTGAAGTTGCGCACCATCTCGTTGAGGCCGTTCACCCCCAGGGTGGAGAAGTGGTTGCGCAGGGTGCCGAGATACCGCTTGGTGTACGGGAACAGGCCCTGGTCCATGAGGCCCTGGATCACCTTGCGCTTCACCTCCAGGCTGTTCTTGCCCATTTCCATCAGTTCGTCCAGGCGGGCCAGCAATGCCGTTTCGTCGCCCTTGTACAGGTAGCCCAGGCGGGCGCAGTTGAGGGTCACCACCCCCAGGCTGCCGGTCTGCTCGGCGCTGCCGAACAGGCCATTGCCCCGCTTCAGCAGCTCACGCAGGTCCAGCTGCAGGCGGCAGCACATGGAGCGCACCATGTTGGGCTTCAGCTCGGAGTTCACGAAGTTCTGGAAGTAGGGCAGGCCGTACTTGGCGGTCATGTGAAACAGCCGCTCGGCATTCTCCGACTCCCAGGGGAAGTCCGGGGTGATGTTGTAGGTGGGGATGGGGAAGGTGAAGGCCCGGCCCTTGGCGTCACCCGTGGTCATCACCTCGATGTAGGCCCGGTTGATCATGTCCATCTCGGCCTGCAGGTCGCCGTAGCTGAAGGGCATCTCCTGGCCGCCGATGACGGGGATCTGCTCCCTCAAATCCTCCGGGCAGGTCCAGTCGAAGGTCAGGTTGGTGAAGGGGGTCTGGGTGCCCCAGCGGGAGGGCACGTTGAGGTTGTAGACCAGTTCCTGGATGGACTGACGCACCTCGTCATAGCTCAGGTTGTCCTTGCGGATGAAGGGCGCCATGTAGGTGTCGAAGGACGAGAAGGCCTGGGCGCCGGCCCACTCGTTCTGCAGGGTGCCCAGGAAGTTGACGATCTGGCCCACGGCGCTGGACATGTGCCTGGGCGGCGCCGCCTCCACCTTGCCCGGCACGCCGTTCAGGCCCTCGTGCAACAGGGTGCGCAGGGACCAGCCGGCGCAGTAGCCCGCCAGCATGTCCAGGTCGTGGATGTGCACGTCGCCGTTGCGGTGGGCCTCGCCGATCTCGGGCGCATACACGTGGGACAGCCAGTAGTTGGCCGTCACCTTGCCGGACACGTTGAGGATCAGCCCCCCCAGGCTGTAGCCCTGGTTGGCGTTGGCGTTCACCCGCCAATCCTGGCGGTTCAAGTATTCATTGATGGAGGACTCCACGTCCACCAAAGTCTTGCGGTCCGCCCGCAGCTTGGCGTGCTGCTCCCGATAGACGATGTAGGCCCGGGCCGTCTTCAGGTGGTTGGCGGCGATGAGGGTCTGCTCCACCACGTCCTGGATCTGCTCGATGGTGGGTGGATTGCCATGGAAGCGGTGGATCAGCACCTTGGTCACCTGGGCGGTGAGCAGGTCCGCTTCATCCGCGTCGAACTCGCCGCTGGCCTGGCCGGCCCGGGCGATGGCGGAACGGATTTTCTGGGCATCGAAGGGCACCCGGCGGCCATCGCGTTTCAGGGCTTCGGCGGGCAGTGACAACAACCCCTTCACGGGGGCAACGGGGATTTTCTGTTCCATCATGTCTCCTGTTGGTCTTCTGGTTGCGCGCTACATATAGTGATGCAGAGGCTAAAAAACAGCATAGATAGTGTATGCGCAACATGCCAGGAGAAATTCGACCCACTTGACAGATATCAATGGGTACCCCTTAGTAGGTAGTGGGTCCGCGTATCAGCCGCTCATTTGTGCAGAATGACGTACACTGTTTTGATCAGCACATATTCCACGGAGATCATCATGGGTTTTGCGACAAGGGACGTGATCCCCCTCTCCCAGGCCCGCTCCAACTTCTCGGAGCTGGCCGAGGAGGTCAGGGCGGGGGCCGAGAAAATCATCACCAAGAACGGCGAAAGCTACGTCGCCATGATCGACGCGGAACGGCTGGACTACTACCACCGACTGGAACGGGAGCGCATCCACCTGATCCTGATCGATGAAGCCGGCAAGGGCCTGGCGGACGTGGCTGCGGGCCAAGTCCAGGATGCCCGTGGGGCGCTCTCGAAGATCAAGCGCCACCGCGCCGCCTGACACGCCCGGGCGGACACAGTGCCCAGTAATACGTCAGTCAAGTTCACCAGGAACTTCGAGCGGACCCTCGAAGAGTTCGAACACTTCCTGCTGGAGGTGGAGGCTCCCCAGGCTATTGACCTACTGCTCGACGAACTCGGGGAAAGCGTGATCCCTAATCTGGAACGCTTCCCGGACATGAGCCGTCCATTCCTGGCGCGAAAGCCCCGCTCCGTGGAAGCCGGCAACGCCCTCGAACGGCTGCAAGCACAGCTGGCCGGGCAATTCACGCAACCAGTCACTCTGCGCGAATACCTCCTCGCCAGCTACCTGATCCTCCACGCCAGACTTGAGGACACCGTGTATCTCCTGGCCATCAAGCATCATCGCCAATTGTCTTTCGACTTCGAGTCCCATTGGGGCTCAACTTAACAAGAGCACCGGATCACATGAGCACCAACACCATCCGCGCCTGCCTGGAGGTTTCCTTCAAGGGTGAGACACTCACCTTGGAAACCCATGTCGATCTGGACAAATGCCCGGGAGAGCCGGGGCAGCCCCCTGACTTCCACCGCATGTTGGCAAGGGCGGCGGGCGTCGACCCCTACTCCTACCTGTACGAGGCGCTGGAATCCGAGGATATCGCCTTCTCGGAACCCACCGGCCTGGCGGTGCTGGCCTTCGAGGACGGGGTCTTCGACTGGACCCGCTTCGAGCATGCATCAAGGGCGGCGCAGGACTGGCAAGCTGTGCGGGCCATCGCCGCAAACCACCTGGGCAGCCTGGAGCTGGACGGAGATGCGGACCTCAGGGCCGCCCTGCTGGCGGTCTATCGGGCGGGTAGAGACAGCGCATAGAAAGCTGTGGCTGGGCTCGCACAACCAGACTTTGGGTGCACCAGATCTGCCCGACTTGAAGCCTCGAACGAATGGCCGTGTTGACGCCTCGCCGGAAATCCGGATCTTCCTGTTATCAAACGTCTACACCATCAGCAGCTTCAACCCGATGGCGATGGTAGTGATCTCGAAGGCCCGTTTGATCCAGGTGTTGCCCTTGGTGATGGCCACGTGGCTGCCCAGGTAACCACCGATGATGGAACCGGCCAGCAGGGCGGGCATCCAGCCCCAGGCAACGGTGCCCAGGATCCCCAGCACCACGGCGCCGGTGCCATTCCAGAAGAAGCCGCACAGGATCAGGGTGTAGGCCACGGCCCGCTTGTAGTCCAGGCCGAAGTGGCGGATGAGCCAGATGGTTAGGAACAGGCCCGTGCCGGAGGTGATGGAGCCGTTGAGGAAGCCCACGGTGAACAGGCCGGCCATGCCGACCCACAGGCCCCTGCCCTCCCGGTTGCGGGGTTCGAACTCCATGCCCAGCCTGGGCTTGAACACGGAGTAGAGGCCCAGGCCCATGGTGAGCAGCCCCAGGGCGATGGTGGCGGGGCGCTCCGGCACCTGCAGGATGGTGGAGGCCCCCAGCACCACGCCGGGCAGGCCTGCCCCCAGTATCACCAGGGAAAAGCGGAGCTCCAGGTGGCTTTCCTTCAGGTGCCGCATGGTGGCGCCGATGCCCAGGGCCACGCTGGCCACCTTGTGGGTGGCCAGGGCCACGCCGAAGGGCAGGCCCAGGAAAATGAGCATGGGGAACTGGATCAGCCCCGCGCCGCCGCCGGAAAGGGCGGAGAACCAGTTGGCGACGAAGGAAGCGACGAACAGGATGGCTTGGTCGGCGAGGTCCAGGGACTCAAGATACACCGGGAACCGTCCCATAGGCTGGTGGAAATGTGGGGCCGTCATTCCGGCGGACGCCGGAATCCAGACGGTTCAAAGGCCTGGACCCCGGCCTTCGCCGGGGTGACGAGCGATTGGGCGCAGCTGGGAATTCATGCCCCGGTCACGCCCGCATGGACCGGGTACGTGATGTACAGCAGCTTCAGGCCCGCCTGCCCCACCCGGCTGATCAGGGCGTCAGTGGTCGCGGGCGCGGCGAAGAACTCCACCGCCTCCGGCAGTTTGCCCGCCAGTTCGAAAAAGTGGTCCTCATGCAGGCCATGGCGGCCGAAGCCGGCGGCGGCGCGGAAGGCCGTGCCACCGGGAATACCCACCGCCTTGGCCTGGGCGAAGAGCCAGTCGCCGATGGGCTGATGCTCGTGGCGCATGCCCTCTTGCACGTAAAAACGGACGCACAGCATTTCCATGATCACCCCCGTATGACTGAATAGGTCCATACCCCCAGGCCGGTCATGGCCAGGGAGCCCAACAGATGCAGGCCGGCGGTTCCCAGGGCCCAGCCCATCTGGCCCCGGCTGATGAGGGTGAAGACCTCGGCGGAGAAGGTGGAGAAGGTGGTCAGGCCGCCCAGGAAGCCGGTGATGGCGATGAGGCGCCATTCCGGCGGCAGGCCCGGGTGCTGGGCGAAGAAGGCCACGGCCACGCCGATGAGGTAGCCACCGGACAGGTTGGCGGCCAAGGTGCCCAGGGGCACCGTGGAGAACAGGGGGTTGAGCCACAGGCCCAGGCCCCAGCGCAGCCAGGCGCCAAAGGCGGCGCCGATACCGATGGCGAAAAAAGCAGTCATATCCTGAGTAAAGGGTGAAGGGTGAAGGGGGAAGGGTATTCATCCATCCTACCCTTTACCCTTCTCCCTTCCCCCTTCACTGCTTTCATCACAGCCAGACCATCAGACCCGTTTCAAACGGATGGGTCAGCAGTTCATGGTGGGGATAGACCCGCACCCGGTACATTAGGCGGCCGCACAGCTCGGGCATGAGTTCCAGCTTGAACAGGCACTCCTTCTTGTCCCAACCGGCCGACGTCATGGGAATCGCCTCCAGTTCACTGTCCTGGCCCGCATGGGAGGCGCGGCCGATGAGGAGTTCCACGCACACGTCCTCCGGTGCCAGGCCGTTGAGGTTGACGGCCACCTGGACTTCCATGGCCTCGCCGAAGGTCATCTGCTTCAGGGGGTCGTCCACCCGCCGCACGGACACGCCGCCCCAGCCATGACGCACCTTGGACTTCCACGCCGCCAGGGACTGGGCGGCAGCGAATTCCCCCTCGGAATAACGACGCCACTGGCGGGAAGCCGGGCCGTAGAACTTGTTGGCGTACTCCATGACCATGCGGGTGGAGTTGAAGCGGGGCAACAGGGTGGCGATGGAACGCTTGGCCATCCTAACCCACTCGGGGGAAAAGCCCAGTTCGTTGCGACGATAGTACATGGGGATGACCTGGTCCTGCAGCAGTTCGTAAAGAGTCTGACTGTCTTCCCGGTTTCGGCGGGCGTCGTCGTAATACTCGGGAGCGGGCTTGATGTCCCAGCCATTGGTGCCGTCGTAGCCCTCGTCCCACCAGCCGTCGGTGACGGACAGGTTGATGACCCCGTTCAGGCCCGCCTTCATGCCCGAGGTGCCGGAAGCCTCCAGGGGATAGATGGGGTTGTTGAGCCACACGTCGCAGCCGGACACCAGCCTGCGGGAAAGGCCCAGGTCGTAGCCCTCCACCATCAACAACTTGCCCTCGAACTCGGGCCAGCGGGAGATCTCGTGCACACGGCGTATCAGTTCCTGGCCCGGCTTGTCCGCCGGGTGGGCCTTGCCGGCGAAGATGAACAGCACGGGCCGGTCCGCGTCGTTGATGATCTGGCGCAACCAGTCCATGTTCTCGAACATCAGGGTGGCCCGCTTGTAGGTGGCGAAGCGGCGGGCGAAGCCGATGGTGAGCACGTTGGGGTCCAGGGGATTGGCGTACTTGAGCATGCGCTCCAGGTGGGCTGGAGAGCCATGGTTGCGCAGGTGCTGCCGGGTCACGCGGTAGCGCACGGAATGCAGCATCTGGGTCTTGATGGCCTGGTGCACGGCCCAGAAATGATGATCCGGGATGCTCCCCACCCGTTCCCAGAAGTCCACGTCCGTGAGGCGACGGCGCCATTCGTAGCCCAGCTTGCCGTCGAACAGGTCCTGCCATTCCTGGGACAGGAAGGTGGCCACGTGGACGCCATTGGTGATGAAGTCCATGGGGGACTCGTGGGGCGATACCTGGGGCCACATGTCCGAAAGGATGTGGGAGGACACGCCACCGTGGATGCGGGACACGCCGTTGTGATGGCGGGAGCCGTTCAGGGCCAGCTTGGTCATGTTGAAGTCCTGGCCCTGGCCAGCGCCCCCCAGGTGCATGAATTCCTCCCGGCTGATGCCCAGGTCCGTGCAGCAGCGATGGAAGTAATCCCAGATCATGTCCTCGGCGAAGTGGTCGTGGCCCGCCGGCACCGGGGTGTGGGTGGTGAACACCGTGGAGGCGGCCACCGCCTCCAGGGCACCGTGGTAGGACAAGCCCTGCTTCACCTTGCGACGCACCCGCTCCAGCACCAGGAAGGCTGCGTGGCCCTCGTTGATGTGGTAGCAGGTGGGCTTGATGCCCATCTGCTCCAGGGCCCGCATGCCGCCGATACCCAGCACCATTTCCTGCTGGATGCGGGTGTGCTTGTCGCCGCCGTAGAGCTGGTGGGTGATGTAGCGGTCCTCCGGGCTGTTGCCGGGCAGATCCGTGTCCAGGAGGCACAGGCGCACGTGGCCGATGCGGGTCTCCCAAACCTTCACCTCCACCAGGCGGCCCGGCAGTTCCATCTGGATGTGGACCTCGCTGCCGTCCTCCCGCAGGGCCGGATGCATGGGCAGGTCGCCGAACTCGGAGTCGGTGTAGGTGGCGATCTGGTTGCCGTCGTTGTCGATGCGCTGGGAAAAGTAGCCCTGGCGGTAGAGCAGGCCCACGGCCACGAAGGGCAGGCGCATGTCCGAGGCGGCCTTGCAGTGGTCCCCCGCCAGGATGCCCAGGCCGCCGGAATAGACCGGGAAGCTCTCGTGGAAGCCGAACTCGGCGCAGAAATAGGCCACCAGGTCACCGGGTTTCAGGTCAATGGGCATGTCCCGGCGCAGGGGCTCGCTCATGTAGGTGTCGAAGGCGGACAGCACCCGGTTGTAGCTGCCCAGGAAGATGTGGTCTTCCGCCGCCTCGGTCAGACGCTCCTCGTCCACCCGCTTGAGGAAGGCCTTGGGGTTATGGTTCACCGCGTCCCACAGGCCCGGGTGCAGGCGGGCGAACAGGGTGCGGGTGGGCCGGTCCCAGGCGTACCAGAGGTTCTCGGCCAGTTCAGACAGGCGGGCTAGACGGCGGGGAATGCGGGGATTGACTTCAACGACGAAGGGCGTGCCGGGCTTCATGGGTTCTTCTTCCTTTTCGCGTTACCGGAGACGATGTACGTACCTGATCCAACATCGGCGAGCAAACATCAGGCCAGGCGCATGAAATGGTCCCGGTAGTACTTCAGTTCCTCTATGGATTCCTGTATGTCAGCCAGGGCGGTGTGGCTGTTGGCCTTCTTGAATCCGTCCTTCAGCTCGGGGCGCCAGCGGGCCGCCAGTTCCTTCAGGGTGGACACGTCCAGGTTGCGGTAGTGGAAATACGCCTCCAATTGGGGCATGTGGCGCGCCAAAAAGCGGCGGTCCTGGCATATGGAATTGCCGCACATGGGAGAGGTGCGCTTGGGCACGTGCTTCTCCATGAAGGCCAGTACCTGCAGTTCCACCTCTGCTTCGGATAGGGGGGAGGCCTTCACCTTGTCGATGAGGCCAGACTTGCCGTGGGTGCCCTTGTTCCAACTGTCCATGGCATCCAGCACGGCGTCTGGCTGATGCACCACCAGCACGGGCCCCTCCTCCACCAGGTTTAGGTCCTTGTCGGTGACGATGAGGGCGATTTCCAGCACTTTGTCGTTGTCCGGATCCAGGCCGGACATTTCCATATCCACCCAGACCAGGTGGGTATCCACTTGGGGCATAAATAACCTTCTTTGTGACCTGTAATTGCGGGCGGTTCATTGTGGCACAATCGTCCAGGCCTCGCGTCCGGCCGTACTAAGACCTTAATTTATGGAGGTTTTTTTACATTTCTGCGAATGCCAGCCGCCGGGCACAAAATCAAACATTCCACGTCGAACCGTCCATGCCTTCCTTTACCAACCTTTTCCTGGCCGCCGTGATCCTCACCTTCGGCCTCAAGCTGTGGCTGCTGCTGCGCCAGATGCGCCACGTCTGGACCCACCGGGATGCCACGCCGCCCGCCTTCGCTGAAGCCATCCCCCTGGAGGAACACCGCAAGGCCGCAGCCTATACCCTGGCCAAGACCCGCCTGGGACTGTTGCACCTGGCCGTGGAAGCGGGCCTGCTGCTGGCCTTTACCCTGGGTGGCGGCATCCAGGCCCTTTACGAAGGCTTGAGCGGCGCCATCGCGTCACCCCTGCTGGCGGGCACCGCCCTGCTGCTGGGCATGGCCTTCATCAGCGGCGCGGTGGAATTGCCCCTGGGGCTGTGGCGCCAGTTCCGCATCGAGGCCCGCTTCGGCTTCAACCGCCAGACCCTTGGCGGCTACGTGGGCGACCTCATCAAGCAGGTAATGATCAGCCTGGCCATCGGCGCCCCCCTGCTGCTGCTGGTGCTGTGGCTCATGGGCATCATGGGCGATGCCTGGTGGCTGTGGGTGTGGGGCGTGTGGATGGGATTCAACCTGCTGGTGCTGGCCCTGTATCCCAGCGTCATCGCGCCTCTGTTCAACAAGTTCACCCCCCTGCCGGACCAGACCCTGCGGGCCCGCATCGAGGCCCTCCTGCAACGGGCCGGTTTCAAGTCCAGCGGCGTATTCGTCATGGACGGCTCCAAGCGTTCCAGCCACGGCAACGCCTACTTCACCGGCCTGGGCCAGTCCAAGCGCATCGTCTTCTACGACACCTTGCTGAACCAGCTCTCCCACGACCAGATCGAGGCGGTGCTGGCCCACGAGCTGGGCCACTTCCACCACCGCCACATCGTCAAGCGCATCGCCCTCATGTTCGTGCTGTCCCTGGGCCTGCTGGCGGTGCTGGCCTGGCTCAAGGGCGCGCCCTGGTTCTACGCAGGCCTGGGGGTGGAGTACGCAACGGCCGCCACGGATGCCACCGCCCTGGCCCTGTTCTTCCTGGCCATGCCGGTGTTCCTCTTCCCCCTGACGCCGCTGATGAGCCTGTATTCCCGCAAGCACGAGTTCCAGGCTGACGCGTTTGCAGCCCGCCACAGCCTGCCAGCCCATCTCATCAGTGCCCTGGTGCGGCTTTACCGCGACAACGCCGCCACCCTGACGCCGGATCCGGTGTATTCGCTTTTCTACGACAGCCACCCCAAGGCCGTGGAGCGCATCGAGAAGCTGGAAAGCTATAACGAGGGTTCACTACAGCCGGCCTGACCGGCACTTGACGAGGAGAAACACATGAAGCGCTTGATGTTCGTTCTGGCATTTCTCTCCACCCCTGCCCTGGCCACCCCCTTCGCCAGTGGCAATGCCGCTACCGGCAAGGCCCTGCACGAAAAGAAATGCGCCGGTTGCCATGCGGGCCGTTTCGGCGGCGACGGCAGCAAGATCTACACCCGCGCCGACCGGCGCATCAAGAACGCTTCCGGACTGGCCCAGCAGATCACCACCTGCAATTCCATGCTGGGCAACGAGTTGTTCCCCGAGGACGAGGCCAACCTGGGGGCATTCCTCAACCAGACCTACTACAAGTTCCGATAGTGGGGAGTGGGATCGCCGTTCTCCCTCCCTCCTCCACTACCGACCACCCACTACCCACTACCCACTACCCACTACCCACTACCCACTACCCACTACCCACTACCCACTACCCACTACCCACTACCCCATCATGACCGACACCTTCTGCGACCTATCCAAAGGCAAGTGCAAACCCTGTGAGGGTGGCATTCCGCCCCTCACCGCCGACGAGATCGCCAGCCTGATGCCCAAGCTGGCCAAGGACTGGAGCGTGGCCGAAGGCAAGCTGCGGCGGGACTTCAAATTTCCCGATCACTACGTCACCATGACCTTCGTCAACGCCGTGGCCTGGGTGTCCCACCAGCAGGGCCATCACCCGGACCTGGCCGTGGGCTACAACACCTGCCGGGTGGAATACATCACCCACGCCATCAACGGCCTGTCCGAGTCCGACTTCATATGCGCGGCCAAGGTGGACGCCCTGTTCGAGCTTTGATCCGGCCTTGAACCGCCTCGTTGCCGGATGCCTGGATACTTCCCCCTTTGCAAAAGGGGGAATGAGGGGGATTCCTGGGGCAGTGGCACTCCCATCCGGGTGGGAATCCCCCCTGCCCCACTTTTCCAAAGGGGGGAAGCACAGTTTCCTCTCCACCCATGCCGGCTGAGCGGCTAAGCGGCCGGGTGGTCGCCGCCCACGGCCGCCACTTTCTGGTGGACGATGGAACGACCATCACCGAGTGCGTCATGCGCGGCAAGAAAGGCGGCGTGGCCTGTGGCGACCGGGTGCGCTTCAGCCTCACCCATCCCGGCAGCGGCGTCATCGAGGAGATCGAACCCCGGGACAACCTGCTTTACCGCTCCGACGAATTCCGATCGAAACTCATCGCCGCCAACGTGGGCCAGGCCCTGGTGGTGGTGGCCGCCGTGCCCCTGTTCCGCGAGGAATTGCTGATCCGCTGCCTGGTGGCCTGCGAATCGGCGGACATCCCTGCCCACATCGTCCTCAACAAGACCGACCTGCCGGAAACCGCTGCCCTGGCCGATTTTCTGAAGGCCTACGAGGCCCTGGGCTACAAGGTGGTCCCGGTCTCTGCCCTGGGCGACATCAGCAGCCTGGAAGCGGACCTGAAGGACAAGACCAGCGTGCTGGTTGGAGCCTCCGGCATGGGCAAGAGCAGCCTGCTGAATCGCCTGGTGCCCGGGGCCGATGCCACCGTGGGGGAGATCTCCCAGGCCCTGGATGCGGGGCGCCACACCACCACCCACGCCCGCCTCTATCTCCTGAGCGGGGGCAACGCCGCCAGTGGCGCCCTCATCGACTCCCCCGGCATGCAGGAATTCGGCCTCAAGCATTTGAACCAACAAGAGCTCATGGCCGCCTTCCCGGAGATCCGCCGCCGCCTGGGCCAGTGCCGATTTCACAACTGCCGGCATCTCAAGGAGCCCGGCTGTGCCGTGCTGGCGGCGGCGGCAGCGGGCGACATCCTGGCCAGCCGGTTGAAGGCCTACCACTCGCTGCTGAAGGGGCAGAAGGCGGACTACGCCACCTGAGTTGTGTAGCCCGGAGGAGTGCAGCGAGTCCGGGAGAAAGGACCATCCAAGAAATTACCTGGATTCGCTACGCTCCTCCTACTCCGAGGCGACGCTGGTTGACCTCCATCAATGCCCAGATGCACCAGAGCGCTAGCATGGTCCTCCGCCATCACCCACAACTCGCCATGTCCCGCCTCTGGTCCACCCTCACCGCTGCCGCCCACCGCATCACCTTCCTGCCCGGCGCCTTCATGACCGTATTGGGCATGCTGTGGTGGATGCTGGACATGGAAAGCCGCCGCGCCGGTGGCCCCGGCATGGCGCCGGCTGCCCTGCCCGGCCCCGTGCTTCATGCCTGGCTCATGCTCTACGGCCTTTTCCCGTTCTTTATCTTCGGCTTCCTGTTCACCGCCATGCCCAACTGGCTCAACGGCGGCAAGATCTCCCTGCCCGCCTACTCGGCCACAGGCCTGCTCATGGCCGCCGGCGCGGGGCTGACTTTCTTCCTGCCCGCCCCGGGCCTGGCGCTGCACCTGGCGGGCTGGGCCGTGGGGCTGGCCGCCCTGCTGAAGACCCTGGCCGGCGCCAAGCCCCAGGACAAGCGCCACAGCTGGATCGCCTGGGGTGGACTGGCCCTGGGCTGGCTGGGCAACGCCCTGTTGCTGGCCTGGCTGCTGGGGGACGTGCCCGACCTGCTGGCCTGGGCAGAGGCCCTGGCGGTGTGGGGCTGCCTGGTGCCAATCTTTCTGGCCGTGTGCCATCGCATGGTGCCCTGGTTCACCAGCCGCGTGGTGGCCAACTACGTGCTCATCCGGCCCTACGGCCCCCTTTACGCCATGCTGGCGGCCGGCCTGGCCCATGGGGTGCTGGATGCCTCCGGCCTGGCGCATTTCACCTGGCTGGCAGACCTGCCCCTGGCAGGCATCGCCTTCTGGTTCATTACCCGCTGGGGCATCGCCCGCAGCTTCGGCGTGCGGCTGCTGGCCATGCTGCACATCGCCTTCGTGTGGGCCGGGGTTTCATTCCTGCTGTTTGCGGCTGACAGCCTGGCCCGTTTCATGGGGCTGGACTGGACCGCCGGCCTGGCGCCCCTGCATGCCCTGGGCATCGGCTTCTTCTCCACCATGCTGGTGGGCATGGCCTCCCGGGTGACCCTGGGCCACTCCGGCCGCCCCCTGGAGGCCGACGGCACCACCTGGCGGCTGTTCTGGCTGGTGCAGGGGATAGCCGTGATACGTATGTTGCCGGACCTGCTGCCCCTGCCCGGTTTCCTTGTTTCCCTGGCGGGCCTGCTCTGGCTCCTGGCCTTCGGCCTCTGGGCCTGGAAATACGCCCCCTTCTACTGGCGTCCCCGGGCGGACGGCAAGCCGGGCTGAGCCCTATCACTTCGGCTATGCTGGGCACATCACATCGTCCAGGAGCCGCTCATGCGCACCGTCTTCGCCCTCATCGCAGGACTGATCCTCATCAACACCGCCCGGGCCGAAGCCACCTTCGTGCAAACGCCCTATGCGCCGCCCAAGGTAGTGTTCGATTTCTACCTGGACGACCCCGCCAAGATGGGGGCCGCCCTGTACTGGGTGCGCTCCCTGGCCATCCCCCTCTCCACCCCGCCCTATGAGTTCAACCCGGAGACCATCAAGGTGGTGATCCACGGCACCGAGCTGGTGACGGTGGCGAAGAAGAACGAGGAGAAGTACAAGGAGTTCGTGGAACGCATGCGCTACTACGCGGACCTGGGGGTGGAATTCAAGGTCTGCCTGTTGGCCATGGGGGACTATGGCTACAGCCTCAAGGACCTGCAGGACTTCGTCCAGGCCGTGCCTTCCGCCCCGGCGGAACTGGTGCACTGGCAGCACCAGGGGTATGCGGTGCTCACGCCCCAGATCATGGACAAGAAATACAGCATCGAATCCATCCGCTGAGGTGGCCGGATATGCAAGATTCACGGGCAGAACTGATTGCTGAAGGAGCCGGATCATGAGGAGCCTGTCTTCTCTTGTCATGTTGGCCATGCTGCTGGCGGGTTGTGCCAGCTCCCGGGACGTGCGCCTGGCGGACGGCTGGATGGCCCATGTGGTGAGTTGCGGCGGCCCCCTGCTCAACATGGGGCATTGCGTGGAGAAGGCCGGGGCCGTCTGCGGCGGCCGGGGCTACAGGATACTCAATGCCACTGGGGGGGAACTGCCCGCCACCCCCAACGCCATCCCCACGGGGGGCCTGCCCCACATGCCCACGTCCGGGCTGAGCGACTTCGCCGAGCGCAAGCTCTTCATCATGTGCAACTGACCCCGCTGGGGGCGCCCTTGCCAGTGCCTGGGAGGATCACTCCGGCCAGTGCTTGATGTAGCGCTTGAGCAGGGAGTTCTGGAAGTTGGCGTCCTTGAGGCAGGCCTTGGCCACGTCGTGGAAGGAGATGACGCCCGTGAGCCGGTCCTGGTCCATGACGATGAGATGGCTGATGCGGTGCTTGGTCATCACGTCCCGGGCATAGTCCACGGTGTCGTCGGAGGCGGCGACGATGGGCTCCTTCTCCATCAGGTCGGACACCTTCACGCCTTCCACCCTGCAGTCCCTGGTCTGCATGCCCCGCAGGATATCCCGCTCCGTGATGAAGCCAACCATGGTCTCGCCCCGCATCACCACCAGGGAGCCGATGTCGTGGGCCACCAGTTGGGCCACCGCGTCGGCCACGGGGGCGTCCGGGGCGATGCCCAGGGTCTGGAGGTCGCCTTTGATGGTGAGCACGTCGCGAATGTACATCTCGTTCTCCTGATGGTTGTTGTCGTCTTGACGTTAAGGGCGCACCAGCCCGGCTTCCACCTGGTCCCGCTTGCCTCGCCCGGCCAGCAGTTCCACCAGGGTGAGGGCGAAATCCATGGCGGTGCCGGGGCCCCGGGAAGTGACCACCTTGCCGTCCACCACGACCGGGTCCGCCAGGTAGGTGGCCCCCGGCGGCTTGAGCTTGTCGATGAACCCCGGATAGCTGGTGGCGCGGCGGTTGTCCAGCAGGCCCGCCTGGGCCAGGGCGATGGGCGCGGCGCAGATGGCGGTGGTGTACTTGCCCGCCGCGGCCATGCGTTTCAGGAGGGCCTGGATGCGGCTGTCATTTTTCAGGTTCTCGGCCCCGGGCATGCCCCCTGGCAGGGCGATCATGTCGAAGTCCCGTTCCAGCACGTCGTCCAGCTGTGCGTCGGGCTGCACCCGCATGCCCCGGGCGCCCTGCACCAGGCCCGGCGCCAGGCTCGCGGTGATGACTTCGATGTCCGCCCGACGCAGGATGTCGACAATGGAGGTGGCCTCCAGGTCCTCGAAACCCGGGGCCAGGGGAACCAGTACGCTGGGCATGATGATCTCCTTATGCCTTGAGCAGTCTGTCCGTCTCCAGGGCGGCGCGTTCCGCGCAATCGCCGATGGACAGTCCGTTCAGGTAGTTGCCCACCAGGGCCAGGGGCTCCCGCGCCAGCAGGGCATCCACCTCAGCGGCCCGGCGGGGGTGCTCCACCCACGGCGCCGGCAGGCGGTTTACGGTTTCGGCCACGTGGACGAAGGCGGCCCTGGGCACTCCCAGCACGGTGGCGGCCCGCTCGATCTTTTCTTCCCGGTTCAGGCGACCGGGGCGGAAATGGAAGGTGAATCCCCGCAAGCTGGCATGGGGCACCGGGTCCCGGGTCACCACGGACCAGAAATCATCATCGTCACCGATGAGGCCCGCGACCTTGTCTATCCGGGTGGCCTCGGCGGCCAGCACCACCCCCAGGGCCTCGCTGCTGGACATGGGGAAGCTTTGCAGTATGCGGGACACCTCGGGATAGGCCTCGTCCAGCAGCGCGGCGGCGGTATCCACGGGCACGGCCAGTATCAGCTGGCGGCAGGCCAGTTCACCGTCCGCCGTCCGCAGGCGGAACCCCTGGAGGTCCCGAGAGATGCCTTGCACCAAGACGTTGGCGCGCAGCTGGAATGGGGCATCCTTGGCGATGGCTTCCAGCAGGCCCTGGAGGCCGCCTGCGAAGGTGAACTTGCGCGGTGCCTCCTTCATGCGGGGCTTGCGCCGGAACAGCCATTCGGCGGGAAAACTGTCGGCCGGCTGGGACAGGACGGCGGCAAAGGCAGGAGCCAGCAGGCGGCGGTAGTTGCGCTTGCCCAGCAGGCCGCCGAACCATTCCGCCACCGTGCGCCCGGCCTTGGAGCCACCCAGACCCCGGCCCAGGCCCAGGGGCAGGCGCAGAGCCGCTTCCAGGAAACTCAGGCGCCTGATGGGGGACTGGAGGTGCCCATCCGGCAGGAAGAAGCTGTAGCCGAGCTTTTCCCGCTGCAGCAGTTCCCCCAGGCGGCCCCGGTCCGCCAGGGCCTCCAGCAGGGGGCCATAGGAGTTGTAGGCGGTGTGGGCGCCAAGTTCCAGCCAGAAATCCTCATGGGGCCGCCAGGAGTGGATGCAGCCACCCACCCGCTGGGCCGCTTCCAGCACCAGGACCTGGCGCCCTGCCCTGGCCATGCGGGCCGCAGCCACCAGACCACTGGCGCCCGCGCCGACAACGATGCAATCAAAGGTATCCATAGGCAGAAATTAACCGTCCTGGGGTGATGGTGGCAATGAGGATGCCAAGGCCTGCTTGAGGGCTTCCAGATCATAGGGCTGCATCAGGCAATCCCGAAAGCCCGCCTGGAGGCACTGGGCCCGCTCTTCCGCATTGCTGGCCAGGGCGATGAGGGGAGGTGGCGACGCGCCCCACCCCCGGGTGGATGGCGCCCTGCCGTCCAGCCCCGGCTGGTGGATGTCCACCAGCACGGCTGCGTAGCTCCCCTGGTCCAGGCGCCGGACCGCGTCCGGCTTGGACGATGCGGCCACCATGTTCCAGCCCGCCTTGCGCAGCAGGCTTTGCAGCAACCTGCCCGTCAGCACGTTGGCGGTCACCAGCAACACTTGGTCGGGAGCTTGGACAGCAACCCGCTCAGGCAACTGGAAACGCAGCTTGAGGTGAAAGCGGCTGCCCACCCCCAGCGTGGACTCTGCCCAGATACGTCCGCCCATGAGATCCGCCATGCGGCTGCACAGGGCCAGTCCCAGGCCGATACCGCCGTGCCGCCGCGTAATGCTGCCGTCGGCCTGATGGAAGGGCTGGAACAAGTTGGCCAGGGTACCGCCGGCCATGCCCATGCCCGTGTCTTCCACCACGAGGTGAAGGCAGGCCCCATCATCGCCGCAATGGTTCCGGTCCAGCCGGACGGTGATGCCGCCCGCGTCGGTGAACTTGATGGCGTTGTCCAACAGATGCAACAGTATCTGGCGCAGGCGCAGGGGATCCAGCAGGGCACGATGGGCCGGCGCCTGGCCGCCATGGGCCACCTCCAGGGACAGGGCAAGACCCTTTGCCGAAGCGGCAGCCTGGCGCGCCGCCAGCGCGTCTCCCACCACGTCCACGGGACTCACTTCCTGGACCAGCAACTGCATGCGCCCCGTCTCGATGCTGGAGTAGTCCAGGAGATTGCCGATCACTTCCATGAGGCGCTGGGCGGAGCGCTTCACCGTATCCAGGTAGTCCCGCTGTTCCGCATCCAGGTCCGATTCCAGGGCCAGCTCGGTCATGCCCAGAATGCCGTTCATGGGCGTGCGGATTTCATGGCTCATGTTGGCCAGGAATTCGCTCTTGGCCCGATTGGCGGATTCGGCCACCTGTTTGGCTTCCTTGAGGTCCTGCTCCACCCGGGCACGCTGCATGATCTCGGATTGCAGGCGGCGGTTGGTCTCCTCCATTTCCCCGTGGGCTCTGGCAAGGGCCTGGTAGGCCAGGTCCCGGGCATGGGTCTGGCGCAGGGCCTGGTGCAGGTGGTCGTTCATGATGCGGGCGCTGCGGATCAGGACGATGAGAAACAACAGGCTGGCGATGCTCAGGCCCTTGTAAAGACCTTCAGGCAGCAAGGCCGTGACCAGGGCCACGGGCAGCAGGATCAGGGAAGCATAGACCAGGTACACGGGTAGGCGAGCTGACTGGACCGGCACGGCCCCCGCCGCCACGCCGATGAAGATCAGGCAGGCGAAGGTCTGGCTGCCCAGGTCCGCCCCCGGGAGCATCAGGGGCGAAGCGGTGGCCCAACCCAGGCCGGTCAGCCAGGTTCCCGCCGTGAATGCGCGTCGCCAGACCGCGGCGGCGGATGCATCCTCGTCCTCTCGCCAGAACATGCGGTCCGCCAGGAACCGTATGAAGAGCACCGCCAGCATGTAGCCAAACCACCAGACGGAAGCCCCGTGATCGAAAAACACCACGGCCAGCAGGGCAGAAAGGCCCAGCACGGACCCGAAGGCCAGGGGCATGTTCTGGTGCAGGATGCGGTCCTGCTCCCTGTTGAGGATGCCTTCGAGCTCCCGCTCCCCCTCAACGGGCAACAGTGCGGTGGAGAGGTGGCTCATGGTGGCCAGACCGATGCTTCGCGCTCAGAGGGATTCATTGAAACGGTGCAGCAGGCGCCGGTCCCGCTTGGTGGGGCGGCCGCGGATCTGGCCGCCGGGCTCCGCCAGCCTCTTCCGCTCTTCCATGGCCCGCTCTCGCTTTTCCCGGCTTTGGACATCCTCCTCGTAGAGTTGCCGCGCAACGGGAGCAGGGCCCCGCTGCAGGGTAAGGCCCCGCACCGTTACCACCCATTCCTGAACATCGATACGAATTTCGAGGCGATCCCCGGGGCGCAGTTCCCGGCTGCACTTGCATCGTTCCCCGTTGAGTCGCACCTTGCCCCCTTCCACGGCCTGCTGCGCCAGGGCGCGTGTCTTGAAGAAACGGGCGGCCCACAACCACTTGTCCACGCGTACGCCGCTGGCGGCGTTCTGATCCTGGCTTACTCTCATGGTCGGATCATAGCGCCATTCAAACTTTTACCGGTTTCCCTACTCATACGGACACTCCGGACGGACTCCAGCAATGCTGCAGCCCTGGAGCACCCTGAATTGCCCATCCATCTTGGGAGAAGACCATGATGCATTTCCTGATAACACTGCTGCTGATTTCTTCCTTTTCAGCCTTCGCCAGCGGTCCGCCACCAGAACAGCCCCTGGGCCGGCTCAAACTGGAGGTGCCGCTCAGCATACCGCCCGGCGCAGCCACCTTGCGCCTGCAACAGGGGCGAGTTACTGCCTTCAACGCCGTGCAGGAGCAGGATCCGTTCTGCATCTTCGAACTGGATACCGTCAGCGAAGGCGCCCAACCCGTGGCACCGGCGGAATTCTCCATCACCCGCATCGACCGCAGCATCGAGACTTTTGCCGGCATGCCCGTCCTTACGATGCGCGTAGCCTTGGGACAGGGTGACAGCAGCCCTTCCCATATCTACTACAAGACCACTTACCGCCTGGCATCAAACCCCCAGGGAGCCAGGTCGCTGGCCTGCATGAGCAACCAGTACGTTCCGGGTATCGCCATCATGCGACACCTGTCCCTGGGGGAAATCCGCGACGCTTTGGGCGGTTATTTCACGCTGGACCTGGGTGGCAAACATTAATTCCCGGCCCTGGCTGCATGTCCACGAAACCCTGCTGGGGGCCCTCGGCCCCCAGCACTGGTGGCCTGGGGATTCGCCCTTCGAGGTCATGGTGGGGGCCGTGCTCACCCAGAACACGGCTTGGGTCAACGTGGAGCGCGCCATCACCAACCTGAAGTCTGCCAATGCCCTTTCCTGCCCGACCATCCTGGCCATGGATGACCTTGCACTGGCCGAAATCATCCGCCCTGCCGGTTTTTTCAACGTCAAGGCCAGGCGTCTTCTTGCCCTGTGCGGCTTTCTGAGGGATGAAGGCGTCGCCGATGCGCCCGAGCGCCTGGGAGGCACTGCTCCCCTGCCCGCCCTGCGCCAGAAGCTCCTGGCCGTCCACGGTGTGGGAGAAGAAACGGCGGATTCCATCCTGCTGTATGCCATAAAGCTGCCCAGTTTCGTGGTGGATGCATACACACGCCGAATCTTCAAGCGCCTGGGTCTGCTGGCGGGAGACGAGGCCTATGGCCGCATCCAGGCGGAATTCCAGCGCCATCTGCCCCGGGACCTGCAGCTATACAACGAATACCACGCCCTCATCGTGGCCTTGGGCAAGGAGTGGTGTCGTCCCAAACCACGATGCGGGCTGTGCCCCCTGGCGGGTTTTTGCACGTATGCTACCGCCACGAAAAACTGAGCCCACTTCCGCAGGCATGCGTCCATTGCGGCAATGGGTGCCTGAAGAGGAGTTCATCATGAAGCAACTACTTGTAACCCTGATCACCTTCCTGCTCGCTTCCGCAGCCCAGGCCGCCGTCCAGGGCAAGGAAGTCACCTACACCGCGGACGGCGTCACCATGAAGGGCTACTTGGCCTGGGACGATGCCGTGCAGGGCAAGCGTCCCGGCGTGCTGGTGGTGCACGAGTGGTGGGGCCACAACGACTACGCCCGCAAGCGGGCCCGCATGCTGGCGGAACTGGGCTATACCGCCCTGGCCGTGGACATGTATGGGGAAGGCAAGACCGCCAGCCATCCCAAGGAGGCAGGGGCCTTTGCCGGTGAGGTGCGCAAGAATGCCGCCGGCGCCAAGGCCCGTTTCCTGGCCGCTGAGGCCCTCCTGAAGCATGAACCCGGCGTGGACGGCGATCGTATCGGCGCCCTGGGTTACTGCTTCGGCGGCAGCGTGGTGCTGGAGATGGCGCGCCAGGGCGTGGACCTGAAGGCCGTGGCCAGCTACCACGGCGGCCTCGCCCCCCAGACCCCGGCCCAGCCCGGCGTGGTGAAGGCCCGGGTGGCCTCCTTCACCGGCGCGGCGGACCCCATGATCCCCGATGCCCAGGTGGAATCCTTCAAGCGGGAGATGACCCAGGCCGGCGTGGACTTCACCACCGTGGTCTACCCGGGCGTGAAACATAGTTTCACCAACCCGGACGCGGATGAATACGCCAGGAAGTTCAACATGCCCGTGGGTTATGACGCGGCTGCGGATGAGGACTCCTGGACCAAGACCCGCATCCTTCTGCGGGAAACCCTGGGCACGGCGAAATAGCCCGGTGGCTTACAATGCCGGTTTTGCCCCAACCGAACTGAACGCCAAATGAGCACTATCGACTATCTGGCCATCACCGCCTCCGGCGAAGACCAGGTGGGGCTGGTGGAACGATTCACCAGCCGCATCCTGGACGCAGGCTGCAACATCGAGGAATCCCGCATGGCGGTGCTGGGCGGACAGTTCGCCATCCTCATGCTGGTGTCCGGGCCCTGGCATGCCCTCACCAAGCTGGAGGACAAGGCCACCGCCATGGGCGAGGAACTGGGCCTCACCATCATCAGCAAGCGCACCCGCCGCCAGGAACGGGCCAAGCCCCTGGTGCCCTACCGGGTCAACGTGGTGGCCATGGACCACCCGGGCATCGTGCACAAGCTGGCGGAGTTCTTCTCCCGCCAGGGCATCAACATCGAGGAACTGGCCACCGAGACCTATCCGGCCCCCCATACCGGCACCCCCATGTTCTCGGTGAACATCACCATCGGCGTGCCCGCCGACATGCACCTGCCCACCCTGCGGGGCGACTTCTTCGACTACTGCGACAACCTGAACCTGGACGCGGTGATGGAGCCGGCCCGGGGCTGAATTCCGGCGCTTTCCACCTCACAGGGGAAGCCGGCCTGGCGACTCACCCTTATTGGCGGATAGATATGGCAGCACATCCTGGGAAGTTAAACGCATGACCCCGGAGGCCTGGCTGACAGCTGCGGTTGTACTGTTGTGCATTGGTTTGTTGGCAACCAACAGGCATCCTCCCGACGTGGTGATGCTGGCAGGATTGACCCTGCTGCTGCTGGCCGGAGTGATCACCCCCGCTGAAGCCCTGGGTGGCCTGGCAAATGAAGGCATGGTCACCGTGGCGGTACTTTACGTGGTGGTCTCCGGCCTGGAGGACACCGGCGCCACGGGCTGGTTTTCCCAGCGTCTGTTGGGCCGGCCCCGTAGCCTGGCGGATGCCCAGGTGCGGCTCATGGCGCCGGTGGCGGGCCTGAGCGCCTTCCTCAACAACACCCCGGTGGTAGCCATGTTCATCCCGGCGGTGCAGGACTGGGCCCGGCGCAACAACCTGTCCGTTTCACACCTCATGCTGCCCCTGTCCTACGCGGCCATAGCCGGCGGCACCTGCACCCTCATCGGCACCAGCACCAACCTGGTGGTGAATGGGCTGCTCAAGAACCACACCCAGGCAACCGGCCTGGGCATGTTCGACCTGGCCTGGGTGGGCGTACCCGTCCTGTTGCTGACACTGGCCTTCACCGCCCTGCTGGGCCGGCGCCTGTTGCCGGAACGGCGTTCCATGCTCAGCCAGTTGGCCGACGCCCGCCAGTACACCCTGGAAATGCTGGTGGAACCCGGCAGCCCCCTGGACGGCCGCGGCATCGAGGACGCGGGCCTGCGTCAACTGCCCGGCATGTTCCTGGTGGAAGTGAACCGGGACGGACTGCTGTTGCCGGCGGTGTCTCCCAAGACCCTGCTGCGAGGGGGAGACCGGCTGCTGTTCGCCGGGGCGGTGGAATCGGTGGCGGACCTGAACAAGATTCGCGGCCTGAAGCCGGCCACGGACCAGGTTTTCAAGCTGGACTCGCCCCGGCACCAGCGCTGCCTGGTGGAGGCCGTGGTTTCTGAGAGCTTTCCGTTGCTGGGCCGCAGCATCCGCGAGGGGCGCTTCCGCACCCTCTACCAGGCGGCCATCATCGCCGTGTCCCGCAACGGCCAACGCATGGCAGGCAGAATCGGTGACATCGTGCCCCGGCCGGGGGACAGCCTGCTCCTGGAAGCCAATCCCGCCTTCGTGGAGCGCTGGCGCCACGCCCGTGATTTCCTCCTGGTGAGCCGCCTGGACAATTCCACCCCGCCCCGCCACGAAAGGGCCGGCATGGCCCTGGGCATCATGGTCCTCATGGTGGTGCTGGTTACCGTTGGCTGGTTGTCCATGCTGGAATCCGCCATGCTGGCCGCGGGCCTGATGCTGCTGGTCCGCTGCACCAGTGCCTCGGTGGCGCGCCGCTCGGTGGATTGGCAGGTGCTGCTGGTCATCGCCGCCGCCTTCGGCCTGGGCACCGCCCTGCAGAAAAGCGGCGCCGCGGCGGCTCTGGCTGGCTGGTTCCTGGGGCTGGCGGGCGACAACCCCTATGCTGCCCTGGCCCTGGTCTATCTGGCGACCGCCGTCTTCACCAACCTCATCACCAACAACGCCGCCGCCGTGCTCATGTTCCCCATCGCCCTGGCCACCGCCGAACGGCTGGACGTGAACATCATGCCCTTCGCCGTGGCCATCATGATGGCCGCCTCGGCCAGCTTCGCCACCCCCATCGGCTACCAGACAAATCTCATGGTGCAGGGCCCCGGGGGCTACACCTTCGCCGACTACCTGCGCATGGGCCTGCCCCTGACCCTGCTGGCCGGAATCGTGACCGTGGTGATCACGCCTTTGGTTTGGGGATTTTGAAGACCTCTTGACTTGACCGACCGGTCTATTATGATGAAGCCCATGAGCACCGACACCGACACCCGCAGTCGCATCCTGGCCACCGCCCGGGACATGTTCCATGGCCGCAGCTATGCGGACGTTGGAATCCAGGAGATCTGCGAGGGTGCCAGGGTGCAGAAGGGCAGTTTTTACCACTTCTTCCCATCCAAGCGGGATCTGGCCCTGGCGGTCATCGACGACATGGCCGACGACTGGGCCCATGGCTTCGTGGCCGAGGCATTCGACCTGGCCCTGCCGCCAGTGGAACGTCTGGATTACATGATCGACGCCGCCTACTACTGGCAGAAGGCTTCTTCTGACCTGGAAGGCCGCATGCCAGGCTGCCTGTTTGGCAACCTGGCCCTGGAGATGAGCACACGGGACGACGTAATGCGGGCCCGGCTCAACGCCGTGTTCGACAAAGCCCGGGACAGGTTCCGCGCCACCCTGGACGAAGCCGTTGCCACGGGCGCCGTGGCCGCCATGAACACCGAGGCCACTGCCTCTGCAATGTTGGCCTATCTGGAAGGCATCATCCTGCTGGCCAAGACACGCAACGACCCGGAAGTCATCTTGCTGTTGGGGCCCGCCATCAAGACACTGCGCATCGAATCGAGCCACTGATATGCGCAACCTGCCCCCTGCCCACCCGGGCTTTTTTTTGACCCGTCAATTGACCGACCGGTCTATTTTTGCGGCGCTGCCGCACCCACCTGAAAGGAGAAACACCATGGAATCCGAGCAAACCCTGGACGCCCGCGGCCTCAACTGCCCGCTGCCCATCCTGCGCACCAAGAAGACCCTGAATGCCATGTCTTCCGGCAACACCCTGAAGGTGGTGGCGACGGACCCGGGCTCCCTCAAGGACATGGCCGCCTTCTGTACCCAGACGGGGAATACCCTGCTGTCTTCGGCCCAGGCCGGCAGCGACTACGAGTTCTACATCCGCAAGGCCTGAGGAGAACGCCATGAACGTCGCCAAACTGCAAACCGTGAACAATCAATCCATGCCCACCGACCTGGCCAGCCTGGAGGCCTGGTTCGACCAGCGCCTGGACGAAAAGCTGGTGGAAAAGGAAGCCAGCAAGGTGCCTTCCCTGGCCATCATCGCCACCAAGGGTACCCTGGACATGGCCTACCCACCCTTCATCCTGGCCTCCACCGCCGCTGCCCTGGGCTGGGAATCCTCCATCTTTTTCACCTTCTACGGCCTGGAACTGCTGAAGAAGGACCTGCACCTGAAGGTCTCTCCCATGGGCAACCCGGCCATGCCCATGAAGATGCCCTTCGGCCCGGACTGGCTTAAGCGCATCAACATGCCCATCCCCAACCTGGTGGCCGGCAATCTGCCGGGCTTCGAGGACTTCGCCACGGCCATGATGGAACAGACCGTCAAGTCCAAGGGCGTGGCCAGCATCAAGGAACTGCGCGACCTCTGTATCGAGGCGGAAGTGAAGATGGTGGCATGTCAGATGACCGTGGACCTGTTCAACTACCGCCAGGACGAGTTCATCCCCGAGATCGCGGATTGGATCGGCGCCACCAGCTACCTGGGCGAAGCCCGGAAAGCGGACGTCTGCCTGTTCGTATGAGCCCTCCCTCCCATTCCTGGAGGGGAGATTAACGGGTGGGCGGAGGCAAATTCCGCCGCGCCTGTCTCAGTGCAATGGGTAGATCACACCAGTCCGTGGGCGTGGAAATGCAGATAAAGCTCCCGGCAGGCCCAGGCATCCGTGGCAGCGTAATTGATCTGGGCCGCCGACAAATGCGGTGCCGCCCAGTTGGACGTGCGCGTGCCCTTGGGAATGCGGAAACCCAGGAACAGGCCGGCCAGGTTGCGCAGCCCCGTCTGGCCCATGCCGTGGCGCCTGGCGATGGCGCCCAGATCCCGCACGGCGGCGGCCTCGAAGGGAAACAGCAGCTTGAGCTGGCGCAGATCGTGGGCCGGGGCCACGCCCGCCTTGACGATGCCCGGCGCGGCCAGAAGCTCGGCCAGGGCGTCGGCGCAATCCACCTGCCGCAACTGGAACAGGTAGACCGCCCGGGCCGTGGCCATCTGCACCAGGCAAGGCAGGTGGCTTTCGCCCTTGCGGAAGGCCGGCCGGGTCTCGGTGTCGAAGCCCACCACCCGTTCCTGGCGGAGGTCGTCCAGGGCCATGGACAGGGCCTCCGGCGTGGCCACCAGGTGAACCTGGCCTTCGTATCGCCGGATGGAAAGTTCAGCCAGGTCCTCCCGGGAAATGGTTTCCGCGTGTTCGCCGGGCAATCCGCTCAAGGTTTGGGCCGCCGCTTGATGGCCGCATTGGCGCGGGAAGGCCGGGCCGGTTCATCCTCGCCGGGAATGCCCAGGATGCGGACTTTCACCGCCCTGCCCTTCAGCTTGCCCGCCTCCAGCCGGCGCACGGCTTCAGATGCGATCTGGCGGGCCACCGCCACGTAGGTATTGAACTCGCCCACGCTGATCTTGCCCACCTGGTCGGCCTTGAAACCCGCCTCGCCGGTGAGGGCGCCCAGCACGTCGCCGGGACGGATCTTGTCCTTGCGCCCGCCCAGGATCTGCATGGTGGCCATGGGCGGCAGCAGGGGTTTGGGGCTGGGTTTGTCACCACTCGGCGCCAGTTCGGCGATGGAATGCCATTCCACCCCGGTGCCCAGCTCCTTGGCGATGTTGTCCACCCGGCGCATCTGGTTGGGGCTGGCCAGGCTCAGGGCCCAGCCGTCCTGGTCGGCGCGGCCGGTGCGGCCGATGCGGTGGATGTAGACCTCCGGGTCCGGCGTCACGTCCACGTTGATGACGGCTTCCAACTGGGCGATGTCCAGGCCCCGGGCCGCCACGTCGGTGGCCACCAGCACGGAACAACTGCGGTTGGCGAACTGGATCAGCACCTGGTCCCGTTCCCGCTGTTCCAGCTCGCCGTGCAAGGCCAGAGCATGGAAGCCCTTGGCGCGTAGCACCTTGAGCAGGTCGCGGCATTGCTGGCGGGTATTGCAGAAGGCCAGGGTGCTGACCGGGCGGTAGTGGTTGAGCAGCATCGCCACGGCCTCCAGGCGCTGCCCGTTCTCCACCTCGTAGAAGCGCTGGCGGATCTTGTCGGCCTCGTGGCGCTCCGTCAGCTTCACTTCCTTGGGGTGGCGCAGGAACTGGTGCGCCAGCCGTTCGATGCCCTGGGGGTAGGTGGCGGAGAACAACAGGGTCTGGCGCTTCCTGGGACACTGCCTGGCCACGTACACCATATCGTCATAGAAACCCATGTCCAGCATGCGGTCGGCCTCGTCGAACACCAGGGTGTTGAGGGCGTCCAGGTTCAGGCTGCCCCGCTGCAGGTGGTCCATGATGCGGCCCGGTGTGCCCACGACGATGTGGGCGCCATGCTCCAGGCTGGCCATCTGGGGGCGCATGGTGCTGCCGCCCACCAGGGAAAGGATCTTGATGTTGTCCTCGGCCCGGGCCAGGCGGCGGATTTCCTGGGTGACCTGGTCGGCCAGTTCCCGGGTGGGGCACAGCACCAGGGCCTGCACGGCGAAACGGCGCGGGTTCAGATTGGCCAGCAGGGTCAGGGCGAAGGCCGCCGTCTTGCCGCTGCCGGTCTTGGCCTGGGCGATCAGGTCCTGGCCCGCCAGGGTGAGGGGCAGGCTGGCCGCCTGGATGGGCGTCATGGTCAGGTAGCCAAGCCGGCGCAGGTTCTCCAGCACGGCGGGCGCCAGGGGCAAGCGGTCAAAGGACGGTGTTGCCTCAGGAACCGGTGTCTCTGCAGACGGGGTCCGGGCGGCGGGAGCGGGTGTGGAGCGGTTGGGCATGCCGGATTGTACCGGCTGGGGCCCGGGTTCTTCCCGGTCAGTGCAACGGAATCGATGCCGTTGGCTCAAGGTGCCGCCGTGACTCGAACACGCCATCGGCAATCGCCTTGCCCTGCCAGCGCAGCCGGCGCTTGAGGGCGATATCGAACAGCAGGGGATTGTGGCGGCGCACGGCGATGAGCAGCGGGATGTCGCCTTCCGCCAGGTAGCCGTCCGCCGCCAGCTTGTGCAGGGAGAACAGGGGCATGACGCCGGGCAGCGGGTAGTCGGTGCCGTTGAGCAGGCGGTGGTGCCAGTCGTCCCGCTCAATGACGGTACGCAGGGGGACACCGGCCCGGTTGATCTGGGTGATGGCGGAGATGTCCGCCAGCAGCAGGCCTTCATGGGCCCGTTCGTCCATCATGCGCGCGAACAGTTCGAAGGACGTGCGTGTAGGCCCATTCGCGCCCTGATCGGTATCCGTGTAGCGGCCCATGGAAGCGCAGTGGGCGACGATGACCCGCACGCACCGCTCCAGAGCCCGGCGCAGGCGCAGCGGATTGCCGTAGTCCGGCCGGTTGCTGCCGTGCACGGCCCGTTCGCCCCCGGCATGGCTCAGCAGGGGCAGGCCGTGGCGGGCCAGGGCGTCATAGAAGCGGTCGCATTGGGGCGAGGCCGGGTCCATGCCCTGGGCCGGGGGCAGCCACTTGATGGCCCGGGCGCCGCCGGCCACGGCCTCCTCCAGGGCCTCCACGCAATCCTCCCGGTAGGGGTGGATGGAGGCGATCCACTCCAGGCGATGGGGATAGTCCCGAGCCAGGCGCTGGGCATAAGCGTTGGGGGTGACGAAGGCGGACAGGTCGCCGCGACGGCGGCCCTGTTCGTCGTGGCTGTCGTCGAAGGCCAGGAGCACGGTCTTGTAGCCCCGGGGCAGGCTGTCGTGGAGGGCCAGCAGGCGGGCCACGAAACGATCATCCACGCCCTCCCCTTCTTGTTCCCCCTCGTTGCTGCAACTGGCGTTGAGGAAAAAGACCCGCTGCAAGTAGGTCAGGGGCTTGAGGGGATTGGTCATGTCCCGGTGCAGTCTTATGCCCGAGTTGCTGTCCCCCACGCCGGTGAGGTGAGCGTGGCTGTCCCAGACCTGCTCCGCATCCAACCCATCCCAGATGCATTGCAGGCGCTCGTCCCGGGCCAGCGCGTCCGGCAAGGGCCCCAGGCAAGGATTCACGACGCCCGACTCGGGCCACAGGCCCCGGCGCAGCAGGGCCTTGTGCAGGACCTTGTGCACGCGGCCTATCATGCGGATTCCTTCAGGGCCTCGGGCAGGGGTTCCGGCCCCTTGGGCAGGTGCCAGGCCACCACGGCGGTGGCGATGATCACCAGCACCCCCAGGACAAGGACGCCCTGCACCGGATCGATGTGCCGGGTGAGTGCCAGGGAATAAATGCCGGTGCCCACCAGCATGGCCAGGTTCTCGAAGAAGTTCTGGATGGCCACCGCCCCGCCGGCGCCGATGCTGCGGTGGCCGATGTCCTGGAGGGTGGCGTTGATGGGCACCACGAAGATGCCCCCGGCCACGCCGATGCCCAGCAACACGAACTTGGCCAGCAGGGCATCGGTGGTGATGCCCAGGGCCAGGATGCCCAAGCCCATCAGATACGCCGCCAGGCGGGCCCGGCGCAGCTTCTCCATGGACACGATGCGGGGCGCCAGCACCGCCCCCACGGCGATGCCGATGGCGATGAACACGGTGAGATCGGCGATGTCGGCGGTGTTGTGGGTCATGAGCACCACCGGGGCCCAGGCCACCATCATCACCCGCAGCACCACCGCCGCCGACCAGAACACGGCAGAGCCCAGCATGGCAAAGCGGGCCCGGGCGGTGGTGAAGAAGCCTTCCATCATGGCCACGAAATGGCCCACCACGGGGCGCTCGTCCTTGGGCTTGGTGGGCGTCCGGGGCAGAAACAGGGCGGCGGCCAGGGAAGCCAGGTAGGCGGCCCCCACCAGGGCCAGGGCCATGCCGATGCTGTGGTCCGCCAGGTGGGCGCCGATGACAGCCCCCAGGACGATGGCCAGGATGGTGGAGCCCTCCACCAGGCCGTTGGCCTTCACCAGCAGGCCATGGCCCACCAGGTCCGGCAGGATGCCGTACTTGGCCGGGCCGTACACCGCCGCGCCGATGCCCACCACGCCGTAGGACAGCAACGGATCGACCCCCGCCAGCAACAGGGCCACCCCCGCCGCCTTGACGCCGTTGCCCCAGGCCAGCACCCGGTTCTTGGGGTGCTGGTCGGCGAAGCGTCCCACCCAGGGGGCCAGCACCACGAAGGCCACCAGGAAGGAGGCCTGGAGGGCGGAGCGGTACCAGTCATCGTAGCCCCCCGCCTGGGCGATCATGGCGAAGGCCGTGAACAGGATGGCGTTGTCGGCGAAGGCCGTGAGGAACTGGGCCAGCAGCAGGACGTAGACGGCGCGGTTCATACGGGCATCCTCGGCATGAATTCGGAATCAAAGGGACTGGCGGGGCATGGACCTGCTGTCCGCTCCCCCCTTTGGAAAAGGGGGGCTGGGGGGGATTTGTGGCGGGCTGCCGGGATCGGCAAGGCTCGAATCCCCCTCGATCCCCCTTTTGCAAAGGGGGAAGTGGGGCCGCTGATCGGGATGGCGAGGAAGCTCATGCAGGCGATGGGTGTGATGGCCAGGATGTTCATCCCGGATTATCCATTTGGGGGTAGGAGGCCCGCTCGCGGGCCGAACCCACGTTTCGCGCCGCAAGCGGCGCTCCTGCCTGGACCGCGAGGATGCTCATTGGATACTCCGGGTTCATTCTTCCTCCTCCGCCATCACTTCGCTCGCCATGTCCCCCACCTCTGCCACCACCGCCTCGGCCAGGGCCTTCACCCCCGTGTAGTCGATCTTGCCCGTGCCCAGCAGGGGCACCTGGCGCACCACCAGTATCCGCTTGGGCACGTTGAGCTCCGCCATGCCCGCCTGCCTGGCCTGCTGCTGGAGCATGGCCCGCCGGGCATCGGGCTGGTCCGTCACCAGCACCAGTTGTTCCCCCTTGGCCGGGTCCGGCAGGGACACCACGGCATGGAGCCGGTCCGGCCAGGCCTTGGCCGCCAACTCCTCCACGGCGGCCAGGGACACCATCTCGCCGCCGATCTTGGCGAAGCGCTTGGCCCGGCCCCGGATGCGGATGAAGCCCTCTTCGTCCATGCTGACGATGTCCCCCGTGTCGTACCAGCCCTTACCCATCTCCGATTCCGCCGGCACCAGCACGCCGGGGTTGGCGTGGAGCAGGTAACCCAGCATCACGTTGGGCCCCTGCACGAACAGGCGGCCCCCCTCCTCCACCCCGGGCACGGGCTGCAACTGGTGGCGTATGCCAGGCATGAGCCGGCCCACGCTGCCCACCACATGCTCCATGGGGGTGTTGGCGGACAGCACCGGCGCCGTCTCCGTGGCGCCGTAGCCTTCGAAGACGCGGATGCCGAACTTCTCCGCCCACACCCGGCGGGTCTCCTCCTGCAACTTCTCCGCCCCGGCGAACACGTAACGCACGGAGTAGAAGTCGTAGGGATGGGCGAAGCGGGCATAGCCCGCCAGGAAGGTGTTGGTGCCGAACAGCACCGTGGCGTTCACGTCGTAGGCCATCTCCGGCACGATGCGGTAGTGCAGGGGCGACGGGTAGAAGAAGGTCTTCATGCCGGAGAACAGGGGCAGCAGGGTGCCGGCGGTGAGGCCGAAGGAATGGAACAACGGCAGGGCGTTGAGGATGATGTCCTGGGCCGAGAAGGCCACCCGGGCCGCCAGTTGCTCCCGGTTGGCCAGCAGGTTGGCGTGGGACAGCACCACCCCCTTGGGCGTGCCTTCCGAGCCGGAGGTGAACAGCACCACCGCCGGACTGTCCGGGTCCAGGCTGCCGCCGTTGGCGCGGTGGAAATGGGCGGCAAAGCGGGCCTGGAGCCAGCCTTGCAACTTGTCCCCCAGGGTGATGCCTTCCGCCAGGTCTTCCAGGTACACCAGCTTCACCCGCTCCCCCAAGAGCTTGGCCGCGTCGCTGAGCTTGGCCGCCTCGAGGAAGCGGCGGGAGGTGATGACGGTGCTGATGCGGGCCGTCTCGCAGGCGGACACCATGCCGCCGGCCCCCACGGTGTAATTGAGCATGGCCGGGATGCGGCCGTGGGCGTGGAGCCCCAGGAAGGCCGCCACGGTGCTGACCATGCTGGGCAGCAGCAGGCCCACGTATTCCCCCTGCTTCGCATGCTTTGAGAGGGCCGTGCCCAACACGAAGGCGGCGGCGATGAGCTTGTCGTAGCTCAGGGGCCGGCGCTGGATGTCCTCCACCACCTTATGGCCGCCGCCGTGGACCTGGCGGGCATCCAGCAAAGCCTGGAACAGGGTGCGGCGGTAGTTGCCCGTGGCGAACATCATCTCCGTCATGATGTCCGCCAGGGCCCGGCCCGCGGCCTTGCGCCGGGCCCGGCCCCGCACCTCAGCATTCGGGGTGATGCGGCGGGGCGCCAGCACCGTCAGGGTGATGGGGGGGAACCAGCGCAGGCGCACCCGGCCCCGCAGCTTGGAGAAGGGCGTGTACTGGGCGCCGTCGATGCGCACCGGCACAATCACCGCCTCCGACTTGTCCGCCACCAGGCCGGTGCCGTCGTAGATCTTCATCAGGGCGCCGGTGACGGTGATGCGGCCTTCCGGAAAGATCACCGCCCGGTTGTCCTGTTGCAGGTAGCGGATCAGGGACTTGGCCGACAGGGGGTTGGTGGGGTCCATGGGGAAGATTTGCGCCAGGGCCAGGAAGGGCTTGAACAGGGGGCTCTGGGCGATGAAGGTGTTCACCGCGAAGGTGAGCCTGCCCGGCAGGAAGGCCAGCAGCAGCACCGCGTCCAGGAAGGAGGTGTGGTTGGCGACGATGAGCACCCGCTTGCCCGCCCCCTCCAGGTTTTCCAGGCCTTTCACCTCCACCTTGTACAAGGCCTTCAATACCCAGCGCAGCATCCCTTTCAGCAGTTCCATGCGTGTTCTCCGATTGCTTGTTTATGTGGTTTCTTGTCTGGCTGCTCAGGCCTGGAAGCCCTGCAGGAAATTGTCGATGAGCATCCGGGCCATCTCCCCGGCGCTCTGCCCCCCCACCAGGTCCATGCGGTGGCGGATCTTCAGGGTGCAGATGCCGTGCACCGCCGCCCACAGCACCCGGGCCGCCTGCTGGATTTCCAGTTCCGTGCGGTGGTCGGCCAGAGGCTTCAGGGCCGCCTCCGCCAGGCCGAACACCCGGCTCAGCTTCACCAGATACCAGTCCGGTAGCTCGTTGCCCTGCTCCGCCACGTACTCGAACAGCATGTTCCAGCGGGGCGTCTCCGTCTCCGCGTAGGCGATGTAGGCATCGGCGATGGCCAGGAGGCTGTCCCGGGCATCGGCCTCCTTCGCTCCCCTTACCTGCCTAGCCCGCAGCCATTCATAAAGGGCATCCAGGGTGCGGCCGTTCACCTGCAGCACCAGGTCGTCCAGGTTCTCGAACACCAGGTACAGGGTGCCCACGGTGTAGTCGATGGCCGTGGCCACCTTGCGGGCCGACAGGCCCTTGTAGCCCTCCGCCGCGACGATGGCCTCGGCGGCGTTGAGGGCCATCTGGCGGATTTCCTCCCGGCTGTGGTCGCTGCGTCGGGCCATGGTGGTCTCCTGCAATACGTTTCGAATTGGAGGCCAGTGTAAATAAATATTGAACATTGTTCAATTGCTTGCTATAAATTTATTGAACGTTGTTCAGTTAATCCACGAAAGCAACCGGACAACGCTCCCACCCGCCTCTCGCGGGTTTTTTCGGAACATTAATTGAACACTGTTTTATAAAGGAGAAGCCCATGAAACCGACCCGAGACGAATGGACACGAAACCTATGGACCCACCAACCCATGGCCTGGTGGCTGCGAGCCAGCTTGAAGGCTGGCATCTGGCTGAGCGCCCTGATGACCGTGGCCTATGGCCTGCTGGTGGGCGGCATGGCCCAGGCGGCGGGCCTGCTCACCCCCAGCGACGGCAGCCTGCCGCCTCTGCAACTGAAAGAGCAGCACGTGAAGGTGGTCATTGAGGACGGCTATGCCGTCACCACCGTGGAGCAGGTGTTCCACAACCCCCACCCCCGGGACCTGGAAGCCATCTACGCCTTCCCCGTGCCGGAACATGGCGCCGTGGGCGAGTTCACCCTGTGGATCGACGGCAAGCCGGTGACCGGCGAGGTGCTGGAAAAACAGGAAGCCCGCAAGGTCTATGAGGAGGAGAAAAAGGCCGGCCGGGATGCTGGTCTAACCGAGAAGGACAGCCACAAGACCTTCAACATCAGCGTCTCCCCCGTGCGGGCCGGCCAGGACACCCGCACCCGCCTGGTGTACTACCAGACCGCCGGCGTGGACACGGGCATCGGCCGCTACGTCTATCCCCTGGAGGAAGGCGGCGTGGATGAACAGAAGCTGGCCTTCTGGACCGCCGACACCCGGGTCATGTCCCATTTCACTTTCGACCTGCACCTGAAGTCCGGTTATCCGGTGGACGCCATCCGCCTGCCCAACAACCTCCAGGCCCAGGTGAGCCAGGCGGGTCACGGCGAGTGGAAGGTGCATATCGACAACCGGGGCAACAACCAAGGCGCCGGCACGCAGATTCAGGAAGAAGGCACCACGACACCCGCCTTCAATCCTCAACTGCCCGCCAACGCCGCCTTCAGCCTGGACAAGGACGTGGTGGTGTACTGGCGCCTCCAGCCCGGCCTGCCCGGCAGCGTGGACCTGGTGGCCTACAAGCCCGACGCGGCAAAGCGCGGCACCTTCCTGCTCACGGTGACCCCGGGCGACGACCTGAAGCCCATCACCGAAGGCAGCGACTGGGTGTTCGTGCTGGATGTATCCGGTTCCATGCAGGGCAAGTACGCCACCCTGGCGGACGGCGTGCAGCGGGCACTGGGCAAGCTGCGCCCCAACGACCGCTTCCGCATCGTGCTGTTCAACGACCGCTCCCGGGAACTCACCAACGGCTACGTGAACGCCACCGCCGAAGCGGTGAAGCAGTACAGCAATGAGGTGGCGAACATCCAGCCCGACAACGGCACCAACCTGTACGCCGGCCTGGAACTGGGCATGGACAGCCTGGAAGCCGACCGCACCAGCGCCATCGTGCTGGTGACCGACGGCGTGGCCAACGTGGGCGAGACGGCCCAGCGCAAGTTCATCGACCTCATCAAGCGCAAGGACACCCGCCTGTTCACCTTCATCATGGGCAACAGTGCCAACCGGCCCCTGCTGGAAGCCATGACCAAGGCCTCCGGCGGCTTCGCCGTGGGCATCTCCAACAGTGACGACATCGTCGGCCAGTTGCTCACCACCGTCAGCAAGGTGAGCCACCAGGCCCTGCACGGGGTGGAGGTGAAGATCGGCGGCGTGAAGGTGGCGGACCTGACGTCCCGGCAGATCGGCAGCCTCTATCGCGGCCAGCAACTGGTGCTCCTGGGCCACTACTGGGGCAACGGCATGGCCCAGGTGGAACTCACCGGCCGCATCTCCGGCCAGCCCAAGACCTACCGCACGAGTTTCCCTTTCCCCGCCCAGACGAAGGCCAACCCGGAGCTGGAACGCCTGTGGGCCTATGCCAGCATCGAGGACATGCAGGCGGAGATGGCGGACTTCGGTGAGCAAGCCGATTTGAAGCGCGCCGCCACGGACCTGGCCCTGGAGTACGGCCTGGTCACCGACCACACCTCCATGATCGTGCTGCGGGAAGAGCAGTTCGCCGCCCGGGGCATCAAGCGCAGCAACCGGGACCGGGTGGCCCTGGAAGAGGCCGCCAGGCAGCAGCGCGCCCAGAGCGGCCCCGTCTCCCGCCGGGTGGATGCCCAGCAGCCCATGTACACCAGCAGCCAGGCCAGCCACAGCGGCAGCGGCGCCCTGGACGGCTGGACCCTGTTGCTGTTGCTGCCCCTGGTGTGGCTGATGCGGCGACCCCGCGTGGCGGCATGAGCCTCAGCCAATGTGCTGAAAGCCGGGGCGTCTACGGATTGCCCTGGCTCACCGGGCTGCTGGTGCTGACGGCGGTGGGGTTGTCGCTGGCTTTCGGCCCGGCTCCCCCGGCCCTGGTGTTCGACCGCGCCGCCATCGCCCAGGGTGAATGGTGGCGCCTGGTTACCGGCCATCTGCTGCACAGCGACGGCGAACACGCCCTGTGGGACATCACCGCCCTGGCCCTCATCGGCTGGGTCATGGAACGGCATGGCCGGTGGCCCATGATTCTCGCGGCAGCGGCGGGCATGGCCGCCGTGGATGCGGGCCTGTGGTGGTGGCTGCCCGGGCTGGAGCGCTACTGCGGCCTGTCGGGCATGCTGAACACCTTGTTCATCATCGCCCTCGCAAATCTGTGGGAGGAACACCGGCATCCCGTCATCCCTTTGGTCGTGCTGGGACTGGCCGCCAAACTGGCCATTGAAATCACTGTCCGGCAATCCCTGTTCGTCCACACCCCATGGTCCAGCGTGCCGGAAGCCCATGTCGCCGGATGCATTGGGGCGATCATCTTCCTTGGCGTGGAGCGGCTTTTCCTCCGACCCAGAAATATTGGAGGCCATGAAGCCCAAACCACCCAACCGGCCAATTATTGAAATATCCAATACTTTGCATTCGATGACTTGCTAATAACCAACACTTCTCCCAGGCGATAATCGGACGCGCTTATCTCTTGAATGCCACCAACCAACCGTTGGCTTCACCACACAACAGGATTGAGCCATGTCCCAAACACCCGACATCACCAACACCTTCCAGGCCACCGTCGCCTCCTCCACCCGCATCACGCCAGACTCCACCGCCGAGGTGCGCCAGATCGTCCTGCGGCTGGGCGAGCCGGCCTACTACTTTCCGGAAGGCCAGAACATCGGCGTGCTGGTGCCCGGTCCCCACGAATTCGGCAACAAGGCCCACCACCGCTACTACACCATCGCCGCCTCCCGGGAGACGGATGGGGGCTGCGAACTGGAAATCCTGGTGCGGCGCTGCTTCTACATCGACGAGGTGTCCGGCGAGGAATACCCGGGTGCCGCCTCCAACTACCTGTGCGACGCCCTGCCGGACCAGGAGATCACCCTCACCGGACCCTACCGCGGCACCTTCACCGTGCCGGCGGACAAGACCAGCAACCTGCTCATGCTGGGCACCGGCACGGGCATCGCCCCCTTCCGCGCCTTCCTGCGCCGGGTCTACGAGACTGAAAAGGACTGGCAGGGCAAGGTGCGCCTGTTCTACGGCGCCCGTACCGGCACCGACCTGCTCTACATGAACGACCAGAACAACGACCTGGCCAACTACTACGACCAGGCCACCTTCCAGGCGGTGCAGTCCGTCAGCAAGGGCCTCCTCAGTGACGAAGGCGACGCCCTGGGCCAGGGTGTGGAAGCCCATGCCGCCGAAATCTGGCAACTGGTTCAGGACCCCAAGACCCATGTCTACCTGGCGGGCATGGAGAAGATCGTGGACAAGTTCGACGCCACCATGGCCAAGGCCGCCGGCTCGGCGGACGCCTGGGAAGCCGCCAAACAGCAGCTACAGACAGAGAAACGCTGGTCCCAGCTGATCTACCAGTGAGCCTCACGGGCTGTGAGCCGTGCCAGTGTTTCCCACTGGTGCAGGGTCAGGCCTAGGGCAATCAGCGCCGCTCCCAGCCACACCCGCACCGGTACCACCTCGCCATTCAGCACGATGCCCAGCACCAGGGCCAGCACCGGCGTGACCAGGGTGATGAGGGCCACCCGTCCCGTGTCCATGTGCTTGATGATGTAGTAGTAAAGGGCGAAGCCCAGCACCGAGCCGAACACCCCCAGGTAGACGATGGCCGCCCCGGCCCGTACCGGCACGGTCTCGGGCACGCCGCCATCCGCCAAGGCCCACACCAGCAGGAACAGGGGCATGGACACGGCCAGTGCCCCGGTGGTGATGGCCAGGGGCGGGCTGTCGTCGCCGATGCGCTTGATCCACACCAGGCTGGCGGAATAGATGAACACCGCCAGCAGCAGGGCCGCCATGCCATTCAAGGCCTCAGGCCCGCCCAGGCCGCTCTCCGCCAGGAAGACGATGGCCAGCCCGGCCAGGCCCAGCACCATGCCCGCCACCTTGGCCGGAACCAGGGCCCGCTCCTTCAACACCAGCGCTGCCATAAGGCTGGTCATGAGGGGCGCCAGGCCGAACAGCACGGACACCAGGCCGGAGGTGATGAACTGGGACCCCCAGTAGGTGAGGCTCATGGCGCCGAACAGGCCCAGGCCGCCGGCCAGGTAGGTCTGGCGGGCCTTGCCGTGCATGGGGAAGCCCACGCGCCAGATCGTCACGATCAGCGCGGCCAGCACCACGCCGATGGCCATGCGGGCCAGGACGGCGAAGGCGAAGCCGGTCCCCAGGGCGCTCCATTTGATGGCCAGGGGCGTGGTGGACCAGATGGCGATGACGGTGAGATAGGCGATGGGCACGGACATGATGGTTCCTTGTTCAGGGTGCTCCGCCGGCTAGGCGGATGGGATGTGGGGGCAACAGGGTGGGTACGCCACAATTGCGTAGGCCGGGGACAGGGGCATGGGTCGGTACAGGGTAGGGTTCATGTCGGGCTCCTGGGTACGAAACGAAGGTTGAAAACAAAAAGGCCGCGGACTTTACGGGTCCGCGGCCTTCGAGGTGTTGCTGACTTTCGGTCAGTTCATCGCTTGCTCATCCAACACACTTCCGCCACGGGCCCACAGGCCATACGCTCAGCGCACGGCAGAGGACTTTCTTGGGTAGGGGCATAGGGTGAAGTTTCATGGAACAGATTCTTGAAGGGGTTACGAGCGCCTGTCAATGAGCAAAAGGAAATCAGCGTCCCATTTTGGCCAGCCACTCCTTGCCGAACTCTTTTGCCTGGGCGATCTGATCAGCTTGCAGTTCCTTGTCCAGGCTGTTGAGCATGTCCCCGGCCAGGTTGTGGCCGCCCTGCTTGGCCAGGTCGAACCAGGCATAGGCCCGGATTGGGTCCTTCTGCACGCTGATACCCCGCTTGTACATGTCGGCCAGGGCGAAATAGGCGTCGGTGATGCCCTGCTTTGCAGCATTCATGTACCAGTCGTAGGCCGCGTCCACGTCGGGTGTGACGCCCTGGCCCTGCTCGGTCATGATGCCCATCATGTACTGAGACAAGCCATGGCCCTGTTCTGCATAGGTCTTGAACAGGCCAATGGCTTTGGGATAGTCCACGCAACTGTAGGCCTGGAGGGCCTTGTCGTAGCCTTCATGGGCCAGTGTGGGGAAGGATGCGAACAAGGGGGCGGACAGGAACAAGGCGACAGCCGTGGCGCGTATGGTGTTATTCATGGTCTTCCTCCATTTGGAACTGGTAATTCTGTACTGTGAAGATTTATCGAGCAAGTCACACCATGTCGGATTCGTCGGGGTTGAGCTCGATGTAGCCGGTGGAAAGAACCTCCTCCCGGGTAGGGCTCATGGCCTGGCTGCGCTTCAACAGGGCCTCCACCCGGCAGGCATGGATCAAGCGCTCATCCACGGCATCCGGGTAAAGATGGAACAGTTGCTCCACCGTTTCCGCCTGCTGCCGGGCTTGTGCTTCCAGTCGGTAGCGAACCTCGACGGGCCAACCGGGCAATAGCAGCAGACAAGGGGCCTGCCAGGCATGAAAGTCTGCGATCAATTGCCGGTGCTCTGTGTCGTGACCGCCGTCCCTGAGGAAAAAGGCCGGAAACTCCGCGGCACCCCAGGTCCGCTCCGCCCACGAAGCAGGCAGGTTGACACCTGCCACAGCCCGGCCGGCACCATCGGGGTCACGCTGAAGCCAGGCTGCTGCGGGTTCACGCCCTGCCAGCCGGTTGACATAGCGGCCGAGGTACTCGGCAGGTTCGTCGTGACCGGAGATTGGGAAAACAGACTTCGTTGCGTGCCCAGGACGCCACACCAGGGGCAGGTTCCTTTCGATTTCTTCCGGCAACAGCACGCTGGCCAGCAAGGCCAACAAGGCACCATCCGGGTCCAGCAGCCACAATTCGTAGCAATCCCGGAAGGGAAACACCGGCTGGTCGTGGACTTGGGTCAGAGCCTCGTAGACCACTGCGCCCAAGCGCTCCATGCGGCGGAAATCCTCTGAGGGGTACAAGGGGCCTCGCTTGAGGCCCTTTTCGGCCGACCAGCGTCCGAAGCGGATATCGGAGACCAGCACCGGGTGGCTACGGTCCAGGCCTTCCAGCAACTCGTCGTTACGGACGTAAAGGTCCCAATGGGCGCCGTCGGTGGTCACCGCCTCGGCGGGGCCGTAGCGGATGACCCGCTGCACGCCGCGGAAGGGGTTGAGCAGGCGTTGGGAATAGCACTCGAGTTCCATGGGGTTCAGTGTAGCCAATGGCACTGCCATCCCATCTGGCTACCTGTTAGCAGCATGGATTATCGGTAATTCGTCGTCCCCATCAGACAACCACTAAGTCAGTGTCCGGCTCATCTAGCCAACCAGATGTTTTTGTACGAATATGTACTTCATAAACCCATCAACAACAGGAGCCGGCCATGAAAGCCCCCGCATGGATTGCCGTCGCAGCTGTTCCCGCTCTTCTCCTCGCATTGGCGGTTCCGTCCATTGCGGGAGATCCAGACGCGATTCGAAGATCCATATTCGGGGATGAAAACCAGTCCCGTCTGGAAAATGAACGACTGCAGCGCGAGCACAACGAACGATTGAACCGGGCCATGCGACAAATGGAGCAGATGGACAGGGGTTCTTCCGGTAAGACGTATTACTTGGGAGGTTGCGACGTCAAACCCAACGACCCTTCCTGCATGCTCGACAAGGAAAGGGCCGACGAGGGTCGCAGCCCGCCACCTCAGCAGCGTCCCACTTACGACCCTTATGCCTCCAAGCCCTACCCTCCGGCTAGAAGCAGGGGCGATTGCGAGCCCAGTGGCCTGTTTGGCGCCCCTCCCCAGGACTGCATCAATCCCAACAACCGTCCGGTGCCGAAGCCGGCGCGGTGGGTGGGCGAGGGACCATGCCGACGGGATGCATCCATAAGCTCGCAGCATGTTGACAGCGAGATCAACTGGGGGGCGTGTGGATCTTATTCCACCCGGGTTGCCGACAAGGAATGTGGCGACCCACGTTCCGTGCCCTGGCGCCAACAAGCTCAGGTTGAGGACTGTCGGATGCGGGTCATTAGTCGGGTAAGGGGTTGGAAGAAATGATTAAGAATGGGATATTCAAGGACATGTCCTCGGACCAGGCCGGTATTCAGGCTATGAGAAAGCTCATGCCAGCCTTGCGACACGTGCTCGTCGCGACATGCCTGTTGCTGGGGGTGCCCGTTGCATGCGCCGCGCCTCCCGCCAACGCCACGGAATATGTCACCCAGGTTCTGCGCAATGTGGAGGACCTGGAAAGGGCGTGGCGCTTTGCGTCCCTGATGGCCGAGATGGAATCCATCGACCGGTCGATTCAGCAAGGGGCATGCAAACATTCGCTGGACGCCCTCAGTGCCGCACGCAATCCCGCGGACAAGCGCATGGCATTCCAGGGTTTCGAGCGCTGCTTCGATGCCGCCCTGCAACGCAAACCCGCAAGTGTAGCCTTGCGTGAAATGGGGGCCACAAGCTACAGAGGCCTGGACGCGGCTTACCGGAAGGTCCTCAAGGAGGAATTCAACGGCAAGCGCATCGATTTCACCGCCAAGGGCGCCGACCTGGAACGAGAGATCAATCACTACCTGGGCCACCAGGGGGGCTACGCCGCCATCCTGGTCAGCGTGTTCAAGGATGTCCAGGTAAAGAAAGGCGGAAGCGGCGAGTGGTTGAGCGCCAGGCAGGGCGATCTGCTCAATGCGACCGACCTGGCCAGGACCGGAGACTCAAGCCGTGCCCGCATCGAATTCATGGATCGCTTCCAGTCCATCAATTCCGGCCCGACGGTGATAAATGTCGGCATCAACTCGACCATCAATCTGGCTGAATTCAAGATCGACCTGAGAAACCAGCAACGACACAAGGGCCTCGTGGATTTGCTCAAGGGGGCGATCCGCGTGTTCTCAAAAGGCTGGGGCGGCCGGGCCGCCTTCTCGGTCAGGACCGGCACCTCTCTGTGCGGCATCCGTGGCACCGACATCGAGATCCACTACGACCCGGATGAGGACCGCACCTACTACAAGCTCTACGAGGGGGTGGTGGAAATCAGTACGCCCTACGAGAGATTCACCCTGCGGGCAGGCTCGTCCGTGACGGTCACGCGCGGCGTGCGCAGCGAGATCATGCCCATCGCGCCGCCGAGTTGATCGCCGTACCGGCTTCGCCATCCAGGCACGCTCCCTGTCCGGGTGGATTCCGGCCGTTTGGGCCATGCTCGCCATCCCTTTCTGGCGGTGGCTGAGTAAGCAAGACGACGCCAAGCGCATCGAGGCCCTGATGGCCCACGGGGCCGCCTCCATGGTGCTCGGTCTGGCCCTGTTTTTCATCTATGGGCTGGCGGGCATCCTTCCCATCCTGAAAATCGGGTCCACCCTGGGCTGAGCCCGTATTACTCAGGCAGGGAACCACTTTAATCCGGGTTGAGGCACTAATGCCCGCGTGAACCTGCGGGCTCGACGCAGTCTATGGCCAGGGGCTCGATCTGCCTGAGCAGGTGACGTGCCGCCGCCTCGCGTTCAAACATGTCCAGTGGGTCGGAAAAGTTGTTGCCACCCTCGAAACGCCGGCCGATCTGGACCCTTACGTCCTTCTTGCGGCTTTCGAAGACGTAGTTCCAGCCCATCATGTCATACGAGTTCCAGTCCCTGGAGCAATACGGTACGGGACTCAGCGTGGCTGGGTCGGCAGCGGCCCCTGTCCACAATACATGGATGTCAAATATCTGCTTGCCCACCCGACCATAACGGCACCATGTCTTGAAGGCGGGCTGCCTGCCCTGTTCCCGCAGGATCTTGCCGGGTGAATAATCAGCACCATCCTGGTCCGCGAAGGGGTGCCGCTTCACTTGATGCGCCGGCATGAGCGGGTATTGTGTTTCCGGACAGGTGACGAAGCCCTCCTGCGGCGACCCACTCACGGGGGACGAGGGCGCTGGCCCCGGCTTCAGCGCCACCCATTCGGGCACGCATGCGGCCTGCGTCTTGATGAAGATCTCGTCGATACGCTTCTTCTCCGGCTCGTACCCGCCCTCCTTTTGAAACGCGCGGAAGTATTTCCCGCCGTGCTCCGCCGCGTAGGCAGTCAGGGCCTGTCCGCCACCCCCCACGGCATCCAGGGTGTAAAGCGCGAAGATGTGGTACCACGGCCCCATCTTGTCAGGAATGCGCGTTGGGTCCCCACGCAGGCTCTTCAGGGGACGGACGACGCGGTTGTGGTGCTCAAGGCTGCGCACGGCATTCTCGAAGTCCTTTCTGTATTCCCGGTACGCCCTGCGCGTGGAAGGCCTGTCTGGATTGATCGTCTTCAGGCGCAGATATTCCTTGCGCGACTGCTGGCTGATCTCAACGGCTTCCCTGCCCAGCTTGGTCGTCTCCTTCAGGACCGAATGTGCTGTCAGCACCGCGAGGCGGTAGTCGTTTCCCGTGATCTCCAAGGCAAATCGCAGGATGTCTTCCGGCTCGAGACTGTGCGGCGTCGACGCAGCGATGCGATTGAACAGACGGTCCTCGTAAGGCTGCGAGACACGTGCGTAAACGTTCGTGCGGCTACGTGCGGGCACCAGATCCGTGGCCACCAGGAGGAACAACTGGGAACCGGGATAGGCCAGCAACCGGTCCTTCAGCCCCTCTCCCGGAAAGGCCCTTTCGGACCAGGGCCTGGCCTGATCCGCCTGCCAGCTCTGGTGCCGGGCGTCCGCCGACGCCTGGCAGGCATTGTCCGCCCAACGTTGCAGACGCTCCTCCCATGCGGCTGGCGCGGACAGGGGATCGAGCGTGCCACGGAAGGTCCTCGCCTCTTCCGTATCCAGAATGGAAGTTCCCGCCGAGGCAATCCCGGCCAACGAGCACAACACGCAGCCAACCAGGAGGCGTTTCATTTGCATGGCAGGCTCTCGCGTCGGATCTGGACTTGCTCAGGCCAGGAACAGCTTGTACGCCGGGTTGCGGCTTTCGTTCCAGTAGCGGTAGCCCAGGCCGTCAAGGAATTGCTGGAACTCCGCCTTGTCCTTGGGCGGCACCTGGATGCCCACCAGCACCCGGCCGTAGTCGGCGCCGTGGTTGCGGTAGTGGAACAGGCTGATGTTCCAGGCGTGGCTCATGCTATTGAGGAAGCGCATGAGGGCACCGGGGCGCTCAGGGAACTCGAAGCGATACAGTACTTCGTGCTCCGCCTGGGGCGCACGGCCGCCCACCAGGTGGCGGATGTGCAGCTTGGCCATCTCGTTGTCGGACAGGTCCAGCACCGGCAGTTCGTGCTTTTTCAGGGCCTCGATGAGCTTGTCCACCTCGGGCCGGTTCTGCACCTGGATGCCCACGTAGACATGGGCCAGGGCGGGATCGTCGAAACGGTAGTTGAACTCGGTGATGACCCGGCCGCCGATGAGGGAGCAGAACTTCTTGAAGCTGCCCGGCTTCTCCGGGATGGAGACGGCCAGCACTGCCTCCCGCTTCTCGCCCAGTTCCGCCCTTTCCGCCACGAAGCGTAGCCGGTCGAAGTTCATGTTGGCGCCGGAGGCGATGGCCACTAGGTTCTTGTTCTTCGCTTTCTCCCGGGCAGCCCACACCTTTAGTCCCGCCACGCCCAGGGCGCCGGCGGGCTCCAGGATGGAGCGGGTGTCCTCGAACACGTCCTTGATGGCGGCGCAGATGGCGTCATTGCTGACACGGATCACCTCGTCCACGTACTGCTGGCAAAGGCGGAAGGTCTCCTCCCCCACCTGCTTCACGGCCACGCCGTCGGCGAAGATGCCCACCTGGGGCAGGACGATGCGTTCCTTCTTGCACAGGGAGCGGGCCATGGCGTCCGCGTCCTCCGGCTCCACGCCGATGATCCTGATCTCCGGCCGCAGGCGCTTGAGATAGACGGCAATGCCGGCGATTAGGCCGCCGCCGCCCACGGGCACGAATACGGCATCGATAGGGGCCCGGGACTGGCGCATGAGTTCCATGCCGATGGTGCCCTGGCCGGCGATGACCTCCGGGTCGTCGTACGGGTGCACGAAGACCATCTTCGCTTTCTTGGCTATGCCCTTCGCATGGTGGTAGGCATCGTCGTAGGAGTCGCCGAACAGCACCACGTCGGCGCCCCGCTTGGCCACTGCGTCCACCTTGATCTGGGGCGTGGTGGCGGGCATCACGATGATGGCCTGGCAGCCCAGCACCTGGGCGGCGAGAGCCACGCCCTGGGCGTGGTTGCCGGCGCTGGCTGCCACCACGCCCCGCTTGAGCTGGGTCTTGGTAAGGCCGGCCATTTTGTTGTAGGCGCCACGGAGCTTGAAAGAGAACACTGGCTGCATGTCCTCCCGCTTGAGCAGGACCCGGTTGCCCACGCGACGGGACAGGTTGGAGGCCTCGTCCAGGGGGGTTTCGTGGGCCACGTCGTAGACGCGGGCCAGGAGGATGCGCTCAAGATAGTCGGTCATCGCGGTGCGGTTTGAACAGGCAAGAGAAGGCCGTTATTCTCACGGGGTTAACCCCAAACGACCAAGAGAAAACCATCATGATGAGCCAAGACGAAATGAAGCAAGCCACGGCCCGTGCCGCCCTCGAATACGTTCCCGCCGGCATCATCGGCGTGGGCACCGGCTCCACCGCCAACTTCTTCATCGACGCCCTGGCGGACATCAAGGGCAGGATCGACGGCGCCGTGGCCTCTTCCGTGGCCACCGCCGAGCGGCTGAAGAAGCACGGCATCAACGTCATTGACCTGAACGAGGCGGGCGAGATGGAAGTCTACGTGGACGGCGCCGACGAAATCACCCGCCACATGGCCATGATCAAGGGCGGTGGCGGCGCCCTGACCCGGGAGAAGATCGTGGCCGCCTGCGCCAAGAAGTTCGTCTGCATCGCCGACCAGAGCAAGCTGGTGGACGTGCTGGGCAAGTTTCCCCTGCCGGTGGAGGTCATCCACATGGCCCGTTCCTATGTGGCCCGGCAACTGGTGAAGATGGGCGGCAACCCGGTATTGCGCGCCGGCTTCACCACCGACAACGGCAACGTCATCCTGGACGTGCACGGCATGAGCATCCTGGACCCGGTGGCCATGGAGGCCGAGATCAACCAGCTCGTGGGTGTTGTCACCGTGGGCCTGTTCGCCCGCCGGGGCGCCGACGTGTTCCTGATGGGCACGCCGGACGGAGTCCAGACCCTCGCCCGCTGAAGCTTTAGAACGCCTCCCTGACCCGCAGGAAGGTGGCGAAACGCGGCAGACCCGTGGAGCTGAAGCCCCGGTAACGGTAGGTGACGGTAGCCCCCACGGGCGGCGGGTTTGCCCGCTGGGCATCGCTGAAACCGGAGCCGAGTCGCAGGCGCCGGCCATCCGGCAACCGCACCAGCAGCGAACCCAGTTTCCCCTTGTATTTGCCCTGGCCCGGCAGGTGGGCGAGCACGACGGCCTCCGCATCCTCTAAGGGCTTGAGCTTGAGCATGTCGTCGCTGCGACCCGAGCGGTAAAGGGCATCGGCCCGGTGCAGCATGAGGCCCTCGCCATCCGCCTTCACCACGGCATCCAGCTTGCGTTGCAGTGCGGCGGCGTCGGCAACACGGAACTGCTCCACCATGCGCAGGTGGGGCAGCCCCGCCCGGGCCACCAATTGCGCCATGGCCTCGATGCGTTCACTGAAAGTACCCGGTGCGTCAGGCAGTTCGAACATCATGTACTTCACTTCCCGCCATTCCATGTCATCCGGCTCGACCTTGCGCACAATGCCGGACAGGCGGTCGAACCGGCCCCGACCGATCCACAGTTCGCCATCCAGCTTTTGCGCCGGCAGCCCATGGGTAAACCAGGCAGGCGCGTGGATGGGGTTGCCGCTACGGAAACGCAACTGCGCGCCATCCCACATGGCGCGCACGCCATCCAGTTTTTCGCTGACCCAGTATGGGGTGGGATCGATGCCCTGGCGGTAGGACTCCGCATGGGCCAGGGCCGGGGGCTCGTCCGCCCACGCCAGCGGGGCGGCAAGCAGCAGCCCCAGCAGGAACAGGCTACTGGCCCAGGGTTTCGTCCGGGCCATCCACTTCATGCACGGGCACCTTGTATTTCTCGGTCGCCCATTCGCCCAGATCGATGAGCTTGCAGCGTTCGCTGCAAAAGGGTTTCCACTTGTTCTCGGGCAACCAGGCCACGTCTTTCCCGCAGGTAGGGCAGACAACTACGGTCGGCTTCTTGGACATCAAATTACTCCATGCTCCAAACGAAAAAGGCGGCTTGCGCCGCCTTCGACTGTCTTCGCCGGGTTCAGACGGAGAAGGAGGAGCCGCAGCCGCAGGTGGACTGGGCGTTGGGGTTCTTGATGACGAACTGGGCGCCTTCCAGGCCCTCGGTGTAATCGATCTCGGCACCCATCATGTACTGCATGCTCATGGGGTCGATGAGCAGGGTCACACCGTTCTTCTGCATGACCATGTCGTCTTCGTTGGTCACTTCGTCAAAGGTGAAACCGTACTGGAAGCCAGAGCAGCCGCCGCCGGTGACAAACACGCGCAACTTCAGTTCGGGATTGCCTTCCTCCTCGATCAGGGCCTTCACTTTGTTGGCAGCGCTGTCGGTGAAGTTGAAAGGGGACATTTCGGTGGTGGCGTTCATAAGGATGCTCCTGTGTATGGGGATATGCGACTTCAAGCCGTTCGCTGTACCGCCCCCAAGAACGGCTTGGCCCCCGAGGGGGGGCGGCCGGGAGGTATTTCCCGGGACCGGGGTTCAGCATGCTTTGCGCATAAGTAAGGCCATTTTCCGGATGGACAAGCCTCTCGTCAATCAAAGACCCAAGTCTTATCAAGGGGATACGGGTACCTGGGTAAGCCCCAGGTTCTCGGAGAAGCCGAACAGGATGTTCATGTTCTGCACCGCCTGTCCCGCCGCGCCCTTCACCAGGTTATCGATCACCGACAGCACCACCACGGTGTCGCCGCCCTGGGGCCGGTGCACGGCGATGCGGCACAGGTTGGAGGCCCGCACGGAACGGGTCTCCGGATGGGACTTGGCGGGCAGCACGTCGACGAAGTACTCGTCGGCGTAGCGCTGCTCGAACAGGGCCTGCAGGTCCACGTCCTGGGTGAGCCGGGCATACAGGGTGGCGTGGATGCCCCGGATCAGGGGGGTGAGGTGGGGCACGAAGGTCAGGCCCACGTCATGGCCTGCCATGCGCGCCAGGCCCTGGCGGATCTCCGGCTGATGCCGATGGCCCGGCACGGCGTAGGCCTTGAAGTTGTCGCTGGCCTCGGGAAACAGGGTATGCACCTCCGCCTTGCGCCCGGCACCGGACACGCCGGACTTGCAGTCCGCCACCATCCACGAGGTGTCGATCACACCGGCCTCCACCAGGGGCAGGAAACCCAACTGCGCGGCGGTGGGGTAGCAGCCGGGGTTGGCGATGATACGGGCGCCTTTGATCTTGTCCCGGTTGATCTCCGGCAGGCCGTACACCGCCTCGGCCACCAGGTCCGGGCAGGCGTGCTCCATGCCGTACCACTTGGACCAAACGTCGATGTCCTGGATGCGGAAGTCGGCGGCCAGGTCGATGACCTTGACGCCGGCGTCCAGCAATTCGCGGGTCTGCTGCATGGCCACGCCGTTTGGGGTGGCGAAGAACACCACATCACAATCCTTCAGGGCGGCATCTTCGGGGGTTGAGAAGGCCAGGCCCACGCGGCCACGCAGGGAGGGGAACATGTCCGTCACGGGCATGCCCGCTTCCTTGCGGGAGGTGATGGCAGTGAGTTCCGCTTCCGGGTGCTGACACAGCAGACGCAACAGTTCCACGCCCGTGTAGCCGGTACCGCCGACGATGCCTACCTTGATCATGCTGTCACTCCTTTGAAATGTGGTGCTTGAAAAGAAAAAGCCGCCCGGAGGCGGCTCTTTCGCTGCGTTGCTTACATCCAAGGCATGGATTAGCGCTTGGAGAACTGCTTGCGACGGCGCGCCTTGTGCAAACCGACCTTCTTGCGCTCGACTTCGCGGGCGTCGCGAGTCACCAGGCCGGCGCGCTTCAGGTCAGGCTTCAGGGCAGCGTCGTACTCGATCAGGGCGCGGGTGATGCCATGGCGCACGGCGCCGGCCTGGCCGGATTCGCCACCGCCGCTCACGTTCACCATGATGTCGAAGGTATCCTTACGCTCGGTCAGCACCAGGGGCTGGCGCACGATCATGCGGCCGGTTTCCCGGGCAAAGTACTCGTCCACGGGCTTGCCGTTGACGACGATGTTGCCGGAGCCGGCCTTGAGGAAAACGCGGGCCACGGAGCTCTTGCGGCGGCCGGTTCCATAATAGTAGTTGCCGATCATGCTTGTTCCTTAGATTTCCAGGGTCTGGGGCTGCTGGGCGGTGTGAGGATGCTCGGCACCGGCATAGACCTTCAGCTTCTTGATCATGGCGTAGCCAAGGGGGCCCTTGGGCAGCATGCCTTTGACAGCCTTCTCCAGGGCGCGGCCCGGGAAGCGTGCCTGCATCTTGTCGAAGTTGGTCTCATAGATGCCGCCGGGGTAGCCGGAGTGGCGGAAATACTTCTTGTCTTCGCCCTTGTTGCCGGTCACTTTCAGCTTCTCAACGTTCACCACGACGATGTAGTCGCCGGTGTCCACGTGGGGGGTATAGATGGCCTTGTGCTTGCCGCGCAGACGGCGGGCGATCTCGGAGGCCAGACGGCCCAGCACCTTGTCGGTGCCGTCCACCACGTACCAGCCGTGCTGGACCTCGTGGGGCTTGGCGGAAAAGGTTTTCATGTCGTGTTCCAAATAGGGGGACTACGGAAAGCGCGTGATTTTATGGTTTTGTTCGGGCTTGTGTCAAACCGGACTTTCCCCTGGATGGGTGTGGCCGTGATAATCCCGCCATGGATGCGTCCTGGCTGATCACCAACCTCTTTGCCGCCTTCCTGCTGCCGCCCCTGAACCTGGCCATCTCGGGCGTGGCGGGCCTGATGCTGCTGAAACGCAAGCCCCGCTGGGGCAAGGGTCTCCTTTTTGTCAGCCTGGGGGGAATCTGGCTGCTGTCCACTCCCATCGTCGCGGGCAAATTCCTGGACAGCCTGGCCCCCGACCCGGTCAAGCTGACGGGCCGGGAAGCGGATGCCATCGTCATCCTGGGGGGCGGCCGCATCAGGAACTCCGTGGAATACGGCGGCGACACGGTCAAGTCCTACACGCTGGAGCGATTGCGCTATGGCGCCCGCCTGGCACGGCAATTCCACAAACCCGTCCTGGTGACGGGGGGCGCGCCTGAAGGGATTGGCGCGGCCGAAGGGCGGATCATGCGCTCAGTGCTGGCAGAGGAATTCCGAACCCCCGTTCGCTGGGTGGAGGACCGCTCCCGGAATACCCGGGAAAACGCCCGCTTCTCCGCGGCCATCCTGCACGAGGCCGGCATCCGTCGCATCTACCTGGTGACCCACGGCTGGCACCTGGCCCGGGCCATGCCGGAATTCCGCCAGGCCGGCTTCCAGGTTGTCCCCGCCGGCATCGGCTACAAGCTGGACGGCAATGTGGAATTATTCGACTTCATCCCCAATGCCCAGGCATTGCTGAACAGCCACCTGGCCAGCCATGAATGGATCGGCCGGGCTTGGTATCAACTGCGAAAATGAAAGGAATACTGCAATGAAGACCCGCGTGAAATGGGTGGAAGGCGTTTGTTTCATGGCCGAATCCGGCAGCGGCCATGCCGTGGTCATGGACGGCGCCCCGGACATCGGCGGCAAGAACCTGGGCCCCCGGCCCATGGAAATGCTACTCATGGGGGCCGGCGGTTGCACCTCGGTGGACGTGATCATGATCCTGCAGAAGAGCCGCCAGGACGTGGTGGACTGCCAGGTGGAAATCGAGGCGGACCGGGCCGAAGACCACCCCAAGGTGTTCACCAGTATCCACATGCACTTCACGGTGAAAGGCCGGGGCCTGAAGCCCGAGGTTGTGGACCGGGCCATCAAGCTTTCGGCGGAGAAATACTGCTCCGCCAGCATCATCCTGGGCAAGACGGCCCGGATGACCCACGACTTCGAGATCGTGGAAGTCTGATTACCCCTCGGCCTGGAGCCACTCCATGGCCAGGCCGGGGTCGTCGAACACCCGCACCTCGCCGTCCACGATGAGGCGGTTGAGCCAGGCGATCCACACCATCCACTCGTCATTGGTCACCACGGCGATCCTGCGGAAGTCGTAGCGGTGATCCCGGGTGAATTTCAACTCCTCCCAGGCCACGTCCAGGGTGTAACCAATCATGTCGCGCAGGTCCAGGAGCAGGTTCACGCCTCCCTGGAACTGCAGGTTGTAGAGCACGGACTGTTCAAAGTCCTTGTAGTCCGCCAGGGTGAACTCCCCCATGACAGAGACGCTGACCAGATTGCCTTGCACCGCGGTGGTGATCATTTCCTGTCCCCCAAGCTGAGTTGCGCCGCCCAGATGCCGGCCGCCACGATCACGGCCATGCCGAACCAGGCATTGATGGGCATATTCTCTTCGAAAAACCAGGTCTCCAGTAAGGCGCTGAACACCACAGTGCTGAACGCGAAACTGGCCACCAGAGCCGTATGGCCGGTACGGTAGGCACGGGTCATGGCCAGTTGGCCCATGGTGGCCAGCAGGCCCAGCAGCATCAGCCAGGGCAGATTCTCCACATGCAGGTCATGCCAGCCCGTGGCCGTGGCCAGGGCCCCCGCCCCAACCACGCAGACGGCGGAGAACCAGAACACGGTACGCCACTCGGGCTCGTGCAGGCGGCCCAGCTTGCGCACATGGATGTAGGCAAAAGCCGCCATCACTCCGGAGAACAGGCCGACGAGCCCCGCCTCCAGGTCCCCTGCCGGCGCATCCCAGGGGTGCAGCAGCAGGGACACCCCCAGGAACCCCAGGGCCACGGAGACATACTGCAGCAGGCTGGGCTGCTCCTTGAGCTGCCAGGGCATGAGCAGGGCGAGAAACAGGGGCGAGGCGTAGTTGAGGGTCACGGCCATGGACATGGGCAGGTGCACCAGGGCATGGAAGAAGGTGGCCAGGGCCAGGAAGCCCACCAGGCCTCGGCGCAGATGCAGTCCCAGATGCTCGCCCGTGAGCACGCCCACTCCCGCAAGGTGGTGGCGCCCCAGCATGGGCACGGCGATGAGCAGAAAGGCGAACACCGATCGGTAAAACACCAGTTCCACGCCGGTGAACCAGTGGGCGGACTGCTTCACCACCCCGCTCATGAGGGCGAAGCACAGGCCGGCCACCAGCATCCAGGCGGAACCCAAGGTCGCTATTCCCTGGACGGCGCTCAGTCAGGGGTCTCGGCGGGCAGGCGGGGCACGGCCTCCACCAGGGGCGGCTGGCTCAGCTCCTTGTCCGCGTCGGCCGCCTGGAGGTCCCGGAACTTGCGGGCGGAGACCAGCACCCTGGATTCCAGGGACGCCACGGCCTTGTTGTAGGACTCGGTGGCCTGGCCCAGGTTCTTGCCCACGCTGGTCCAGTGCGCTGCCAGCACCGCCAGGCGGTCGTGGAGTTCCTTGCCCAGGGCCGAGATCTGACGGGCGTTGTCCGCCAGGGCCTCCTGGCGCCAGCCGTAGTACACCGCCTTGAGCAGGGCCAGCAGGGTGGTGGGGGTGGCCAGGATCACCTTCCTGTCGCTGGCGAATTCGATGAGCTCCGGGTCTTCCTGGAGGGCGGCGCTGAAGAAGGCCTCTCCGGGCAGGAACAGCACCACGAACTCCGGGGCAGGCTGGAACTGGTCCCAATAGGTCTTGGCCGCCAGCTGCTGCACATGGTTGCGCACATGCTGGGTGAAGCGCGCCAGGGCCTTGTGGCGGGCCTCCTCGTGGTCCGCCTCCACCGCCTCCAGGTAGGCGGACACCGGGGCCTTGGAATCCAGCACCACCGTCTTGCCGCCGGGCAGGCGCACCACCATGTCGGGCCGGCGCCGGTCCTCCGTGGCCTCCTGCTCGAAGAAGTCGCAGTGGTCCTGCATGCCCGCCATCTCCACCACCCGGCGCAACTGAACCTCGCCCCAGCGGCCCCGCACCTCGGGACGGCGCAGTGCGGAGACCAGGCGGCCAGTCTCGCTGCGCAAATCCTGCTGGGCTGTGAGCAGGCCCTTCACCTGCTCGGTCAAAGTGGCGTAGGCCCCTGTCCGGCTCTTCTCCATCTCCTGCTGCTGGGCCGTGAGCTTCTCCAGTGACTCGGCCAGGGGCTTTACCAGGCCTTCCACCGCCTGCTGGCGCGCGGCCAGTTCCCCCTTGGCGTTTTCCTGGAAGGCGGCCAGGTTCTGCTTGGCCAGGTCCAGGAAGGCCTGGTTGTTGCTCCTCAGGGCCTGGGCGGACAGGGCGTTGAAGGCGTCCGCCAGCTTCTGCTCCGCCTTCTCCAGCAGGGCCAACTTCTCCGCCTCGGCCCGCTCGGTTTGCGCCAATTGCGTGGCCACCCCCGACAGTTCCGCCTCCAGGCCGGCCACCCGGGCCAGCCAGCGGCCCCGCTGCCAGAACAGGATCAACAACCCCACCACCAAGCCCGCCAGGGCAGCCAACGCCAGTTCCATGCACTCTCTCCCAAGGACGGACGCATGATACCGCCTGGCCGGACCACCGGATTGACCCCGAACCGCTCACTGAAATGCCCATGGCCATCCGCCAAGGCGTGCCTTCCCTGGCCCGGCGTGACGGGGGCGATGCGGTACGAGAGGGGTTGTTGCGTGGAGATGGCGGAAGAGAGCAGGAGTCGAACCTACCAGGGACCGCCTGGCGGCCCCTCCCGGTTTTGAAGACCGGGCGCCCCACCGGGGAACGATCTCTTCCAATATAGGGGGGGATTTCAGGAGGGCGTCCATTGTTTCGTGTCGGCTCCGCCGCGCGGTACATGCTCATCCCGGACCCGACGAGTGTAGCCGACCCGGTCGAAGAACTCGAGGATGTGGGTGGCAATCTTGCGGCCGCCCCCCGCCTCCCCCAGTACATCCCGCAGGTTGGCAATACGCGCCCCGCCATCGGCCTGAAAAAGCTGTTCCACCCTGGCGGCCAGGTCTGCCACCGCCCGGGCGGTGTAGTAGTGGTCGTGGGCCACGGGATAGAGCTCGCCGGCCCGGGCCAGGCGCTTGAACAGGCGACGCACCCCCTCCTCCGGCGTGCCCGTGGCCCGGGCCACATCCCGCACCCGGGGCGGGTTGAAGGGCCGGGCATCCAGCAGGGGCTTGAGCACGCTGAACAGGTCCCGGTCGGCGTCGGACACCGTGGCCTGATGTGCCGGCAGGTGCAGCCAGGCCCGGGTCTGGGCCAGGGTGCCCGCCGCCAGCTGTTCCGTCACCAGGGCGGCGAACACGGCGGCGGGCAACTGGGCCGAGGTCATGCGCCGCAGGCGTTCCCGCTCCACGCCGATCATGTCCGGGGCCCGCTCGTGCTCCCGGGCCAGGGCATCCAGCAGCCTGGCCGTCAGGGCCTCCCAGGCGGCCTGGGCAATGCCCACAACCGCCGCGCCGTCCCGGATCACCCGCAGGCCGGCCCGTTGCCAGAGGGTCTCGGCATCGGCCTCCGCCAGGTTCCAGCTCAGGGCAAAACGGCTAAGGTCGATGCCGGCGGGGGACTGGGCGGCCAGCAGGGCAAGGCTTTCGGCCGGGTCGTCCCGGCCCAGGCTTCGCAACAGGGCCAGGCGCTGGGGCGTGCGCTTGTGCCGGGTGGGGGGGAAGATGTCCAGCACCCGCCCGCCCGCCACGGTGCGCCGGGCCCCCGCGTCCCGCAGGATGAAGCGGTCGCCGCGCAGGGCCAGGGTCTCCCGCTCCAGCAGGATTTCCACCAGGGCGATGGTGCCGGGGGCGGCCTCCGGGCAGTCCAGCAGGGCCACCCGGCCGGGAATGTCCTCGGCGCCCAGATGCACGTGCACGGCCTGCATGGGGGTCAGGGGCTTCTGGCTGGCGGGCACCCGCAACTCGGCCTGAAAACGGGTCAGAGAGATCGCCAGGGCCGGTTCCACCAGCCACATGCCCCGGGCGATGTCCTGCTTCTCGAAGTCGCCCTTCAGGGCCAGGGCGCAGCGCTCCCCGGCCTGCCCCCCTTCGGCGGGCCGGTCCTGGACGTGGAGGCCCCGTACCCGTGCCTTGAAGCCGGGCGGGGCGATTACCAGCATGTCGTCCACCGCCACCCGGCCGGCGTGGGCGGTGCCGGTGACCACGGTGCCCACCCCCTTGATGGAAAAAGCCCGGTCGATGGCCAGGCGGAAGCGGCCTGCCGTGGGGCGGGGCGGCAGGGCGGCCGCCATGGCATCCAGATACGCGCGCAGTTCGGCCACTCCCGCCCCCGTCCGGCCCGAGACCGGGAACACCGGGCTGCCGGCCAGCCCCGTGCCCGCCAGCAAAGCCTCGATCTCCGCCCGGGCCGCGTCCAGCCTTTCCGGCGCCACGGCGTCGATCTTGGTCAGGGCCACCGCGCCCCGGGTCAGGCCGAGCAGGTCCAGCAGCTCCAGGTGCTCCCGGGTCTGGGGCATGGGGCCGTCGTCGGCGGCGATGACCAGGAGCACGAAATCGATGCCGGTGGCCCCGGCCAGCATGTTGTGGATCAGCTTCTCGTGGCCGGGCACGTCCACGAAGCCCAACACCCCGCCATCGGCCAGGGGCGTGTAGGCATAGCCCAGGTCCAGGGTGATGCCCCGGGTCTTTTCCTCCGGCACCCGGTCGGCATCCACCCCGGTGAGGGCCTTCACCAGGGTGGTCTTGCCGTGGTCGATGTGGCCGGCAGTGCCTACGAGCACGACAGCCTGCCCAGGTTGGCCGCGAAGGCCGCCTCTTCGCCGGGCGTCAGACAGCGTAGATCCAGCAGCAGGGCACCGTCCTCGATGCGGCCGATCACCGGCCTGGGCAGGCCCCGCAGGGCGGCCTCGATACGGTGCAATACGCCCCCCTTCCGGCCCTGGGGGCGGATGGCCAGGCCCGCCGAGGGCAGCCGGTCCACGGGCAGGGAGCCGGAGCCGATCTGGGAATTCAGGGGCACGATCGACACCATCACCGGCAGGCCGGCCAGGCTGGTTTGCAGGCCGGGCAGCAGGCGCTGGGCGGCGGCCTCGATATTGGCCTGGGGGCGGGTGAGCAGATGGAGGGCGGTGAGGCGTTCATGCAGCCGGTCCGGGTCCCGGTACAGGCGCAGCACCGCCTCCAGGGCCGCCAGGGTGAGCTTGCCCACCCGCAGGGCCCGCTTGAGCGGGTTCTTCTTGATGCGGGCGATCAAGGCCCTGCCGCCCACCAGCACCCCGGCCTGGGGGCCGCCCAGCAGCTTGTCGCCGGAGAAGGTGACCAGGTCCGCCCCGGCGGCGAGGCTCTCCCGGGGCGTGGGTTCGTGGGGCAGGCCCCAGCGCTCCAGGTCGGTGAGCGTGCCCGAGCCCAGGTCCACCACGAAGGGCAGGCCGTGCTCGTGGGCCAGGGCCGCCAGCTCCGCCTCGGGCACCGTGTGGGTGAAGCCCTGGATGGCGTAGTTGCTGGTGTGCACCTTCATGAGCATGGCGGTGTGGGGCGCGCTTTGGTCCAGGGCTTCTTTGAAATCCTTGAGATGGGTGCGGTTGGTGGTGCCCACCTCCACCAGCCTGGCGCCGGCCCGCTGCATGATGTCCGGCACCCGGAAGGCGCCGCCGATCTCCACCAGCTCCCCCCGGGACACCACCACCGCCTTGCGCGGGGCCAGGGTGTTGAGCAGCAGGAACACGGCGGCGGCGTTGTTGTTCACCACCGTGGCGGCCTCGGCCCCGGTGAGCTCGCACAGCAGGCCTTCCACCACGTCGTCCCGGTCGCCCCGGCCGCCGGCGTCGATGTTGTATTCCAGGGCGCAGGGATTGCGGGCGGCCTCGACCAGGGCAGCCACGGCTTCCTCGGGCAGGGGCGCGCGGCCCAGGTTGGTGTGCAGCACCGTGCCGGTGAGGTTGTACACCGGCCGCAGGCGGGGCCGGGCCTGGGCCTGGGCGGCGGCGGCGATGCCGGCAGTCAGGGTGGACATGTCGGGGATGGCCGCGCCGGCCCGGGCCGCAGTCCGGGCATCGTCCAGGGCGGACCGCGCCAGTTGGGTGATCACCGCCCGGCCATGGGCGTCGATGAGGGGCAGGACAACCGGATCGGCCAGCAGTCGATCCACGGAGGGAAGCTGGGAGAGAGGATTCAAGGCATCACCCGACCGGGCAGAAGTGGGAAAAACAGGGGGATTCTATCCTTCGTAAGCGATCCATTTGCTGAAGGTTTCCCTGGGGTCGGGCCTACTATATAAGCATCGATAAAGGGATATCCGGAGCAAAAACCATGACATCGCTAAGTGAAAAGGGCGGCGGCACCTTCACGGGCATCAAGCTGCTGTTATGCGAAAACCCCCTGCCCCCCATCGAGGAGGCCGTGGCCGCCGCCCAGGCCGAGGTGCCCCACAGCAACTATTACACCGAGCCCCATTCGGCCCCCCTGCGCAGCCTGCTCAGCCAGCGGCTCGGGGTGCCGGAAAGGCTCATCCACATCAATGCCGGCTCGGAGCTGATCCTGCGCCAGTTGTTCGACCGCTTCGGCCAGCAGGTGCATCTGCTGAGCCCCACCTACGTCCTCTTTCCCGAGGTGGCCAGGCGCTACACGGAGCAACGCCTGTTGCCGGAAGCCGATTTCGCCTTCGACCTCGAGGACCTGGCCATTCCCCCCGGCACCACCCTGGTGGTCATCGTGAATCCCAACAACCCCAACGGTGGCGTGTTCGACATGGCCCCGTTGCCCGATCTGCTGCGCCGCCACCCCGCCACCCTGTTCCTGGTGGACGAGGCCTTCATCGGCCTGGCGGGGCAGTCGGTGGTCCGGCTGGTGCCCGAATTCCCCAATCTGCTGGTGACCCGCACCCTGTCCAAGGCCCACAGCCTGGCGGGTTTCCGCGTCGGCTACGGCGTGTTCCCCGAGGCCATCGCCGACGACCTGAACAGCCACAACGACGCCTATCCCCTGGCCCGGCCCAGCGAGGCGGCGGCCCTGGCCACCCTGCTGCACGAGGACAGGATCCGCGCCCGCAACGTGCAGCTGCGGCAATGGACCGAGGCCCTGGCGGCCGAGCTGCGCGCCCTGGGGGTGCGCACCTTTCCCACCCAGACCTATTTCTTCCTGGCCGATTTCGCGCCCCACGACGCCGGGGCCTTGGCGGTCGAACTCAAGGCCCGGGGCATCCTGGTCAAGCCCATGAACGATGCCCGGCTTGGCCCTGGCTACATGCGGGTGACCACGGCCCTGCCCGAGGACAACCTGCGTTTCGTCGCCGCCCTGCGAGAACTGCTGGGCCATGCCTAGAACCGCACCCTTCGAGGCCCACCACGGGCGCTACGAGGCGTGGTTCGAGGTGGAACGGCTGTTGCATGAGGCCGACTTCATCGTCGAGGCCTGGGGCCAGACCCTGGCCCACCCCCTGCCGGAGACGCGGGAGATCGAAGCCCCGCGGCCGGGGCGCGGCCAATGCGCCTTCGTGGTTGTGGCGGCCCGCAAGCCGGAAGACGGCCTTGCATAAGGATTGACCGGGCATGGAAAACACCTTCTGGACAGCCCTGGCCACCAGCAGCGTTGCCGCCCTGGTCACCTCCCTGGGCATCTACACCATCCGCCGCTTCGCCGGCTGGGGGCATCGCAACACCACCTACTTCATGTGCTTCGCGGCCGGGGTGCTGATCTCCGCCTCCTTCCTCCACATCGTGCCGAAATCCTTCGCCATGAACCCCCAGGCGCCGGTCTGGCTGCTGGTGGGCTTTCTCGGGCTGCACCTGTTCAACCGCTTCGTGACGGCCTTCGTCTGCGAGCGGGATCCGGAGAAGAAGGAATACGCCATGGGCATCGTGCCCATGCTGGGCATCGGCTTCCACTCCTTCATCGACGGCTTCATCTATTCCATCGCCTTCACCGTCAGCATCCTCACCGGCTACCTGGCCACCCTGGGCATGGTGCTGCACGAATTCCCCGAGGGCATCATCACCTACCTGCTGCTGGTGCGGGGTGGCGTGGGCGAGCGCCGGGCGATGGTCATGGCCTTCCTGGCCGCGGCGGTCACCACGCCGCTGGGCATGCTGGTGTCCTATCCCCTCGTCAGCGCCATCGACCGGCAGACCCTGGGCGCCCTGCTCGCCCTGTCGGCCGGCGCCCTCGTCTACGTGGGCGCCACCCACCTGCTGCCCAGGGCGGAACAGGAACGGAAGCGGTTCAGCCTGGTGGCCCTGGCCGGCGGCGTGCTGGTGGCCGTCATCATCGTGGCCTCCAAACCCTGAAATCCGGACCGGTGCCCAACATGACCCAGGAAGAACGGGTTACGCCCCCATGAGCACGACCCACGCAGCCGTCCTGCTGTTGTCCCTGCTGTCGCTGTTCACCACCTGGCTCGGGGTGATGCTGGCCATCTGGCTGCGCGAGAACGCCCGGGCCATCGCCGCCGGCATCGGTTTCTCCACCGGCATCATGCTGCTGATCTCGCTCCTGGAACTCGTCCCGGAAGCCCTCGCCACCCTGGGCGCGCCGCCCACCCTCCTGAGCTTCGCCCTGGGTGCCGGCCTGGTCTGGACGGCCCATCTCATCGTGCCCCATACCCATCTGGTGGAGGAGCGGGGGATAACCGACCGGGTGCTGATCCGGACGGCCTACCTGGTGGCCTTCGGCCTGATCCTGCATGACGTCCCGGAAGGCTTCGCCATGGCGAATGCCTACATCGCCTCGCCGGAGCTGGGGGTGCTGGTGGCCATCGCCATCGCCCTGCACAACGTGCCGGAGGAGTTCGCCATGGCGGTGCCCGCCGTGGTGGCCCGCGGCCGGCGTTTCCTCTATGGCGCGGCCCTGCTCTCGGCCCTGGCGGAGCCCCTGGGGGCGGTCATCGGGCTGGTGGCGGTCGGCATCGCCCCCGCCCTCAATGCCCATTTCATGGCCTTCGCCGCCGGGGCCATGACCTTCGTCTCCCTGCATGAGCTGCTACCCATGGCCCGGCGCTACCGGCACATGGGCCTGTTCACGGCCGGCATGGTTTTGAGCGTGGCGGTGTATGGGCTGCTCATCCTCCTGAGCGGTGCCGCAGAGGCGTGAACCGGGACAAGCCCGGGCTTCAGCCCAGGCCCATCCCGTCGATCCTGACCCCCGCGGGGGGCGCCCGGTCGCTGCCGGGCGGACGAAAAAAACCCCGCCACGGGGGCGGGGTTGGCCTGGGCAGGCGGGCGGGGATCACTCCATGGAGGGATTCCACACCTTCCACACATTGCCCACCAGGTCCGGCCCGGGCTTGAGGGTCGGCTTACCCGGCTCCCAGCCGGCGGGCATGGCTTCCTTGCCGCCCGTGGCGCGCACGTGCTGGAAGGCCAGCACCTGGCGCACCGTTTCGGCCACCTTGCGGCCCACCGGCGGGGTGAGCACCTCCATGGCCTGGATGACGCCGTCCGGATCGATGATGAACCGGCCGCGCATCTCGATGCCCTGGCTCTCATCCCAGCAGCCGTAGGCCCGGCCCACGTTGCCGGCCTGGTCCGAGGCCATGTGGAAGGGAATGCCGCCTTCCACCATCTTGGTCAGTTCATTGTCGTTCCACATCTTGTGGACGAAGTGGCTGTCCACGCTGACGGAAATGACTTCCACGCCCATCTTCTGCAGAGCCTCATACTGTGCCGCGACCGCGGACACTTCAGTGGCTCAGACAAAAGTGAAATCCCCGGGGTAGAAGCAGACCAGCACCCACTTCCCGAGGAAATCGGACAATTTGACGTTGGTGAAGCCGCCCTTGTAGTAGGCGGGAGCGGCGAAATCCGGCGCTTTCTGGCCGACTCTTGCGGTCATCTTGCTGGCCTCCTTCGTAATAGTGGTTTCAGGGGCCCGGCTGGCCTCGGAGGGTGAGTCCTCGGCCACCGAACTGGTGGTACGCGCACAGCTAACAGATTCTTCTGTCATACCTTCTCCTTTCCGCGTGGCAGGTATCACGCCACACCTCACCTTAAGCAGAAACCCGGTGGGCGTCCAATCGGAATTTCCCGGGGCCGGCGCGGACTCCGCGATATCAACGCCCGCGCAGGGCCGCCATGGCCCCGGGATGGTCGAAGGGCGCCCGGGCCGCCGTCGGCAGCAACATGGCCCGGGCCCGGTCCTGATCGCCGGCCCCCGGGTGTCGGGAGCGATCGCGCGGCAATGCCCGGGTCACGGCCATCAACAGGGCCGAGGGGGACGGCAGGGCGCCGTCGGCCAGGGCCGGTTCGGGGCCCAGGGTGGCCAGCAGGGGCTGCTCCTCCCGACGCCAGCCCCGGGGGGTGAAGAAGCGTTGCCAGGCCTGGGCCGCCAGGTCCCGGGCCAGGGCCCCGGCGGCGGGGTCCTTGAACACCCGGGCGTAATCCGCCAGGCCGGCGGCGGCGAAGGCGTAGTCCTCCAGTTCCGCGTCGACGAACACCCGCTTGCCGGCCCGGGTCTTGAGGAGGCGGCCCTGGCTTACCATCCGCGTCGCCAGATAGTCCCGCAGCTCACGGGCCGCACGCTCGAAGCGGGGCACGCCACGACCCGCCTCCGCCAGGGCGGAGAGGGCCAGGCCGTTGAGGCCGGCGTTGATCTTGGTGTCCACGGGCACCTGCCTGTTGCGCCCCGCCTGGCGCAGTTTGGCCAGGGCGCCGGCGAGGACGGGGCCTTCCCCGGCGGCGGGCCGCGCCTTTTCCATGGGCAGGTAGCCCAGTTCGAAGGGCGCGGCGGCCTCCAGGCCCCATGTCCGCTTCACCAGGGCGAATTCCGCCGGGCTCAGGCGCTGGCGCAAGGCCTCCGCCGTCCACAGGTAGGCGCCCCCTTCCCGACCCTGGCGATCCAGGGCGGACAACGCGGTGTAATAGCCGCCGCCGGGGGCAGCCAGGTCCGCGAGCATGAAATCCAGGGTGTCGTGGGCCACGAGGCGGTAGTCCGGACGCTTGAACACCGCCGCCGCCCGGGCGTAGAGCCGGGCCAGCTGGGCGTTGTCGTAGAGCATCTTCTCAAAGTGGGGCGTGGTCCAGTCCGGGTCCACGGTGTAGCGGAAGAAGCCGCCGTGCACGTGGTCCCGCAACCCCTTGCGCGCCATCTGGTCCAGGGTGAGTGTGAGGAATTCCCCCAGGCGGGGGTCCCGCTCCCGGACGTAGGCGTCCAGCAGGGCTTCCAGGTGGGGGGCCATGGGAAACTTGCTGACCCGCTCGAAGCCGCCCTGGAGGGTGTCCGCCTGGCGCCAGGCCTCGTCCAGGAACTGCCTGTGCAGCCGGGCCACTGCGTCCTGGGTGACGGCGGCGGTGGCGGGAGGCTCCCTGGGCGCCGAGCCCGCCTCCCGGGCGGCGGCGCGGAACGCGGCGCCCTTCTCGCGCCAGGTCTCCACCATGCGCGCCAGCAGTTGCCGGAATTCGGCGGGGGGTTCGTAGAGCACCGCGTAGGCGGGGTAGCCCTCCGGCGTGACGAAGGCGTTGAGAGGCCAGCCCGCCACGCCCTTGAGCCGTTCCGCGAAGTCGATTAGGCCCGCGTCGAGGGCGCCGTTGAGTTCCCGGTCCACCTTCACGGGAATGAAATGCTCGTTGAGCAATCGGGCGATGGCCGGGTCCCGGTAGCTTTGCTGCTGCATGACGTGGCACCAGTGGCAGGAGAAGTAGCCCACGGAGACGAACAGCAGCTTGTTCTCCCGCTTCGCCCGGGCCAGGGTGTCGGCGTTCCATTCCTGCCAGGCCACCGGGTCCTGGCCGTGGAGGGCCAGGTAGGGAGAGGCGTGGCCAGCGAGCGTGTTCCCGAAGGGTGCGGCGATGGCCACGCTCGAGCCTGGCGCAACCCATCCAATATAAAGTGACAGGCACATAAGCAACCATGCATGCAAGCGCTTGAAATCGGTATTCAGACAAGACAAACACAACGCTTTGGTCAGGCCATCACCCATCAGACTCTCCTTTCTCCAGGCCCGCGTACAGTGGCACTGAACATTGGTCAAGATGCAACGCAGGACGGCCCCATGGCCTGACGAACCGTCTAAACCAACTCTTCTCGGGGGCCGGTCTTCCCGCCAACTGAACGGCTTCTTGACCCTGGGCAATTTCAGCCGGCCGGATTCCTGGCTTCATAGGCAAACGTCCCCGGAATGCGCCCTGCGAAAGGCCGATGATGGAAGCACCGAAACGACCCAGCCCATGAAACCGAACACCAACAGAAAAAGCCCCTTCGACGTGGACCTGCCGCACCGCCTGTTCCTGCGGCGCCAACGAGCTGCGCTGCCGCCGACGGGCCAGCCTGGCCGTGAGGAACTCATCGAACGCCTGCGGAAATTCGGAATGTTCGCTGATCTGCCCAAGGACATCCTGCACAAGTTGGCAGCTTCGGCTCATGTGGGCACATTCCGCGCGGGTGAATACCTGTGGAGACAGGGGGAAGCCAACAGCCGGGTGCTGTTCATCAACCAGGGCCTGGCGAAGACAACCCGCCAGGTGAGGGGAGGCGCAAGCCGCACCTACGGCCTGTACGGACCCGGGGATTCCATGGGCATCTATGCCATGTGGGCCGGCATGACATATCCCACCGATGCCGTGGCCATGACCGACGGCATGACGGCAATTGTTCTGAGTTCCGCTGCCCTGCTGAAATGCGCCCACCGTCAGCCCCGGCTGGCGGCCCCCATGATGACGGAGATCGGGCGCTTCACAGAATCCTTCATGCGCAAGATCGAGATCGTAAGCGCCGGCTCGGTGCCCCAGCGGTTGGCGGTTCTGATGGACATGCTGGTTGAACGCTACGGCAACACCTCGGAGGCCCATGCCGCCCACCTGCCCATCCACCTGACCCTGGAGCAGATTGGCGAAATCGTGGATGCCCGGCTGGAAACGGTGGCCCGGGTGCTGAGCCGCTGGAAGCGCCAGGACTGGCTTAGGGTCAACAAGGACGGCTTTCACTTCACCCGCATGGACAAGGTGAGGTCCCTGCTCCCGGGCCCGGATAGCGAATAGGCAGGCAGCGGCATCTCCTCGCTTCAGTTCCGGGGCAGGTGACGCAGCAGCTGTTCCACGAGCCCGTCGTGGTCGAACTCCCTGCCACCGACAGCCCGGTAAACCACCCGTCCCTGGGGATCCACAACGAAGGTGGTGGGCAGGCCCTTCACCTTCCAGGCCTGCATGGCCTTTGAATCCCGGTCCAGCAGCAATGGGAAGGCGGGGGCCGGCTCCAACTGGCCGGTGAAGGAAAACACCGTGTCCGCGTCCTCCCCCACGTCGACGGCGATTACCGCAAGTCCCTTCTCGGCCAGCCGCTGGCGCAGGCGTTCCAGGGAGGGCATCTCCCGCCTGCAGGGGGGGCACCAGGTGGCCCAGAAGTTGATAAGCACCACCCTTCCTTTCAGGTCTGCCAGATCGTGGGCCTTGCCGTCCAGGTCCTGCAGCTTCAGGGCCGGGGCCGCATAGGGCTTGGAGATGGGGGTGAGGGCGTGGGTGAGGGGCGGCAGGTCTTCGGCCTGGGCAGGCAACGCAAGGCAGGCCCAGAGCAGGGGAAGCACCCATGGCAAGCTTCGCCAAATCCCGACGCCATCGTTCCCGCTCAGAGCCTGCCCCCGCGAAGTCCTGGGGCGGGAACCCAGGAGTTCCAACTGCATGGATCCCCGCCTGCGCGGGAATGACAGCACCACCTTTAACAAATTAATGAGCTGGGCAACGCACATCGGTCAGCACTCCTTCAAAGATCTTGTCTTCAACCTGCCAGCGGGCCACCAGATCGAAGGCCGTGCCGGGGGGCAGGCCGGTGGCCAGCATGCCCTGGTTCCACTCCCCCACTTCGTACTCCTGCTCCACCGGAAACTGGGCCCAGCGGAAGGCGATGCGAGGGGGCTCCGGCAGGCCCCGGGTAGCCCATAAGCCCATCCAGTGCTCCATGGACGGGGGTGAACGCAGTTCGCCCGCCACCCGCACCCGCCAGTCCTCCAACCGAAAGCCAAGGGCGCCCGGGGCGGCATCGTTGCGCAGCACGGTCATGAACACGCAGGCGGTGGCATAGGGCTCCACGTCCTTGGCGCTGAAGCCCCTATTGATGTAGAAGGCCCGGGCCTGATCCGGCAGGATTTGCGTCAACCGCAGGGTGGCCCCGTGGGCCCGGGTTTCCCAGGTAGCCGCGCCGGTGTCAGGGTCAGTGCGCTGCTCCTGGGCGGCGTGAGCCAAGGCAGGCGCCAGGGAAGTTACCCACAAGGTCAGAATCAGAAATAGTCCATGCATGTTCACTGATCTCCGGAAGGCAGCAAAGATCGGGCGACAAAGTCTAACAGCGCTGTTCATCAGGTTCCCCAGCGGTTGCGCTCGATCTGGCGTTGCAATTCGCTTTCCTCTTCTTCCCAACTGGCATCCACATCGCTGGGGTGGCAGTCCTCGGCCCGCTCTTCCCGCTGAGGCGTGGGTGGGGTGGGAGGCGGTGCCCCGGTGCCGTTCCAGGCAAAGGGATTTTTGAACTGGGGCGGGTCCGGCAGGCAATCGTACCGGTAAGACGGCGGCCATCCTGTCTCGTAGGGCAGGAAGGAAATGGTCTTTTCGAATACCAGGGGCTTGCCGTTGGGGGTGGGAGGCAGGCGCGGCATCTCACGGATGGCCTTCCTGGCCAGTTCCGAGGCCTTGGCGGAGGTGGACCACAATTCCTCCATATGGGCCAGGGTGCCGTCCGGGTTGATGGTGATGCGGAAGCGTACCTGGCCCTGGTCCGGGCCTTCCACGGCGCTGCCCATCATGCTGCGCACCTGCTGGCCCCAGGCGTTGCGATAGCGCTTGGCGTTCTTGAGGCTGTAGGTGGAGGCGAGTTGCCATTCCTCGGCGGAGGGCGCGGGGGGGGCAGCGAGGGAAACCGGCGGTTTGACGGGTTCGGGCTCAGGCGCGGGTTCGGGTTCGGGTTCCGTCTTGGGCTTTAGCTGCTTCTTTTCCTTGGGCGGTGGCGGCGGGGGCGGCAGCTCGATCACCTGCGTCTCCAGGGTGATCTTTTCCGGTGGCGCGGGCTCGGCGGAATTGCCGGGCATCAGCCAGGCCGTGCTCCACAGGCTGAACAGGCCGACCAGCAACGCGCCTGGCAGCGTCCAGGGCAGACGCTGCCAGGGCGTTTCCAGTGAATCGTTACTGGCCACGCTGCACGGCAAAGAGGAAGTGCTTGGCCCCGGCCTCGCGCGCCTTGAGCATGGCCTGGACGATGACGCCGTTGGGCGCGGCGTTGTCGGCGGCGACCATCACGCCGGGGTCGGCGGGGTTGATCCGGGGTTTCAGCGCGGCGGCCAGGGTGTCCAGCGTCACCGGCGCCTTGTCGAGGAACAACTCGCCTTGGGGCGTGACCGAAAGCGTGACCGGGTCCGGCTTGTTGAGCGGTTCGGCCGCGCCCTGGGGCAGGTTGACCTGCACGTTGTTGATGGGCTGCAGGGTGAGCGAGGCCAGCATGAAGGTGGCGAGCAGAAAGAACATCACATCGATCATCGGGATGATCTCGATGCGGCCCCGCTTGGGCTGGCGGCTTCTGCGGAGTTTCATGGCCTTGCAACCTCAACCCCGGCTTCCTGGGCATCCAGGCGGATGTGGTCGAGCAGGCGCGTGCCCAGCCGCTCCATTTCATCCAGCGTCTGCGCCTGCAAACGGGTCAGGTAGTTGAAGGCGAACAGCGCCACCAGGGCGATGAGCAGGCCGGCGGCGGTGGCAATGAGCGCCTCGGCCACGCCCGCCGTCACCCCGCCAGGGTTCACCAGCCCACCGGGGCCGATGAGCTTGAACGACTGCATCATGCCCAGGATGGTGCCGAGCAGGCCCAGCAGCGGCGCGGCGGTAATCACCGTATCCAGCGCCCACATGCCGCGCCCCAGCGCCTTTTCGATCTGCTGGGCCTCGTCCCCGGCGCGCGACTCCACCCACCACGTCGGCTTGTCGCGGTTGTCCATGATGACGCGGAAGAAACGGCCGAAATAATGCTGCGGCCCCAGCGCCACGAGCTGGCGGTCAAGCTCGGCCCAGTCGAAGCCGTAGGTTTCCACCAGGTCGCGCAGCGGTTCCGGCAGGTAGGCATGGCGGCGATAGACCAGCACCTTGTCCAGCAGAACCACCAGCGCCGCCAGCGCCAGCAGCAACAGCGGCCACATGATGACGCCGCCGTGCTTGAGGGTTTCGATCGCGGTGCTCAAGTCTTCCATAGAGGCTCCGGGTAAGGGATGTGTCAGTGCCCGGCTGGCTTGCTGGCCAGTTCATTGGCCTTGAAGCCGCCCTTCCGCTTCCAGCCTTCGATGCCATCCTGCAGCACCTTGACGTTGTCCCAACCCAGCAGGCGCATGGCGAAGACCGATTGCGCCGAGAGCGAACCGGTATTGCAGTAGATCAACACCATGCGGTCCTTGGGGATGTCGTGACGCTGGCCGGGAATCTTGCGCCAGTCGATGTTGATGGCACCCGGGATGTGGAATTTTTCATATTGATCGGCACTGCGTGCGTCAATCACCTGGATTTTTTTCCACTCCGACTCGGGGATCTGTTCCGGCCAGATGATGCTGCTGCCGTACTCGGTGAAGTCCATGTATTCCTCGATGGCCGCAGCGACGGGTGATTCCTCGGCGCGGGCAGGCGAAGTCAGCTGAAGCAGGGCCAGACAAGCCATCAAGGCGAACAAAATGCGGGGCATGGCAATCTCCTTTATCACTCAAGTCATTTGCCGGGCCGCCCCAAGAACGATTTAGCCCCCACGAGGGGGCGGCTCGGGCACTTTTTCCAGACCGGGGGCTCAGCAACCAGGCTGCAGTCTAGGCGCAGCCTTCCCCCGTGTCATGAGCCATGTCAACCAGCAGATGGCCCCATGAACTACCATCTAGGCTGGTTTTCGGCCCATTGCCCACCCCCATTTCGCCATGCTCGACACCCTGCCCCTGCTCATCCCCACTGATTTCCCGCCGCTCAGGCGCGGCCGTCTGACGACGCTGCAGGTCAACCTGGGCTACCGCTGCAACCAGACCTGCCTGCATTGCCACGTCAACGCGGGACCGAACCGCACGGAAATGATGGACGATGCCCTGATCCACCTGATTCCCCAGGTACTGGCTGCGCGTGGGCTCACCACCCTGGACCTCACCGGCGGCGCGCCGGAACTGCATCCGCGCTTCCGCTGGCTGGTGACCGAGGCCCGTGCCCTGGGGGTGAAGGTCATCGACCGCTGCAACCTCACTATCCTGTCCGAGCCGGGCATGGACGACCTGGCGGATTTCCTGGCCGCGCAGGCGGTGGAGGTGGTAGCTTCCCTGCCCTGTTACCTGGAAGACAACGTGGATACCCAGCGCGGCAAGGGGGTATACGCCCGCAGCATTGCCGGGTTAAAGCGTCTCAACGCCCTGGGCTACGGCCAGCCCGGCAGCGGCTTGGCTAGTCGTTCGCCGGGCAACCCCAAGAACGACTTGGCCCCCTCAGTGGGCGGCTCGGGTAGTTTTCACAAGCCGGAGGCACAACTAACCGTTAACCTGGTCTACAACCCCGGCGGCACCCATCTGCCGCCTGCCCAGGCCGGTCTGGAAGCGGCCTACAAGCGGGAATTGCTGGAACGCCACGGCATCGTCTTCAACCGCCTGCTCACCCTCGCCAACATGCCCATCCTGCGCTTCGGCAGCACACTCCTCTCGAAAGGCACATTCGCCGACTACATGGCCCTGCTCAAGACCAGTCACACCCCCGCCAACCTGGCCGGCGTGATGTGCCGGGAACTGGTCAGCGTGGACTGGCGGGGCCACCTGTATGACTGCGACTTCAACCAGATGCTGGGGCTGGGCATTGAGGGCTTGGCAACCGCCGGCCCCGCCACCCTGGCCGACCTGCTGCATACCGACCCGGCCGGCACCGCCATCCGTGTCGCGGAACACTGCTACGGCTGCACCGCCGGCCAGGGCAGCAGTTGCGGCGGAGCGCTGGAAGGCGGGGAGTGCGGCGCGTGAATACCTTCCGGAAACCCCGCCGCTTCGACCGCAACCTGATCGTCATCGGCGCTGGGGCTGGCGGCCTGGTGACGGCCTACATCGCCGCCGCCGTGAAGGCGAAGGTGACCCTGATCGAAGGCCAGCGCATGGGCGGCGACTGCCTCAACACCGGCTGCGTGCCCTCCAAGGCCCTGATCCGCGCCGCCCGCATGCTGGCGGACCTGCGCCGGGCGGGGGAATTTGGCATTCATACAGAGCCGCCACGGGTGGATTTCGCCGCTGTCATGACGCGGGTGCGGGGGGTGATCAGCCAGGTGGAGCCCCACGATTCGGTGGAACGCTACACCGCCCTGGGCGTAGAGGTGATCCAGGGCCACGCCCGGCTGACCTCCCCCTGGACGGTGGAGATCGACAGCAATGGGGAAAAACGCGCCCTCTCCGCCCGCGCCATCGTCCTGGCCACCGGCGCCGCGCCAGTGATTCCGGCTATTCCCGGCATCGAAAACGTGCGCCACGTCACCTCGGACACGGTCTGGTCCCTGGACGTCCTGCCCGAGCGCCTGGCGGTGCTGGGCGGCGGCCCCATCGGCTGCGAGCTGGCCCAGGCCTTCGCGGGGCTGGGCAGCCGGGTCACCCTGGTGGCCCGTTCCGCCCTGCTGGGCAGGGAAGACGCCGAGGTCGTCGCCCGGGTGGAACAGGGCCTGGCCGGCGACGGCGTGCGCCTGCTCAAGGGGGCCGATCCCCTGCGCTGCGAGGTGGTGGACGGGAAGCAGCACCTGGTGGTGGGTGGCAAGGAGGGCGAGGAGGCGATCCCCTTCGACGTCCTGCTCTGCGCCACCGGCCGCAAGGCCCGGGTGGAAGGCTTCGGCCTGGAGGAACTGGGTATTCCCCTCACCCGCTCCGGCACCATCGAGGTGAACGAAACCCTGCAAACCCGCCACCCCAGCGTCTACGCCTGCGGCGACGCCGCCGGCCCTTACCAGTTCACCCACGCCGCCGCCCATCAGGCCTGGTACGCGGCGGTCAACGCCCTGTTCTCCGGAATGCTCGGCCCCATCGGGCGTTTCAAGGTGGATTACCGGGTCATGCCCCGGGTCACCTTCACCCGCCCCGAGGTGGCGCGGGTGGGCCTCAACGCAACCGAGGCGAAGGCCCGGGGCATTGCCCATGAAATCACCCGCTACGACCTGGCCGACCTGGACCGGGCCATCACCGACGGCGCCGCCCACGGCTTCGTCCAGGTCATCACCCCCCCCGGCCGGGACCGCATCCTGGGCGTCACCATCGTCGGCGAGCACGCCGGCGAGCTGCTGGCGGAATTCACCCTGGCCATGAAGCACGGCCTGGGTCTCAACAAGATTATGGGCACCGTCCACCCCTATCCCACCTGGAGCGAAGCGGCCAAGTACGCCGCCGGGGAATGGAAACGCGCCCACGCCCCCCGGGGTTTGCTGGCCTGGCTGGAACGCTTCCACGCCTGGCGGCGGGGATAACTCTAGGAGCGACCATGCGATTCATCGACGACATCCCTCTGCCCCTGCTGATCGCCGTGGCGCTGCTCATGCTGGGCGCCCCCTTCGCGCCCGAGCCCCACCTGGTGGAAAAGGCCCGCATGCTGGCCGCGGGCACCCTCACCCGACCCATCGACATCTTCGACGTGTTCTGGCACCTGCTGCCGGCGGCGCTGCTGGCGGTGCGGCTGGCGAGGATGCGTGGCCGCACACCGCCACGCTGACTACGACGACCCGCCACCCCCGCGCCGCAGCCGCCAGGCCACCAGGGCCAGTGCGAGATAGTTGAGCGCCAGGAACCAGGGCGTGTTCCAGGCCAGGCCGTCGAAACCTTCCCGGGTGATGGGGTACAGCACCGGCGCCGGGTAGAACTCGGTGGAGTGGGTAAACACGTCGATGACGATGTGCAGCCACCAGCCCGCCAGGACCAGGCCGACGCGCCGGCGCCAGGGCCACAGCAGCAGGGTGGCGGCGCCGGCGATGAGGGCGCTGTGCAGGATGCAGTGCAGATGGTGGGCCGCCTCTCCCACCCAGAAGGGCATGGCCGGCTCTCCGCCCGGCTGGGCGATGGCGTAGTCCAGCAGGGCCTGGGCGGAGCCGTCGCCGAAAGCCGCCCAGGCCAGCACCGGCGCCAGGTGGACCACGTCCGGCAGCACCGACAGGCTCACCGCGGCCACCGCCTGGGGGCGGGTCACCGGGTGACGTCGGGCCAGCCAGCGAATACCAAGGCCGGCCCAGAGACCGTGGGCGAGGATGTCCATACCTGCATTGTTGGACGCCGGCGGGAAAAATCCATCTTTCCGCCCGTATTTTTCGCCATCATCCGCCTTGCCCCATCGCTCACCCCGCCATGCGCCTGTCCATCATCCTGCCCACCCTGAACGAAGCCCAGGGCATCGCCGCCGCCCTGGCGCCCCTGCAAGCCTTGCGCCGGGCGGGCCACGAGGTGATCGTGGCCGACGGCGGCAGCGCCGACGGCACACCTTCCCTGGCCACGCCCCTGGCGGACCGGGTGATCGCCGCGCCCCGGGGCCGGGCCCGGCAGATGAACGCAGGGGCGGTGGTGGCGACCGGCGATACGCTGCTCTTCCTGCACGCCGACACCCACCTGCCCGAGGGCGCGGCGGAGCGCATCGCCGGGGCCCTGGCCGACCACACCTGGGGCCGTTTCGACGTCACCATCACGGGCCGGCCCGCCCTGCTGGCCGTGGTGGCGACCCTGATGAACCTGCGTTCCCGCCTCACCGGCATCGCCACCGGCGACCAGGCCCTCTTCGTCACCCGCGCCGCCTTCGAGGCCGTGGGCGGCTACCCGGACCAGCCGCTGATGGAGGACATCGAACTGTCGAAACGCCTCAAGCGCCTCGGCCCGCCGGCCTGCCTGCGTGAACGGGCGACCACCTCCGGCCGACGCTGGGAGCGCCACGGTGTCTGGCGCACCATCCTGCTCATGTGGCGCCTG